>NZ_JBJDOA010000006.1:271489-436936 GCF_044900785.1 Pseudomonas sp. NPDC087358
GGAAGACAACTTCCGTTACAACGATGCCGTGATCCGTAACCTTGTCATCCGTCGCGAGGAAGCCGTTACTGGCCAGTCCGAGATGCTCAAGGCTGAAGAAAACCGCAGTGAGCGCCGTGAGCGTCGCGACCGTCCTGAGCACTCCGACGCCGAAGGCGTTGACGGTGATGACAGCGACAACAGCGATAACGCTGACGAGTAATCCACGGACCTTTTGAGGAGCCCATTACATGGCACGTTTCTTCCGTCGTCGTAAATTCTGCCGCTTCACAGCTGAAAATGTGAAGGAGATCGATTACAAGGATCTCAACACCCTGAAAGCCTACGTATCCGAAACCGGCAAGATCGTTCCTAGCCGCATTACCGGTACCAAAGCTCGTTATCAGCGTCAGCTGGCTACCGCTATCAAGCGCGCCCGCTTCCTGGCCCTGCTGGCCTACACCGACAGCCACGGCCGCTGAGACCAGGTTTAGTCGACAAAAACGCAGTAAGGGATAGATCGCATGCGCGCCATGGCTGACTTCATCATGCGCGGCCGCGTGCAGGCCACTCTCGTAGTGGTTGGATGTGCGGCGTTGCCGCTGTTGTTCTGGTTGAGTGCTGCCGCAGGTTGCCTGGTGCTCCTGCGACGCGGGTTGAGCGATGCCGTTGGCGTCCTCGCCTGGGCTCTGCTACCGGCCTTGGTCTGGTGGTATTTCGGTGAACCTCGCACCCTTATGGTGTTGCTGGGTTCATGGGGGTTGGCGGCCTTGTTGCGCGCCAGCGAGTCCTGGGTCCGCGTGCTGCTGGTCAGCGTAGCGGCAGGATTGTTGTATGCAGTGATTCTGGGAGCGGTTTTCCGCGAACCCATCGAAGCCATGGCGGGGGAGTTGCAAAAACTCCTGCCTCACGTTTTCGGTGATGTCTACCAGCAGATGTCGGTAGAAGAGCGAGCGCGTCTGGGAGCACTGATTACACCGGTCCTTAACGGCCTGATAGCAGCGTTGTTGCAGATCGTCAGCGTGGTATGCCTGATCCTTGGGCGTTACTGGCAGGCGTTGTTGTATAACCCGGGCGGTTTCGGGCGCGAATTTCGCAGCTTGAGACTCCCGCGGGCACCGATGCTGGTGCTGCTGGTGTGCATGTTGGTAGCGCCGAATTTCGGTCCGCAACTGGCGATGTTGACACCGTTGTGCAGCGTGCCGCTCATGTTCGCGGGGCTGGCCCTGATTCACGGTCTGGTTGCCGCAAGGCGCCTGACGCGATTCTGGCTGGTGGGGTTGTACGTCACGTTGTTGCTGTTCATGCAGCTGATCTATCCGTTGCTGGTGGTGTTTGCCATTGTCGACAGCCTGATTGATTTTCGCGGCCGTCTGGCGTCGAAAGATGCCGATAACGGTTCTGCGAACGGTGAAGGTTAAAGTTAAGAGGTTATTACCAAATGGAACTCATCCTGCTGGAAAAAATCGCCAACCTGGGCAACCTGGGCGATAAAGTAAACGTTAAGGCTGGTTACGGCCGTAACTTCCTGCTGCCTTTCGGCAAAGCCACCGCTGCAACCGCTGCCAACCTGGCCGCGTTTGAAGAGCGTCGCGCTGAGCTGGAAAAAGCCGCTGCCGACAAGAAAGCTTCTGCTGAAAGTCGCGCTGCTCAACTGGCTGAGCTGGAAGTGACTATCACTGCCACTGCTGGTGATGAAGGCAAGCTGTTCGGTTCGATCGGTACTCACGACATCGCTGATGCACTGACCGCCTCTGGCGTTGAAGTTGCCAAAGCTGAAGTTCGTCTGCCGAACGGCACCATCCGTAACGTTGGCGAATACGACGTAGCCGTGCACCTGCACAGCGATGTTGAAGCAACCGTTCGCGTTGTTGTGGTGGCTGCTTAAGCAGTTCGATTCCGGCGCTTCGGTGCCGGCGTCTGACCGGTTGGTGACTCGCTCGTCAGCCGGTCGGCATTGGGCACGATCCTGTTCGCAGGTCGTGCCCTTTGTCATTTCTGAGTATCCTGTTTCAAATCCCTGATTTTGTGTGGCCATGAACGACATCTCCGCTCCCGAGCAATATGATCTGCAAACCGCTGCCCTGAAGGTGCCGCCGCATTCCATCGAGGCCGAACAGGCTGTGCTCGGTGGTCTGATGCTGGACAACAACGCCTGGGAACGCGTGCTGGATCAGGTCTCGGACGGTGATTTCTATCGTCATGACCATCGCCTGATTTTCCGTGCCATTGCCAAACTGGCCGATCAGAACCTGCCAATTGACGTGGTAACCCTCGCCGAGCAGCTGGACAAGGAAGGGCAGACCTCTCAGGTCGGCGGTCTTGGTTATCTCTCGGAACTGGCAAAGAACATTCCGTCGGTCGCCAACATCAAGGCCTACGCCCAGATCGTCCGTCAGCGCGCGACCCTGCGCCAACTGATCGGCATCAGTAACGAAATCGCCGACAGCGCATTCAATCCTGAAGGGCGCACCGCCGAGGAGATTCTCGACGAGGCCGAGCGGCAGATTTTCCAGATCGCCGAAGCACGGCCCAAGACCGGCGGTCCGGTCAGCGTCAACGACCTGCTGACCAAGGCCATCGATCGTATCGATACGCTGTTCAACCTGGGCGAGGGCATCACGGGCCTGTCTACCGGTTACACCGATCTGGACGAAAAGACCAGCGGCCTGCAGCCGTCGGACCTGATCATCGTCGCCGGGCGTCCGTCGATGGGTAAGACCACTTTCGCCATGAACCTGGTGGAAAACGCGGTACTGCGAAGCGAAAAAGCGGTATTGGTTTTTTCGCTGGAAATGCCAGGCGAATCGCTGATCATGCGTATGTTGTCGTCGCTGGGTCGGATCGACCAGACCAAGGTGCGTTCCGGCCAGCTGGACGACGACGATTGGCCGCGGTTGACCTCGGCGGTCAACCTGCTCAACGACCGTAAGCTGTTCATCGACGATACCGCGGGGATCAGCCCGTCGGAGATGCGTGCACGCACCCGTCGTCTGGTGCGCGAGCACGGTGAAGTCGGGCTGATCATGATCGACTACCTGCAGCTGATGCAGATTCCCGGCTCCAGCGGCGATAACCGGACCAACGAGATTTCTGAAATCTCCCGCTCCCTCAAAGCGCTGGCCAAGGAATTCCAGTGTCCGGTGGTGGCGTTGTCACAGCTCAACCGCTCCCTGGAACAACGCCCGAACAAGCGCCCGGTGAACTCCGACTTGCGGGAATCCGGAGCAATCGAGCAGGACGCCGACGTCATCATGTTCGTCTACCGTGATGAGGTGTATCACCCGGAAACCGAACACAAGGGCATTGCCGAAATCATCATCGGCAAGCAGCGTAACGGCCCGATTGGCTTCATCCGACTGGCGTTCATCGGCAAATACACACGTTTCGAGAACCTGGCTCCGGGTAGTTACAACTTTGATGATGATGAGTAGGTTCCCTTGATATCGCTACATTGATGCCCTTCAGACGTATCGCCAGCTTGCTCGCGAGCAGGGCCGAAGGGCATCAAAGTAACGATCTCATGCCAACAACAAATCCGACTGTCGTTGTCGGACTTGATCAAAATTTGTGCTATATTCCGCGCCCGCGATTTTTCCAACGTGCAAACACGTAGGTTCTGACATGCAAGCAGCCAAGCCGTTATTTGACTATCCGAAGTACTGGGCCGAATGTTTCGGGCCAGCGCCTTTCCTGCCGATGAGTCGGGAAGAAATGGATCAGCTCGGCTGGGATTCCTGCGACATCATCATCGTCACCGGCGATGCCTACGTCGATCACCCCTCGTTTGGCATGGCGATCATCGGCCGGCTGCTGGAGTCGCAAGGCTTTCGCGTCGGGATCATTGCCCAGCCGGACTGGAAGTCCAAAGACGACTTCATGAAGCTTGGCCAGCCGAACCTGTTTTTCGGCGTCGCTGCCGGCAACATGGACTCGATGATCAACCGCTACACCGCGGACAAGAAGATCCGTTCCGACGACGCCTACACCCCAGGCGGCATGGCGGGCAAACGTCCCGACCGCGCCAGTCTGGTGTACAGCCAGCGCTGCAAAGAGGCCTACAAGGATGTCCCGATCGTACTGGGTGGCATCGAGGCTTCGTTGCGCCGCATCGCTCACTACGACTACTGGCAGGACAAGGTTCGCAACTCGATCCTGATCGACGCTTGCGCCGATATCCTGCTGTACGGCAACGCCGAGCGGGCCATCGTCGAGGTCGCCAATCGCCTGTCCTACGGTCACAAGATCGAAGACATCACCGATGTGCGCGGCACCGCGTTCATCCGTCGTGATACGCCTGAAGGTTGGTACGAAGTCGATTCCACGCGTATTGACCGTCCGGGCAAGGTCGACAAGATCATCAACCCGTACGTCAACACCCAGGACACCCAGGCCTGCGCCATCGAGCAGGAAAAGGGTCCGGTTGAAGACGCAAACGAAGCCAAGGTCGTGCAGATCCTGGCGAGCCCGCGCATGACCCGTGACAAGACGGTCATTCGTCTGCCGTCGATGGAAAAGGTCCGTGGCGACGCGGTGCTGTATGCCCACGCCAACCGTGTGCTGCACCTGGAGACCAACCCCGGTAATGCCCGTGCGCTGGTGCAGAAGCATGGCGAGGTCGACGTATGGTTCAACCCGCCGCCCATTCCGATGACCACCGAAGAAATGGACTACGTGTTCGGCATGCCCTACGCACGTGTCCCGCATCCTGTGTACGGCAAGGAAAAAATCCCCGCCTACGACATGATCCGTTTTTCGGTAAACATCATGCGTGGCTGTTTCGGCGGTTGCACCTTCTGCTCGATCACCGAGCATGAAGGGCGGATCATCCAGAACCGTTCGCACGACTCGATCATCCGCGAAATCGAAGAGATCCGCGACAAGGTGCCCGGCTTCACCGGTGTCATTTCCGACCTCGGAGGCCCGACTGCGAACATGTATCGCATCGCCTGCAAGACCCCGGAAATCGAATCCGCGTGCCGCAAGCCGTCCTGCGTGTTCCCTGGCATCTGTCCGAACCTGAACACCGACCACTCGGCGCTGATCCAGCTGTACCGCAGCGCCCGTGAGTTGCCGGGTGTGAAGAAGATCCTGATCGCCTCCGGTCTGCGTTACGACCTGGCAGTCGAGTCGCCGGAATACGTCAAGGAGCTGGTGACCCACCACGTCGGTGGCTATCTGAAGATCGCCCCGGAGCACACCGAGGAAGGCCCGCTCAATCAGATGATGAAACCGGGCATCGGCAGCTATGACAAGTTCAAGCGCATGTTCGAGAAGTATTCGAAAGAGGCGGGCAAGGAGCAGTACCTGATTCCTTACTTCATCGCCGCTCACCCGGGCACCACCGATGAAGACATGATGAACCTGGCGCTGTGGCTCAAGGGCAACGGTTTCCGCGCCGACCAGGTGCAGGCGTTCTACCCCTCGCCGATGGCCAGCGCGACCGCCATGTACCATTCCGGCAAGAATCCGCTGCGCAAGGTCACCTACAAAAGCGACTCGGTCACCATCGTCAAGAGCGAAGAGCAGCGCCGGTTGCACAAGGCGTTCCTGCGTTACCACGACCCGAAGGGTTGGCCGATGCTGCGTGAAGCCCTGGAACGCATGGGCCGCTCCGACCTCATCGGTTCGGGCAAGAACCAGCTGATCCCGTTGCATCAACCGGAGACCGACAGCTACCAGAGCGCGCGCCGCAAGAACTCGACGCCCGCCGGCAGCCACAAGGTCGCCAAGACGACGAAGATCCTGACCCAGCACACCGGCCTGCCGCAACGTGGCAGTGACGGCAGCAAGCCTTGGGACAAGCGCGAGGAGGCCAAGGCCGCCGCCGCTGCGCGTAACAAGCAGGCTGCCAAGGAACGGGCGGATGCCGCCAAGGGTGGCAAAGGCGACAAGAAACCGACCCGCCAGCCCGTCTTTCCGCGCTGATTGATCTTGCTGTAAGCAAAACGCCAGCTTTCGAGCTGGCGTTTTGCGTTTTAGATCTTCACGTTTTCGCGGATGTTCCAGCCGTACTTGACCGGCCCGCCGTCCTTGCTCCCGTCGGCCAACTGAGGCTGATAGCTGATCTCGACTTTGCCGAAATTCAGCGCGACGTGCTCGGTCAGGACCTCATCGCTGCTGCCGGCAGTGGTGTCATAGGACGCCACCATCACTTCCTTGAGCGTGATGATCATGTATTCCACCGGGCTGCTGCCGCCGGCCTTGCGTACCGTAAGCGTCGCCTCCGGGTAATGCTTGCCGCTTGAGCAGGCCATCATCAGGTTGGGCGAAGACTTGTCCAGCGACTTGCGAAGGCTGAGGTTCTGCATGGTCACCTTGCCTGCTCCACCGCCACCGCCCTGATGCATGGAACCGGCCTGCGACATGCCCCACTGGATCGATTGGATGTCGATCTCATCCTTGTGAACGCTGTCCCTGGACTCACCCTTGACGTCGCCCAGCTTCAAAAACATATCGATTGCCATGAGCACTCCCTGAAAAAAACCGTGGTCGACGAATTGTCGATGCGCACCTTTTCTCACCGGCAGGTTGATCGCAATACGTTGGACGTAGATCGGGACCGTTCATACGAAACAAAGAAAGTTTTCCTACAGCGTCAGGGTCATTGACTGCCTAATCTCGCCCGCTATCAGCCAAACAATGGGAAAAGGGAATGGGTGGGCTATCACTGCGGGATGGTTTTTCAGTCGCGCGAAGTCAGGCGAGGGATCGCATTGAAAACGCTATTGATCTCAGGCAGCTGTTGGGCGTCATCGATGCTGATCCGGCCATCGTTGGCGCCGGTGTCGTTTACATCGACAGCGATTTCAATGTCGTGACGCTGGGGGAGTTTCAGCCGATCTGCAGCGTGGCTGTTAAGCGAGTGATTTTGCGGGAGGCGCCTAGGTATATGGGCGCGCAGGAGTTTGTCAGGGAATTGGAAACGAACCCGCGTGAGTCGCAGATGGTAAACCATGCTGTGATAACCCAGATCAAAGACATGCTCGGTGCGGGGCTGGCCATTACTGGCAGTAGCATGTCTGGGAACTTATATGCCATTGCAATCGGCGTGTATCAGGAGAGTAATCAGTAATGGATTTTATTGAGTACTATCAATTTCGTCGCCGTTACTTCCCAGTCTTTATGGGCGTGATCTTTTCAGCCTTGGTTGCGGGCGGGATGGTCGCCGGGCTGGGCGTCATTTATGTATTTCGCGATATACCGATCTCAATCAGTACACAGTGGTTCGTAGAGTTTGTACTGGCCTACTCTGCGCTTTTGACTCACTTCAATTTCATGGTTGTTCGCGGGCGTCCTGCCTGGATGTGGGGGACGGTTGCTCTCTTATTGTTCTGTTTATTATTTTGCTTGCTGTGCATCGAATTCCGCTCTGAGCGGTGGTGGGTGGTGCTTGGCGTGTTTTTTTCTCTGTTCGGACTTTTTTTGCTGAGCACCGACCGCCACGTTGAAATGCGGCAGATCCTCGTCCGGCAGCGGCATGAGCGCGAGGCAATTAAAAAAGCCTTGAAGGATCAACGCCAGCTCGAAAAAAAACGTGAGGCCTATCGTGCGCGACGCTTGAAGGCACGGCAATTGAAGCGCAAATAACCCCTCCCGCCTCATTTCCGTGCGACCCTTGCACCATCCGCCGAAGCTGGCGCGATTTTGGTGCTGTGCTTAGCTGAGCGAGCATCATCAACGCCGAAACCGCCGGACTTGCCTGGATGGCATAAGTCTTGCGCGGTTACGCTACCGTCCAGGCTCGCAGGAGGCACGCCGTGTCGATTCACATTGCCTTGCACCACGTCACGCATTACCGCTACGAACGAGCGGTAGAACTGGGTCCGCAGATTGTGCGCTTGCGTCCTGCGGCTCATAGCCGCACGCGCGTGTTGTCCTACTCGCTGAAGGTCGCGCCTGAAAATCATTTCATCAACTGGCAACAGGACCCGCAGGGTAACTACCTGGCGCGTCTCGTGTTTCCGGAAAAGACCGATGAGTTGCGCATCGAAGTCGATCTGGTCGCCGAGATGGCGGTGTTCAACCCGTTCGACTTTTTCCTTGAGCCGTACGCCGAAAAGATTCCCTTCATCTACGCCAGGGAAGAGCATCACGAACTGCAGCCCTACCTGGAAAAGCTGCCGCTGACCCCCAGGTTTCAGGCCTATCTGGACAGCATCGACCGCACGCCGGTGCCGGCCATCGACTTCCTGGTCAACCTCAATCAGCGCCTGGCCAACGATATCGGTTACCTGATCCGCATGGAGCCGGGTATCCAGACGCCCGAGTTCACCCTCGAGAACGCGTCCGGCTCCTGCCGAGACTCTGCCTGGCTATTGGTGCAACTGTTACGTCATCTTGGCCTGGCAGCCCGGTTTGTCTCCGGCTACCTGATCCAGCTCAAGGCCGATGTCGAGGCACTCGACGGCCCGTCTGGCACTGACGTCGACTTCACTGACCTGCACGCCTGGTGCGAGGTGTATCTGCCGGGTGCGGGCTGGGTCGGGCTCGATGCGACCTCCGGATTGTTCGCAGGCGAAGGGCACATTCCGCTGGCATGTAGCCCAGAACCGTCCTCGGCGGCGCCCATCAGTGGCCTCGTGGAGCCATGCGAAACCCGGTTCACCCATGAAATGTCGGTGGAGCGGATATGGGAGGCGCCGCGGGTTACCAAGCCTTACACCGAAGCGCAGTGGCTGGAGATCCAGGCGCTGGGCCGGCAAATCGACAGCGACCTCATCGCCGATGACGTGCGCCTGACCATGGGCGGCGAGCCGACATTCGTATCCATCGATGATCGTGACGGCGATGAGTGGAACACCGCAGCGCTGGGCCCCGAGAAACGCATTCTCTCGGCCGAGCTGTTCCAGCGCATGCGCAAACACTACGCGCCGCAAGGGTTCGTCCATTTCGGTCAGGGCAAGTGGTACCCCGGCGAGCAACTGCCGCGCTGGTCGCTCAATTGCTTCTGGCGTCGCGATGGCCAGCCGGTATGGCGCAATAACGCGCTGATTGCCGATGAAAGCGAAGATTACGGCACCACCAGCGAGACGGCCGGACGCTTCCTGCGCAGCGTCGCCGAGCGCCTGAAGTTGCCGGCCCGTTACGTCTTTCCCGCCTACGAGGACAACTTTTACTACCTGTGGCGTGAGGGCGCGCTGCCCAAAAACGTCACCGCCCAAGACTCACGCCTGGGCGACGAGCTGGAGCGGGCGCGGCTGAGCAAAGTGTTTTCGCAGGGCCTGGACAAGGTGATCGGGCACGTCCTGCCGCTGGCGCGCACGGCCGCCGATGATCGTTGGCAAAGTGGACGCTGGTACCTGCGCGACGAACATTGCCGTCTGGTTCCGGGCGATTCGCCGTTGGGCTACCGCTTGCCGCTGGCCTCGCAGCCGTGGGTGAAGGCGGCCGAGTATCCCTATATTCATCCGACCGACCATAACCAGGACTTTCCCGACCTGCCGGATCGAGATGCCGTGCAGACTCGGCTTGAGGGGTTGACCGAGCAGCAGAATCCCGACGCCGAGCGCGCGCCGGCCATCGACGAGTCGGCCGACTGGCTGACCCGCACGGCCTTGGGTGCCGAGGTGCGGGGCGGACGGCTGTATCTGTTCATGCCTCCGCTGCCGGGGCTCGAGGCGTACCTTGAACTGGTGGCCGCCATCGAGTCGACCGCACAAGAGCTGCACTGCCCGGTGTTGCTGGAAGGGTATGAACCGCCAAGCGATCCGCGTCTGGCCAATTTCCGGATTACCCCTGACCCCGGGGTGATCGAGGTCAATGTGCAGCCGTCGTCCAGTTGGGACGAATTGGTCGAGCGCACCGAGTTCCTCTACGAACAGGCACGCCTGACCCGACTGACCACCGAGAAATTCATGATCGACGGGCGCCACACCGGCACCGGTGGCGGCAACCACTTCGTGCTCGGCGGGGCGACACCCGCCGATTCTCCGTTCCTGCGTCGGCCTGATCTGCTGCGCAGTCTGCTCAGTTACTGGCATAACCACCCGTCGCTGTCGTACCTGTTTTCCGGCCTGTTCATCGGGCCGACCTCGCAGGCGCCGCGTGTCGATGAGGCGCGCAACGATTCGTTGTACGAGCTGGAAATCGCTTTTTCGCAGATGCCCGAGCCCGGCGAAGCCTGTTCGCCATGGCTGGTCGACCGGCTGCTGCGCAACTTGCTGATCGACGTCACGGGCAATACGCACCGTGCCGAGTTCTGCATCGACAAGCTGTACTCGCCCGATGGCGCGACCGGCCGCCTGGGTCTGCTGGAGTTGCGCGCGTTCGAAATGCCGCCCCATGCGCGCATGAGCCTGGCCCAGCAGTTGCTGTTGCGGGCGCTGGTCGCCAGATTCTGGCGTGAACCCTACGCACCGGCCAAGCTGGCGCGCTGGGGCACTGAGCTGCACGACCGCTTCATGCTGCCGCATTTCATCGAGCAGGATTTCGCCGACGTCATTGTCGAGCTCAACGCGGCGGGTTATCCGGTGCGCGCCGAATGGTTCGCCGCGCATCTGGAGTTCCGTTTCCCGAAAGTGGGCGATTACGCGGTCAGCGGCATCGAACTGGAGCTGCGACAAGCGCTGGAGCCATGGCATGTACTGGGCGAGGAGGGCGCAGCGGGCGGGGCGGTTCGCTACGTCGATTCGTCGCTGGAGCGCTTGCAGTTGAAGGTGACAGGCTTGCCGCCGCAACGGTATCTGCTCACGTGCAACGGTGTCCCGGTGCCGCTGCAGCCGACCGGGCGCATCGGTGAGTTCGTCGCCGGCGTGCGTTATCGCGCCTGGCAGCCGTCCAACGCCTTGCAGCCGACCATCCCGGTTCATGCGCCGCTGGTTTTCGACATCCTCGACACATGGATGCAGCGCTCGCTGGGCGGCTGCGAGTATCATGTCGCCCATCCTGGTGGTCGCAACTACGAAACCCTGCCGGTGAACGCCAACGAAGCCGAAAGCCGGCGCCTGTCGCGGTTTTTCCGCGTCGGCCACAGCCCCGGCAAACTGGCTGTCCCTGCACTGACCATCAACGACGAAATGCCGATGACGCTGGATATGCGTCTGCATCGGTAACGGCACAGCACATTGCCTGACCTTCGCGTCAGGCAATCTGGCTTGGTAGGGGCCGCAGGGAAGCGTGCCTCGCGTGTCACATTGTCTGCGCTAATCTGATCCCTGCTAATTCGAGCCATTTAGTTGTTTGCCGAGCCTTCCATGCCCGACCTGCTTGACCAATATTCGCTTTGCGCGGGTACCTATCACGAGATGCTCGACGCCAGCGGCGCTGTCCGGCCACATTGGCTGCGTCTGTACGAGCATCTGCAACGCAGTACGCCGGCGCAGTTGATCCAGCGTCAGGCGCTGCTGGCCAGGCAGATTCAGGAAAACGGCGTCACTTACAACGTTTATGCCGACCCCAAGGGCGCCGACCGGCCGTGGGAGCTGGATCTGTTGCCGCATCTGATTCCGGTCGAGGAATGGCAGCAACTGGCTGCGGGCATCGCTCAGCGTGCGCGTCTGCTCAACGCAGTGCTGGCCGACCTCTACGGCCCGCAGAAACTGATCGCCGAAGGTCTGCTGCCGGCAGAGCTGGTATTTGGTCACAACAATTTTCTCTGGCCGTGTCAGGGCGTGACGCCTCCGGAAGGCACGTTCCTGCACGTGTATGCGGTGGATCTTGCGCGCACCCCCGACGGCCGCTGGTGGGTCACGGCAGACCGCACCCAGGCGCCGTCGGGGGCCGGCTATGCGCTGGAAAACCGCTTGATCGTCTCGCGCGCCTTCCCCGAGCTGTACCGCGATCTGGAAGTCCAGCACCTGTCGGGCTTTTTCCGCTCGTTGCAGGAAACCCTGACGCGTCAGGCGCCGAGCAGCAATGAAGTGCCGTTGGTGGTATTGCTCACGCCCGGGCGTTTCAACGAAAGCTATTTCGAGCACCTCTACCTCGCCGGTCAGCTCGGCTATCCGCTGGTGGAAGGTAGCGACCTGACGGTGCGCGATGCCACGGTCTACCTCAAGACCCTCAGCGGGTTGCGCCGTGTTCACGCCATCATGCGTCGTCTGGACGATGACTTCTGCGATCCTCTGGAACTGCGCACCGATTCGGCACTCGGCGTACCGGGCCTGCTGGAAGCTGTGCGTCAGGGTCGCGTGCTGGTGGCCAATGCGTTGGGCAGCGGCGTACTGGAGTCTCCCGGCTTGCTGGGCTTCTTGCCGAAAATCAACGAGCACCTGTTTGGCGAAGAGCTGATCCTGCCATCGGTGGCGACCTGGTGGTGCGGCGAGCCGCCGGTGCTGGCCCAGGCGCTGGAGAAGATGTCCGAGCTGCTGATCAAGCCGGCATTTCCCTCGCAGAGTTTCGCGCCGGTGTTTGGCCGCGACCTCAACCAGGAGCAGCGCCAGGCCCTCGCCACTCGCATGCAGGCCAGGCCTTATGCGTATGTCGCTCAGGAGCTGGCGCAGCTGTCTCACGCGCCGATCTGGCAGGGCGAGGACGACCAGTTGCAGCCCCGCGCCATCGGCATGCGGGTCTACGCCGTCGCGACCGCCGAGGGCTATCGCGTACTGCCAGGTGGCCTGACCCGGGTCGCCGCTGACGCCGATGCCGATGTGGTGTCGATGCAGCGTGGTGGAGCCAGCAAGGACACCTGGGTGATGGGTGAGCGCACCCTTGGCAGCGAGCCGTGGAAAGGCCGCCGCTCGCTGGGCGTGCATGACCTGATTCGCCGCGACCCGTATCTGCCGTCGCGCGTGGTGGAAAACCTGTTCTGGTTCGGTCGTTACTGCGAGCGTTGCGACGACAGTGCGCGGCTGCTGAGGATCATGCTGACGCGTTATGTTGACGGCGACGACCCGCAGGCCTTGCAGGCGGCCGTGGAGCTGGGCGAGCGCTTGAGTCTGCTGCCCCGCGAAGATGAAGAAGAGGGCAGCGAACTGCACGAGCGGCTGCTGGCGGCGTTGCTCGGTGACGACTGGCCGTTCAGCCTGCGCTCCAACCTGCAACGCTTGCAGTGGGCCGCCTCGCAGGTACGTGGCAAGTTGTCCCGGGAGAACTGGCAGGCGTTGGTGGAGTTGCAGCGCGAGGCCACCACTCTGGACACCGATGAGCCCGATTTCGGCGAGCTTCTGGATTTTCTCAACCGTCTGGTGATGTCGCTGGCGGCGCTCTCCGGCTTTGCCCTGGACGACATGACGCGCGATGAGGGCTGGCGCTTTCTGATGATCGGTCGGCGCATCGAGCGTTTGCAGTTTCTGAGCACCAGTCTGGCCGCGTTCCTGCGCAGCGAGGCGGTGTTCGACCAGGACGCCCTGGACTGGCTGCTGGAACTGGGCAACAGCAGCATCACCTATCGCTCCCGCTACCTGGCGCTGCCGCAATTGATTCCGGTCCTGGACCTGCTCCTGCTCGATGAGCAGAACCCGCACGCGGTGTTGTTCCAGCTCAAATTGGTGGCGCGCTCGTTGAAACGCCTGAATGACGACTTCGGTGTGCCGCAGGACAACAGCCTGGCGCCGCTGATCCAGCGTCTGGCGATGTTCGACCTGGGTTGCCTGGAGAACGGGCTGTTCGGCGAAAGCAGCGTCAAGGCGGCGCTGCACGGTCTGGCGGATCTGCTGCAAAGCATTGGCGAGACCAGCAGTCAGGTTTCCGACCGCCTGGCACTGCGCCATTTCGCCCATGTCGATGATGTCAGCCAGCGCACGGTGTCCGTCTGATGAACAGCGCTCATTACCAGATTCTTCACGATACCCATTACAAGTACGACAGCCCGGTGTCGCTGGCCCAGCAGCTGGCACATCTGTGGCCGCGCCGTAGCCCCTGGCAACGCTGCCTGGAACAGCACCTGCTGATCAGCCCGACGCCGACCATGCGCCGTGACGAGCTGGACGTGTTTGGCAATCCGTTGACCCGGCTGGCATTCGAGCGGCCCCACGATGAGTTGCAGGTCAATGCACGTCTGCGCGTCGAAGTGCTCCAGCGGCCTGTGCTGGATTTCCAGCAGTCGGCTTCCTGGGACCGCGCCCGCAGTACCTTGACCTACAGCGCGTCGAAGATGTCGCCGGACATCCTCGAGGCCTGTCGCTATCGTTTTGAATCACCTTACGTGCATCTGAAGCAGTCGTTCGTCGACTTTTCGGCCAGTTGTTTTCCTGCCGGGCGTCCGATGCTGCTGTGTGCGCAGGCGCTGATGGAAAAGATTTTCGACGAGTTCACCTTTGACGGCGAGGCGACTCAGGTCGCGACGCCACTGGTGGAGGTCCTGGAAACTCGACGAGGCGTCTGTCAGGACTTTGCCCATCTTATGCTGGCATGCCTGCGTTCACGCGGATTGGCGGCGCGTTATGTCAGCGGTTATCTGTTGACTCAGCCGCCACCCGGCCAGCCGCGCCTGATTGGCGCCGATGCATCCCACGCCTGGGTGTCGGTGTTCTGCCCGGTGTTGGGCTGGGTGGATTTCGACCCGACCAACAATATCCAGCCTGCGCTGGAGCACATCAGTCTGGCCTGGGGACGGGATTTTTCGGACGTGTCACCGCTGCGTGGGGTGATTCTCGGCGGCGGCAGTCACGATCCGGAAGTGAGCGTGACGGTGATGCCAGTAGCGGGGTAGGGAAAGCGGCAGTCAGGTTCCTGCAGGAGTGAGCTTGCTCGCGAGAGGCCGGCGCATCCGATGAAGCTTGAGCGCGGCAGCCATCGATCGCGAGCAAGCTCACTGCTGCAGGGTTTCACGATCCTCCTTACTCAGCTGGCTTTTCGTCGGTAGAACCTTCAGCGGTTTCGCCTTCTGCAGTTTCGCCTTCTACGGTCTCGCCATCTTCAGCCAGCGTTCCAGCCTTCTCGGCCTGTTTACGCTGCGCCTTTTCCTCTTTCTTCTGCTCTTTTGCCAGATCGCGTTGACGTTTAGCGAAGGAATAGTTGGGTTTGGCCATGGGCAGTCCTCGAGGCAGTCGTTAAGTACGACCATTCTGCCTGAGAACGCCAGCGCATACACGGCGTGATCATCTTCGCGTGATCGGCAGGGCGACATTTTCCGTCATCAGGCGCAGCGGGCCGGGCGCCGATAATCGCTATAGTCTTGGCGGGTTCTGTCGTAATTGCCGCTGGCGCCGCAGGCATAAGCGGCGAGCAGGCTGCGGAAAAGGCTATTGAGTTGCATGAAAATCGTCCTGATTGATGAGTGACAAGGCCATCTTAGGAGGACACAGTATCGTCCGCTGTTTGATTGTCTCGATGGCTCTGATAGAGGCCATCCAGACATGTTTCATAATAATGGTTGAAAAATTGTTTAAAGTTAGGGCAGTCTTTGTATACAAAAAAACAAAGAGCAACCCCATTCAGGAGACTCATCATGATTCGCAAGCTTGTTGCTGCATCCCTGCTGACCCTTGCCAGCGGCCATTTGTTGGCGGCTGAATGTTCGGTCGATGTCGACTCGACCGATCAGATGACCTTCAGCACCAAGGCCATCGAAATCGACAAAAGCTGCAAGGAATTCACCGTCAATCTCAAGCACTCCGGCAGCCTGCCGAAAAATGTCATGGGCCATAACCTGGTGATCAGCAAAGAAGCTGACATGCAGCCGATCGCCACTGACGGCATGGCCGGCGGGATTGACAAGCAATACCTGAAAGAGGGCGATGCGCGCATCATTGCGCACACCAAGATCATCGGCGCGGGCGAGACGGATTCGCTGAAGATAGACGTGTCCAAGCTGGACCCGGCAGAGAAATATGGTTTCTTCTGCTCGTTCCCGGGCCACATCAGCATGATGAAAGGCACTGTAACGCTCAAGTAAGCGTGCAGTCATGACTGGCGGCAGCATCCTTGAGGTGCTGCCGCCAGCAAGCCTGAGGGCTCCAGGCTCTGTAGTCATTCAGTATCTGTTTCTGGCCGAAGGCCACAGGTTCTGCGCTGGTTACGCTCGCTTCGAATCGGTCATCTTGAAAATACCCTGCGCATTGCTGCTGTCGAAATTCAGGTCAATCCTGGCGTTTTCCGGGTCAATCCTGCGCTGAATGAATTCGACGAACGACCCCGGCACCTGATGCGCCTTGAGCACTCCTTCGGCATCCAGCAGATCGCGGCTCACGGTACAGGCCTTGTAGGCCGTCTGCATGACTCGCCCTGATCCTGAAACTTCAATGCTGTCTTTCATCGGTCGTCCCAGGCGGGTCTGCGCCTCAACGGTAGCCTCCAGATCGACGACACGATCGGTGAGATGGTTGAAGCTGTTGCCTTCGGTGGCGATCCAGGCCATCTCCGCACTTTCGCTCAGCAGTTGGCGGTAGTCGGCCTCGCGCACCACGCCATGCTGACGACCGAAGGCCCGATACAAACCCGGCAACAGCGCAGTGGCCTGCGCAAGACTGCAATGACGCGTGTTTTGCAGGCACTTGAGGGTGCTCAGGTCTGCGCTGCTTAGTGGGTCACGGTTGGAGCCGACGACGTTGCTCACCGCGTTCTGAAACGCTTCACTGAGCCGACCTGGATGCAATTCGGAGACAAAGAACTGCGCAATCTCCTCCGGCAGGTCCATCTGCCGATAACCCCAGCCGGTCATGTTCAGTCGGGTCAGTGGATAAGTGCGCACGTCGGTGAACCCCAGCGGTTCCAGCAGGCGCGAAAACGCCTGGCGGCCGCGCGGCAGCTCGCCGTTCTCGGGCCAGTCGACAGTACGGAGCGCGCCATGATCGAACATCACCTTGCGCCCGCTAGCGAACTGCTCGTCGACATAGCGCAGGCCGTCCGGTACCGCCTCCACCAGCTTGTGGAACAGGCACAGGTTCAATGCCTCGGCGAGCCAGACGCGGTGCACCGCGCCCTCGGTCCAGGCGAAGTTGTGCAGTGTTTGCGGGACTTCGACACGTTGTTCCAGCCAGTCGGCAGCAGGCTGGCCGACGGTGGAGGCGACAAGAGAGAACAGGCCTTGGAAAGCGGTCATGGGTAGCGGCTCTGAGCGAGAAAGTCAGGTCGTTATCTAAGCCCTGATGCGAGACGCCAGCAAGCGAAAAAAAACGGCAGGTTCATTCCTTTTTTGAATGACGACGCGCGTCTGTAGGGGTGAGCTTGCTCGCAAGCAATTACTCAGGCGCATAACTGTGTCTGACAGCCACGCCACGAGCAAGCTCACTCCTACACAGGTCAGGGTCAGGGCGCGTAAGGCAGGTCGCGCTTGTGCTGGGTCTTGCGATAGGTGTTGACGATGATATCGAAGGCTTCCTGACGCAGCGGCTGGCCATGCAGAAAGGCGTCGATCTCGGCATAGGTCACACCGTGGGATGCTTCATCGGGCTTGCCGGGCACCAGGTCTTCGAGATCGGCAGTCGGAATTTTCTCGACCAGATTCTCTGGCGCACCAAAATGACGGGCGATAGCACGAACCTGATTCTTCACCAGGCCGCTGAGGGGGGCCAGGTCGCAGGCGCCGTCACCGAACTTGGTGAAAAAACCCATGACCGCTTCTGCCGCGTGGTCGGTGCCGATCACCAGCCCGCCGCGCACGCCGGCAATGGTGTATTGCGCAACCATACGCGTGCGCGCCTTGATATTGCCTTTGACGAAATCCACGGCGGCATCGGATTGCCCTTCGAAGGCCTTGACCTGCTCGACCAGCGCCTTGACCGACGGTGCGATGTCTACGGTGTGACGCTCGTCGGGGTTGATGAAATCGACCGAGGCAGTGGCTTCGTGCTCATCGTGTTGGATGTGGTACGGCAGGCGTACGGTAATGAACTGGTACGCCGTGTCGCCGGTGCTGTCGCGCAGCTCCTTCACGGCGCGCTGGGCCATCAGGCCTGCGGTCAGCGAGTCGACGCCGCCACTGATGCCCAGTACCAGGACTTTCAGACGTGCATTGTGCAGACAATCCTTGATGAACTGGACGCGGCGCGTAACCTCGGTTTCAAGCTCGCCTTGATTGGCGAAGGGGGCTTGAACCTTGAGTTCTCCGGCGATCTCGAGCTGTACGGCTTGCATGATTTACTCCTTATGCAGAAGAAGGAAAATTGGCATCAAAAAAGAGTGTGATCGGTGCTCGAGTCAGGCTGGCACCTTGAATACATGACGCAAGTAGGACACGAATTCGGGGTCCTTGCACTGCGTCTTGCCGGGTTCGTCGGAAATCTTGGCGACGGGCTGGCCGGCACAGGCGGTCATTTTAAGCACGATACTCATGGGCTCGATGCCCGGTACATCGGCGGTCAGGTTGGTGCCAATGCCGAAGCTGACATTGATCCGACCGCGCAGGGCGCGAAATATATCCAGCGCCTTGGGCAGGTTCAGGCCATCGGAGAACACCAGGGTCTTGCTCATCGGGTCGATACCCAGCTTCTGGTAATGCGCGATGCATTTTTCCGCCCACTGCACGGGGTCGCCCGAATCATGACGCAGGCCATCGAAAAGCTTGGCGAAAAACAGGTCGAAGTCATTGAGGAAGGCGTCGGTGGTGATGCAGTCGGTCAGCGCAATCCCCAACAGGCCACGGTATTCACGAACCCAGCAGTCGAGAGCGGAGATCTGGCTGTCGATCAGGCGCGGGCCGAGTTGCTGGTGGGCCATGATCCATTCGTGCGCCATGGTGCCCAGTGGCTTGAGGTCGAACTTGCGCGCCAGATAGACATTGCTGGTGCCGACGAACTGACCGGGGAAGTCCTTTTTCAGCACCGATACCACGTCTTCCTGCACGGCAAACGAAAAGCGCCGACGGGTGCCGAAATCGGCGACTTTCAGCTCCGCCAGTTCATCAGGGGTAGCGCTGGCAGTGAGCCAGTCGAACTTGCGATACAGCTGGTCGCGGGCCTGGCTCAGCAGGGTATCGGGGTTGCGGTGGCGGTTTCGCACTTCGCTGACGATGGCCAGGATCGGCACCTCGAACAGAATCACATGCAGCCATGGCCCTGCCAGGCGGATGCACAGTTCGTCGTTCTCGATGAAGGTCTGCACGTAACGCAAGTTGAAGCGGAACAGCCCCAGAAAGCGCAGGAAGTCTGGTTTCATGAAGTTGATGCGTTCCAGAAAACCGCTTTCTTCGACGCTCAGGGACAAATCGCAGAGTTGTTCGATCTGATGGCGAATCTCCATCAGATAAGGGCGCAGGTCTTCGCCATTGCGGCAGCGAAACTCCCATTCCACTTCCACGTTGGGGTAGTTGTGCAGCACAGCCTGCATCATGCTCAACTTGTAGAGGTCGGTATCGAGCAGGTTCTGCACGATGCGATCTGCAAATGCGCTCTCACTCATTGTGTCGCTCCAGCCAGCAGCAGCCGCCAAGGGGCGGCCCAGGGAATTGAAGTCGGTGTCGCCTGCAACCTTGCAGCAACGCCGTGGCGGTACGTCCGGTCTGTTATTGACGATGACCGACATAATGCCAGCCGATCGCAGGTCGGGGCATAAATGTTTCAGCGGGCCAATTTGCGGACCGTTCTAGGTCATTGAATTTTGGCGAGGTCTGTGTAGGAGTGAGCTTGCTCGCGAGCGGTCGGTGCATCTGACACATGCCTGGAAGCTGAGCAAACGGATCGCGAGCAAGCTCACTCCTGCCGGGGCCGTATGGCGGTAAGCCTACTGCGGAGTCGGCTGATCCAGCTGCTCGAGCATCCATTCAACGAAAACCCGGATCTTCGGCACCTCTGCCGCGTGTTCCGGATAGGCCAGGTAATACGCATCGCGGCTGGGCAGAGCATGCTCCCAAGGGATCACCAGCTTGCCGTCTGCCAGCTCTTCCTCGACCAGGAACCGCGGCAGCAGGGCTACGCCGCAACCCACTTGCGCGGCGCGTATGCACATATAGAAAGTTTCGAAACGCGGGCCGTGATAGCTGTGCTCGGTCTGGTAGCCCTGGCTTTCGAACCAGTCATGCCAGCCTTGAGGGCGGTGCGCGCTTTGCAGCAGCACCAGTTCGGCCAGTTGCGTCGGATCGGTGAACGGCTGGTCGGGCAGGCTGCCGGGGGCGCACACCGGCACCAGTTCCTCGCTGAACAGTTTGACGCTCTCCGCCCCAGGGCGCGCGCCTTGACCAAAATAGAACGACATGTCGCACCGGCTTTGGGCCACATCGTCGCTTTCCTGCTCGTTGACCAGATCCAGATGAATGTGCGGATGACGCAGGCGCCAGCCCTTCAGGCGTGGCACCAGCCAGCGCGCACCAAAGGTCGATGGCGTGGAAACGCGCAAGACCTCGGTCTCCCCGCCGTAGGAACGCAGAAAGTGTGTCGACATCTCCATCTGCGTTAGGACTTTGCGCACCTCGCCCAGATACAGCGCCCCGGCGGGAGTCAGTTGCAGGCGTCGACGTACGCGCCTGAATAGCAGATGCTGGACCAACTCTTCGAGCTGTGCGACCTGCTTGCTGACCGCGCTCTGGGTCAGGTTCAGCTCTTCTGCGGCGCGGGTGAAACTCAGGTGCCGGGTGACCGCTTCGAAACACTGCAGAGCGGTCACCGAGGGCAGGTGGCGTTTGTTCAACATATTCAGGCCTTCGTGCTTCAGCATGAAAAAACGGAATGATATCTCGCTTAATCGTCGTTTGTTGGGCTGCTTCAGTCCGGCTATTACTACAGGCTGACGGAACAACTCGATTTCAACATGCTGCCCAGCGCAATTTCGATTCACCAGAATCCAGGAGAAACCATGCTCAACGACCTGCTTACCCGCCTTGGTGTCGACCCCGCTCTCTATCAGAAAGGCGACAAGCCCGTTCATACACCCGTCGATGGCAGCCAGGTCGCGTCCGTGCACTGGGAAGGCGCCGCTGAAGTCGAACAGCGCATCACCCGTGCCGAGCATGCTTTCGACGCCTGGCGCAAAGTGCCGGCGCCACGCCGTGGGGAACTGATCCGGCTGTTCGGTGAAGCCCTGCGCAAGCACAAGGCCGATCTGGGCGAGCTGGTTTCGTGGGAGGCCGGCAAGATCACTCAGGAAGGTCTGGGTGAAGTGCAGGAAATGATCGACATCTGCGACTTCGCCGTCGGCCTGTCGCGGCAGATGTACGGCCTGACCATCGCTTCGGAGCGTCCAGGGCATCACATGCGTGAAACCTGGCATCCGCTGGGCGTAGTAGGGGTGATCAGTGCGTTCAACTTCCCGGTCGCGGTCTGGTCGTGGAACACCGCGCTGGCACTGGTCTGCGGCAACTCGGTGATCTGGAAACCGTCGGAAAAGACCCCGCTGACCGCGTTGGCCTGCCAAGCCTTGTTCGACCGCGTGGCCGTTGAATTCTCTGACGCGCCGCAGTATCTGGCGCAGTGCGTGGTGGGCGGTCGTGAAGCCGGCGAGACCCTGGTCGACGACACTCGCGTCGCGCTGATCAGCGCCACCGGCAGCACGCGCATGGGCCGTGAAGTGGCGCCGAAGATCGCCGCCCGTTTTGCCCGCAGCATTCTGGAGCTTGGCGGCAACAACGCCATGATCCTGACCCCGAGCGCCGACCTGGACCTGGCGGTACGCGCCGTACTGTTCAGCGCCGTCGGCACGGCCGGGCAGCGTTGCACCACCCTGCGTCGCCTGATTGCGCACAGTTCGGTCAAAGCCGAGTTCGTCGAACGTTTGAAAGCGGCGTACGCCAAAGTGCGTATCGGTCATCCGCTGCAAGGCAATCTGGTCGGTCCGCTGATCGACAAACAAAGCTACGAGAACATGCAGGAAGCGCTGGAGCAGGCCCTGAGCGAAGGCGGCAAGGTGTTCGGCGGCAAGCGTCAGCTGGAAGATAAATTCCCCAACGCTTATTACGTGTCGCCCGCCATCGTCGAAATGCCGGAGCAGAGCGACGTGGTGCGCAGCGAAACCTTCGCGCCGATTCTGTACGTGGTCGGTTATGACGAGTTCCTGGACGCCGTGCGCCTGAACAACGACGTGCCGCAGGGTCTGTCTTCGTGCATTTTCACCACCGATGTGCGCGAGGCCGAGCAATTCATTTCGGCGCTGGGCAGCGATTGCGGCATCGCCAACGTCAACATCGGCCCGAGCGGCGCGGAGATCGGCGGCGCGTTCGGTGGCGAGAAGGAAACCGGCGGCGGCCGTGAATCCGGCTCCGATTCGTGGAAAGGCTACATGCGTCGTCAGACCGCCACCGTGAATTACTCCCGGGAGCTGCCACTGGCGCAGGGGATTACCTTTGATTGATTGATTAAATCGGGTGCGAGATGCACCGCCTTGAGCGCATCGCGAGCCAACTCACTCCTACAGGCTCGCGATGATTGTGCCCACGCTCTGCGTGGGCATGCCCTGATGGACGCTCTGCGTCCGTTTTTGTGTGACGCTGAGCGTCACCGGATGCGTTCCAGCGCGCAGCGTAGGAACGATCGGTATACGTGTCCCTTTCCGAGGTTTTGCGATGCCGCTACGCGAAGAATGTCTATGGGAAACGCTGACGCCGCAAAGGCCCCAGGCGCCAGCGTTGAAGGGAGAGGTCAAGGTCGATGTGTGCGTCATCGGCGCGGGCATCACCGGTTTGTCAGCAGCGCTTCATCTGCTCGAGCAAGGCCGGAAAGTCGCTATCGTCGAGGCCCATCGCACCGGCCAGGGTGGTTCCGGGCGGAATGTGGGGCTGGTCAACGCCGGGCTGTGGATTCCACCCGATGAGATCGAAGCCGGTTTCGGCGAAAAAGTCGGTAGCCAGCTCAACTCCATGCTCGGTAACGCGCCATCACTGGTGTTCAGCCTGATCGAAAAATACGCCATCGATTGCCAGGCAACCCGCCAGGGCACGCTGCACATGGCGCATAACGCCAAGGGCGAGATCGATCTGCGCAGCCGCGAGGCGCAATGGAAGCGCCGTGGCGCGCCTATCGAGCTGCTCACCGGCAAAGCCTGTCAGCAAGCGACGGGCACCAAGGAGATCACCGCTGCCTTGCTTGACCATCGCGCCGGCACCATCAACCCGATGGCCTACACCAGCGGCTTGGCTGCGGCGGTCACGCAGCTCGGGGGGCAGCGCTTCGATCATTCACCGGTCAAGCATCTGGAGCGTCAGGGCTCACGCTGGTGCGTTATCACCGACAACGGCTCGGTGACCGCCGATCAAGTGGTCATCGCCTCCAACGCCTACACCGAGGGGCAGTGGACCGACGTCAAGCGAACCTTCTTCCCGGGCTATTACTATCAGGTCGCATCGATTCCACTGACTGAAGACGCCGCGCAGCAGATTCTGCCCGGCGGCCGTGGTTCCTGGGACACCCGTCAGGTGCTCAGTAGCATCCGTCGTGATGCGCAGGGGCGGCTGTTACTGGGCAGTCTGGGCAATGGCAATCAGAAGCCGACCTGGTTTCTCAAAGCCTGGGCAGATCGTGTCCAGCAGCATTATTTCCCTTACCTGAAGAAGGTCGAGTGGGAATGCACCTGGACCGGCTGCATCGATTTCACGCCCGATCATCTGTTGCGCATGTTCGAGCCTGCACCAGGACTGGTCGCAATGACCGGCTATAACGGTCGTGGCAATACCACCGGTACCGTGGTGGGCAAGGCGTTCGCCGATTATCTGTGCAGCGGCAACACAGATGTCCTGCCTATCCCCTTCGCCCCGATGCAGTCGCTTTCGGCCATTGGCTTGCGCAGCTCTTTATATGAAGCTGGCTTTTCGCTATACCATGCGGGTCAGTGCCTCAGAATTGTTATCTGAAGCGAAATCCCGTTGATAAGACGACGCTTTTTCGCGCATCCACTAACCTAGAATGGTGCGTCTCGTAGCGCTGGCGCACCGGTGGTGTGCAGTTCGGTGACGCACGATGTTACAACAGGGTTGTACAGCCCGTGTCGGGACGGTTGCGCGTTTTCTTCGGCAGGGTTGCTCTTTTTCAGGCGCGGGGTTGCACCTTGCGCGGTTTAGACGGTTGCACGCCCATTCAAAAAGGGCCAGAAACAGTCGAATAACAACAAAACGACGACTTTTTTCAGAATAAAAAACCGATGGCACGCCACTTGCTCAGAGCTTCTGTGTGGTCGCAGTGCTAATTAAAAAACCTAGGAGCACCAACTCATGTCGCAGACGTTTTACAGGAAAGGCTTTCTGGCACTCGCAGTCGCTACTGCAATGGGTGCGGCTACTTTTGCGCAGGCTGACGTCAAGATCGGCGTTGCAGGCCCGATGACCGGCGCCAATGCCTCGTTCGGCCTGCAGTACATGAAGGGCGCTCAGGCAGCGGCCGATGCCATCAACGCTGCTGGCGGTGTCAACGGGGAGAAGATCGTTCTGGTTCAGGGCGATGACGCTTGCGAGCCGAAACAGGCCGTGGCGGTTGCCAACAAGATGTCCCAGGAGAAAGTCGCCGGCGTGGTCGGTCACTTCTGCTCGTCTTCGACCATCCCCGCTTCGGAAGTCTATGACGAAGCCGGCATCATCGCGATCACTCCGGGCTCTACCAACCCGACCGTTACCGAACGCGGCCTGAGCGGCATGTTCCGTATGTGCGGCCGTGACGATCAACAAGGTATCGTCGCCGGCGATTACATCGTCGACGTGCTCAAAGGCAAGAAAATCGCGGTCATCAACGACAAGGACACCTACGGCAAAGGCCTGGCCGATGCCACCGCCAAACAGCTGACCGCTCGCGGCGTCAAGCCTGTGCTCGAAGAAGGCCTGACCCGCGGCGAGAAAGACTTCAGCGCCCTGGTGACCAAGATCCGCAGTGTCGGCGCCGACGTGGTCTACTTCGGTGGCCTGCACCCGGAAGCCGGTCCACTGGTGCGTCAACTGCGTGAACAAGGCCTCAAGGACGTCAAGTTCATGTCCGACGACGGCGTTGTGACCGACGAACTGGTGACCACCGCTGGCGGCGCACAATACGTCGACGGCGTGTACATGACCTTCGGCGCCGACCCGCGCATGCTGCCCGACAGCAAGGCTGTGGTTGAGCAGTTCCGCAAGTCCGGTTACGAGCCTGAAGGCTACACCCTGTACGCCTACGCTTCGGTTCAAGCCCTGGCCGCCGGCTTCAACGGCGCCAAGTCGAACAAAGGCGAGGACGCGTCCAAGTTCCTCAAGGCCCACCCGGTGAAAACCGTCATGGGTGAAAAATCCTGGGACAGCAAAGGCGACCTGAAAGTCTCCGACTACGTGGTTTACCAGTGGGACAAGGACGGCAAATATCACCAGCTCGAAAAGCAGAAGTGAGTTGAGCTCCTAGTCGGGTCGGCGGCTTCGTGAGCCTGGACTCACGCAGCGGCATGGCCCGGTAATCGGTGCTGCCCCGCGCAGCACCGGATTTCTTCTGTTGCCACCGAGCACGCCCCGTTATCTCTCACGAGGAGATATCCGGTACGCGCAAGGCCGGCCTTTCAAGTTCGTGAGCGTGCGTGATGGATGGTATTTTCCTGCAGCAAATGGTCAACGGCCTGACTCTCGGGTCGGTCTACGGCCTGATCGCCATCGGTTACACGATGGTCTACGGCATCATTGGCATGATCAACTTCGCCCACGGCGACGTGTACATGATCTCGGCCTACCTCGCAGCCATCGGCCTGGCCGTACTGTCTTACTTCGGTATCGAGTCGTTCCCTTTCCTGATTCTCGGCACACTGATCTTCACCATCGTGGTGACCGGTGTGTATGGTTTCGTCATCGAGCGCGTGGCCTACAAGCCGCTGCGTAACTCGACCCGTCTGGCACCGCTGATCAGTGCCATCGGTATTTCGCTGATCCTGCAGAACTACGCCCAGATCGCCCAGGGCCCGCGTCAGCAAGGCGTCCCGACCCTGCTCGAAGGCGCCATGCGCTTTGATGTGGGCAGCGGTTTTGTACAGATCACCTACACCAAGATCTTCATTCTGGTAGCCGCTTTCATCGGCATGGGCGTGCTGACCTACATCATCAAGTACACCAAGCTGGGGCGGATGTGCCGCGCCACGCAACAGGATCGCAAGATGGCCTCGATCCTGGGCATCAACACTGACCGCATCATCTCCTACGTCTTCGTCATCGGCGCGGCCATGGCGGCGTTGGCCGGTGTGCTGATCACCCTGAACTACGGCACCTTCGACTTCTTCGCCGGTTTCGTCATCGGCATCAAGGCCTTCACCGCAGCGGTACTGGGCGGTATCGGTTCGTTGCCCGGTGCAATGCTCGGCGGATTGATCCTGGGGGTTGCCGAGTCGCAGTTCTCCGGTCTGATCAACTCCGATTACAAAGACGTGTTCAGTTTCGGCCTGCTGGTAGTGATTCTGATCTTCCGTCCCCAAGGCCTGCTGGGTCGCCCACTCGTGGCGAAGGTATAACCATGTCTGCTCCTGTCAAACCCATCGATATCAAACAAAGCCTGATCGACGCGGTGGTCGCCGGGCTGCTGGCGCTCATCGTGTTCGGCCCTATCGTCGGCATCGTGCTCGATGGTTACGGCTTCAACATGCAGCCGGGCCGTGTCGCCGTGCTGGTCGCCGTGGTCGTGGTCGGTCGCTTCCTCATGAGTCTGTTCCTGCAGACGCCCAAGGGCATGGCCATCGCGCAAAGCTTCGAAAGCTCGGGCTCGGGCGTTCACGTGTTGCCACCGGAGCACAAGACCCGTCTGCGCTTCATCATCCCGATCATGATCCTGATCGCCGTGATCTTCCCGATCTTCGCCGACAAGTACGTGCTGACCGTGGTCATCCTTGGCCTGATCTATGTATTGCTGGGTCTGGGCCTGAACATCGTGGTCGGCCTGGCCGGTCTGCTCGACCTTGGGTACGTGGCGTTCTACGCCATCGGCGCCTACGGCCTGGCGCTGGGTTACCAGTATCTGGGGCTGGGCTTCTGGTCGGCGTTGCCGCTGGCAGCCATCGCAGCGGCGTTCGCCGGTTGCGTACTGGGCTTCCCGGTGCTGCGCATGCACGGCGACTACCTGGCTATCGTGACCCTGGGTTTCGGCGAAATCATTCGTCTGATCCTCAACAACTGGCTGTCCTTCACCGGCGGTCCGAACGGTGTGGCAGTGCCGTCGCCGACCTTCTTCGGCCTGGAGTTCGGACGTCGTGCCAAAGACGGCGGCATTCCGATTCACGAGTACTTCGGTTTCGCCTACAACCCGGACCTGAAATTCATCTTCATCTACGCCGTGCTGTTCCTGGTGGTGCTGGCCGTGCTGTACGTCAAGCACCGCCTGACCCGCATGCCCGTCGGTCGCGCCTGGGAAGCCTTGCGTGAAGACGAGATCGCCTGTCGTTCCATGGGCCTGAACCATGTGCTGGTCAAGCTCTCGGCGTTCACCATCGGCGCCTCGACTGCGGGTCTTGCCGGGGTGTTCTTCGCCAGCTACCAGGGCTTCGTCAACCCGACCTCGTTTACCTTCTTCGAGTCGGCGCTGATCCTGGCCATCGTCGTGCTGGGTGGTATGGGTTCCACAATGGGCGTGGTGATCGCAGCGTTCGTGCTGACGGTTGCCCCGGAGATGCTGCGCAGCTTTGCCGAATACCGCGTCCTGCTGTTCGGCGTCCTGATGGTACTGATGATGATCTGGCGGCCTCGCGGCCTGATCCGCATCAGCCGTACCGGTGTGCGGCCACGCAAAGGCGTGCTGGCAAAAGTGGAGGGTGCGTGATGAGCGACGAAATCGTTCTGTCCGTCGAGAACCTGATGATGCACTTCGGCGGCATCAAGGCCCTCAGCGACGTCAGCCTTGAGGTGCGCCGCAACTCGATCTTCGCCCTGATCGGCCCTAACGGCGCTGGCAAGACCACCGTGTTCAACTGCCTGACCGGTTTCTACAAGGCCACCGGCGGGCGTATCGAACTCAATGCGCGTGGCAGCAAGACCAACGTGATCCAGCTGCTGGGCGAGCAATTCCGCGCCAGCGACTTCACTTCGCCCAAACGTTTCGGCAGTCGGCTGTTCTATAAAATGTTCGGCGGCACGCACCTGGTCAACCGCGCCGGCCTGGCGCGTACTTTCCAGAACATTCGGTTGTTCAAGGAAATGTCGGTCATCGAGAACCTGCTGGTTGCCCAGCACATGTGGGTCAACCGCAACATGCTGGCCGGCATCCTCAACACCAAGGGTTATCGCAAGGCCGAAGAAGACGCCATGAACACCGCCTTCTACTGGCTGGAAGTGGTCGATCTGGTGGATTGCGCCAACCGTCTGGCCGGTGAGCTTTCCTACGGCCAGCAGCGCCGCCTGGAAATCGCCCGCGCCATGTGTACGCGTCCGCAGGTGATCTGCCTGGACGAACCGGCCGCAGGCCTCAACCCACAGGAAACCGAAGCGCTGAGCGGCATGATTCGCCACCTGCGCGACGACCACGACATGACCATCGTGCTGATCGAGCACGACATGGGCATGGTCATGGGAATTTCCGACGACATCGTCGTGCTCGACCACGGCAATGTGATCGCCAAGGGCAAGCCGGAGCAGATCCGCAACGATCCGAAAGTGATCGCCGCGTATCTGGGTGCTGATGAAGAGGAGTTGGTATGAGTAAGCCGATCCTCGAATTGAAAGAGATCGACGTGTTTTACGGGCCGATCCAGGCCCTGAAAAAAGTCTCGATGCACATTGATGAAGGTGAGACCGTCAGCCTGATCGGCTCCAACGGTGCGGGCAAGTCCACGCTGCTGATGTCGATCTTCGGTCAACCCCGTGCGGCCAGCGGGCAGATCATCTATCAGGGCACCGACATCACCCAGAAGTCGTCGCACTACATCGCCTCCAACGGCATTGCCCAGTCGCCGGAAGGCCGCCGGGTGTTCCCGGACATGTCGGTGGAAGAAAACCTGATGATGGGCACCATCCCGATCGGGGATAAATACGCCAGCGCCGACATGCAGCGCATGTTCGAGCTGTTTCCGCGTTTGAAGGAGCGGCGTAATCAGCGGGCGATGACCATGTCTGGCGGTGAACAGCAGATGCTGGCGATTGCCCGGGCTTTGATGAGCCGTCCCAAGCTATTGCTGCTGGACGAGCCGAGCCTGGGTCTGGCGCCGATCATCGTCAAACAGATCTTCTCCACCCTGCGTGAGCTGGCGCAGACCGGCATGACCATCTTTCTGGTCGAGCAGAACGCCAATCACGCCCTGAAGCTGTCGGACCGCGCCTACGTGATGGTCAACGGCGAGATTCGTCTCACAGGCACCGGTAAGGAGCTGCTGACCAACGAAGAGGTCCGCAACGCGTATCTCGGCGGGCATTGATGTTGTGAGTGTTAGCGGTTGAACGAGCGCCCTGGGTGGAGACACCTAGGGCGTTTTTGTGTGTGCGTAACCATTGACGGTGGTGGCTGGAGGTAGAGTTCCGCCTGCACCCAACTCCCGTTTCGTGGTGTTTGGGCTATCGCGTTAAAAGAGCAGAAGAGCGGACGCCGACCCTGTAGCAGTCCGGCTTGCCAGCGGTAGGGATCTTGCGGGCGCACCGCCGGCAAGCCGGACTGCCACAGGGTTTGTGGCGTATCGAAAATGTAAGAAACCCTCACATTGCGAATCTGCGGCGTACCGAGAGGGTGTGAACGATACAAATTGCGACTTTGGAGGCCGAGCGCAGGCGTTGCGTAGTGGGCCGAGCGGCATGGATGCCGCGAGAGCCGCCTCCCGCCATGGATGGCGAATGGCGGCGGGCCCACGGAGCAATGCCGGAGTCGAGGGAACCCGACGAAGTCGGGCCGAACAGGGAGCCAAGACACTTGGTTACTTGGTGTCTTTTCAAGTAACTCGCCGGAGGCGAAACGCTTCTGCCGTGAGGCAGAAGTCATATCTGCGCCATCCCAATACCCGATGTGCAGATCAATCCCAAGGCCACGGCTTTTCTACTAGTGCACCTCATAATCAAAATTGTGGAAAACAATTTTCAACTACTGCCAAAGCGCGAGATATAGCCGCTGCAAACAGTTGTTTTGTCACGGTTTTGACTTGTTCAGTTTTACTGTGGAGGTGGCTGTGAATAACTTGGTGGCAGTTGGCTACAAGCCTTTATCCACGTGGCCTGCGGGTTGCTGATCAATTATTGATCAGCAGTTTCGGCTGATATTTTCAGCGTGTTTGTCAACGTGCCAATGGCTGGTTTTTTATACAGGTTAATGCGCGCGCCATCCTGTGGATAACTCTGTGTGCAACCGTTGGAAAGACCGCCGCAGGTAGCGCAATCTCTGGGGGCGCGAACACTGTCCTGTCCATCGCTGCAGGTCTGCATCCTGCTGGCTGGCAGATACGTTTCAGCAGGTCAAGCATAAAAGCCCGTTGAGTTGCCCACAGCCCGCGCATGGCGGGGCTTTCAGGTTTTGGAGTTGCCCCCGGATATTGTGGGCCTGACTGTGGATAAGGTGGGCAAAACTACGTGCAGGCCATATGACATAAGGCTTTGAGCGGCTTGTACGTTTTTTGTACAGCTTGGGTGGTTTGATGCAGTTGTACGACGATTCCCCAAGATGGGCTTGATCCGAAGCCGTCTACGCGGGCATCCTCCAGAACTTTCCTACACGCAACGCAGGTTGTGTCCACTCAACGCTTATCCCGATAGGCGCGTAACCCCACTCAGGAGAACCACATGACTTCTACCGTGTTCATCACCGGTGCCACTTCCGGGTTTGGCGAAGCCTGTGCACGCCGTTTTGCAGAGGCGGGTTGGTCGCTGGTGCTGACCGGTCGCCGTGAAGACCGCCTGCAGGCGCTAAGCGCCGAGTTATCGAAGCAGACCAAGGTTCACACGCTGACGCTGGATGTGCGCGACCGTGCAGCCATGGAGAGCGCCATTGAAGGCCTGCCGGCCGAGTTCGGCAAGATTCGCGGCCTGGTCAACAACGCCGGCCTGGCACTGGGTATCGATCCTGCGCCCAAGTGCGACCTGGACGACTGGGACACCATGATCGACACCAACGTCAAAGGGCTGGTCTACACCACTCGCCTGTTGCTCTCGCGCCTGATTGCCTACGGGCGTGGTGCAAGCATCGTCAACCTGGGCTCCGTGGCGGGTAACTATCCGTACCCGGGCGGTAACGTGTATGGCGGCACCAAGGCGTTTGTCGGACAGTTTTCACTGAACCTGCGCAACGATCTGGTCGGCACCGGGGTGCGCGTTACCAATCTGGAGCCGGGCCTGTGCGAAAGCGAGTTTTCGCTGGTGCGTTTTGCCGGTGACAAGGCCAAGTACGACGCCACCTATGCAGGCGCCGAACCGATCCAGCCGCAAGACATTGCCGATACGATTTTCTGGATCATGAACACCCCCGCCCACGTCAACGTCAACAGCCTGGAGCTGATGCCGGTGAGCCAGACCTGGGCTGGTTTCTCGATCGATCGCAGTCGTGACGAGGCCAACTGAGAGGATCCACGACCACGGTAGGAGTGAGCTTGCTCACGATAGCGGTGTCTGAGGCAACCTTGGCGTTACTCTCGGATCAATCGCGAGCAAGCACTCCTACAGGGCGTGTGTGAGTGAATAAGCTGTACGAATCAGCCGTCGAAATATTCCGCCAGGCCGATGTAACAGGTCGCCAGGTGATACGGCGTGGTCGAGGGCATGTCGCTGCGGCTGACCCGACCGTGGCTGTCCAGGCATTCATTCCAGCCGGTTGGGTGCAGGAAGTGATCCTGCAAGGCACCCAACTGTCGCGCCAGCAACCCCTGACTGTCGGGACGCAGCGTCAATGCCCGCAGATATTCGGCCTGCGCCCAAATGCGTTGCGTGCCGTCCTTCACCGAACCGTCCACTTGCAGCGCCGACGCCACCGCGCCGGTGGTCTGATCGACACCTTGCGCCTGTGCGTGAGCGAACGCGGTGGTCAGCGAACGATGCAACGGCGTGCCGCGCAAATGCGCTGACGATTCGAGCAGATAGAACCATTCGAACTGATGCCCAGGCTCGGACCAGTTATCCACAGCACCGAGCGGCTTTTCCAGCATCACGCCGTGCCCGACATCCACGAAGCGCCGCTGCATGCCGTCGGCCAGCGCCATCAGGGCTGCCAGCGTGTCGCTGTCTTCGCGCACTTCCAGCGTCGCCAGAAAGGCTTCGGCCAGGTGCATCAATGGATTCTGCAGCGGGCCTGCGTTCAACGACGACCAGTTTTCAGCGAGCACCGCGTCATACAGGCCGTCGCCATCGGCAAAACGCTCGGCGACCACATGCAGCGCGGCATTGAGCACCGATTCCACCAGCGGCTCGCGGACCTTGCCCCAGTAATGCGCGCAGGCGAAAACGATGAAGGCGTGGGTGTACAGGTCCTTGCGACGATCCAGCGGCGCGCCTTGCGGATCGATGCTGTAGAACCAGCCGCCGTGCTCGGCGTCGTGGAAATGCCGTTGCAGCGAGCGAAACAGCGCGGCGGCGCGAACGTCGGCGTCCGGCACCGAGGGATGGCCCATGAGGCTGGAAAACAGGAACAGTTGCCGCGCGCAGGCCATGGCCCGGTAGCGCTGCACCGGCAGGGGCCGATGCTCGGCGTCCAGCGCCTCGAACGGTAGCGCCATCTCGGCGTTCCAGCCCGGCCCCTGCCAAAGCGGCACGATCACATCCATGAAGTGTTGCTGCACGGTGCAGAACACAGCGGACAATTCAGGCTTGGCAGTTGAGAGCGGAGCGTCAGGCATCGGATGGCGTCACGGCAGGGAGCAAATTGCGCGACATGGTAGCAGGAGGTGGGGATTTTGAGTCAGAAGCGGATCGTTGATCGTTCCCAGGCAGGGCGTGGGGCAATGAGTTCAACCCTGGAGGAGACTCGCAGGTTACGACGGCAGCGAATGCGGTGTGTCAACAACGCAAGAGGTGGTTGACACCCCGCATTCGCCAGCAAGCCGGCTCCCTCATGTGACGAGTGGGATTAACCCGCGAACAGCCACACGCCGGTGGCTGCCGACAGCGCGCCGGCGACGCGCACGATCGGTGCGGCAGCGGCTGGCAGCCAGCGCACCACGGCGTAGCCAGCAGCATGCAGCGCGGCGGTAGCGCCGACGAAGCCCAGCGCATAGCCCCAGGGGCTGGACATCTCCGGCAATTCAAGGCCATGCGCCACACCGTGGAACAGGGCGAACAGTGCGGTCGCAGCCATGGCCACGAACAGCGGCGGACGCACTGCCAGCGCGACGGCCAGGCCCAAAGCAAATACTGACGCCGCGATACCGCTTTCCAGCGCCGGCAGTTGCAGGCCTTCAAAACCCAGCATGCCGCCGAACAACATGGTGCCAACGAAGGTGCACGGCAGGGCCCAGCGAGCGGCGCCTTTCTGCTGCGCGGCCCACAGACCGACGGCAACCATCGCCAGCAGGTGATCGATACCGCCCAACGGGTGGCTGATACCGGCCATCAGGCCGCTTTCATCGTGGCCGGGGTGGGCGAAGGCCAATGCCGGGACCAGCAACAGCGCAAGGGCGCCAAGGACTTTCTTGCAGTTCATGGACAAATTTCCTTGTATGAGTGAAATCAGGCAGCGGTCAGCAGGCCCTGGCGCTCGATGAACGCGATGATCGCCTCAAGGCCCTGACCGGTTTTCTGGTTGCTGAACACAAATGGCTTGTCGCCGCGCATTTTCTTCGTGTCGCGGTCCATCATCTCCAGCGATGCGCCCACCAGCGGTGCCAGGTCGATCTTGTTGATCACCAGCAGGTCGGACTTGCAGATCCCCGGGCCACCCTTGCGCGGCAGCTTGTCGCCCGCCGAAACGTCGATCACGTAGATCGTCAGGTCGGACAGCTCCGGGCTGAAGGTGGCGGACAGGTTGTCGCCGCCGGACTCGACGATGATCAGGTCCAGGTCTTCGAAGCGCCGGTTCAACTGGTCTACCGCTTCCAGGTTGATCGAGGCGTCCTCGCGAATGGCTGTGTGCGGGCAGCCGCCGGTCTCGACGCCGATGATGCGTTCCGGCGCCAGGGCCTCGTTGCGCACCAGAAAGTCGGCGTCTTCACGGGTGTAGATGTCGTTGGTGACCACGGCCAGGTTGTAGCGATCGCGCAGGGCCAGGCACAGGGCCAGGGTCAGGGCAGTCTTGCCGGATCCGACCGGACCGCCGATACCGATGCGCAAAGGTTGGCTGTTCATTGAGTGCTCTCCGTTGATCTTTTTATCTGTCGCATGTTTGGGGTGTGCCTGGCTCATGATCGGAACAGGCGGCTGTACTGACGTTCGTGGGACATGCTCGCCAATGACAGTCCGAATGCGGCGCTGCCGATGTGTGCAGGGTCCAGTGTGGTTGCATGCTGCTGTGCGCGCTGCAGCAATGGCAGCAGTTCGCTGGTCAGGCGTTGCGCGGCCTGTTGACCCAGCGGCAAGGTTTTCATCAGCACCGCGAGTTGATTCTCCAGCCAGCTCCAGAGCCAGGCGGCGAGGGCGTCCTGGGGGGTGATTGCCCATGCCCGGGCTGCCAACGCCCAGCCCAGCGCCAAATGCGGTTCACCCACCCGTTGCAGGAAGTCGCGCGCCGGGGCGTCCATCTCCGGCAGGCCATTGAGCAATTGCTGCAACGAATAACCCATCTGCCGGCTTTCCAGATGCAGTTCACGGGTTTCCCGGCTGGCGCGGTGCTCTGCGCTGAGTTGCTGCAGCCTTGTCCAGTCTTCATCGGCGGCAGCGGTGCAGTGCGCCAGTAGCAGCGGTGCTTCAAAGCGGGCCAGGTTGAGCAGCAATTGATCACTGATCCAGCGGGCGGCGCTCGGCGGGTCGGTGACGATGGACTGCTCCACCGCCATCTCCAGCCCTTGGGAGTAGCTGTAGCCGCCAATCGGCAATTGCGGGCTGGCCAGACGCAGCAGCGCCCAGGCCTTGTTCATTTGCGCACGCCGAATTGGTGGATGCGCGGGGCGTAGCTGAATTCTTCTTCGCCGGCGCGGGAGTGATGGTGACCACCGCCGTAGGCGCCATGTTCAGGCTGGAATGGCGCTTCGATGGACTCGGTAACCGCGCCCAACTGGTCGAGCATGGCCTTGAGCACGTAGTCGTCGAGCAGGCGCAGCCAGCCGTCGCCCACTTGCAGGGCGACATGACGATTGCCCAGATGATAAGCGGCGCGGGTCAGTTCGAAGGCGCTGTCGCAGGTCACATGCAGCAACTGTTCGGGGCGCGCACAGACGCGCACGACGCGCCCGTCTTCAGCCTTGAGGAACTCGCCGTCACGCAGCGGCGACTGTCCGCGCTCCAGAAATAAGCCGACGTCTTCCCCGTCGGCACTGAAACAGCGCAGGCGGCTCTTGCTTCGCGCTTCGAAATTCAGATGCAGCTCGGCTGCCCATTCGGCTTGAGATTCGATTCGTTGGTGGATCACCAGCATCAGAAAGCTTCCAGCAGTGTGCGATGCCATAGGCAGAGCAAGTGGCTTGCCAACTGACGGGATGGTCAGAAAATGCCTGCTTTGGGTGTGGGCTGCCAACCCGTGGTGCGATGGCTGGAGCTTTATTGGTGCGTGAGGGAAGCTCGCGCACCAATTCGGCGCGTCACGCATCCTGTCATCTGTAGGCGTGAGCTTGCTCGCGATGGCAATTTCGATGAAGCCACCGCCCGCACATCAGACGCCTACAGGCGCCCGGAAACATCACTCGACGCTTCCCAGCCCTTGCCAGCGCTTGGCGCCGATGAAGATGAAGCGTAACTGCTGGGTGATTTTTGCCCGAGGCGTGAGGTGCTCGGCAAGCGCTCGGGCAGGCGCGTCGATGAGTTCGGGAAGCATGGCGAACACGCTTTTGACCACCAGGTCAGCCATCACCGACAGATCGTCGGTGTTGAGATGCTGGAATTTGGACATCGATGCAAGATCGGTCGCCAGGTCGGCGATGATCGCTTCACGCAGAGCGCCCAAGGCGTGTCGCACCTTGACCGAGCCGCCGTACTGTTCGCGGGCCAGGAACAGGAATTGCGAGCGATTGGCCGCCACCACGTCGAGGAAGATCCGCACCGAGGCATCGATGATGCCGCTGTTGATGTTCTCGTTGTGACGCACCAGGCGGATGGTCTCGCGAAAGGTCTGGCCGACCTCGCTGACGAGTGCCAGGCCCAGGTGGTCCATGTCATCGAAGTGACGGTAGAAGCCGGTGGGCACTATGCCCGCGGTCTTGGCCACTTCACGCAGGCTGAGGCTACCGAACCCCCGGCCGCTCTCCATCAAGCCCCGTGCTGCATCGAGCAGGGCGTGGCGAGTCTGCTGTTTCTGTTCGGCGCGGGGCAGCATGGGGTTGTGCAGTATCTGAACAAGGAATGGGCAGCACTCTAGCAAATGCGTTTGCGCTGCGTCGAACCGGGTTTGCCCAGCCATGAAAAAGCCCGGCATCAGGGCCGGGCTTGTTCAGGTCAGGTTGCGTTCAGGAAACGCGCTGGTACTGCTGCACCAGGCGATCAGGGCCGTTGTCCGCGACACGCTGGTACCGACGCGCCAGGTTGTTGCAGTTTTCTTCGGCAGCAACCCGCTGATACTGATTGATCAAACGGTCCGGGCCGTCCTGCGCCAGGGTCGGCAGGCCAACGTGCTGAGCCGCTTTCACTTCGCCGAGCACAGGTTGTTCGCTGGCAGGCATCGCAAACGCACTCGAGGCGAGAAGGGAAAGGGTCAGGGCGATCAGTTGGCGTTTCATGGACGGTTGCTCCTCGAAAGGGCGTGAAGTGAACATGCAGCCAATTTTACCGAGGTCCTGGATATAGAGAAGTTCAAAGGGCTGATGGTGACCATCGACAGAATTGATTCACCGCGCGGAGCCTTCTGGGCCGGGGGTTTCAGCCATTATTTCAGGCTCGGATCGCGCCAGGTCTGCCTGCGTTTGGGATGTTGCGCGGAACTTTGTAGCGGCCGGGCTTGCCATCGCCGGCGTTCTGCACAGACGCCGCCGCCAGCAAGCCGGACGGCTGCAGGGCAAGTTTTTCCGGATTTCATCAAACCCACGGGGCTTTTGTCAGTCGAAGGGCTAAGACGTGTGAGACGTGTCCAGGACGGGCCGTCGGTATATGGGGAGAAAACGCAATGACGCGAGGCCGTAAGATTTTCGCCTGGACAGCCGGCATCCTGCTGCTGTTACTGGTCATTCTGATCATCGTGATCGCCACTTTCGACTGGAATCGGCTCAAGCCGACGATTAACGAGAAGGTATCTGCCGAGCTGCACCGACCGTTCGCCATCAACGGCAACCTGGCCGTGCATTGGAGTCGCGAGCCCGACGAAGGTGGCTGGCGTGCCTGGGTGCCATGGCCGCACATGTCCGCCGAGGACATTGCCCTGGGTAACCCCGAATGGTCGAAAACCCCTCAAATGGTCACCCTCAAGCGGGTAGAAATGCGCCTGTCGCCCCTGCCATTGCTGGTACAGCGAGTGGTCATCCCGCGCATCGACCTGACCGAGCCCAATGCCAGGATCGAACGGCTGGCCGATGGTCGCGCCAACTGGGTCTTTGATCTGCCCAAGAGCGATCCGAATGCCAAACCTTCCAGCTGGGTCGTTGACATCGGCTCGATCGGCTTCGACAAAGGCTTGGTCAGTTACAACGACCAGACGATCAATACCTCGGTCGATGTGGTGATCGATCCTCTGGGCAAGCCCATTCCCTTCAGCGATATCGTCGGCAGCAGCGAGGCGAAGAAGGTCCAGGATAAAGGTGCTTCGGCCCAGGATTACGCCTTCGGGTTTACCGCCAAAGGCCAGTATCACGGTCAGAAACTCAATGGCAGCGGTAAGGTAGGCGGGCTGCTGGCGCTCAAGGACGCTGCGCTGCCGTTCCCGGTACAGGCTGATGTCAGTGCCGGCAACACCAGGGTAGCGGTCGCCGGCACCGTCACCGATCCGCAAAATCTGGGCGAGCTGGATCTGCGTCTGAAACTGTCCGGCGACAGCCTGGGCAATCTGTATCCGCTGACCGGCGTCACCCTGCCGGACTCCCCGCCGTACGCCACCGACGGCCGGCTGATCGCCAAGCTGCATGACCCGGCGGGCGCGGCGTTCCAGTACAAAGGCTTCAACGGCAAGATCGGCAACAGCGATATCCATGGCGACCTGAGCTTCGTTGCCAGTCAGCCGCGGCCCAAGCTGACCGGGGCACTGGTTTCCAATCAGCTGTTGATGGCTGACCTCAAGCCGTTGATTGGCGCCGACTCCAATGCCGAGCAGAAAACCCGGGGCGGCGAAAGCAAACAGCCTACGGACAAGGTGTTGCCGGTCGAGGAGTTCAAGACCGACCGCTGGAGTGCAATGGACGCCGACGTCGAATTCACCGGCAAGAAAATCGTACAGAGTGCCGACCTGCCGTTTACCGATCTCTACACCCACGTGGTGCTCAATGACGGCAACCTGAGTCTTGAGCCGCTGCGTTTCGGCGTCGCGGGCGGCAAGCTGGATGCCGACATCAAGCTTAACGGCCATACCCAGCCGTTGGAGGGTAGGGCCAGGTTGACGGCGCGCAACTTCAAGCTCAAACAGTTGTTTCCGACCTTCGAGCCGATGAAGACCAGCTTTGGTGAGCTCAATGGCGACGCTGACATCAGTGGCAAGGGCAATTCGGTCGCTGCACTGCTGGGCAGCGCCAACGGCGAGATGAAAATGCTGGTCAACGATGGCGCGGTCAGTCGCGGGCTGATGGAAATTGCCGGGCTGAATGTGGGTAACTACGTGGTCGGCAAACTGTTCGGCGACAAGGATGTGAAAATCAACTGCGCGGCGTCCGACCTGGGCATCAAGGACGGCCTGGCAACCACCAAGCTGTTCGTCTTCGACACCGAGAACGCGATTATCTACATCGACGGCACGGCGAACATGAAGACCGAGCAGCTGGACATGAAGATCACGCCGGAATCCAAGGGCTTCCGGGTGTTTTCCCTGCGTTCGCCACTGTACGTGCGCGGGCCGTTCATCAAGCCCAGCGCGGGTGTGGAGTCAGGCCCGCTGCTGTTACGCGGTGCTGGGATGGTCTTGCTCGGTGCAGCGGTAGGTCCGGCTGCGGGTCTGCTGGCATTGGTCGCCCCCAGTGGCGGCGAACCCAATCAATGCGCGCCGCTGCTCGAACAGATGCGCACGGGGAAGGCGCCGAAGACCGTGAAGTGAAGGATGGGTAACCCTGTAGGAGTGAGCTTGCTCGCGATGCGCAGTGTCAGTCGAAATCAGCAGTGACTGATCCTCCTCATCGCGAGCAAGCTCATTCCTACAGTATTGAAATCAGTTCGAGAACCGTTGCAATCGATGCCATCACCCAAAAAAAAGCCAGGGCACATGCCCTGGCTTTTTGCATTGCGCTTTAACCCTCACAGGCCATCAAGAATATCCGCCATGTCGTCGGCGTGTTCTTCTTCCTGGGCCAGGATCTCTTCGAAGATCCGGCGGGTGGTCGGGTCTTTTTCGCCGATGTACTGAATGATCTCGCGATAGCTGTCGATGGCGATGCGCTCGGCGATCAGGTCTTCGGTAACCATCTCTTTGAGGGTGTTGCCGGCCACGTATTGGGCGTGGGAATTCTTCGACAGCAGGTCGGGGTTCAGTTCCGGCTCACCACCCAGTTGCACGATGCGCTCGGCGAGCATATCGGCGTGTTCAGCCTCTTGCTGGGCGTGTTCAAGGAATTCGGCGGCGGCAACCTGGGCTTTCACGCCTTTGGCCATGTAGTAATGGCGTTTGTAGCGCAGGACACATACCCATTCGGTGGCCAGCGATTCATTGAGCAGGCGCAGAATGGTCTCGCGGTCGGCGTCATAGCCTTCGGTCACGGCACCGTTTTCAACGTTTTGGCGCGCACGTTGACGCAGGGTCTGCACATCGGTTAATTGCTGCACATCGCTCATTATTCATCTCCAGGGGCTAATCCGGTGTTGCCGTCTCGCTCTTGATACGTCGAACCTGTACGGCGTGGCAGACGTCTGGCGAGATCGGGTCTTAAGGTGTGAGTGGTGGGCGTGGTGAAAAGTTTTATTTGTTTTCGCCGGCATCGGACAGGCATGGCCTGCAGGAACGAGCGTGCTAGCGATCACGATTGGTCTGCGACAGCCGTGCCTGCCTGACACTGCGCGATCACCAGCAAGCTCACGCCTACAGCCGATGTGGGGTGGCGAGCATCACATCGCCTTTTCATTCGCCTCACGCTGTTCGCAGGTCATGAAGCCTTTGTTATCCACGCGATCATTGGCGTTAAAGGTCACGTAATACGCTTGCTGATGACCTTCCTTGTTGAGGATGTAGTTATTGCAGGTGCCAGGATGAACCTTGCGATGCACCCGTGTGGACGGCTCGCCGCCAATGGTCAGGACTTGCTGTTCGGTCATCCCGTCGTCCACTTGCTTGACCAGCGGCTCATTGCGATAGGTGGCGTAGTCCACGGGGTTTTGCAGGGTTGTCGATGTACAGCCAGCCAGCGCGGCCATTGCAAACACTGCTGCCAGAGATTGCTTGTACATAACCGGTCACTCCACAAGAAGGCCGTCATTGGCCCGTTGCAGTTATGAGCATCCGCTTATCCAAAGAGTTCGATTCAAAGATGGCGATGGGGCATTACATGGTTTTGTCACCATCACTGACGGCTTTGCAGCTAGTGTCTGTAGGCAACGGCTCGAAGAGGACAGACGCTCATGACGCAAGAACAGGCCACGCGTTATCCGATCGTGCTGGTACCGGGATTGTTGGGGTTCGTGAAACTGCTGGTCTATCCTTACTGGTTCGGTATTGTCCCGGCGCTGCGTCGTGGTGGGGCGACGGTGATTCCGGTAATGGTGTCGGCGGTCAACTCATCCGAGATACGCGGCGAGCAACTGCTGGTCCGTGTGCAGGAAATCCTCAAGCAAACCGGTGCCGCCAAGGTCAACCTGATCGGCCACAGCCAGGGCGCCTTGACCATCCGCTATGTCGCCGGCGTGCGGCCGGATCTGGTGGCGTCGGTGACTTCCGTGGCCGGGCCAAACCATGGCTCTGAGCTTGCCGACTATCTTGAGCAACACTTCCCGGCGCATACCGCCCGAGGACGTTTGCTGAACGCCGGCATTCGTCTGACCACCCTGATCATGGGTTTTCTGGACACCGGCTACCGCGGCACTCGGTTGCCCACCGATGTCGACGCTGCGCACCACTCGCTGACCACCAGCGGGGTCGCCCGATTCAATCGACTGTTTCCCCAGGGCCTGCCGATAACCTGGGGCGGGCAGGGCGAGGAACTGGTCAACGGCGTGCGTTATTACTCTTGGTCCGGGACCCTTCAACCGGGGCGCACCGATCGCGGAAAGAACCGCTTTGATACCACTAATCTCAGCTGTCGAATATTCGCTCGCACGTTCACGAAAGAGCGAGGTCAATCTGATGGCATGGTCGGGCGATTCAGTTCGCATCTGGGCACGGTCATCGGTGACGACTTCCCGCTCGACCATTTCGACATCGTCAACCAGCACCTCGGTCTGGTCGGCAAGGGAGCCAATCCCGTGGGGTTGTTTCTCGAACACGCCGCGCGCCTCAAAGCCGCCGGTCTTTGACTTTATGAGCCGTAGTTCGTGATCAGTCGACCTGTCCGGGTCGCTAAGGAAGTAGTGCGATGAGCGATAAAGAGCTGTATGAAATCGAGTACACGCTGGCTGGCGAGCATCATGTCGATGTCATCGAGAACCTGAACGTGCCGATCATCGAGGTGGTTCACGAGCTGGCGCAAAAACACCACGTGGCGCTCGATGATGACCCGCTGGATGCCGGCAATCCGCACATCGATCTGCCCCACGTGGCGGGCATCACCGACGTGTCGATTCACAGCGCCGAGGATGCCGGCAAGGCTTGAGTCTTCACCGCCTTACTTGATCGCCGATGGGCGCAGCGGGGTCTTCCAGCGTTCAGCCAGGATGACACCGCTCAGGGTCAGCGCGCCGCCGACGAAGTGATAGGCCGCCAGTTGCTCGCCCAGCGCCAGCGCTGCAACCAGTGCCGTGAGTATCGGCACCAGGTTGAAGAACAGCGTGGTGCGGCTGGGGCCGAGGATGCCGATCGCTTTCATCCACAACAGCGGTGCAATCATCGACGTCGGGATGCACGCATAGAGCACCAACGGAATGTTATTGGTGTTCAGACCGGTTTTCGGCGACAGCAGAAACAACGGAAACAAGGCAATGATCGCCACCAGAATCTGCAGATAAAGCAACTGCAGCGGCGGCATGCGCAGCTGCCATTTTTTCAGCAGCGTGCTGTAGGTCGCGTAGGCCAGTGTCGCGACCAGCATCATCAGGTCGCCAAGGTTGACGCCATGGGCGATCAATACCGTCCAGCTGCCTTGCGAAACCACCAGCAGCACACCTGCGAAAGACACCAGCGCACCCACCAGCGCGCCAGCTGTCAGCGCCGTGCCCAGACTCGCAATCGACATGCCCAGGGTCATGACCGGTACCAGCGAAAGAATGATCCCCATGTTGGTCGCCGTGGTGATATTCGCCGCGTAGTACGCCAGGCTCTGATAGATCGCCATGCCCAACACGCCCAGCACCACGACTTTGCCGATGATCGGTTTGATCGCCGCGCGATTGCGCAGCACCGGACCGAGCAGGAACGGGGTGAACAAAAGCCCCGCCAGCAGCCAGCGGTAAAAGCCGATTTCTGCCGGAAAAATGCGACCCGCCGCCGCCTTGGTGATGACGTTGTTACCTGCCCAGATCATGACCGTGAGCAGGGGATAGAGGTATTGCATGAAGGAACCCGGCATAGAGTGAGGCGCCATTATCGGCTTGTCAGACCGCACGTCTACCTCGGTCCGGTATTTCCTGGAAATATGCAGCAACATTCTTTGGCTACACTGCATCCAAAGCTGCGCGGTTGCGCGGCGGTCCTGGAGAAAACCGATGAAAATGCTGCGTGTTCCTCTGCTGGTCATGGGCTTGTTGATGTGCGCTCAAGGTTTTGCTGCCACTGCGCAACAGAACAAAATGACCACCTGCAATGCCGACGCTTCGGCCAAGTCGCTCAAGGGCGATGAGCGCAAGACCTTCATGAGCACCTGCCTCAAGGCCGCACCCGCACCGGCTGCGACCCAGCAGGACAAGATGAAGACCTGCAATGCCACCGCCAGCACTCAGGCGCTCAAAGGGGATGCGCGCAAGACTTTCATGAGCGACTGCTTGAAGAAGAAGTAATCTCTTGTCACTCGACACAACCCTGTAGCAGCACGGTTTGCCAGCGGTAGCGACCTTGAGTGCGTCACCGCCAGCAAGTCGTGCTGCTACAGGTGTAGGCGGCAGGGCGAGAGGGCGCATTGGCTATGGAACGGTCGCCAGGTATTGAGACCTGCGCCAGAAGCGACTAACGACACTTTTAGTCGCTGGTTCTCGACTCAGAACGCTGGCAGACTGCCGGTCTTTTCAAGCCGCTCGTTTTGAGGCTGTATGCCAACGTTTTCGCCGCGTCATGTGTATCTGGCCAGCTGCATCCTTGTGTTCGGTGGCCTGCTCCTGGTTCTGCCGCTCAACCTGCTGCCCAGCCTTCTGGCCGGTTTGCTGGTCTATGAGCTGGTCGACATGCTTACCCCGCAGCTGCAGCGGCTGATTGCCGGCGAACGCGCGCGCTGGCTGGCGGTGGCGTTGCTGGGCACATTAGTGGTCAGTGTGTTGGCGCTGCTGTTTGCCGGGGCGATCAGTTTCCTTTTGCATGAGGCGGAAAACCCAGGCGCGTCGCTGGATAAATTCATGATCCTGGTGGACCGTGCCCGCGGGCAGTTGCCGCCGTTCATTGACGGCTACCTGCCGGCCAGCGCCACCGAGTTTCAGGTGTCCCTCAGCGCCTGGCTGGCCAAGCACGTCGGTGAGCTGCAACTGCTGGGCAAGGGTGCTGCGCACATGTTCGTGACCTTGCTGATCGGCATGGTGCTGGGGGCAATCATCGCCTTGCAGCGCATTCCAGATGTCACCAAACGCAAGCCATTGGCCGCCGCGCTGTTCGAGCGTCTGCATCTGTTGAGCCAGGCCTTTCGCAACATCGTCTTCGCCCAGATCAAGATTTCCTTGCTCAACACCGCCTTCACCTCGATCTTCCTGGCGGTGATCCTGCCGCTGTGTGGCGTGCACCTGCCGTTGACCAAGACCCTGATCGTCCTGACTTTCCTGCTCGGCCTGCTGCCGGTGGTGGGTAACCTGATGTCCAACACGCTGATCTTCATCGTCGGCATGTCGATGTCGATCTGGGTGGCCATGGCTGCGCTGGGTTATCTGATCGTGATCCACAAGGTCGAGTACTTCCTCAACGCGCGCATCGTCGGCGGGCAGATCAGCGCCAAATCGTGGGAGTTGCTGCTGGCGATGTTGATCTGCGAAGCCGCGTTCGGCCTGCCGGGAGTGGTGGCCGGGCCGATCTATTACGCGTATCTGAAAAGCGAATTGCGCAGGGCAGAGCTGGTTTGATGGCCGACTCTTGACCCTGTAGGCGCCGACGATCTGGCGCGAAGCGGCAGCGGACGCTATGGAAGGGTATGCACCTGACCCGCCGAGCCGCCTGATTGACTGCCGGTGCCCGGCAGCTCGCGGGGGCAAGCCCGCTCCTACAAGGCTGCGGCCAGATGCCTCTGAGTGCGTTGATCAATCAGCCGTAGCGCTTCTTCGCCTCGATCGCCAGGCCGCTGCCGATACTGCCGAAAATGTTGCCTTCGACATGCCGAGCGTTGGGCAGCATGGCCGCGACGCTGTTGCGCAGCGCCGGAATGCCGCTCGAACCGCCGGTGAAGAACACCGTGTCGACATCCGTCACGCCTACCCCGGCCTCGTTCAGCAGGTTGCTGACGCTGCCGCGCACGCGCTCGAGCAGTGCGTTGATGGAGGACTCGAACAGCGCGCGGGTGAGGTCCACGCTAAGGCCTGACTCAACCCGATCCATCGGCACCACGCGGTTATCCGCGTCGGTCAGCTGGATCTTGGTTTCTTCTACTTCCATCGCCAGCCAGTGCCCGGCGCGCTGTTCGATCAGCTTGAACAGGCGGTCGATGCCCTGCGTGTCTTCGATGTCGTAGCGCATGCTGCCCAGCGCCAGTTGCGACTTCTGCGAATACACCGAGTTGATGGTGTGCCAGGTCGCCAGGTTCATGTGCATGCTGGTCGGCATGTAGGCACCGCTCTTCATCCGGCTGCCATAGCCGAACAGCGGCATCACGCCTTGCAGACTCAGCTGCTTGTCGAAATCGGTCCCGCCGATGTGCACACCACCGGTGGCCAGGATGTCGCTTTGACGGTCATCGACCAGACGACGCTGGGGCGACAGGCGCACCAGGGAGAAGTCCGAGGTACCACCGCCAATGTCGACGATCAGTACCAGCTCTTCACGTTCCAGCGTCGACTCGTAGTCAAAGGCGGCGGCGATGGGCTCGAACTGGAACGAAACATCCTTGAAGCCGATGTTGCGCGCAACCTCGGCCAGGGTGTTTTCGGCGTCCTGGTCGGCTGCTGCGTCGTCATCGACGAAGTGCACCGGGCGGCCCAGCACCACTTGCTCGAACGAGTGACCGGCAGCGGCTTCGGCGCGTTTTTTCAGCTCACCGATGAACAGCCCCAGCAGGTCCTTGAATGGCATCGCCGTACCCAGCACGCTAGTGTCATGCTTGATCAGCTTGGAGCCCAGCAGGCTCTTGAGCGAGCGCATCAGGCGGCCTTCATAGCCTTCCAGGTATTCGTGCAGGGCCAGGCGGCCGTAGACCGGGCGGCGTTCTTCGATATTGAAGAAAACCACTGAAGGCAGGGTGATCTTGCCGTCCTCCAGCGCGATCAGCGTTTCCGCTCCGGGGCGCAGCCAGCCGACCGTAGAGTTGGAGGTGCCGAAGTCGATGCCAATGGCACGGGCTGGGGATGGAGTGCTCATGTTCTTCACGTACCAGTCAAAAAACGGCCGCGCAGTGTATGCGAGTAGACGGCGGATGCGTAGCGCGAAACGTCGGTTTATTCACGGATCTGCGTCTATTTCACGCCGGCCGCTTGAACTCGGGCCCGACACCCCCAATCTCCAAGGCAACTCTTAATGTGTACGGCCGGTCTGGACAGTGTTTCAAGCTCGTGATGCCGTGTGCCGATAACCTTGCAACATTCTGCGCAGCCGACGTTCTCATGAGATAACGCGAGACGGGGCTGTGCTGGAAAATCCTGAATGGGTGACCGTTAGATGGACTTCAAAGACTATTACAAGATCCTTGGCGTGGAGCCGACGGCGGACGAGAAGACGATCAAGACCGCCTATCGCAAGCTCGCGCGCAAGTATCATCCCGACGTCAGCAAAGAAGTGGGCGCCGAGGACAAGTTCAAAGAGGCGTCAGAGGCCTACGAAGCGCTAAGCGATCCAGAAAAGCGCGCCGAGTACGACGACATCCGCAAATACGGCCAGCAGGGCCGGTTCCAGCCGCCTCCGGGCTGGCAAGGGCGCGGTGGCGCGGACCCAGGCTTTGGAAATGGGGGCGCCGGCGCCGGTTTCGAGAACGGGGATTTCTCCGACTTCTTCAGCTCCATTTTCGGTAATCGTGGTGGTCAACAGGGCGGTCGCCCGCGCAGCAGCGGCCGTCGAGGGCAGGATGTGGAAATGGAACTGGCGATTTTCCTTGAGGAAACCCTCTCTACCGAGTCCAAGAAAATCAGCTTCAAGGTGCCGCAACACAGCGCCAACGGTCAGCGCATGGCCGACATCACCAAGAACCTGAACGTCAAGATCCCGGCCGGCGTGACCGACGGCGAACGCATTCGCCTCAAGGGCCAGGGCGCGCCGGGCGTCGCCGGCGGCGAGAATGGTGACTTGTACCTGACCATTCGTCTGGCGCCGCACCCCAATTTTGACGTCGAAGGTCATGACCTGATCATCACCGTGCCGCTGGCGCCGTGGGAAGCGGCCCTGGGCACCAAGGTGGCCATGCCGACCCTGACCGGCAAGATCAACCTGACCATTCGTCCGGATAGCCAGAGCGGACAGCGACTACGGGTTAAAGGTAATGGTCTGTTGAACAAGCAGGGCGAACGCGGTGACCTGTTCGCTCAGCTGAAGATCGTCATGCCCAAGTCCACCGATGACGCCACCAAGGCGCTGTGGGAAGAACTGGCCAGCAAGGCTGCGTTCGACCCGAGGGCTCAATGGAGTAACTGATCATGCGCAATACCCTGGTCGTAGACATGCAGGAATTCTGTCAGGTGGTCGATATGCCGGTCGCCTATGTCATAGAAATCGTCGAGCACGGTATTGTCGAAGCTCGGGGGCAAAAGCCGGACGATTGGGTATTCGACACCGGTTCGCTGTCGGTGGCCAAGCGGGCGGCCAAGTTGCATCACGATCTTGAGATGGAGTGGGGAGGCGTCGCCCTGGCGCTGAATCTGCTGGATGAGCTGGAGCAGGTGCGGGCCGAGAACCGCATGCTCAAGCAGCGGCTGGGACGCTTCGTCGAGGAGTGAGCGGCGCACGCCGGAGGCTGTGACGCTCGCCCCCACGGCCTTGGGCCAGAAGCAAATGCCAGAATTCGATCCCTGCCTGCGGCCAGAAGCAAAGACAGAGGGTGCTTTTAGTATCAGCCTCTCTTGGGCAATACCACGGTGAACGTGGTCCCATCGCCGAAGTTCGAGGTCACGGTAATACTGCCGCCGTGAGCATTGACCACCTCCTTGACGATGAATAACCCCAATCCCAGGCTGGTCGACGGGTTGTGCGTGCCGGCCTGTTCGTTGAGCGTGCGCACCAGCGGGTCGAAGATGCTGCCAATCGCCTCTTGGGCAATGGGTTCGCCGTCGTTATGCACCGACAGACTGACATGGTTGTCGCCACCCACCAGCGTCACGCTGATCTTGTGCGTCGAAGCACCGTGCTGCAGGGCATTGCCAATCAGGTTTTGCAGCATCTGATCGATGCGCGCGCGGTCCCAGTCGCCCTGGGTGTCGCCGCTGGTGGTGAAATCCGGATCACAGTCCGGGTGACCGGCGCAGGCTTCATCGATGGCTTCGCGGCACGCAACGGTCATTTCCATGGGCTTGCGCTCGACCGGCAATGTCACACCGAGCCGCGTACGCACGAACTCCAGCAAGTCGCTGACCATGGTTGCCATGTGCCGACTGCTGCTCTTGATGCGCTTGATATAGGCCATCTCGGTGTCGCCCAGCCCGGCTTTGCGCATCAGCACTTCGGACGACATGCTGATGGCCTGCAATGGCGCGCGCAGGTCGTGACCCAGAATGGCCAGGAAGATGTCCCGAGAGCGTGTTTCGCGTTCGGCGTAGGCGGCTGTTGACTCGGCCAGCGCTTCGTCGATGGCCTCGTTGAAGCGGATCATGTCGGTAAAGTAAGCGATATCCGGCGATCTGAGGCTCTCGACCCAAAAGCGGATCACCGTGGCGCGCAGGTGGCGGAATTCAGACGTCATCTGCACCAGGTCAAAGCCGACGGTGTGCCGCAACTCGCCATGACTGGCGGCTGCCTGATCAAGGGTCGGCGTCTTGCCGAGCTCCTCGCCCTGGGCCTTGGCGATCTGCTCGGCCTTGGTCTGAGCGGTGTTCATGTCCCGCGAGGCGGCCAGAAGAATGGCTTTGGCGTGATCGCGCAAATCCACACTGCTCATCGAGTCGGCCGCAGGCGTCAGCGTTGCGGCGAACTTCTCCCATTCATCGACGATGCGATCCACGTGCTGCACGATGAAGTCGGAAAGACGCATGGCGGTACTACCTTGCTGGCATGGCACTGGAGGAGATGGCGCATCTTAGCGCCATGTGAAGCAAGGAAGAACAGCGGATTCATTGTACAGCCGGGCGGTGCCCTTCACGACTTGCCTTGAACCTGTAGGAGCCGGCTTGCTGGCGAATGCGCCGAGTCAGTGACGATGATGTCGACTGACACGACGTTTTCGCCAGCAAGCCGGCTCCCACAAGGGCTTGCCAAGGTGCAGGCCGCGATGATCCTTAAAACAGAAAATAGCGCTGGGCCATCGGTAGCACATCGGCCGGTTCGCACCACAACAGCACGCCATCGGCCTTGACCTGGTAGGTCTGTGGGTCGACGTCGATGTGGGGCAGGTAGTCGTTGTGGATCAGATCGGCCTTGGTCACGTTGCGGCAACCCTTGACCACGGCGATCTGTTTCTTCAGCCCCAGTTGCTCCGGCACCCCGGCATCCATCGCCGCCTGGCTGATGAACGTCAGGCTGCTGGCATGCAAGGAGCTGCCGTAACTGGCAAACATCGGGCGGTAATGCACCGGCTGCGGGGTCGGGATCGATGCGTTGGCGTCGCCCATCAGGCTGGCCGCGATGGAACCGCCCTTGAGGATCAGCGTCGGCTTGACGCCGAAGAACGCCGGGCGCCACAGCACCAGATCGGCCCACTTGCCGACTTCGATCGAACCCACCTCGTGGCTGATGCCGTGGGTGATCGCCGGGTTGATGGTGTATTTGGCAATGTAGCGTTTGGCGCGGAAGTTATCGTTGCCTTCGCCGTCACCGGGCAGCGGGCCGCGTTGGCGCTTCATTTTGTCGGCGGTCTGCCAGGTGCGCATGATCACCTCGCCCACGCGGCCCATGGCCTGGCTGTCGGAGCTGAGCATGGAGAACGCGCCGAGGTCGTGCAGGATGTCTTCGGCGGCGATGGTTTCGCGGCGGATACGGCTCTCGGCGAACGCCACGTCCTCGGCGATGCTCGGGTCCAGGTGATGGCAGACCATCAACATGTCCAGGTGCTCGTCGATGGTATTGCGGGTGAACGGCCGGGTCGGGTTGGTCGAGCTGGGCAGCACATTGGCGAAACCGCAGGCCTTGATGATGTCAGGTGCGTGACCGCCACCGGCGCCTTCGGTGTGATAGGTGTGAATGGTGCGGTTCTTGAACGCCGCCAGGGTGGTTTCGACGAAGCCGGACTCGTTCAGGGTGTCGGTGTGGATGGCGACCTGAACGTCGTACTGGTCGGCAACGCTCAGGCAGTTGTCGATGGCCGCGGGTGTGGTGCCCCAGTCTTCGTGCAGCTTGAGCCCGATGGCGCCGGCCTTGACCTGTTCTATCAGCGGCTCGGGCAGGCTGACGTTGCCCTTGCCGGTGAAGCCGATGTTCATCGGAAACGCTTCGGCGGCCTGCAGCATGCGCATCATGTGCCATTTGCCGGGCGTGACGGTGGTCGCGTTGGTGCCGGTGGCCGGGCCGGTACCGCCGCCGATCATGGTGGTGACGCCGCTCATCAGGGCTTCTTCGATCTGCTGCGGGCAGATGAAGTGGATGTGCGTGTCGACGCCGCCTGCGGTAAGGATCATGCCTTCACCGGCAATGATTTCGGTGGCGGCACCGATGGCGATGGTGACGCCTGGCTGGATATCCGGGTTGCCGGCCTTGCCGATGGCGGCGATGCGGCCGTCCTTGAGGCCGACGTCGGCCTTGACGATGCCCCAGTGATCGATGATCAGCGCGTTGGTGATCAGGGTGTCGACCACTTCTGCAGCAGGCAACTGACCCTGGCCCATGCCGTCGCGAATGACCTTGCCGCCGCCGAATTTCACTTCCTCGCCGTAAGTGGTGAAGTCTTTTTCGACCTCCACCCACAACTCGGTGTCCGCCAGGCGCACACGGTCGCCGACGGTAGGGCCGAACATGTCGGCGTAGGCTTGTCTGGAAATTTTCATGTACATGCCTTGAGGTTCAATGATCGTTTCCACGCTCTGCGTGGTAACGCATCTCGTGACGCGCTGCGTCACAACAACGGACGCCGAGCGTCCAGTCAGGCGTTCCCACGCACAGCGTGGGAACGATCAGGTATGACTTCTGGCGACGCAGATCAGAGATCGCCCATCACCCGCCCGGCAAAGCCGAACACCCGCCGCAACCCTGCCAGATCCACCAGCTCAACCTCGCGCCCCTGCCCCGGCTCGAAGCGTACGGCGGTGCCGGCCGGGATGTTCAGGCGCATGCCGCGGCTGGCGGCGCGGTCGAAGGTCAGGGCGTCGTTGGTTTCGAAAAAATGGAAATGCGAGCCCACCTGAATCGGCCGGTCGCCGCTGTTGGCGACGCTGAGGGTGATTGTCCGGCGACCGGCGTTAATCTCGATATCACCGGGCTGGATCTGATATTCACCAGGAATCATGCGCTCTTCCTCGACAGTAACTTGTAGTAGATGGCGGTAGCGTGATACTCGCCGTCCGGGTTGCAGGCGTAATCCGGGATCTTGCCGGACAGCTTGTAACCCTGCGATTGGTAGAAGTCTTCGGCGACGGAGCCGTCCAGGGTGTCCAAATGCAGCATGCCGCGCTTGAGTTGTTGAGCCGCCTGCTCCACGGCCTGCATCAGTTGGGTGGCCAGGCCGCGCCGACGTGCGCCATGCGAGACCAACAGCTTCTGCACCTCTGCGCGGTTCAGCCCATTGGGCTTCTGGCACAGGGCCAACTGCACAGTGGCCAGCACCTGCTCCTCCTGCACCACCACCCACAACAGCACATCGCCCTGCTCGACTTGCGCCTTGACGCCGTCGCACCAGGCCAGGGCCTGCTCGGTGGTGAGGTCAGCCATAAAGCCGACGGATGCCCCGCGATGAACCGCATCCATCAACAGTTGCGCCAGGCCATGGCGATAGTGGGCGAAGCTCTCGGTGGTGACGCGGCGTATCTGTGCAGCGTTCATGAGCAGGCATCCTTTCAGAAAGAAAATCAGGCCACGGTTGTTGAGACGGGCGCTTGCGAGGCAGGTGCCGAAGCGCCCGGCGACAGGTCCAGTTGCATGAAGGTCAGGTCCAGCCAGCGCCCGAACTTGGTACCCACCTGGGGCATTTGTCCAGTGCTGATGAAGCCCTGACGGGCGTGCAGGGCGATCGAAGCGGCATTGCCGCTTTCGATGGCCGCAACCATCATGTGCTTGTCGCAGGCTCGGGCGCGTTCGATCAGGGCTTTCATCAGCAGTGGCCCCAGACCCTTGCCACGCTGATCGGCGCGGACGTAGACCGAGTGCTCGACGGTGTGACGAAAGCCTTCGAAAGGGCGCCAGTCGCCGAACGAGGAATAGCCCAGCACCTGATTGGCCTCATCCACCGCCAGCAGAATCGGATAGGCCTGGGTCTGCCGGGCGGCAAACCAGGCTTCGCGGTTCGCCAGGTCCACCGGTTGTTCATTCCAGATCGCCGTGGTGTGGAGCACGGCGTCGTTGTAGATGTCGAGCACGGCAGGCATGTCAGTCAGCAGTGCGTCACGAATCGTATGGGTCATGTTCGTTTTCACTTGTTCAAAAGGTGTCTCAAGCAATCGGCTGGTGCACGGTGACTAGCTTGGTGCCATCCGGGAAGGTGGCCTCCACCTGGATTTCCGGGATCATTTCCGGGATGCCTTCCATCACTTGTTCACGGCTGAGCAGGGTGGTGCCGTAGTGCATCAGCTCGGCAACCGTCTGCCCATCCCGCGCGCCTTCGAGCAGGGCGGCGGAGATGAAGGCCATGGCTTCGGGGTAATTGAGCTTCAAGCCCCGTGCCAGCCGGCGCTCGGCAACCAGCCCGGCGGTGAAGATCAGCATCTTGTCTTTTTCGCGTGGCGTCAGATCCATGTTCTTTTCCGTTTCAAATAACTGAATAGGGTGAAACTGCTGTGTCCCTGGTAGGAGTGAGCTTGCTCGCGATGTCTGTCAGACGCTGATGTAGTGCCTGACACACGGCAATCGCGAGCAAGCTCACTCCTACAGGTCATGCGCTGCGCCTCTGTAGGAGCGAGCTTGCTCGCGAATGGGCCGACGCGGCTTATCACGTACTCCAGATCCTCGGCGCCAGCGCCTCTCGGCCGAGCAGGGCAGGGCGCAGCAGCTTCCATAATTCGATCAGCCAGGCCCGGGCATGCAGGGCTTCGTCGGCCAGGCAGCGGGCGATGATCAGGCCCGGCAACTGGCTGAGGTCACCGCGTACCGGCGAATGCTCAGCCAGTTCGCGACAGCGCTCCATCAACAGGGCGTCTATTTCGCCGGTCATGATCAGCGTTGCGAACACCGGCTTGCCGTCCAGCCCGATGGGTGAGTCCAGCAAACCGTCATCCCCTGTGATGCGCTGACGTTCGTGCCACAGCAACGTGCCGTCCCGGCGGATATCCAGGTGCGCCTGGAAGTGGCCCTGATCGAAACGCTCGCCACTGGCCGGACGCCCCAGCGCCACCACGTCCCAGTAGAGCAACCGCGCATCGCCTTGAAGATCGATGCGCGTGGTCAGCTCGGCCTTGGCCTGGCTGAACACAATGGTCTCCTGCGGCAGCCATTCCAGCGTGCCGCCGGCAGCGACTTTCAAGTCTAGCTGTTGATAAGCGGGGCCTGCCGCACGGTACCACTTGGCGGCTCCCGGACTGGTCAGTTGCGCCCAGGCTCCGGGGCCGACGCTGGCGCCGATGTCCAGCCGATCACCGCCGGCAATGCCGCCGGGCGGGTGAACGATGATGTGCTGGCAGACCTGCGGGCCTTCGGCGTACAGGTGTTTCTGCACCCGCAACGGGCCTTTGTGGCGGCGCTGGGTCGGGCGTGTGGTATCGCCGAAACGCCCATAGCCCAGCTCCAGCTCGGCGTGCCAGCTGGGCGTGAACAGGGCGGGGTGGGCAGGAAGATTCATAGTGCTCGTTATCGTGTTTCGAAGGCGTCTACCTTAGCCGATCGGTGCATCAAATGGTGACCAGACCACGCACACCTTCGGCCTCCATGTTCTCACCGCGACCTTGCTGAATGATCTCGCCACGGGACATGACAATGTACTGATCGGCAAGCTCGGCGGCAAAATCGTAGAACTGCTCGACCAACAGGATTGCCATGTCGCCACGGGCGGCCAGCTTCTTGATCACCGCGCCGATTTCCTTGATCACCGAAGGCTGGATTCCCTCGGTAGGCTCATCGAGAATCAGCAGGCGAGGACGACTGGCCAGCGCGCGACCGATTGCCAGCTGTTGTTGCTGGCCGCCGGACAGGTCACCGCCACGACGCTGCTTCATTTGCAGCAGCACCGGGAACAGCTCGTAGATGAATGCCGGGACTTCCTTGGCTTCGGAGCCGGGGAATCTCGACAGGCCCATGAGCAGGTTCTCCTCCACCGTCAGCCGACCGAATATCTCCCGGCCCTGTGGCACGTAAGCGATGCCCGAGTGCACGCGCTGGTGCGGCTTGAATCCGGTGATCGGTTTGCCCTCCCACTGCACCGCACCCTCTTTGGCGGGGAGCAGGCCCATCAGTACTTTGAGCAGCGTGGTCTTGCCCACACCGTTACGGCCCAGCAGGCAAGTGACCTCGCCGACTTTCACGTCAAATGACAGCCCGCGCAGGATGTGGCTACCGCCGTAGTATTGGTGAAGCTTTTCAACTTGAAGCATGTTCGAATTCTCCCCTGTGATCGTTCCCACGCTCTGCGTGGGAATGCCGCGATGGACGCTCTGCGTCCGCTTTTTGACGCAGAGCGTCATGGGATGCATTCCCACGCAGAGCGTGGGAACGATCAGCAACCGTTTCGCTGAGTTACCGTCCCAGATAAACCTCGATCACCCGTTCATCGGCCTGCACTTCTTCAAGCGAGCCCTCGGCCAGCACGCTGCCCTGGTGCAGCACGGTGACGTGATCGGCGATGGTGCCGACGAAGCCCATGTCGTGCTCGACCACCATCAGCGAGTGCTTGCCGGCCAGGGTCTTGAACAGTTCGGCGGTGAACTCGGTTTCGGCATCGGTCATGCCCGCCACCGGCTCGTCGAGCAGCAGCAGTTGCGGGTCCTGGACCAGCAGCATGCCGATCTCCAGAAACTGCTTCTGACCGTGGGACAGCAGTCCTGCCGGGCGATCCCTTGAGGCTGTCAGGCGGATGGTTTCCAGCACTGCATCGATGCTGTCGCGCTGCTCGCCACTGAGTCTGGCGCGCAGGCTGGCCCACACCGACTTGTCGGTCTTCTGCGCCAGTTCGAGGTTTTCGAACACGCTTAGCGCCTCGAACACCGTGGGTTTCTGGAACTTGCGACCGATGCCGGCCTGAGCGATCTGCACTTCGCTCATCTTGGTCAGGTCCAGCGTTTCGCCGAACCAGGCGCTGCCGTGACTCGGCCGCGTCTTGCCGGTGATCACGTCCATCAGCGTGGTCTTGCCCGCTCCGTTGGGGCCGATGATGCAGCGCAATTCGCCCACGCCGATGTACAGGTTCAGATCGTTGAGGGCCTTGAAGCCGTCAAAGCTGACGCTGATGTTTTCCAGGGTCAGGATCGTGCCGTGCAGCGTATTGAGGCCCTTGCCAGCGACTTGACCCAGACCGATGGCGTCGCGGCTGGTGCCGGCGTCGCTGTTCGGATGGAGGGTAGGATCCAGCTCCGGATCGAATGCGGGAGTCGGTGTGCTTTTCATTGGTCGCCCCTTTTCTTGATCAGGCCAATCACGCCTTTGGGCAGGTACAACGTCACCACAATGAACAGCGCGCCGAGGAAGAACAGCCAGTATTCCGGGAAGGCCACGGTGAACCAGCTCTTCATGCCGTTGACCACGCCTGCGCCCAGCAATGGACCGATCAGCGTGCCGCGACCGCCCAGGGCGACCCAGACGGCGGCTTCGATGGAGTTGGTCGGCGACATTTCGCTGGGGTTGATGATCCCCACTTGCGGCACGTACAGCGCGCCTGCCAGGCCGCATATCACGGCGCTCAAGACCCAGACGAAGAGCTTGAAACCCCGTGGGTCGTAACCGCAGAACATCAGGCGGTTCTCGGCGTCGCGCACCGCCGTCAGCACCCGACCGAATTTGCTGCGCGCCAGACGCCAGCCCACGAACAGGCTGCCGACCAGCAATACGACGGTGAGCAAAAACAGCACCGCGCGCGTGCCTTGGGAGGTGATGCTGAAGCCCAGAATGCTGCGGAAGTTGGTAAAGCCGTTGTTGCCGCCAAAGCCGGTTTCGTTACGGAAGAACAGCAACATCCCGGCGAAGGTCAGGGCCTGGGTCATGATCGAGAAGTACACGCCCTTGATCCGCGAGCGGAAGGCAAAGAATCCGAATACCAGCGCCAGCAGACCCGGCGCCAGCACCACCAGGCACATGGCCCAGAGGAAGTGCTCGGTGCCGACCCAGTACCACGGCAGCTCGGTCCACGACAGGAAGGTCATGAACGCCGGCAGGCTGTCACCGGAGGCTTCACGCATCAGGTACATGCCCATGGCGTAGCCGCCCAGCGCGAAAAACAGGCCGTGGCCCAGCGACAACAGGCCTGCATAACCCCAGACCAGATCCAGCGCCAGGGCGACGATGGCGTAACACAGAATCTTGCCGACCAGCGTCAGGGTGTAGGCCGATACCTGCAGGCTGTTGCTTTCAGGCAACAACGACAGCAGCGGCAGGGCGATCAGCAGGGCAAGGACGACAACCCCCACCGCGATCGTGACTTTGGTGCCAGCGCGTTGCGCGGCGGTAAGCATCAGGGGCTGGTTCATCAGTCGATCACCCGTCCTTTGAGCGCGAAGAGGCCTTGCGGACGTTTCTGGATAAACAGAATGATCAGCGCCAGGATCAGGATCTTGCCCAGCACTGCGCCGATTTGCGGTTCGAGAATCTTGTTGGCGATGCCCAGCCCGAAGGCCGCCATCACGCTGCCCGCCAGTTGTCCGACGCCGCCGAGCACCACCACCAGGAACGAGTCGATGATGTAGCTCTGGCCCAGGTCAGGACCGACGTTGCCGATCTGGCTGAGCGCCACGCCACCGAGCCCGGCGATACCGGAACCGAGCCCGAAAGCCATCATGTCGATGCGTCCGGTGGGCACGCCGCAGCAGGCGGCCATGTTGCGGTTCTGGGTCACGGCGCGCACGTTCAGGCCCAGGCGGGTCTTGTTCAGCAGCAGCCAGGTCAGCACCACCACGAACAGCGCGAAGCCAATGATGATGATGCGGTTGTACGGCAACACCAGATTGGGCAGCACCTGGAAACCGCCGGAGAGCCATTCGGGGTTGGCCACTTCGACGTTCTGCGCGCCGAACACCACGCGGATCAGCTGGATCAGCATCAGGCTGATGCCCCAGGTCGCCAGCAGGGTTTCCAGCGGTCTGCCGTAGAGGTGGCGGATGACCGTGCGTTCCAGGGCCATGCCGATGCAGGCCGTGACGAAGAACGCCACCGGTAGCGCCACCAACGGGTAAAACTCGATGGCGCCCGGGGCGTAGCGCTGGAACATGATCTGTACGACATAAGTGGCGTAGGCACCCAGCATCAGCATCTCGCCGTGGGCCATGTTGATCACGCCCAGCAGGCCGAAGGTGATTGCCAGGCCCAGCGCCGCCAGCAGCAGGATCGAACCCAGCGAGATACCGCTGAATACCTGGCCGATCACTTCGCCGATCATCAATTTGCGTTTGACCTGAGCCAGGCTGGTCTCTGCCGCCAGGCGCACAGTGGGGTCGGTTTCGACGTTGGGTTCGAGCAAGGTCTCCAGGCGGGTGCGGGCCAGTGGATCGCCGGTTTCACCCAGCAGCCGCACTGCCGCCAGACGTACGGTCGGGCTGCTGTCGACCAGTTGCAGATTGGCCAGTGCCAGGCTCAGGGCCGAATGCACGGCGTCGTCCTTCTCGCTGGCAACCTGCTGCATAAGCAGTGGCAGTTGCGCCGGGCGTGCGCTTTTTTGCAGGGTCAGCGCCGCAGCCAGTCGCAATTTGGCGTCAGTTGCCAGCAATTGATGGCTGGCCAGTGCCGTGTCCACCAGACCGCGCAGGCGATTGTTCAGGCTGATCGCTTGCGGCTCGTCAGGGTTTGGCGCGTCGGCCAGTGCCGGGGCGCTCGGGTCGACGGCGGTGAAGGCGTCGCCGTTCTGAATGAATGCGCGGTTGCTGCTGTCGGCGGCCACGCGGCCATCCTTCAGGGCAACCAGCAGCTCAACGCGCGCAGGATCGGGCTTGGCCGCCCAGGTTTCGAGCAGCTCGGCGCGTTGCGAAGATTCTGCGGCGACAAAGTCCCCGGCATCGCTGGCATGCGCTGCGACAGGCAGCAACAGGCACAGGGTGAGAATGAGGTGGTAGAGAGATCTGGGCATATCGGTGTCCTGGAAGCACCCGCATGACCTCGCGGCCATGCAGCAGATGCTGATCGTTCCCACGCTCTGCGTGGGAATGCATCCCCTGACGCTCTGCGTCATCCGGTACGGACGCGGAGCGCCCAAGGCATGGTTCCCACGGGGGCCGTGGGAACCATCAGGGGCTGGTGTCAGTTACTCTTCACCGCATAGTCAGGCTTTTTGTCGTTGCCCGGAATGAACGGACTCCAAGGCTGAGCGCGGACTGGCTCCTTGGTTTTCCAGACGACGTTGAACTGACCATCGGCCTTGATCTCGCCGATCATCACCGGCTTGTGCAGGTGGTGGTTGGTCTTGTCCATTTCCAGGGTGAAACCGGACGGCGCAGCGAAGGTCTGGCCGGCCATGGCTTCGCGGACTTTATCCACGTCGGTGGACTTGGCTTTCTCGACCGCCTGAGCCCACATGTGGATACCCACGTAGGTGGCTTCCATCGGGTCGTTGGTCACAGCCTTGTCGGCGTTCGGCAGGTTGTGGGCCTTGGCATAGGCTTTCCAGTCGGCGACGAACTTGGTGTTGACCGGATTCTTGACCGATTCGAAGTAGTTCCAGGCCGCCAGGTTGCCCACCAGCGGCTTGGTGTCCACACCGCGCAGCTCTTCTTCACCGACCGAGAACGCCACGACCGGTACGTCGGTGGCCTTCAGGCCCTGGTTACCCAGTTCCTTGTAGAAGGGGACGTTGGAGTCGCCGTTGACGGTGGAAATCACAGCGGTCTTGCCGCCGGCCGAGAATTTCTTGATGTTGGCCACGATGGTCTGGTAATCGCTGTGGCCGAACGGGGTGTAGACCTCTTCGATATCGCTGTCCTTCACGCCTTTGGAGTGCAGGAACGAACGCAGGATCTTGTTGGTGGTGCGTGGGTAGACGTAGTCGGTGCCCAGCAGGAAGAAGCGCTTGGCCGCACCGCCGTCTTCGCTCATCAGGTACTCGACCGCAGGAATGGCCTGCTGGTTAGGCGCCGCGCCGGTGTAGAACACGTTCGGCGACATCTCTTCACCTTCGTACTGCACCGGGTAGAACAGCAAGCCGTTGAGTTCTTCGAACACCGGCAGCACCGATTTACGCGACACCGACGTCCAGCAACCGAACACCACAGCGACCTTGTCCTGAGTGATCAGTTGACGTGCTTTTTCCGCGAACAGCGGCCAGTTGGAAGCCGGGTCCACCACTACCGCCTCAAGCTTCTTGCCATTGACGCCGCCCTTGGCGTTGATTTCGTCGATGGTCATCAGCGCCATGTCTTTGAGCGACGTCTCGGAGATGGCCATGGTGCCGGACAGAGAATGCAGAATGCCGACCTTGATGGTTTCGGCGGCCTGAACGGTCCAGGTCATGCCCATTGCTGCGATCGATGCAGACAAGGTGAACGCTTTAAGCAAACTGCGACGCTTCATTGGTTAGCTCCATTCTTTGATTTTTTAGTAATGACGGCTGTTGGCGGTGCACAGGTTGAGTCTGCTAAGGCATTAGCAAAGGCTGGGCCAAGGCCGCAAACGTCGCAAAATGGAATGAAAACGTCGCCTTCAAACGGCGCTTTGCACCAATCTGGGATGGGGCAGGAGGGAGGGTGCGGCGCACGCGCTGATGTGGTGCGAAAGTTGTCTGAGCTGACAGGTTTCTTGCGAGCGCCTTTGATTCTGGCCGCAGGCCTTAAGCGTGTGGGTTGCTCGCGATCTGGCGCGAAGCGGCAGTGATATCAGGCGACAGCGTGGTGTCAGGGGACTGCGAATCTGAAGGTTTTACTGCCGCTTACCGACAGCTCGCTGGCAAGGTGAAGCGTCGCCCGGCGACTCCCAATCCACTGGGCGAAAGCGGCCTATTCGACGACGAAAAAAAGAGCGGGGCCTGGGACCCGAAATGAGGAGGAATTCATCACTAAACCACCCAAGAAGGTTCCAGGCCCCGCAGGACGCAATCTAAGCTGTTGCCGTCGATTTGGCAAAGCGCGAAAGGGCTATCCGATCGAGCAACCATATTGCCAGCATGGAAATCCCGACGAGCGGGAAGGCAATCCCCAGCAAAAGCATCACAGCGGTCGCGATTTTCCAGCGTGGCAGGTCGTGGCGCAGCGGCGGAACGCCAAAGCGGTTTTGCGGACGACGTTTCCACCAGATCACCAGCCCGCTGACCGAGCTGAGCAGCACCATCAGGCAGATGAACAGGATCAGCAGCTGGTTCATCCAGCCAAACATCTTGCCTTCATGAAGCATCACACCCAGCTCGGTCGCTTTCGAGACCGTGCTGTAATCGGCGTAGCGCACGTCCGCCAGCACCTTGCCGCTGTACTGATCCACGTGCAGCGTCGCATCTTTGCGTGGATCGTCAGCGAACACCGAAACGGTGAACACGCCGTCGGCGGTTTTCGGCCCCGTGATGCTGTAGCCAGGTTCGATGTTGCGCTCGCGGGCGATGTCCACCACCCGTTGCAGAGAGATCGACGGCGCTGCCGGCGCACTGGACATGCTGCCATGGTTCATGTGCTCGGCATGATCGCCGGAGGACACAGGCATGGGCGTGTTTTCCATGGCCCACGGCACGGTCTGCACGCTTGCGTTGTTCAGGTCGCCCGCCTGTTTGTCGGACTTGGGCACCTGGTTCCACATTGCCGCTGGAAAGGTGTTCCAGACATCGGCGTAGACCTTGCCCCACATGCCGGTCCAGGTCATGCCGCTGAGCAGCATGAACAGCAACGCCACAGAACCCCAGAAACCGGTCACGGCGTGCAGGTCACGCCATAGCACGCGTCCACGCGCACTGACCCGTGGCCAGAGCACACCCGCTGGCGAGCGACCGCGCGGCCACCACAGGTACAGGCCGGAGATTACCAGCACGATGCCCCAGCCGGCTGCCAGCTCCACCAGCCGGTCACCAACGGTGCCAATCATCAGTTCCCCATGCAGCTCACGGGCCATGGCCTGCAGGTTGTTTTTGGCGTCCTGGCTGCCAAGGACCTTGCCACTGTACGGGTCGATGAACAGATTCATTTCGCGCCCATCCTGCTTCAGCACGAACTGCGCGCTGCCCTGGGCGTTGACCGGCGGCAGGTATTTGCTGATCAGCGCCTCGGGATAAGCCTCATGCACCCGCTGTTGCTGCGCGTCGGCGCTGAGCAGGTGATGCGCTGGCGTAACGGTCAGCAGGTCGCTGTACATCAGCGAGTCCAGCTGGGGTTTGAACAGGTAGACGATCCCGGTCAGCGACAACAGGATCATGAAAGGCGCGACGAACAGGCCGGCATAGAAATGCCAGCGCCAGGCCAGGCTATAGAACGACACGTTTGGTTTGGACAAGGTGCAACGCTCCCGTCAGGGGAAAACACGACGCAGCGCATCGACGGCCAGGTGGCGGTCAACGGGGTGCGGATTTTTTTGCGGCTTCAGACTACTGACGAGAACGGCGGCGCGCGACTGCGGGCATTGGGGAATATGTTGTGCTGCCCGTGTCCTGACTGCGGCAGGGCGTTATAGAAGTCGGCGGGTCTGGGCGGGATGGGGGCGACGACGGCCAGGGTCTGGGTCAGTGCCGGGCAGCTGAACAAGAGCGTGCAGTACCCGCACTTAGCCCAGATCACATGATCGGGATCCGCGTTTGTGTCGGCCTTTTGGTGCTGGCTGTGGTCGCCGGCGCCCATGTCCATCGAGGCGGCCATGTCCATGTCGGCGGACATCGACGCCGCCATCGACATGCCGTTGTGATGCTCCATCGGCATCGACTGAGACACCAGCGGGCCGATGAAAATCATCAGCATGGCGAACAGGCTCAGCCATGCACCCTGTGTCTTACGGGGGGCGTTGGCAGATCCGCTGCGTGTCGCGAACAGACGGCTCAATGGCGTTCAGCTTCGATGGTCAGGGTCGCTCAATGGGCGTGTGCCGGGGCTGCGTCAGGTGCCTGCTTGTGCACCATGATCTCAACGGTCAAGTCACCGGCCTTCTCGAAGTGCAGGGTCAACGGGAAGCTCTGGCCCTCGGTCAGTTTCGAACGGTCTTTTAGATCGAGCAGCATCACGTGATACGCCATAGGCGCGAAGGTCACGGCGCCGCCAGGGGGGATTTCCACGGTCTGCACCTGCTGCATCTTCATCAGGCCGTCCTTATGCACGTGCTCGTGCAATTGCGCTTCGCCGGCGACGGGGCTGTCGACACCGGTCAGCCGGTCAGGCTCGGTGCCCTGATTGCCGATCACGAAATACGCCGCAACGGTGGGCGCATTGGGTGGCAGCTCCATCGACCAGGGTTGCGCCACCGTCAGATGGTCTTTTACATACTCATGAGCGGCAACGTAGCAGGCGGGCAACAGCCATAGCGCCAGCAGGAAGGTTTTTGTCAGCGTGATTCTTTTCAACATGGCAACGAGCCTCCAATCCATTCAGATACGCATATACGGCGCGAACGAACGATCAGACGCGAGGTGAAGCCCGGGGGTTGAGGCTGGGCCACAGCAGGCGCGGTGGCGCGTGGAAAACCAGGACGGCGGTCGGGAAACGGATCGGTTCGAAGATTGTGAATGAACCGAAGGCGGGGCCGCTCGCAATAGCCACCAGGGACAGAGACCCGGAACAACACGGGCAATGTTGCATCGTGGAATGGTCACCGTTGTCGGGAACACGCTGACTGACCCTGCTGACCAGGCCCAGCGGTGTCGCAACCCGTTGCGTGCCCGTTCCTGTGCAGAAATTCCCCCACACGAGCTGCTCGCCCTGTGTGCGCGGCATGGTCGGGGTCATGGGCATCGCCAGCATGCCAAACAGCAGCGCAAAGCAGGCAACCCAGGCAAAGGCCCGGCGTCGCTTGAGGCTGATGATCTTCTCTTGTTGTTCTTTCATGCCGGCCATTTAGCCTGAATGGCCCTGAGATGTAAAAAGTTGGGGTGCGGCGATGTGTCGCGGGGTCACTGGAACGGAACGGCGTGCACCTCGATATCGACGTTTAGCCAGGAACGCATTGCCGCGAAAATGGCTGCCAGGTTATCCATGCTGGGGTTCCCACTGGCCGAAAGCATGCGATGAAGGCTTTTGCTGGGTTTGTCGGTCTCGCGTGCCAATTGTTCGAAGCCGAGGGTTGCGTTGACCAGATCACGAAGAATGACTCGAGCAACTTCCGGCTCGCCATTGAGAAAAAGCGTTGCGGCTTCATCCAGCAGGCCCTGAGCAAATGCCGGATCTTGCTGGATCCTCTCGTTGATCGTGTGTTTGTAGCTACGGGTAAGAGCCATCAGATGCCTCGCTCATGTGTTTGCTTTTTTGCGGCCTTGTAGTCAGCGATCAAGGTTCTGGCGCACTTGATGTCTGCGGTTTGTCCTGACTTGCCCATCAGCTTCTTAGATAAGCCCGGTTTTCTCGCCGGCCAGCTTTCCCTGTGCGCTATATATTTATGCGTTAACTGAGAATGTCGCTAAAGCCTCCAGCACTTTCCCCACCCCCAGAAACTCCCGATCCACGCCGGCCAGTTCCGGCCTTTTCAATACCAGCACCGGTATCCCGCGCTCGCGTGCCACTTCAAGCTTGGGCTCGGTGGCGCTGCTGCCGCTGTTCTTGCTGATCAGCACATCGATCTTGCGACGCTCGAACAGTGCGCGCTCATTTTCCAGGTTAAACGGCCCACGCGCGCCTATGACTTCGCAGCGGTCGTTGCCGGGATAGACGTCGAGTGCGCGCAGGGTCCAGAACTGGTGATCGGGGATTTCATGCAGATGCTGCAAGGGTTCGCGCCCGAGTGTGAACAATGGGCGTTCGAAAGGGGCGAGGGCGGTGATCAGCTGCGCCCAGCCTGAAACTTCACGCCAGTCGTCATCCGGCCCGGCGTGCCAGGCGGGACGACGCAGCGCCCAGCAAGGGATGCCGGTCAGGCGCGCAGCGGCAGCGGCGTTATGGCTGATTTGCGCGGCGTAGGGGTGAGTTGCGTCGAGAATCAGATGGATGCCTTCATCGCGGACGAACTGCGCCAACCCTTCGGCGCCGCCGTAACCCCCCACACGCACCTGGCACTGCAAATCACTCGGCACCCGCCCCACGCCCGCCAGGCTATAGATATGCTCCGCGCCCAGGGTGCGAGCGATGGCCAGCGCTTCGGTCACCCCGCCAAGCAGCAGCACCCGCTTCACGAAAAAGCCCCCGCACGACCGACGACACCGCCCTGACGGTCGATGGCGAACACTTCCACTTGAACCTGCGCCGGCACCACGCTGCGAGCGAAATCCAGCGCGTGCTGGCAGACCGCATCACCCAGTGCCACACCCTGCGCCGCCGCCATGGCCAGCGCCTGCTGACTGGTGTTGGCTTCACGAATGCTCTGTTGCAGGTCGGCGTCGGCACCCACATCCGCCGCCCATTGCGCCAGTTGCTCCAGGTTGATGCTGGAATGGCGACTGTGCAGGTCCATATGACCGGCCGCCAGTTTGCTGATCTTGCCGAAGCCGCCGCACAGGCTGAGTTTATCCACAGGCACTTTGCGCAGATGCTTGAGTACCGCGCCGACGAAGTCGCCCATTTCGATCAGGGCGATATCGGGCAGGTTGTAGACGCTGCGCATGGTGTCTTCGCTGGCGTTGCCGGTGCAGGCGGCGATGTGCAGGTAGCCATTGGTTTTGGCCACGTCGATGCCCTGGTGAATCGAGGCGATGTAGGCGGCGCAGGAAAACGGCCGGACGATGCCGCTGGTACCCAGAATCGACAGCCCGCCGAGAATACCCAGGCGCGGGTTCATGGTCTTGAGCGCAAGCTCTTCGCCCTTGTCCACGCAGACCGTTATTTCAAACCCGCCGTCATAGCCCGATTGCGCAGCCAGGCGTGTCATGTGTTCAGTCATCATTCGCCGTGGAACGGGGTTGATTGCCGGCTCGCCGACGCCCAGTACCAGGCCTGGCCGGGTCACGGTGCCAACGCCTGGGCCCGCGACGAAAACCACGCCAGGCGCCGGAATCAGGCGCACGCGCGAATACAGCAGTGCGCCGTGCGTCACGTCGGGGTCATCGCCAGCGTCCTTGATCGTGCCTGCCTCCGCGCCGTCGGCAATCAGTCGGCAGAACTCCAGACGCATCTGCACCTGTTTGCCCTTGGGCAAGGTGATTTCGATGGCGTCGTTGATCTCTGCGGCCAGCAGCAGGCGGGCGGCCGCCAGCGCCGTCGCGGTGGCGCAGCTGCCGGTGGTCAGGCCGCTGCGCAGGGGCGCCGGTTGCTCGGCGGTCTCTTCGCGCATCAGGGCTTGATCGCTTCGAGTAGCGTGATCGGCAGCGCCTGACGCCAGGTGTCGAATTCGCCCAGCGGTTTGGAGTGTGCCAGGTGGATACGGGTCAGCTCACCGCCATGCTGCTCGCGCCAGTTGACCAGTGCCGCCTCGCTTTGCAGCGTGACCGCGTTGGCGACCAGTCTTCCTCCGGGGCGCAGTTGCTGCCAGCACCGTTCCAGCACGCCCTCACGGGTGACGCCGCCGCCAATGAAAATCGCATCCGGTGCCTCCAGCCCTTGCAGCGCGTCGGGGGCCCTGCCGCGTACCAGTTGCAGCCCGGGCACGCCCAGCGCGTCACGGTTGAATTCGATCAGCTGCTGGCGGCCTTCATCGGACTCGATCGCCAGCGCGCGGCAGGTGGGATGGGCGCGCATCCATTCGATGCCGATGGAGCCACAGCCTGCGCCGACGTCCCACAGCAGCTGGCCGGGAAGCGGCGCCAGACGCGCCAGGGTGATGGCGCGAACGTCACGTTTGGTCAACTGGCCGTCATGCTCGAATGCCTCGTCTGGCAGCCCGCCCAACGGTGACAACCGCAAGGTGTCCGGCGCTGCTCGGCAGTCGATAGCCAGCAGATTCAATGCGGCGATTTGAGGATTCGACCAATCGTCGGCGATGCCGTCCACCCGCCGTTCGGATTCGCCGCCAAGGTGTTCAAGCACAGTCATGTGGCTCGGGCCGAACCCACGCTCGCGCAACAGCGCTGCGATCGCCGCCGGGCTGCTGCCGTCGTTGCTCAGCACCAGCAGGCGCAGGCCGTGATGCAGCTGTGCATTGAGAGCGGCCAAGGGCCGAGCGACCACCGACAGCGTCACCACATCCTGCAGCGGCCAACCCAGGCGAGCGGCGGCCAGGGAATAGGATGAAGGCGCCGGAATCACCCGCATCTGCGCGACCGGCACCTGCCTCGACAAGCTCACGCCGACGCCGAACAGCATCGGATCGCCGCTGGCCAGGACGCAGACCGGTTCACCCTGCAATTCCAGCACCGGCTGCAACGAGAACGGACTGGGCCACTGACGACGTTCGGCCTGAATGCACGGCGGCAACAGGTCAAGCTGACGCGAACTGCCATACACCTGACGCGCCGCCAACAGAGCATGCCGGGCATTCTTGCCCAGCCCCTGGTAGCCATCCTCACCGATTCCCACGACTGTCAGCCACGGCGACATGTGCCTACCTTGATCGATCTGTGAATAAGGGCGTCATGATACCGCGCTGCTGGCGCCTCGTCGTGTTAGGGCCAATCGGCTTCATTCTGGAGGTCGTTGGGAGCTGGCTTGTGGGGCGTTTCTGAAAATCCTGTAATCGCGCCTATTTACACGGGACGTGTAATGACACGGCCCAAAGCGCAAACCTATCGTGCGCCGCTCATGAAGCCGATAAGGATGCTGAGCGCATGTCCGGAGCCTAAGCGTTCATCAATGATGAAAAACAGAATCTCTCCTCGTTTCGAGACAGCTTGCCTGACGGCAACGGCGCCAGGGCCAAGTTTGATCGGCTCAATCCCTACATCCAGTTGCGGGGTATCGGGCACTGGGGGACAGGTCTTAAAAAGAACTCGACGATCAAGAAGATGCTGGGTATTTCCAGCAAGCGTTTCATGCGCTCGGGCGAGGTCGCCCACTACGCCCGGAACGTCAAACGCATCAACAACGTCGCCCGTACTTTGAGCAGCGGGACGGCGATCGGCGTGGCTTTGGATATAGCCGCTGGTGCGATGGAGATCGGCGAAGCGTGTTCCACAGGGCGTGAGCAGCAATGTACGAAGGCCAAGTTTGTGGAAGTGGGGAAGATGATGGTGGGGATTCCAACGTCCGTTACGATTGGAGGGATTGGCGCGAAGGCAGCAGTATCGATGGGCTTCAGGATGGCCGGGCCCAGTCGCGGTGCCAGCCTGGTGGTTTGTGGTATCGCAGGTGGAGCTGCTGGCGGATGGTTGGGAGGAGCAGGAGATAGCAAAGTGGGGGAGCACATTGGTAACTGGCTGTATGAGTTGGTTGACGATGAATGACGACCTTTTAGGGGGAGTCGTCATCGTCTCTGGCGTTATAAGCGTTGTTAGCTTTTGCGTAGACGTGTACGTGAAATACTTCATCCTTCCTGAAATAGAGGAACGGCTAAAAAACTGTCGTATCGTGATTGATGCGAAGCGCTGTTGGGATAACTCGGGGTTTGTCGGTCGACGCTATCGACTTGTGGCGGTGAACCTGGCGCTGACGTCAACCGAACTTCTGCGACAACAATATCTGGTGGATATAAATGAGGTAAACAGCATCTCTGCCCATCAGCGACGATGGATTTGCATTCCCGAAAGAGTTGCTTTGACAGCATTCATTGCTGGCATCACCGCTTTGGCCCTGCTCGGCAAGCTCTGGTAACCCCCTATCCGCAGCCAATCACTATCCCCCGTAGCAGTCCGGCTTGCCGGCGCAAGCGTTTTCAAGCACGTCACCGCCGGCAAGCCGGAGGGTTACAGATTGCACAACACTCTGCCGCCATCGACCATTCGACAGACCGGCTTTTCATGCCCACCGCCAAAGCAGGCATAATACGCCGCCTGTAACCATTCGTTTCCCACTTGCCCAGTCCGATCACGCCAGGTGACCCCTTGACCGAGCCGCTGTCTGCTCGCATTCCCGCTGCGCCTCTACGCCCCTCGGCTTGTCCGGGGTTGTTGCGTATTGTCCCGGCGCTGGATGGTGGCATCTGCCGGATCAAGCTGCCGGGCGGGGTGATTTCGGCTGAACAGGCGCTTGCCGTGGCCGAGGCTGCCGAGCGTTTCGCCGGTGGTGTGATCGAGGCGACCAACCGTGGCAACCTGCAGATTCGTGGCATCGGGTCGGACCATGATGGCCTGATCGGCGCCTTGCTGGACGCCGGGCTGGGGCCGAAGAACCCGGCCAGCGACGACGTGCGCAACCTGATGCTCAGCCCGACGACGGGCATCGATCCACATCAGTTGTTCGACGCTCGGCCGTTGGCGGGGCAGATCCTGCACACGCTTGAACAGCATCCGCGCTTCCACGAACTGTCACCCAAGTTCGCCCTGTCGCTGGACGCCGGCGAAGGCCTGGTGATGCTGGAACATCCTCATGATCTGTGGCTGTCGGCGCTGAAGGTGAACGGCGAAACGCTGCTCGGTTTCGGCCTGGCCGGGTGCCCGGCGGCCGATTCGCCGCTGGCTGCGGTGGCGCTGGCGGCGGGACATGACCTGGTGATTGCGGTGCTGGAGCTGTTTCTCGAACATGCCCGGCCGGAGCAGACCCGCCTGCGTCATCTGTTGCAGGACATGCCTGCCGAGCAGTGGCTTGAACGCCTGCGAGGGCGATTGGCGACGTCGATCAGGGTCGATCAGAAAATAACCACCTGGCGTCGAGCGCCGATTCAGGCAAACGCCCATATCGGCGTTTATCCACAGGCGCAGGCGGGGCTGGTGTCAGTGGGTGGAGTCGTGCCTTTGGGCCGTTTGGGTCCGTCCATGTTGCGCAACGCCGCCAAGCTGTCGATCGAGCATGGCGACAGCACGCTGGTGATGACCCCATGGCAGAGCCTGATGCTGCGCAACGTCGCGGATGATCGATCCGCCCCTGCACTGCGCGGTCTGCGAGCGGCGGGCCTGCTGTGCGACGCCGATCAGGCGCTGTCGCAGATGATCGCCTGCACTGGCTCTGCGGCCTGTGGCAAGGGCCTGGCCGACACCAAGGCCGATGCGCTGCAGCTGGCGGCGTTTTTGCAGCAGCGGGGCATCAGCCGGGCCGTGCATCTGAGCGGCTGCAACCGCTCCTGCGCCGCCGCCCATGCCGCGCCTGTCACTCTGCTGGCGGTCCGCGCTGGCCATTACGACCTGTATTTTCGCCACGCAGATCAGCCGGTTTTCGGCGAGTTGCGTGGACGTGACCTCACTATTGAAGCAGTCGGTGCGTTGTTGACCGCCGACTCACGGAGCAACACCGATGATTGATTACATCCGCGACGGCCAGGAGATCTATCGCAACTCCTTCGCGATCATTCGTGCCGAAGCACGGCTGGAGAGCATCCCGGCCGACCTGGAAAAACTCGCCGTGCGGGTGATCCATGCCTGTGGCATGGTCGATGCGGTCGAGGGGCTGCGTTTCTCGCCAGGTGCCGGAACCGCCGGACGCCAGGCGCTGGCCGCTGGCGCCCCCATCCTGTGCGACGCGCACATGGTCGCCGAAGGCGTGACCCGCGCCCGTCTGCCGGCCAACAATCAGGTGATCTGCACCCTCAAGCATGAAGGCGTGCCCGAGCTTGCGCGCGAGCTGGGCAATACCCGCTCGGCGGCGGCGCTGGAGCTGTGGCGTCCGCACCTTGAGGGCGCTGTGGTGGTGATCGGCAACGCACCGACCGCGCTGTTCTACCTGTTGGAAATGATCGACGCCGGCGCGCCAAAACCGGCGCTGATTCTCGGCTTCCCGGTGGGTTTCGTCGGCGCCGCCGAATCCAAGGACATGCTCGCCGCCGACAGTCGCGGCGTGCCTTACGTGATCATGCAGGGCCGACGTGGCGGCAGCGCCATGGCCGCAGCTGCGGTCAACGCTCTCGCCACGGAGGTCGAATGATGCAGGCTCGCGGCCGTCTGATTGGCCTGGGCGTGGGCCCCGGGGATCCTGAACTCATCACTGTCAAGGCGCTGCGTCTGTTGCGCGAGTCGCCGGTAGTGGCGTATTTCGTGGCCAAGGGCAAGAAAGGCAACGCCTTCGGCATCATCGAGGCGCACCTGCAGCAGGCGCAGACGCTGATGCCGCTGGTGTACCCGGTGACCACCGAGGCCTTGCCCGCGCCGATGTCCTACGAGCAGATCATCAGCGATTTCTACGACAGCGCCAGCCTCGACGTCGCTGCGCACCTGGATGCCGGTCGCGACGTGGCGGTCATCTGCGAAGGCGATCCGTTCTTCTATGGCTCCTACATGTACCTGCACGATCGCCTCGCCGAGCGCTATGAGGCGCAAGTCGTGCCCGGTGTCTGCTCGATGCTTGGCGGCGCTTCGGTGCTGGGTGCGCCACTGGTGTACCGCAATCAAAGCCTTTCGGTGTTGTCCGGCGTGCTCTCGGCCGATGAGCTCAAACGCAAGCTGGTGGACGCCGACGCGGCGGTGATCATGAAACTGGGCCGCAACCTGCCCAAAGTGCGTCAGGTGCTGGTGGAAACCGGTCTGGCGGAGCGCGCGCTGTACGTCGAGCGCGCGACCATGAGCAACCAGAAGATCGTGCCATTGGCGCAGGTCGATCCGACCTCCTCGCCGTACTTCTCGCTGATCATCGTTCCCGGCCAAAGGTGGCAAGGCTGATGGGCGCTTTCAACCCCAAGGCCCCGGCCATCGTGATCCTTGGCAAGGGTGCGCTGAACACCGCGCGGCGCATCCAGCAGGTGTATCCGGATGCGCTGGTTTACGGTCTGGCCGAACGTGTGGACGGCGCTGATCGCAGCTACAGCGAGTTTGGCGCGACGCTGCGGCAGTTGTACCAACAGGACACGCCGATCATTGCCTTGTGCGCCGCCGGTATCGTGATTCGCACGCTGGCGCCGGTGCTGTTGGAGAAGGGCGCCGAGCCGCCGGTGCTGGCCGTGGCCGAAGACGGCAGCGCCGTGGTGCCGCTGCTTGGCGGGCTGGGCGGCGTGAACGTCATGGCGCGCAAGATCGCTGCGGCCTTGAACACCCATGCGGCCATCACCACCAGCGGCGAGCTGCGTTTCGGCACCTGTCTGCTCAACCCGCCGAGCGGTTATGCGCTGGGGGATCTGGAGCTGGGCAAGCGTTTCGTCTCCGATCTGCTGTCCGGCGAAAGCGTGCGCATCGAAGGTGCGGCGCCTTGGCTTGCCCAAGCGCAACTGCCAGAGGACGAGCATGCGCAGTTGGCGATTCACGTGGGCCATGCCGAGCGCGAGCCGGCCGCCCATGAGCTGCTGATCTACCCGCGTAACGTGCTGGTGGCGGTCGAGGCGAGCGTGGCGGATCTGGCTGATGGGGTGCGAGCCGCGTTGCATGAATCGCGCATCGCGGTGCAGGCCCTCGCCTGCCTGTTGGCCAGTGAAACCGACATGGCCGATCCTGTTTTGCAGGCGGCCGCCGAGGCCTTGGGCGTGCCGTTGCGTTACGCAGCGCAAGCATCGGTGAGCGAAATGGCGCAGCGGGCGTTGCCTCAACTGCTGCCACCGATCAGCCCGGTGCAGGGCATTGCCATCGCGGTCGCGCCTCAGCCTCTGGATATCGAACACATTGGCCGCGGCCGTGGGCGGTTGGCCGTGATCGGTCTTGGGCCCGGTGCCGCAGCGTTCATGATTCCTGCAGTGAAAGCCGAACTGGCGCGGGCCAACGATGTGCTGGGTTATGAAACCTACGTGCGCATGGCTGGCCCCTTCCGGGCCGATCAAGTGCTGCACTGCACCGACAACCGCGAAGAAATGCAGCGCGCTCGCCATGCCTTCGAACTGGCGGCGCAGGGGCGATCGGTGGTGGTGGTGTCGTCCGGCGATCCGGGCGTGTTCGCCATGGCAGCAGCGGTCCTGGAAGCGCTGCACGAGTCCGAAGATGCGCGGTGGCACAGCGTCGATCTGCAGATCCTGCCCGGTGTTTCGGCTTCGCTGGCAACTGCAGCGCAGGCCGGCGCGCCGTTGGGTCACGACTTCTGCGTGATGTCGCTGTCCGACAACCTCAAGCCATGGGAGATCATCGAAAAGCGTCTTGATCTCGCTTGTCAGGCTGATCTGGCGCTGGCCTTCTACAACCCGATCTCGCGTTCTCGCCCTTGGCAACTGGGGCGGGCACTGGAAATCGTCCGCCAGCATCGCAGCCCGGCAACGCCGGTGACATTGGGCCGTGACATCGGCCGTCCAGGCCAGACCTTGCGCGTCACCACCCTGGGTGAACTCACGCCCGATCAGGTGGACATGCGAACCATGGTGCTGGTGGGCTCATCGCTGACCACCACCTTTGCACGGGCAGACGGAAGCCAGTGGGTGTACACGCCACGTTGGTACGGACTCAAGCCCGGCCATTGATCGAATGATGCACTTGGGGGGGCTTTCTACGTCGGAGGTCCCTCTCATGCCTTGTGGGAAAGCGCTTCGAATACTCGGGTAACTGGCATCCCTGTCATGCAGAAGCGATGTCCCCCCGCGTAGCGAATGCTTTCCTGAAGCTTGCCCTTGCGCGTAGGGCAAATCTGGAACCCTCCTGCAGCCCCCGACATACGCGCATCGCGCAAGAGTGCCCGATTGGCGCGCCTACATTTTTTTCAAAGCGCTCGCTCGATGGCCTGCCGTAGCCGTGTAAATGCCGTCGTCAAAAAGAAGGTAGGGTTTGTTGTGTCCAGGACGGACGCTCACTTAAAAGGATTTGAATATGAACCACGATGCTTTCATCAACCACCTGACCGGCATTCCCTCGCTGGACTCGATTCCGGCCGCCGATATTCCCGCGCGTTTTTCCTCCAATACGACCACGGCGCCAGCCAGCGCGGCAGTTGCCGGCCAGGGTGTCATAGGTTTTGTCGAGGGCATGAGCCAGCAGGCTCGTGAGGACGTTCTGGACAGTTTCACCTATGCGACCCTGGCCGCCGACAAGCGCTACGACCTGGTGACCGAGAATGGCGAGTGGTACAGGACCTTCCGTGGCGCCATGACCAGGGCGCTGAATTGGACTGCCCAGGATGTCTCCTACACCAGCTACTCCAGCAGGGAGCAGGTGCTGACCATGGACAAGGTCGGCCTGAAGCTGATTGCCAACTCGCTTTCGGCTGCTGCCGCGGGCATCGGCGCCGGTGCGCTGATGTTGCAGATCGCGGAACAGGCGGTAGAGGCACTTAAGACCAAAGACGAGCCCCTCCGGCTGTTTGATTCCAGAACCACCAAGCCCAATGGCGCGCGTTTCCTTGTGGGCGGCTGCCGGGAAAGCCAGGACGGCGTCATCGTGCTGAGTGTGGGTGCAGTGGAAGCCAGGACAGCGTTGAGCGTAGGCAACGTCCTGTTCTTCAACTGGAACTCGGTATCGATCGACCTTCACCAAAGCGCCGATATCTTTGTGTTCAATCAGTCACTTTATGCGCAACGCCGTCAGCAGGTGCGCAATGCGCTGTCGAGCGCCGCCGATGCGGCATTTGAGGAATTTCCGATTTAAGGCGTGGGGCCGCAGCCGGTCTTGCGGCCTTTTTAGCGGAGTTGCCTACATGAAACAGGACATATACGCGGCCTATATCAACGGCCCGGAACTGTTGGTGTTCACCGATTCTACCCATGACCGCATCAAGCAGGATGTCATGGCTTCGACCTTGTACGCACAGCTGGCAGCGGACAGGCAGTTCAACAAGTTCACTCACCACCGCCAGTGGCAAGCCGCTTTGCTCAAGGCAAGGACCACCTTTGGCTGGTTGCGCCTTGACCTTGAAAGCGTCGAGGGCGGATGGGTCGATTCGCCGACGTTTTCGCCCCTGGATATCATCAACGAGTTATTGCCTGCGCGGCAGAACCCGTGGCCCGCAGCGACGCTGGAACATCTGATTGCGTCGTTGTTCGCCTCACCGCAGACGGCTCCTGCAGCAGCGTTGCTCAAGCACAGTCTTTGCCGATCCGTTGAAGCCGCTTGCCATGACACAGGTGCTGTCATCGCGACCGCATCGGTGGTGCTACAGATGGGTGTCGTGCTTCCCGACGCGGAGAAGGTGTCGATCTGTGTGGCGTTCGAAACAACCGAGCCGATCGCTGAAAATCCATTCGCCCAGCGTCTCTCCAGGCACTCACTGGTCGGCGACATCAAATGTTGGCGGCTGATTGACGTGCTGGATGATCTGCGTTATTCGCCATTCAGGCAGCGAATTACCGAGGCGCTGCAAGACCGGCGTGAGGAACTGATTCTGCCCATCGACGGCCTTGAATCATGAGCGCTGGAAGCGGCGCGATCGTCGGCACCAGCCTGGTCTCCTTGTATGAGGGGATTGGCCCGCAGGATCGCGAGGACATTCTCGGCAGCCTTGCGCACGCAGACGGGTTCGCCAGCCGCCATTACGACCAGCAGCAGGAATACTCCAACTGGATATTCCGCTACCAGACCCGGTTACAGCAGCGCGGATGGCGTTTCGTTAACGCAATTCGCCACACACCGCAGGTGATTTTCCACCCGCCAGAGCTCGACTCGATCAGCTACCACGTGATTGATTCGGCCGGGTCGCGCGCGCTTGCCGAACTGGCCCAGGCCGCCTGGTCGGCGCTGAGGATCAATCGCTATGCGCAGACGTTTTTCATGACGGGCAACCGAAATCAGGAATTGGGACGTTTGCAGATGATCCCCTGCATGCTGGACGCCAGCGGTGAGATCACCCTGCTGGTCTGTTGCATTCGTCTGACCGGCACCGTGGATACCCGGGATTTCGATTTCTGGACCGAAACTCGACGCGAGATGCTGCTGCGGATCACGGGAGGGGTTTATCGTTTTGATCCCAGGGTGTTCGCCGGCTATCGCGATGAGATACGCCGCCTGCTGGCTGGCGGCGCTGATCGCGCTATCCGGCAATTTCCCATTTGATCAGCTTGCGCTTCAGGGCAGCAGGTAACCCTTTATACCGGTGAAAATGATTTGCGCAGCCAGTGCGCAAACGAACAAGCCCATCAGCCGGCTGACAATCTGCAAGCCTTGATCGCCGAGGATACGTTCGATGCTGTTGGACAGATAAAGCACCACCCCCACGGTGAAACTGGCCAGCGCGATGCTGACGATGGCGGTCAGCTTGTCGTCCCAATGGGGCTGGCTGACGCCCATGACCAACAGCGCGCCGATAGTCCCCGGCCCGACGGTGATAGGAATGGTCAGGGGTACGATGGCCACGTCCTGCTGCACGTTGTCGGTCTGCACGCCTGATTTACCCTGTGCCATGGCCAGGGCGGAAATGAACAGCACGCTGCCGGCGCCGATGCGAAAGGCGTCGGCGGTGATGCCAAACACACCGAAAATGACCCGGCCGAACAGGTACAGCAGAACACTGGAGACCAGCGTGGCGAAGGCGATCTTCCACGCCAGGTAACGGCGTTCCTTGCGCGAATAACCGCGGCTCAGGCTGATAAAGCACGACAGGACGAAGAATGGGCTATAGAGCACCAGCATCTTCAGATAAACGCTGAACAGCACATGAAGCATGGTTTGAGCTCGTGGCGGCATACGCGGACGCGGCAAGTCTATCAGGCGGCCGCGGCGGGGGAAGCGTCAGTTTTGTTGATAGCGGTCCTGATCGTCCGGTTCGGCGCCCGTCTGACTGCGGGCCCGTTGCTCGACCCAGTACTCGACCAGCTCGCGCAGTTGCGACAGCTCGACCGGCTTGGACATGTGGCCGTCCATGCCGGACTGCCGTGCGCGATCCTTGTGTTCGGCCAGGATGTGCGCGGTCAATGCCACGACCGGTGTGCGCACGCGTTGATTACCCATTTCCCACGCACGCAGTTGCTGGGTCGCCGAGAAGCCATCGAGGATGGGCATTTCACAGTCCATCAGTACCAGGTCATAGCGCTGGGCTTTCATGGCGCGCAGGGCTTCTTCGCCGTTACTGGCGGTGTCCGGTTGCAGGTTGAGCTTGCCCAGCATGCCGCGAATCACCTTGGTGGAAATACTGTTGTCCTCAGCCACCAGAATGCGGAAATCGCCGGGCACGTTCACTTCGGGAAGCAGCGCAGGCGTCGCAGGATAAGGCGTCTGGCCCTTGTTGCGCTGATTCAACTCGTCGGCCAGGGTCGTCTTCAAGGTGTAGCCAGCCACCGGTTTGGCGAGGATACGCTTGACCCCGGCGTTGCGCGCAATGACCTTGCTCGGCGCATTGCTGATGCCGGTGAGCATGATCAGCAGAATGTCGTGATTGAGGCTCGGATCCTCCTTGATCTTGGCCGCCAGCTGCATGCCGGTCATGCCCGGCATGTTCTGATCGAGCAGGACGATGTCGAAATAATCGCGCAGATGCGCCTTGGTGCGAAGCAGTGCGAGGGCTTCCTTGCCTGACGGCACGGCACTGACGTTCAGGCCCCAGGCGCTGCACTGCTGGACCAAGACCTTGCGGCAGGTGTCGTTGTCATCCACTACCAGCACCCGAGCACCCTTGAGCGGACTGTCGAGGTCCGAAGGCGGCTGTTCCAAACGCTCTGGGTCCAGAGGCAGGCTAAGCCACAGGGTGCTGCCTTGGTTGCTGCCGCTCTGAATACCGAACTCGCCGTTCATCAACAGGATCAGCTGACGGGCGATCACCAGCCCCAGATGGCCGCCCACTTTGCTGGCCGCCAGGAAGTTCTTGCTGTGCAGTTCGGCATGCAGCAATGCATCGCGCTCCTTGGCCGTGAGCGGGGTACCGCTGTCCTGCACGGCGATGCGCAGGCGTGGCTTGCCGCCACGGGAGTCGAGGGCGACTACCAGCAGAATCTCACCCTCGTCGGTCTTTTTCAGGGCGTTTTCCAGCAGGCTGAGCAGTGTCTGGCGCAGCCGCGTCGGATCGCCGCTGATGACCCGCGGCACTTGTGGCTGAATGAAACTGATCAGCTCGACGCTTTGTTGCTCGGCTTTTGCACGGAAGATGCTCAGGCAATCCTCGATCATCGCGTTGAGGTCGAACTGCACGTCGTCCAGCTCGATCTGTCCGGACTCAAGCTTGGTAATGTCGAGAATCTCGTTGATCAGGGTCAGCAGTTCGTTGCCCGCGCTGTGAATGGTCTGCACGTAGTCCCGCTGCTTGACCGACAGTGGCGTGCCGAGCAGCAGTTCAGTCATGCCCAGCACGCCGTTCATCGGGGTGCGGATTTCGTGGCTGATCTTGGCCAGAAACTCTGCCTTGGCGTTGATCTCGGCGGTGCTGGCAGCCAGCTCACGGCTGATGCTGAAGTTGTCTTCGGTGATGCTGCGATGGCGTTCGCTCAGGGCAATGCTCATCAGCAGTCCGCACAGGCAGAACATGCCCAGCACCGCAATGATCAGGGTCTGGGCAGGGATGTTGGTCAACCAGAGCATGGCCGGCAGAATCACCAGGTTGCCAAGGTTGAACACGATCATCGCGATCACGAACGGTCGTGCCGGGGCGTAGCCTTTTTGCAGGTGATAGATCGACACCAGCGTGATGGTCAGCGTCGCGAGACCTACCAGCAGGAAGGTCAGCAGGTTCAGCGGCAGTGTGTCGACGAACAGCACCAGCAATCCGCCAAAGCCGACGATCAACAGTACGCTCATCAGCAGGCGGTTGAGTGCCTCGACGCCGCGCAGGACGAAGAAACAGTAGGCGTACATGAGCCCGGTCGCGGCGGCCAGCAGCAACGCGAGGTGAGCGCTTGGGGTCTGCGCCAGATGCCAGTGAGGCAGCAATGGCGCTTGCAGATTCAGCAATAACAGCGCACTGAGCCCCAGAAAGCCTTCGCAGGCGGCCAGCCACAGACTGCTGACCGAGCGCGATTGGGCGAAGCGGGTGATGTTCTGCACGATCAGCATGATCAATGAGCCGAAGAACAGCCCGAGCAGTAGCGGACGGCGCTCATCGGCGGCGCTGGATACGGCCGATTCCAGGGAGATGTTGGGGCGCAGTTCTTGTTCGGACTGCATGCGCAGGTACAGGTCCAGCACGCGCTCGCTTCGCGGCACCGGCAGCAGGAAATCAATGGAGGGCAGGGGCTGGGCACTGCGCGGTACTTTGTTGCCCGAACGCGAATGGCTGATCAGGTTTTCCCCGTCGAGGACATACATGTCCACGGTCGCCAGATCAGGGGCGAAGATTCGCACCAGTTGTTCGTGATCGGTCGGGGCCAGGCGATAGTGCAGCCAGAGTGCCGAGTCGCGACGGGTGGCGCGCACCTTGTCGAGTTCGATCGGACTGAATTGGGTGTCGTAGTGAGGCGAGCGAACATCGCTCAGTTGCAGGGTGGCCTGATCGTCGACAAGTGTCGACCATCCCGCGCTGACCTCGGCGAATGCCATCGGCACACAGAGCAGGGTCATCAGGGCGATGATCAAACGAGTGGCAATCCTGAGCCAGCGCACGGCGAAATCCCTTCGTGAGTGAAGCCAGTTGACTCTGGGGCGGCACTGAATGTTCAGCCGGGACTCCACTGTGGAGCCCGGCTGGACCCAGACTTACTCCAGATGTTCGCCGCGTTCCCGGGCAATGGCACGATAGCCGATGTCCTTGCGGTAGAAACAGCCTTGCCAGTCAATCTTTGCTGCCAGTTGATATGCCTGTGTCTGCGCATCGCCGACGGTGTCACCCAAGGCGGTTGCACACAGAACGCGGCCACCGGAGGTAACGACCTGACCGTCCTTCAAGGCAGTGCCTGCGTGGAACACCTTACCCGGCAATGCCGCGGCGGCGTCCAGGCCATTGATCGCGTCGCCCTTGGCGTAATCGGCAGGATAGCCGCCGGCGGCCAGCACGATACCCAGGCTCGGACGTGGGTCCCACTGAGCTTCGATTTTATCCAGCGCTTGCGCCAGCGCTGCTTCGACCAGCAATACCAGGCTCGATTGCAAGCGCAGCATGACCGGCTGGGTTTCCGGGTCACCGAAGCGGCAGTTGAATTCGATGACCTTGGGGTTGCCGGCCTTGTCGATCATCAGACCAGCATAGAGGAAGCCGGTGTAAACGTTACCTTCCTCGGCCATGCCTCGGACGGTCGGCCATATCACCAGATCCATGACGCGCTGATGCACATCGGCGGTGACCACCGGGGCCGGGGAGTAAGCGCCCATGCCACCGGTATTCGGGCCGCTGTCGCCGTCGCCGACGCGTTTGTGGTCCTGGCTGGTGGCCATGGGCAGAACGTTCTTGCCATCGACCATGACGATGAAGCTGGCTTCTTCGCCATCGAGGAATTCCTCGATGACCACGCGCGAGCCGGCGTCACCAAACGCGTTGCCGGCGAGCATGTCGCGTACGGCTTCTTCGGCTTCAGCCACGGTCATGGCGACAATCACGCCTTTGCCGGCTGCCAGGCCATCGGCCTTGATCACGATCGGTGCGCCTTTTTCGCGCAGGTAGGCCAGCGCCGGCTCGATCTCGGTGAAGTTCTGGTAGTCAGCGGTAGGGATCTTGTGACGAGCCAGGAAGTCCTTGGTGAACGCCTTGGAGCCTTCCAGTTGCGCGGCGCCCTTGGTCGGACCGAAGCAGTCCAGACCACGGGAGCGAAACAGGTCAACCACACCGGCCACCAATGGCACTTCGGGGCCAACGATGGTCAGCGAAACGTTCTTTTCGGCGAAGTCGGCCAGTTGCTCCAGCGCCAGCACATCGATGGCGACGTTTTCGCACTTGGCTTCAATGGCGGTACCGGCGTTGCCCGGTGCGACGAAGACCTTCTGCACGCGCGGATCCTGCGCGACCTTCCAGGCCAGAGCGTGTTCACGGCCACCGCTGCCGATGATCAATACGTTCAAAATCAGACTCCTTCGGAGAAACTGCAAGCTACAAGCGGCAAGTAAAAGCAGACTGTGCTGCCTTCGATTGCGGCTCATGGCTTTGAATTTTTAAGGCTGCAGTGGCAAGAAAGTGCGACGCCTGTCTGCCTTTTCTTGCCGCTTACAGCTTGAGGCTTCTAGCTGCATTCAGTGCCGGAAATGCCGCATGCCGGTAAAGACCATCGCGATGCCTGCTTCATCAGCCGCCGCGATCACTTCGTTGTCACGCATAGAGCCGCCCGGTTGAATCACCGCAGTGATACCCACCTTGGCTGCGTTGTCGATGCCGTCGCGGAACGGGAAAAATGCATCCGAGGCCATGACCGCGCCCTGCACCTGCAGGCCCGCATGCTCGGCCTTGATCGCGGCGATGCGTGCCGAATTGACGCGGCTCATCTGGCCGGCACCGACACCGATGGTCTGGCGGTTTTTCGCATAGACGATGGCGTTGGACTTGACGTACTTGGCGACTTTCCAGGCGAAGATCAGGTCGTTGATTTCCTGCTCGTTCGGTGCACGTTTGGTCACGACTTTGAGGTCGTCGGCGGTGATCATGCCGATGTCGCGGCTCTGTACCAGAAGGCCGCCGTTGACGCGCTTGTAGTCCCATGCCGGTGCACGGTCGGCAGCCCACTGGCCACTGGTCAACAGTCGCACGTTGGCTTTGCTGGCGACAATGGCCTGCGCTTGGGCGCTGACGCTTGGGGCGATGATCACTTCAACGAACTGGCGCTCGACGATGGCCTTGGCGGTCTCGGCATCCAGTTCACGGTTGAAGGCGATGATGCCGCCGAATGCCGACTCGCTGTCGGTGGCGTAGGCCAGCTCGTAGGCCTGGCGGATACCGCCTTCGGCGTCCGGGCTGACGGCAACCCCACACGGATTGGCGTGCTTGACGATGACGCAGGCCGGCTTGACGAAGCTCTTGACGCATTCCAGCGCGGCATCGGTATCGGCCACGTTGTTGTAGGACAGCTCCTTGCCTTGCAGCTGGGTGGCAGTGGCGATGCCCACTTCGGCCGGTTTGGCTTCAACGTAGAACGCCGCGCTCTGGTGCGGGTTCTCGCCGTAGCGCATCTCCTGAGCCTTGATGAACTGGCTGTTGAAGGTGCGCGGAAATTCGCTGCGGCCTTCTGTGCTCAGGGTCTCGGCGCTCTGGTCAACGCTGCCCAGATAATTGGCGATCATGCCGTCGTAGGCGGCGGTATGTTCGAACGCCTTGAGCATCAGGTCGAAACGCTGTGCATAGGTCAGGCCGCCGGCCTTGAGGCTCTCGAGCACCTGGCCGTAGTCGCCGGCGTTGACCACGATGGCCACGTCTTTGTGGTTTTTCGCAGCGGAACGGACCATGGTCGGACCGCCGATGTCGATGTTCTCGATGGCGGTCGGCAGATCGCAGCCTGGCTTGGATACGGTGGCTTCGAACGGATAGAGGTTGACCGCCACCAGGTCGATCGGCTTGATGCCGTGCTCGCTCATGATGGCGTCGTCGATACCGCGACGACCCAGGATGCCGCCGTGGATTTTCGGGTGCAGGGTCTTGACCCGGCCATCCATCATTTCCGCGAAACCGGTGTAGTCCGCGACTTCTACCGCTGCGACGCCGTTGTCCTTGAGCAGCTTGAACGTGCCACCGGTGGAGAGGATCTCGACCCCCAGGGCTTCTAGCTCACGGGTGAATTCAAGGATCCCGGTCTTGTCGGAAACGCTGATCAAGGCGCGGCGGATCGGCAGGCGGGTAGTCTGGTCGGTCATCTCAACTTCCATCAAAAGCAAAAGGTTTCAACAAAAAAAACGACCGCAGGGAAGTGAGGTCGCTTTGTTTTGGGATGCTTACAGCAGGTCATACTGCTTGAGTTTCTTGCGCAGGGTGCCCCTGTTGAGCCCCAGCAGTTCGGACGCCTTGGTCTGGTTGCCCTTGACGTAGTTCATCACGCACTCGAGCAACGGCGCCTCGACTTCCGAGAGCACCAGGTTGTAGACATCAGTGACGGCAGCACCTTCCAGGTGGGCGAAATAATTGTGCAGCGCCTTTTCGACGCTTCCGCGCAGGGTCTGGCCCTCTTCGCTCGGCGTATTAAGGTGCTGTTTCAAATTGACGTTGTCGCTCACGGGTGTTGTTCCACTCACTAAAGTCTCTGTCATCATCGTCATGCGGCCACCTCTTGTTCGTTCCCTGCTTCCGGGCTTTTATCGCGTTCGGCAAAGAATTCCCGAACGTTGGCGCACTGTGCTTCCGTATCTTCCAAACGATTGAAAAGGGCGCGAAACTCCCTGGCGCCCGGCAAGGTTGCGAGATACCAGCCGACGTGTTTGCGGGCAATTCGCACGCCCATCACGTCTCCATAGAACGTGTGAAGCGCGGCCAGATGCTCTAGCAGTATGCGTTCCACTTCACTCAGCGCGAGCGCAGGGAGTTTTTCCCCGGTGCGCAGGTAGTGTTCTATCTCGCGAAAAATCCATGGGCGTCCTTGGGCCGCCCGGCCAATCAACAGTCCATCGGCACCGGTCGCATGCAACACGTGCCGGGCTTTTTCCGGTGAATCGATGTCGCCATTGGCGAACACCGGAATCGACACCGCCTGTTTTATCGCGGCGATCGTGTCGTATTCGGCTTCGCCGGTGTAGAGGTCCGCACGGGTGCGACCATGTACCGCCAATGCCTGGATGCCGGCTTGCTCGGCGATCCTGGCGACCGTCAGGCCATTCTTGTTCGCCCGGTCCCAGCCGGTGCGAATCTTTAGGGTGACCGGTACCTCGACTGCCGCGACCACCGCGTGCAGGATTTCGGTCACCAACTGTTCATCTTTCAACAGCGCGGAGCCGGCGGCCTTGTTGCAGACCTTCTTGGCCGGGCAGCCCATGTTGATATCGATGATCTGTGCGCCCATTTCGACGTTGGCGCGTGCTGCGTCCGCCAGCATCTGCGGGTCTCCACCGGCGATCTGTACCGAACGGGGCTCGGGATCGCCTTCGTGGATCATGCGCAGCCGTGATTTGCGGCTGTTCCACAGGCTCATGTCACTGGTGACCATTTCCGAGACGACGAGGCCTGCGCCAAGCAGGCGGCACAGTTGCCGGAAAGGCTGGTCAGTGACGCCCGCCATGGGGGCGAGGATCAAGCCGTTTTGCAATGTATATGGGCCGATGCGTACCGCCGACATAGGGTGACCTGTTGTGGGGCCGAATCACGAGGTCTGGTCCGAATAGTGCTACCAGGGAAGCCGGAGCAGCTTTTCAGACGGGACCCAGAGTATGAAAAAGGGTGGGCATGATACCCGCTCTCGATGACTGGATAAAGGCTGAATTGGATAAAATCTGAACAGCTGCCTTCTTATCGCGAACGGTTAGGTTCCCACCCGTCCTGTCATAAAACTGTCGTCGGTTTTCCCGTCGCGCGATGCCGCATTTCAGTGCGCCCGGACGGCGATTCCGGCTGTCGATCGGGCGTCGCAGTTTACTCCGGCGAGCGAAAGCTCAAACTGTAATTCACAGCCTTGGGGCCCGGGTCGAGGATGTCCAGTGCGATGTGGATGGGTGTCTGGGGCGGCATTTCATCCTTGCCGGCGAGTTCTCCGCTCAGGTACTCGCCGGGCTTGAACCGACGACTGGCGATCAGCTGGCCGCTGGTGTCGGCAAAGCGCAGTTCCAGCAACGGAAACGGCTGAGAAAAGGAAGCGCGGTTGTAGATGATCGCGTCAACGACCAGTGCGCCCTGGAACTCCGGATGACTGCGGACCACCAGGTTGCTGCTTTTGAGCAGTTTGATGTCGACCTTCGACGGCACCTTGCAGCCCACCTGTGGGCACAACTCCTCGAACCAGGGACGGTATTGATCCTGGCGGGCCAATTCGTCGAAGTGATACCAGACGTATTGACCGGCCAGAGCGCCGAGCGCGATCAGCGCCAGCAGCAGCCAGAGCAGGCGGCGTCCCCATCGCGGCTTGGGTTTTTGCCAGGCAAGCTGCAGCGGATCGTCCATCAGGTCATGCAACGCCCGATCGCGCAAGGCCGGCTCATTGCGGCCGCGCTTGCCACTGGGGTTTGGCCGTTGGTCGTCATCGTCATCGGCATGGCGGACGTGATCGCGATCATCATCGCCATCGATTGCCGAAAAACGTTCGGAAGGGTGCGGCGGCTGCGGTTCTGTTTCGGCATGCAAGCGATGAGCGTGAGGGGGCTCATCGTCGATATCCTCGCGGGTCATGGACAACGACGGTTCGGTGCGATGGTCATCGTCTCGGTCGAGCTCCTCGTCTGCCAGCGACGATTGCAGCGGATCATGCTCGTCCTGCTCGTCGATGACTTCGGCGTGCAGTTCCGGCAACTGACTGACATCGTCATGGCTCAGGCCTTGATCCCAGCGCTCGGAGCTGACATCCGGTTCGTCGCGACGGGCGCTGAATGATTCGACATTTTCGTGCTCGCGGGCGTGGCTGGCACGACCGAAGGACTCCGGCAGCTGGATCTCTCGTTGTTCAAGGCGCGCAAGCTCGACGTCGAGGTCGTCCAGGTCGAGGCTGTCCATGTCGACAGTGCTGTCTTCGCGCCTGACTGGCAACGGGGCGGGCGGCGCCACTGCCAGCGATTGGCTGGCGAGAACCGCGGGGGTTTTTTCGGCGACGACAGGAGGGGACTGCACGGGCTGCACGGGCGGCGCGGCCGGCTCCGGGGCTTGGGGCGAGCCCCCGGCGCGTTGTTCCAACAATTGTTTCGCGGCATTGAACACTTGCAGGCAGGAGCCGCAGCGAACCATGCCTCGAGCCACGCTCAATTGAGCGTGGCTGACGCGGAAACTGGTCTGGCAGTGTGGGCACTGGGTGACGAAACTGTCGGTCATGCGGGTATCCGGGGGTTAACGAGCGCCTAAAGGTTGATGGAGGATAGCGCTCAGCGACGACGACCGGTGATACGTACCCAGCCATCGCGGTTGGCGATCGGGTCCAGGTCGAACGTCTCGGCGTAGGCTGCCGCCACGTCATCGCCCTGCTCGGCAAGAATGCCGGACAGCGCCAGGCGTCCACCGGGTTTGACCAGGCTCGCCAGCTGCGGTGCCAGCGAAACCAGAGGTCCTGCCAGGATATTAGCCACTAGAACGTCGGCTGGCTCTTTGGGCAGGTCTTCGGGCAGGTACAGCGGGAATTTATCGGCAGGGACGTTGTTGCGGCCGGCATTGTCGCGGGACGCCTCCAAGGCCTGCACGTCGATGTCGGTGCCAACGGCGTGTCTTGCCCCCAGCAGCAGGGCGGCGATGGCGAGGATCCCCGAGCCGCAACCGAAATCCAGCACGGTGCAGTCATTCAGTTGCTGGCCATCGAGCCATTCCAGGCACAGGGCAGTGGTGGGGTGCGTGCCGGTGCCGAAGGCCAGGCCCGGGTCGAGCAGCAGGTTCACTGCATCTGGCTCGGGCGCTGCATGCCAGCTTGGCACGATCCACAGGCGCTGACCGAAACGCATCGGCTGGAAATTGTCCATCCAGCTGCGTTCCCAGTCCTGATCCTCGATCACTTCATGCATGTGCTCGGGCAGCTCGGCGCCGGTCAGCAAGGTCAGGTGGGCAAGCACTTGATCGGGGTTGGTGTCGGCTTCAAACAGGGCCAGCAGGTGGGTGTGCGACCACAGCGGCGTGGTGTTGAGTTCCGGCTCGAAGATCGGTTGGTCTTCAGCGTCCATGAACGTCACGGACACGGCGCCGACTTCAAGGAACGCATCTTCGTAGGTTTCGGCTTGTTCTGGGCTGATGGCGAGACGGACTTGCAGCCAAGGCATGGCGGATTACCTTCGAATTGAAAAAATGACAGGCGGCACGACGCCGCGAAAGACCGTCAAGTTTACGGGGTTCGCGGGGAAACAACAAAGTGGCTGTTGCTTCTGGTTCTGGCCGAAGGCCGTAGAAGCGGGCTTGCCCCGCGAGCTGCCGGGCGCTGGCAGTTAAACCTGCGCCCCTTACTTGTCAGACACACCGCATTTGCAGGACTTGCTGCCGTTTCGCGCCAGATCGTCGGCAAGGCGGAGCCCCACCCCGGCAAACTCCCGGCCCTCCACGCAGAAGCGAATCAATGCAACACCCGGAAACAACAAAGCCGCTCGAAAGCGGCCTTGTTGGTCTGCAGCACGCTACTGGTGGATCAGTGTTTGTCACCGGCCAGCTTGTGTTCCAGGTAATGGATATTGACGCCGCCTTCGCAGAAGCCTTCATCGCGGGTCAGATCACGGTGCAGCGGGATATTGGTCTTGATCCCGTCGACGACGATTTCGTCCAGAGCATTGCGCATGCGCGCCATGGCTTCGTCGCGCGTTGCGCCCCAGGTGATCAGCTTGCCGATCAGCGAGTCGTAGTTGGACGGAACCTTGTAGCCGCTGTACAGGTGCGAATCGACGCGAACGCCATTGCCGCCTGGTGCATGGAAGTGCTTGACCAGCCCCGGGCTCGGGATGAAGGTTTTCGGATCTTCAGCGTTGATCCGGCATTCCAGCGAGTGCCCGTGGATGACGACGTCATCCTGGGTAAACGACAGTTTGTTGCCGGCGGCGATGCTGAGCATCTCCTTGACGATGTCGATACCGGTGACCATTTCCGAAACCGGGTGCTCTACCTGAACGCGGGTGTTCATTTCGATGAAGTAGAAGCGGCCGTTCTCGTACAGGAACTCGAAAGTGCCGGCACCACGGTAGCCGATGTCGATGCAGGCCTTGACGCAGGCAGCGAACACGTCTTTGCGGGCTTGCTCATCGATGAACGGTGCCGGCGCTTCTTCCAGGACCTTCTGGTGACGACGCTGCAACGAGCAGTCGCGGTCGCCCAGATGGATCGCCTGGCCCTGGCCGTCGGAAAGCACCTGGACTTCCACGTGACGTGGGTTGGTCAGGTATTTTTCCAGATAGACCATCGGGTTGCTGAACCATGCAGCCGCTTCGGCGCGGGTCTGCTTGGCCGACTCGATCAGGTCTTCTTCCTTGTGCACCACGCGCATGCCGCGACCACCGCCGCCGCCAGCGGCCTTGATGATCACCGGGTAGCCGACTTCACGGCCAATGCGCAATGCGGTCTCTTCGTCTTCGGGCAGCGGGCCGTCGGAACCGGGAACGGTGGGTACATTGGCGCGCTTCATCGCGTCCTTGGCCGAAACCTTGTCGCCCATCAGGCGGATGGTGTCAGCTTTGGGGCCGATGAAGGCAAAACCGGATTTCTCCACCTGCTCGGCGAAGTCGGCGTTTTCCGCGAGGAAGCCGTAGCCGGGGTGAATCGCCGTGGCGCCGGTCAGCTCTGCAGCCGAAATGATGGCCGGAATGTTCAGGTACGACAGGTTGGCTGGCGCCGGGCCGATGCAGACGGTTTCGTCTGCCAGGCCCAGGTGCATCAGCTCACGGTCTGCCGTGGAATGTACCGCGACGGTCTTGATGCCCAGCTCTTTACAGGCACGCAAGATGCGCAAGGCGATTTCGCCGCGGTTGGCGATCAGGACTTTTTCCAACATCGCAGGCTCTCCCCGGTTCAAACGATGGTGAACAGCGGCTGGTCATACTCAACCGGCTGACCGTTTTCCACCAGGATGGATTCGATCACGCCGCTGACTTCAGCTTCGATGTGGTTCATCATTTTCATCGCTTCAACGATGCAAATGGTGTCGCCTTTCTTGACGGTCTTGCCGACTTCGACGAACGCTGGCGAACCAGGCGCTGGCGTGCGGTAGAAAGTACCGACCATTGGCGATTTGATTACGGTGCCGTTGAGCTTCGGTGCCGATGGCGCTTCGGCGGCAGCGACCGGGGCTGGAGCAGGTGCTGCGACTGGCGCGGCAACCGGGGCTGGCGCGTAGTACTGCTGTGCTGGAGTCTTGCTGTGACGGCTGATTCGTACGGACTCTTCGCCTTCACGGATTTCCAGTTCGTCGATGCCGGACTCTTCCAGCAATTCGATCAGTTTCTTGACTTTACGGATATCCATTAATCATCAACTCCCAAAGGACGGTCAGGGGTATTCGGTAGCCGATTCGGGCTGTGTGGCTCAGTGCGAGACTGCGCCGTTCACGCCTTCGAACGGGTGGCCAATTGTTCCAGGGCAGCCTCCAGGGCCAGTCGGTAACCGCTGGCGCCAAGGCCGCAGATCACTCCTACAGCGACATCTGAAAAGTAGGAGTGATGGCGGAAAGGTTCGCGCTTGTGCACGTTCGACAGGTGCACTTCGATGAATGGGATGCTCACTCCCAGCAATGCGTCACGTATTGCGACGCTTGTGTGCGTAAAAGCCGCCGGGTTGATCAGGATGAAATCCACGCCTTCATCGCGTGCGGCGTGGATGCGGTCGATCAGTTCGTACTCGGCGTTGCTTTGCAGGTACATCAGATGGTGACCGGCTTCGCGCGCGCGCTTTTCCAGATCCTGGTTGATATCGGCCAACGTGATCGAGCCATAGATCCCCGGTTCACGGGTGCCGAGCAGGTTCAGGTTAGGTCCGTGAAGAACCAGAAAAGTCGCCATCGTGTGATCCTTGTTGTGTGCTTGTTCGACGCTGGTACTCAGGTACGAGCCGTTGATGCGCAGCGACTATGCCGGAAAGCGCAATGGACTGTCCAGTTACCGGCCCAGATATCGACAATGTTCAGCACGATGACCGATGTTCGCGCAAAGTTTGTGACTAGACGGCTAAATTTGGTCATTTGCTCTAGAAAGGTGCTCTGCCAGGCCTTGGACGTCGATTTCGCCGACGACACGAACATTTGTCAGCTCGTTCCCGTCTTTTCCAAAAAACAGCAGGGCAGGGGGGCCGAACAATTTGTATTGATCGAGCAGCGCACGTTGCTCGTCGCTGCTGTCGGTCATGTCGAAGCGAATCAGACGGAAGCCCTTGAGACCGCTGACAATTTTCGGGTCGGGCAGGACTTCGTGCTCGATCACCTTGCAGCTGATGCACCAGTCTGCGTACCAGTCGACCAGCACAGGTTTTTCGGTGTTTTTCGACTCTGTCAGGATCTGCTGCAGTTCGCTCACCCGGGTTACCGTCTGCCATTGCTGTGCTGGATTGCCGCCGCTTTGACCGGTCAGCGGTGCGTTCTGCGCGCGGCCCAGGGGAGCCAGCGGATCGGTCTGCCCACTGAACGCGCCATACCAGCAGGCAAGAGCGTAGACCAGCAGGAACAGGCCGAGCAGTTGCGCAAGACGACCACGGGTGGTTTTTTCAGTAAATTCCAGCGCGCCGAGGAACAGTGCGACCCCGGCCCACAGCAAGCCGATCAGCAGCAGGGTGATCTGCCCCGGTACGACCCGACTGAGCAGGCCGATGGCCAGGGCCAGCAGCAATACGCCGATGGCGTTCTTGACCGTGACCAGCCACGCACCGCTTTTCGGCAGCCAGGCAGCGCCGCCCGTGGCAACGACAATCAGAGGCGCGCCCATGCCCAGGCCCAGCGCGAAGAGCTTCAACGCCCCGCCCAGCGCATCGCCACTGGCGCTTATATAAAGCAGCGCACCCGCCAGTGGCGCGGAAACGCAGGGTGAGACCAACAGACTGGAGACGACGCCCAGGACCGCTGCGCCCCACAGCGAGCCACCTTGGGTATTGCCGGCGATACGGTCGAGCCGATCATTGAGCGCCCGAGGCAAGCGCAGTTCGAACGCACCGAACATGGCAATGGCGAAGACCACGAAGAACAGCGCAAACGGCACCAGCACCCACGCTGATTGCAGCCGCGCCTGCAAGTTAAGGCTGGCGCCGAACATCCCCATCAGTGCGCCCAGCAGCGCAAAGCACACCGCCATCGGCAGCACATACGCCAGCGACAGAGAGAAGCCGCGCAAGCCACCGATCTGTCCGCGCAGCACCACGCCGGAAAGAATCGGCAGCATTGGCAACACACAGGGCGTGAAGGTCAGGCCGACACCTGCGAGGAAGAACAGCGCCAGTTGCTTCCAGCTGAACCCGGCTTTGCTGTCGCTGGGGATCGGAGCGATAGCCGCCGTCGCAGCGCCGCTGCCATCGATGGCCAAGCGCTCGGTTTCAGGCGGATAACACAAACCTTTGTCGGCACAACCCTGATAGGTCACCACCAGCGTGAACGGGCGACCGTCATTGGATTTGCGAGGAAGGTTAATGTCGAGGATGCCGTGGTAGACCTCGACGTCGCCGAAGTACTCATCGTGTTTTTTCTCGCCGTCAGGAAGCTGCGCAGGCCCCAGGTCGATGTCGGCGGGTTCGGTGCGAAATTGAAAGCGATGGCGATACAGGTAATACCCTTCGGCGGCAACGAACTGCACCTTGATCGATTCGGAAGATGTGTCGATCAGGTTGAGCTGGAAGGCCTGGCGAACCGGCAGGAAATCCTTGCTGTTGTCGATCACAGCACCGCCCAGTGTCGAGGAGCCGAGTCCAGAGCCTGGCCGACTGTCCAGCAGGCTTGCGCTGAACGCAGGCAAGGCAAAGGTCAGCAATATCAGACAAAGCAGGCGGCGCATGGCGGTCTCGCATCACAAAGGTTGGCGCATGATAGCGGACTGTTTGTGGGTGTGCAGAGGATACCCGGCAAGAGCGCGAATGCGATGTCGATGCAAACGCAACGTATATCTGACGAACCTGACACGGCCCCGGAGGAGCGCGGCTTGTCCCGCGGGATGGCGCGAAGCGGCAGTAAAACCGGTGGCGGTGCGTCAGGCATTACCCCGGGTTCTCAGGTTCACGATGACTTTGTCGCCGCTCGCGGGACAAGCCCGCTCCTACAGCTTGACAGGTCATTGGCCAGCCAGACACCCACCGCCTGCGGGCCAGAATCAAAGGCATCGGGTTGGGTTCCGGGCTTGCAGCCAGTATCAGTTCACGCTTTCGGGAGTCGGTTGGTATGCAGACTGAGCAAGCTCCTCAAACAACCCATGCACCTGATTGCGCCCGGCCTTCTTCGCCCGATAAAGCGCATCGTCTGCCTGCGAGGCCATCATCAGCGCGTCGTCGTGTTCGCCCAGTTCCACTACACCTGCGCTGAAGGTGCAGAACAGATCGGCCGGTTGCGCCGGGTAGTGGATTTCGGCAAACCGGCGGCGGATTTCATCGAGCACGCCATGGGCCGACTTCAGGTCGGTGTCGGGCATCACCACCGCGAACTCTTCGCCACCATAACGGCCGATGTAGTCGGTCTTGCGCAAGCGTTGTTTAAGGAACAGCGCCAGGCTCTTGATCACCCGGTCGCCCATAGGATGGCCGTGGCTGTCGTTGACCTTCTTGAAATGGTCGATGTCCAGCATCGCGAAACTCAGCGGCTTGTTTTCGCGGCGGGCGCGGAAGCTGCAGTCTTCGAGCAGTTGCAGGATGTGCGTATGGTTGTACAGCCCGGTCAGGCTGTCGCGCACCATCCTGGCCTTGAGGTTGCGTGCCCGCGCCGCACGGTTGCGCACCGTGGTGATCAGGTGGCGTGGCTTGATCGGTTTGGTGAGGAAGTCGTCGCCGCCTTCGCTCATGGCATCGAGCTGTTTATCCAGATCGTCTTCGGCGGACAGATAAATGATCGGCACGCTGACATAGCGATCGTTGTGGCGAATCACTTTGGCCAGTTCAGGTCCGGTGCAACCGGGCATGTACATGTCGAGGATGATCAGATCCGGCTGGAAATCGGCCAGCTCGGGCATGGTCTGAATCGGGTCGAACAGGGTGCGGGTGACGATGCCCGCACTGTTGAGCAAGCGCTCGGTGTGTGTCGCCTGGGCGCGCGAGTCGTCGATGATCAGCACTTTATAAGGTTCGTACTGCGCAACCCGCGTCAGGATCTCGATTTTCTCCAGCAGACTGGAGGCTTCCAGCGTGCCGGTCAGAAACTCCTCACCACCGGCGCGTACTGCCGCCAGGCGCGTTGGGGTGTCGGTTTCATGATGGCTGAAAAACAACAGCGGCAGTTTCTGCTCCAGGCCTTCCTGCATCTTGGTCGCCAGCTTCAACCCTTCACCGACGCCGCCGAAATCGACGTCCATGACCACCGCCGCCGGAAGCCGCTCGGCCAGGGTGGCGTGGAACGCCTGAGTGGTGTCCAGCGACACCGCGCTGAGGCCGAAGAATTCCAGCTGCTTGGCCAGCCGCTCGCCGCGCTCGTGATCCTGCAGCATCACGTAGATGGGCTTGCGCAGCGGTGGCAATGAGGTGTGTTCGAGCCGATCGCCTTGACGCAAGCCGGTGCGCGACAGACGTTGCATTAGGCGGTTGAGATCGGTGATCAACGCGCTGCTCAAACGGCCGCGGTTGGCTTCCACTTCCTGTAGCGACTGACCGATGCCGCGCGCCAGCTGAGCATGCTCGGCCTGTTCGAAGCGCTCGGCGAAACGCAGCAGACGCTGATTGGCTTCACTGAGTTCTTCAAGGTCCGCAGCCGACCATTCGCTTTGCTGCAGGCGCTGCCATACCTCCAGGATCTGACGGGCCTGGTGAATGACGCGCTGGGCGAAATGGTGCTTGAGACGGTCTCGGCTCGGATCTTCTGGTTCGGTCATGTCCTGACTACTTATAGGGGAAACCCTGATACAAATGCTGGCGCTATGCTAGCACTACTTTTCCCGCGCAAGTGTGCCGTAAGTCATTTTGTTGTCATTTTTTCGCGCCGTTTCGCGTCAAATTTCCATCTTTTCAAGCGAGGAACGTGCCAGGTTGGACCGGGAATAGAAGAAGGGTTCCCTCGGATACAGCGTTTTTGTGTAGGGGTAAGGATGAGGGCTTCGGATATCGAAGCTGCAGCCCGAGTCCCTTCGCAGCGCACTGCCACGCGCGCTCGGTCGGGCGGGTCTAGGAAAGGCTGATTCTGCGCAGGCGACGTTCGATTTTCTGCCACCAGCTTCGCTCGCGGGGAGGCTGCAACAAGCACGGCATATCTCGCAAGCGGATCCACGCCTCATTCTGCCAATGCATCACGCTCGTCGTACCATGCTGCCATTCCAGCAACGCCGGCACCGGGGCGTTGCAGAACGCCGGAACCGCGCCGTCATGGAGCATGGGCAAGACCTGATACGTCAGCCATTTGCGAATGGAGTCGTGGGTAGCGTGGCCGTGGTAGACGAGGAGGGCATAAGCCGCTGATTCACTGACCATCAGCACGCTTTTGATTTCGCCGTAATAGCGCATGCAAACGTGACGACGCTGATCGGGGGCGAGCTTGCGAGTGATGCGTTCCTCGAAGAACATGCCCATGAGACGGCCGAGGTCGCGCAGGCAAAACCAGACCTGCCGTTCGAGAACCAAGGCATGCAGCTTGAGTTTATGACGGGTGAAAACGGCGGGTTCGTAATGCTGTTCCATGCGGCACCTGTCCTTGCTCAGCCCTCGGAATGAGGGCGTCGGGAGCTAAGAACACCGTAAAGAAGTGCCGACATATTCCCCCGGAGGGTCTTGTATTAGCCGACTCCCGACATGACAGACGTGCAGAAGTGTATCGCGCCTGCGAAAACTGACGTTTGTCGCAGGCGCAAGAGTACCGCTGTATTTCTATCGTGGCGGGTGACGCTTTACTGAGTTCTTAGGCTCGGGGACGGATTATCCGGGCATCGACCCTGCGGCTCAATCCGACACATGTAGGGTTTTTCTGGATTTGATGTAACCGGATGATGCATTGCTGACTGGCCGCAGATCCGCTTTGTGTCCGAAGGGAGTGCGACATTCCATGGTTGACCGCAAACACAGTCCGGCCGTTTGCTGACGTGTTTGTCCTGATTCTTCATCAGGGCGAATGCGACACGGGCGAGCTTACGAGCCAGGATGACCAGTGCTCGATCGCTCTCGCGCTCCGCGTGGTAGCACCTCGCCAGACGCTCTGCGTCGCCTGTTGGGTGACGCAGAGCGTCACGGGCTGCATGCCCACGCGGAGCGTGGGCACGATCCCAAAAGTGCAATCCGGTCCTGCTGCAACGTCAGGTTGGTCCCGATGAGTAAGCATGGTGCGCGCATGACGCACAGGGACCTGTGGATTACGCATTTGAGCCATCCTTCACGTTCCTGCCAAACGCACCTTGCTGTAAGGTTGCGGTCAGAAGCACTGAATTCCGTGATTGAAAGGACTAGGCCATGCTGGATTGGAAGAAGCGCTCGGGCACTGCGGGCGGGGGTGAGCGTGTTGACGAGAAGCCACTGGGCAAGGCCCCGCGTGGCTATTGGGGCGGCCTGTTTTTCAGCCGTGCGGTGGCTGCGGTGGTCGGTCTCTATCTGATCGTCACCGTAGTGCTTGGCGTCTGGTGGAGCAGTGAGCCTCCCCTGTTTCCGGTTCAGCAGCAGGCCCAGGCCGCCGCCGAGCGCGAAGGCAAGCAGATGGTGATCGGTTACACCACCGTCGAAACCCTCAAGACCGTCGCATCGACCCTGCTCGACAAGCCCGGCGGCTATATTTCCAATGACCGTTTCCCGCCTGGCCTGTGGCTGGATAACACGCCAAGCTGGGAGTACGGCGTGCTGGTCCAGGTCCGCGACTTGAGCCGCGCCTTGCGCAAGGATTTCGCCCGTTCGCAATCGCAGTCGGCCGAAGACGGCGATCTGGCACGCGCCGAGCCGTTGTTCAATTTTGATAACAAGAGCTGGATCCTGCCCTCCAGCGAATCCCAGTACCGAGATGGCATCGCTGCCCTGAGCCGTTATCAGGCACGCTTGTCCGACCCGAACCAGAAAGGCGCGCTGTTCTACACCCGCGCCGACAACCTGAACAACTGGCTGGGTGATGTCGGGACCCGTCTGGGCTCGTTGTCGCAACGCCTGTCGGCCAGCGTCGGTCGGGTCAAACTCAACAGCACGCTGAAAACCGAAGCGCAGTCCACCGTGACCGTGAAGCCGGGTGAAGTGCCGCAGGTTGACGAAGAGATCGTTGAAACCCCGTGGATGCAGATCGACAACGTGTTCTATGAGGCCCGCGGTCAGGCCTGGGCACTGTCGCATCTGCTGCGTGCCATCGAGGTCGACTTCGCCGACGTGCTGGCCAAGAAGAACGCCACGGTGAGCGTACGTCAGATCATCCGTGAGCTTGAGGCCTCGCAGGAACCGATGTGGAGTCCGGTGATTCTCAATGGCAGCCCGTTCGGCGTGTTCGCCAACCACTCGTTGGTCATGGCCAACTACCTGTCGCGTGCCAATGCGGCCGTCATTGATCTTCGCCAATTGCTGTCTCAGGGCTGATCGGTGTCCGTTTCTGAACACGAAGCCGCCCACCGTGCGGCTTCCGACGCCGAACTGATTGCCTGGGTCGATCGTCAGGACCAACTGCTCGGCTCCTTGCCGCGTGCGCAACTGCGTGAGCGCGGTCTGATCGGTCGTGGCACCTATATCCTGTTGTTCAACTCGGCCGGGGAGCTGTGCGTGCATCGGCGCACCTTGAGCAAGGCAATCTATCCTGGCTACTGGGACGTTGCCGCCGGTGGCATGGTGCAGGCTGATGAAAGCTACGTGGAGTCGGCCGCGCGCGAGCTTGAAGAAGAACTTGGCGTGGCGGGTGTCGAGCTCACCGCGCACGAGCAGTTTTTCTTCGATCAGCCAGACAACAGGCTGTGGTGCGCGGTATTTTCCGCGGTCTGGGACGGGCCATTGAAACTGCAGCCTGAAGAGGTGCTCGAGGCACGCTTCATCGCCATCGACCAAGTGCTCCGTGAAACCGGCGAAAAGCCTTATTGCCCGGACTCTCTGGCAGCGTTGAAGCGCTATTTGGGCGGCGTCGCAAATGTCCCGTAAATTGGCGCATATTTGCACTTAGCATCTGCGCTTTTTGCCGTTACACTGCGCGACCTTTTCAAGCTGGACCGCCATCGCGGCCCAGTAGCGCTGCCCCTGCCTGAGTGGGGCTTCGCGGTCGGCTCCGCAGACGGATTAAGACGTTTTTTAACCCTGCTGCCCGATCAGACTTCGCTCCTCAAGAGAGGATTGCCGGTGGCCAAGAAAGCCGCATCCTTCGCCGCCCTGGGTGGCCTGGTATTTTCGACCGATGCTGGACGGCACTGTCCCGACTGCCGTCAGCCGGTCGATGCCTGTACCTGCAAGACATCCGTTATCCCCGAAGGTGATGGCATCGCCCGCGTGCGCCGTGAAAGCAAAGGTCGTGGCGGCAAGACCGTGACCACCGTGACCGGCGTTCCCTTGCCTGAAGATGCGCTCAAGGAACTGGCGACTACGCTCAAACGTCGCTGCGGGACCGGTGGTGCGCTCAAGGATGGGGTGATCGAGATTCAGGGCGATCACGTCCAGACACTGCTGGCAGAACTGCTCAAACAGGGCTTCAAGGCGAAAAAGTCGGGCGGTTGAGCCGTCCTCTTCAGCGCGCCGCGGGGCCGGCGGTCGGTCGGGTACTGGTCATCAGAGCAAACTCTGGTGGGTCTATCGGGTCTATTGCCCCATAACGAGCCGGCGCCAAACCGTCATTTCCACTCTATACACTGCGCCCAGCCGGTCAGGCCGGGGCTTTCTGACTTTTATACAGGGGACTTCGATGTCCGTACGACGCACACGCAAAGACGATGGCAGCCAATGGACCGTGGCGGACAGCCGCAGTGTCTATGGGATTCGCCATTGGGGGGCTGGTTATTTTGCAATCAACGAAGCCGGCCGTGTTGAAGTTCGCCCCAATGGGCCGAGCAGTTCGCCCATCGACCTCTACGAGCAGGTAGAACAACTGCGCAAGAGCGGTTTGTCCCTGCCATTGCTGGTGCGTTTCCCCGATATCCTGCAGGACCGGGTGCGTCAGTTGACCGGTGCGTTCGACGAAAACATCGCGCGTCTGGAATACCAGAGCAAATACACCGCGTTGTACCCGATCAAGGTCAACCAGCAGGAAGCGGTGGTGGAGAACATCATCGCCACGCAAAACGTTTCGATCGGCCTGGAAGCGGGCTCCAAGCCGGAGCTGATGGCCGTGCTGGCGCTGGCGCCCAAGGGCGGCACTATCGTCTGCAACGGCTACAAGGACCGTGAGTTCATTCGTCTGGCGCTGATGGGGCAGAAACTGGGCCACAACGTTTTCATCGTCATCGAGAAAGAGTCCGAAGTTGCCCTGGTGATCGAAGAAGCGGCCGAGCTCAAGGTCGCCCCACAGGTTGGCCTGCGCGTGCGTCTGTCCTCGCTGGCCTCCAGCAAGTGGGCCGATACCGGTGGCGAGAAGTCCAAATTCGGTCTGTCCGCTGCGCAGCTGCTGTCGGTGGTCGAGCGTTTCACCCAGGCAGGGCTCGATCAGGGCATTCGCCTGCTGCACTTTCACATGGGTTCGCAGATCGCCAACCTGGCCGACTACCAGCACGGGTTCAAGGAAGCCATTCGCTACTACGGCGAACTGCGCAACCTCGGTCTGCCGGTCGATCATATCGACGTCGGTGGTGGCCTGGGCGTCGATTACGACGGCACCCATTCTCGCAATGCAAGCTCGATCAACTACGACATGGATGACTATGCCGGCGTGGTCGTGGGCATGCTCAAGGAGTTCTGCGACGCGCAGAACCTGCCGCATCCGCACATCTTTTCCGAAAGCGGCCGTTCGCTGACCGCGCACCATGCGATGCTGGTCATCCAGGTCACCGACGTCGAGCGTCACAATGACGAAGTGCCGGTCATCGAAGACAAGGAAAGCCTCCCGGAAACCCTGCAGTGGCTGGTCGACCTGCTAGGCCCGACCGACATCGAGATGGTCACCGAGACTTACTGGCGCGCCACGCACTACATGAGCGACATCGCCACGCAGTACTCGGACGGCAAAATCACCCTGGCGCAAAAGGCCCTGGGCGAACAGTGCTACTTCGCGGTCTGCCGTCGCCTGCATAACTCGCTCAAGGCGCGTCAGCGTTCGCACCGTCAGGTGCTGGACGAACTCAACGACAAACTGGCCGACAAGTACATCTGCAACTTCTCGGTGTTCCAGAGCCTGCCGGATACCTGGGCCATCGATCAGGTGCTGCCGATCATTCCGTTGCATCGTCTGGACGAAGAGCCGATGCGTCGCGCCGTGTTGCAGGACCTGACCTGCGACTCCGACGGCAAGATCAACCAGTACGTCGACGAGCAGAGCATCGAGACCAGCCTGCCGGTTCACGCGCTGAACGAAGGCGAGGATTATCTGCTGGGCGTGTTTTTGGTCGGTGCCTACCAGGAAATTCTCGGCGACATGCACAACCTGTTCGGCGATACCGACTCGGTGAATATCTACCAGAACCAGGACGGCAGCGCCTACTCGGCCGGGATCGAAACCCACGACACCATCGAGGACATGCTGCGCTACGTGCACCTGTCGCCGGAAGAGCTGATGACCCATTACCGCGACAAGGTAGCCAGCGCCAGGATCACCCCGCGCGAGCGTACCCAGTATCTGGATGCACTGCGCCTGGGCCTGACGCGGTCTTCGTATCTGTCGTCATAAGGGATACGCCGATCCGTCAGACATGACGCAAAACCTGTAGCAGCCGGCTTGCTGGCGGATACGTCGGGTCAGACACATGGATGTCGACTGTCCCGGCACATTCGCCAGCAAGCCGGCTCCCACGGCCTTCGGCCGGAATCAAGAGCAGGCGGCGCAACAGGGGTCGATTGCTTCTGCGCGCGGCCGTCAGATGTTCACCCGCTTCTGCCCGGAGGGCGTGGGAGTTGGCTTGCCGACGATCTGGCGCGAAGCGCCAGCAAACCCTGTGAATGCTATGCACCTGACCCACCGCGCCGTCTGACTCTACTGCCGGTGCCCGGCAGATCGCTGGCAAGGTGGAGCGCCACCCCGGCGGCTCCCACGGCCTGCGGCCAGAATCAAAAGCAGGCGGCGCAATAGTCCAAAGCTGCTTGAGGAGCTTGTTTGAAACCATAGAATCTCCCACAGTGTGGTGGGCCAGCCTTGCTCCAGGCGTTTATCCACTGCTCTCCTACACATCCCTCCCAGGCTTCCGTCCACGGCTGTAGGTCATTTCCTGATCTGCATTGACCCCCTCTACTTCGCCTACCTTCTGCGCCAGAATCTCCGGCCGTTCGATACTGACTGCCGAGGTTACCCGCGCCATGCACCCGCTCGCCAACGCCGCACATCTGCGCTTGGATATCAGCCGCCCCAGAGGCTCTTTCGAGGTGTTGAGCTGCAAAGGTGACGAGCCCGTCAATCAGCCGTATTGCTTCGAACTGGAGATCGTCAGCGCGGATGGCGGGCTCGATGCCCATGAACTGTTGTTCGGTACTGCCTGGCTGCATGCGAACGGCGCGGCCCAAGGCATTCACGGGCAAATCCAGAGCATCGTGCGCAGTACCACCGAGGCTGTTTCCCAGCGGTTGCCGCAAGCCGCGCCCGCGCGCTACCTCATCACCCTGGGGCCGCGTCTGGGGTTGATGGCCTATCGGCAAAACCGGCGAGTGTTCCAGGACATCGATGCCCGGCAGATCATCGTCCAGTTGCTGAGCGAGCACGGTATGGACGACGCCGCTTACCTCTGGCAGCGTCAGAAACCCTGTGTGGAACGCGATTACTGCGCCCAGTATGGCGAGACCGATCTGCAGCTGCTGCAGCGCTTGTGCGAGGAAGAAAACATCCATTATTACTTCCTGCATGCGCGCAGTCGGCACGTCGTGGTGTTCACCGACAGACCGCAGGCATCGGCCATGGAGTTGGCGCCCGGTGAAACCACTGAGCATGGGGACGATGCCTTGGGTAAAACAGGCTCGCCGGCCAGGCGCCTGAGCCTGCAGCGCGGTTGCCTGGTCGGCGGGCTGTTCGAAACCCTCAGGCTCGACGCCAAGGGGCGACTCAAGGTGCGTTTCGACTGGGGCAATCAGGGGGACGGTGCGCGCTTCAACGACTGCTGGATACCGGTTGATCCAACGCTGCTGCAGGGTGACGAGCTGTGGTGGGGTGGCATGGAAGTGGTGGTGAGCTTTCGCGATGGCAATCCCAATGCCCCTTACATCATTGATCGCCTGGCGGACCCGGACATCAACCCGCAAGCCGAAAGCGTGGTCACCCCGCGCAAGGTGCTGACCACTCGTATCGACACCGCCCTGTTTCTGGATCAGTCGCAACAATTTGTGGTTGATGATCAGTTCGTCGTGCGCCTGACGCGAAACAACGACCTGCATTTCAGGGTGGGGGACAGTCGGGTGACGATCGACTCGCGGAGCATCTCGTTGAGCGGTTTGAAGATCATGCTGACCTCCATTGCCCAGGCCGATGGCAGGGACGCAGGGCGACGCCCCGGTAATGCTGACCCTAACTATTGATCGGGTGCGCAGTCGTAAGGCTAAGCGGCCATGACTGTTCTGACCGTAAACAGGCAGGGTGAACGATGATCAAGGCATTTTTTGTAGGCGCGTTGCTGAGCCTGTTGATGGGTTGTTCACCGCTCAAGGTGCTCAACGCCTTCACGCCGGGTGGCACTTTCAACAGGGTGTCGGACCTGCGCTACGGCAGCGATCCGCGCAACGAACTGGACGTCTACACCCCCGTCGATGGCGGCAAAAATGCCCCGGTTGTGGTGTTCTTTTATGGTGGCAGCTGGAATACCGGCTCGCGCACTGACTACAGCTTTGTCGGTGAAGCGCTGGCCTCTCGGGGCATCGTCGCCGTGCTGGCGGACTATCGGCTTTATCCGCAGGTGCATTACCAGGGCTTTCTGCAAGACAGCGCGCAAGCGGTGGGCTGGACCCGCGAGCACATTCGTCAGTATGGCGGCGATCCAGACAAGCTTTACGTGATGGGTCACAGCGCTGGCGGGTACAACGCGGCAATGCTGGCGCTGGACCCCAAGTGGCTGGCGGTCGTGGGCATGAAACCATCGATGCTCAAGGGTTGGATCGGTCTGGCCGGGCCTTATGATTTCCTGCCCATTGAAAACCCGGACGTCAAACCGGTGTTTTTCTTCCCTGATTCACCTCCTGATTCCCAGCCAATCAACCACGTCAGTGCTGCATCTCCGCCGGCTTTGCTGATCGCGGCGAAGGACGACTCGCTGGTCAACCCGGCGCGCAACACCGGCGGCATGGCCAAACGTCTGAGAGAGCAAGGCGTGTCGGTACGAGAGCTGTATTTCGCCAGACCCGGCCACGCAACCCTGGTGGCTGCGTTCTCCAGGCCCATGCGCAGCCTGGCGCCGGTGCTGGATGAGGTCGCCAACTTCATCCATGCGCAGGATCAGGTGCACGTCGCGGCTGCCAGTGGCGGATAAGTCGCTCCGGTCCGCAGGGCGTGGGAGCCTGGCTTGCTAGCAATTTGCCTGGCACCGCCAACAAATCCGGTTTGCCTCGTCTGTCTGACACGGCCGAGGTGGCTGGTTTGCTGGCGCTGCGCGCCAGATCGCGGGACAAGCCACGCTCCCACGCCCTTCGGGCAGAATCAACAGCAGTCGCCGGTCTCCATACTGCTTCGGCCCGCAGGGCGCCCTTCGGGCAGAATCAAAGCGGCTACTTTTCCTTCGTGAGTCCATCGGGGTCCTGCTGAAACCATCCACCACTGCGATTCAGCCGCCGGGCGATAAACCCCAGTGTCACCGCCCGCAGTGCCATGAACAGCAGGAACACCAGCCACAGGCCATGGTTGCCGAAGGAGCTGGCCAACCAGGCGAAGGGCAGCGTGATGATGGCAGTCAGGAGCATCGCGTTGCGCATTTCACGTCCGCGTGTCGCGCCGATGAACAAGCCGTCGAGCAGGTAGCTCCAGACCGCCACCAGCGGCAATAGCGCCAGGTACGGCAGGTAGATGAAGGCAATCTGGCGAACCGGCTCGATGTCGGTCTGCATCTGCACAAACAGGTGCCCGGCGAACAGAAACAGCACCGCAAACGCCACGCCGCAGATCAGTGACCAGCCACCGGCAACATTCAGCGAGCGCCGCAGCGCCTCTCGGTCGCGTGCGCCGATGGCGTGTCCGCACAGCGCCTCCACCGCATGGGCCAGCCCGTCCAGTGCATGGGCGGTGAGCAGCAAACCGTTGAGCAGCAAAGCGTTGGCCGCCACCGTGGCGTCGCCCAGGCGCGCGCCTTGCACCGTGATCAGAAAGAACGCCGACTGCAGCACCAGACTGCGAATGAAAATATCGCGATTGACCGCCAGCAAGGGTCGCCAGTTGGCCCAGCGCCTGAGGGTGGCCAATAGCAGGTGCCCAGGGTAATCGCGCAGCCCTTTGTGGGTCAGGGCCAGCCCGAGCAACGCGCCGGTCCATTCAGCGACCACCGAGGCCCTTGCGCTGCCGACCACGCCCCAGTCCAGGCCCATGACGAACCACAGGTTCAGGGCGATGTTGAGCAGGTTGGTGGTCAGCAGAATCGCCAGGGGCGCCCGTGCGTTTTGCAGGCCCAGGAACCAGCCGACCAACGCATAGCTGGCCAAGGCTGCCGGCAGCCCGAACAGTCGGGTATGGAAGAAGTCGCGCGTCAGGTCACTGAGGTCCGGCGAGGGTTGCATCATCTGCAGGGCCAGATGCTGGAAGGGCAAGCCGATCAAACCCAGCAATACAGCAAAACCCATCGCCAGCAGCAAACCTTGCAGCAACACCTGACGCAACGCGGCGCCATCGTTGCGGCCCGCCGCCTGCGCCGCGAACCCCGTGGTACCCATGCGCAGGAAGCTCATCGCCCAGGCCAGAAAACTGTACAGCGTCCCACCTACGGCCACCGCGCCCAGCTGATGCGCGTGGGGCAGGTGACCGATCACCGTGCTGTCCACCAATGAAACCAGCGGTACCGAGATGTTCGACAAAATCATCGGCGCGGCCAGCGCCCACACCTGTCGATGAGTCGCGCGCTGGCGCCAGTCGGTAAGAAAGTTGGACATGAACGCTCGGCGGATGGAAGGCAAGGAGAGGGCGGCATTGTAGCGATATGGGCGGTTCAGTGCAGGTCGACTGTAGGAGTGAGCTTGCTCGCGATTATGGTGTGTCAGCCAACGCCAACGCCAACGCCAACGCCAACGCCAACGCCACAGACGCAGGCCTGACCCATCGCGAGCAAGCTCACTCCTACAGGTCTTGGGTACGGGTCGACTTGGGTAGGCCCCAACCCCTCTGCGAACAAACGCACAAACCCAGAGTCTATTGCGCCGCCGCGCTTTACGATCCCGATTGCGGTGCTATAACTGCTGCTCCTCATAACAACTGCCGCCAATTGAGTGCCTCATGCTTAACAAAGGATTGTTCCTGGCTTGCGCGCTGGTACTGCTCAGTGCCTGTGATTCCTCCACGTCCGACAAACCCGCTCCTGCCCCGGCACAGCCCTCCGCACCACAAGCTGCGGTCGTAGACGCGGCCAAACCCGGACCCGCCGTCGACCTTCCGGCGTTGAGCAAGCGCTACGCCGGGCGTGAACTGACCGTGGTCGATGTCTCGGAAGTCCAGCTCGACGGCGCCAGTACGCTGTCGCTGAGTTTTTCCGTGCCGTTGAACCCGGACCAGAAATTCGCCGAGAAGGTGCATCTGGTGGACAGCAAGGATGGCAAGGTCGATGGCGCATGGGAGCTGTCGGACAATCTCATGGAGCTGCGCCTGCGCCACCTGGAACCCAAGCGCAAGCTGGTGCTGACCATCGATCCGGGCCTGGTGGCCGTCAATAGCAACACCCTGGCGGCCGAGTACTCGGCGCGTCTGGAGACTTCCGATCTGCAAGCCACGGTCGGTTTCGCCAGCCGCGGCAGTCTGCTGCCGACTCGCCTGGCCGAAGGTCTGCCGGTGATCGCGTTGAACGTCGACAAGGTCGATGTCGAGTTTTTCCGCATCAAGCCCGACTCATTGCCGGCCTTCCTCAGCTCGTGGGAAGGCTCGTCCAGCCTGCAAAGTTATGAGTCCAAAGAGCTGCTGCCCATGGCCGATCTGGTCTATGGCGGGCGTTTCGACCTGAACCCTGCGCGCAACACCCGCGAAACCGTGCTGCTGCCCATCGCCGGGCTCAAGCAACTGCAGCAGCCAGGGGTGTATCTGGCGGTGATGCGCGCCTCGGGCACCTATAACTATTCGCAGCCGGCGACATTGTTCACCCTCAGCGACATCGGCTTGTCGGCGCACCGCTACGCCAATCGCCTGGATGTGTTCACCCAGGCGCTTGAGGGTGGCAAGGCGCTCAACGGCGTTGACGTTGAACTGTACGACGACAAGGGCCGGGTGGTCGGCCAGGGCAAGACCGACAACGCCGGTCACGCCGAACTGCCGCTGCCGGCCAAGGCCCAGGTGCTGCTGGCGCATCAGGGCGAACAGACCAGCCTGCTGCGTCTGAACAGCGCGGCACTGGACCTGGCGGAGTTCGACATCACCGGCCCGCAGGCGCATCCGCTGCAGTTCTTCATCTTCGGGCCGCGCGATCTGTATCGCCCGGGCGAACTCGTGCTGCTCAACGGTCTGCTGCGCGACAACGATGGCAAGAGTGTGAAACCTCAGCCGATCACCGTTGAAGTTCGCCGTCCGGATGAGCAGGTCAGTCGCAAGTTTGTGTGGGACGCCGACGCAACCGGGCTTTACCAATACCAGCTGCAACTGTCGGACGAAGCACCGACCGGTCGTTGGCAGCTGGTCTTCGACCTGGGCGACGGCAAGCCGCAGTTGTACGAGTTTCAGGTCGAGGACTTCCTCCCCGAGCGCATGGCGCTGGAGCTCAAAGGCAGCGAAACGCCGCTGGCCCCCGATGCGCCGTTCGACATCGGTATCACCGGTCGCTACCTCTATGGCGCCCCCGCTTCGGGCAATCGCCTGACCGGCCAGCTGTATGTGCGCCCGTTGCGTGAGGCGGTGCCGGCGTTGCCGGGTTATCAGTTTGGCTCGGTCACGGAAGAAGACCTCAAGCAGGATCTGGAAATCGAAGACAGCACCCTGGATGCCAATGGTCAGCTGGACCTGAGTATCGACAGCCAGTGGGCCAAGGCTCGTTCACCGCTGGAGTTGGTGCTGCAAGCCAGCCTGCAAGAGTCTGGGGGACGGCCGATCACCCGTCGTCTGACGCAACCGGTCTGGCCCGCTGAAAGCATGCCTGGCCTGCGCGGCCTGTTCGACGGCGAAGCCACTGACGGCGACGGCCCGGTGGAGTTTGAAGTACTGATGGCCGACGCCCAGGGTCACAAACTCGCCGCCGACAATCTCAAAGTGCGGCTGGTCCGTGAGCGTCGCGACTACTACTGGAATTACTCTGACAGCGATGGCTGGAGTTATCACTACAACGAGAAATTCCTCAACCTGTCCGAAGAAACCCTCAGCGTGAAAAAGGACTCCACCGCGAAGATCAGCTTTGCGGTGGAGTGGGGTCCGTATCGCGTCGAAGTGGAAGACCCGGCGACCGGTCTGATCAGTAGCGTGCGTTTCTGGGCCGGCTACCGCTGGCAGGATAACGCCGAAGGCGGCGCGGTGCGTCCCGACCAAGTCAAACTGGCGCTGGATAAACCGGCCTACAGCGATGGCGACACGGCCAGGGTCACCGTCACGCCGCCGTCTGCCGGCAAGGGTTATCTGCTGGTGGAGTCCAGCGAAGGCCCGTTGTGGTGGCAGGAGATCGATGTCCCGGCCGAGGGCAAGTCGTTCGACATCCCCATGGACAAGAAGTGGGCACGCCACGATCTGTACGTCAGCGCGCTGGTGATTCGTCCGGGCGAGCGCAAGGCCAATGTCACGCCCAAGCGTGCCGTGGGCGTGCTGCACCTGCCGCTGGACCGATCGCAACGCAAGCTGGCGCTGACCGTGACGGCGCCGGAGAAGATGCGACCCAAGCAGCCACTGACGCTCAAGGTCAACGCGAAGAATGCAGACGGCTCGATTCCCAAAGACGTGCATGTACTGGTCGCGGCCGTCGATGTCGGCATTCTGAACATCACCGAATACGCCACGCCTGACCCTTTCGCCAGCCTGTTCGGGCGCAAGGAATACGGCGCCGATCAGCTCGACATTTATGGTCAGTTGATCGAAGCGGGGCGCAACCGTCTGGCCAGCCTGGCGTTTGGCGGTGACGCAGCGCTGGCCAAGGGCGGCAAGCGTCCGGAAACCAGCGTTACCATCGTCGCCCTGCAAAGCGCGCCGGTGACGCTGAACGAGCAGGGCGATGCCCAAGTCAGTGTCGACATCCCGGATTTCAACGGCGAACTGCGGATCATGGCCCAGGCCTGGACCGATGAGCGCTACGGCATGGCCGAGGCCAAGACCGTGGTGGCTGCCCCGCTGATCGCCGAACTGTCTGCCCCGCGCTTTCTCGCCGGTGGTGACCAGACCAAGGTGGCACTGGACCTCTCGAACCTGTCGGGCAAGGCGCAGAAGCTCAGCGTGCAAGTCACTGCTGAAGGACAGTTGAGCCTGGCCGAAGCAGACGCCAGCAAGTCGATCACCCTCACTCAGGGTCAACGCACCACCTTGCAGATTCCGGTCAAGGCTCAGGGCGGTTTTGGCAAGGGGGTGATCAAGGTCACCGTCAACGGCCTGGACCTGCCGGGCGAGAGCCTGCCTGCGTTCAGTCGCGAGTGGACCATCGGCGTACGCCCGGCTTACCCGGCGATGCTCAGGCAATATCGCGCCGTGCTCAAGGATCAGCTGTGGAGCTTGCCCGAAGGCGCGCTGGATGCATTCGAACCGGCGGGCCGTGAGGCCTTGCTGTCGGTCTCGAGCCGACCGCCGCTGAACCTTGGCGAGCAGATTCGCGCGCTCAAGGCCTACCCCTACGGGTGTCTGGAGCAAACCACCAGCGGCCTGTATCCGTCGCTTTACGCCGATGCCGCCACCCTCAAGCGTCTGGGCCTGGAGGGCGAGTCCGATGCGCTGCGCAAGCGCAAGATCGAGCTGGGTATCGAGCGCTTGCTGGGCATGCAGCGCTACAACGGCAGTTTTGGCCTGTGGGGCGCTGATGGCGAGGAGGAATACTGGCTGACGGCGTATGTCACCGACTTCCTGCTGCGCGCTCGCGATCAGGGCTTTGCGGTGCCGCCGGATGCCTTGAAAAAGGCCAACGAGCGGCTGCTGCGTTATCTGCAGGAACGCAATCAGATCGAGGTCAACTACAGCGAAAACGCCGACCATACCCGCTTCGCCGTGCAGGCCTACGCGGGGCTTGTTTTGTCGCGCAGTCAGCAGGCGCCGTTGGGTGCGTTGCGCAGTCTGTTCGATCGTCGCACCGACGCACGCTCCGGATTGCCGCTGGTGCAACTGTCCATCGCGCTGGAAAAAATGGGCGACAAGCCGCGTGCCGATCAGGCGTTGCTGGCCGGGCTTGCAGCAGGTCGCAAGGCCAATGACTGGCTGGCGGACTATGGCAGCCCGTTGCGCGATCAGGCGTTGATCCTGTCGTTGCTCGAAGAAAACAAACTGGCGCAGGACAAGGTCGAGGAACGCCTGTTCGCGCTGTCCGATCAGGTGGCGGCCAGCCGTTATCTGTCGACTCAGGAGCGCAACTCGCTATTCCTCGCCGGACGCGATTTGCTCGGCAAGCCAGAGGGCAAGTGGGCGGCCACCTTGAACAGCGGCAGCAACAACCGCGAGCTGAGCAACGAGCAGCCTGGCGTGAAGCTGGACAGTTCGGTGCTTGCCTCTCCACTGACCGTGCAGAACACCGGCGGCGACACGCTGTATCAGCAGATGACCATTTCCGGTTACCCGTCGCAGCCGCCGGTGGCCGGTGGCGAAAACCTGAGCATCCGCCGTGAGTACCTGGGGATGGATGGTGAAGCGCTGAACCTCAATGCGTTGAAGAGCGGCGAACTGGTGCTGGTGCATCTGGAGCTGAAGGCCAAGGAGCGAGTGCCGGATGCGCTGGTGGTGGATTTGTTGCCAGCGGGTCTTGAGATCGAAAACCAGAACCTGGCGCAAAGCGCGGCCAGCCTGGAAGACGCCAGCGAGTCAGTGAAACAGTGGCGTGAGTCGATGGAGAACGCCGGGCTCAAGCATCAGGAGTTCCGCGGCGACCGTTATGTCGCGGCGGTGGACCTGCAGGGCTTCAACACCGTGCATCTGCTGTACCTGGCCCGCGCCGTGACACCGGGCATCTACCGCGTGCCGCCGCCGCAGGTTGAGTCGATGTACCGACCCAACTGGCAGGCCCTGGGCGAAGCGCCCGCGCAGTTGGTGGTCAAGGGCAAGAAATGAGGGGGGCGCCGCGATCACTGAACGGTCGCGGTTTTACCTGCTCTGATCGTTCCCACGCTCTGCGTGGTAACGCCGCGCTGGCCGTTGCGCGTCTGTTGTGGTGATGACGCGCAGCGTCAGGGAGATGCATTCCCACGCGCAGTGTGGGAACGATCGAGTATTCACACGCCTGCACTGTTGCAGCACGGCTTGCCGGCGGAAGCGATGTTGACGACGTCACCGCCAGCGAGCCGGACTGCTGCAGGGGTTGTGCAGTGGTTTAATGAATAATCCAGCTCAGCAGCCACAGGCCCAGAAACAGCCAGATGATCCCCATGATGATCGAGGCGCGCATGAAGGCGCGGATCGCCGAGAAGAGCAGCATCAGCCCGATGATCAGGGCGACGATGCTGATCAGTGAGGTGTCCATGCCCAGCGTGCGCGACAATCCGTCGACGAAATTGCCACCGGCATGAGTGAACATGTTGAACAACCAGCTTAAGCCGTCGACGATGAAGCGAATCACGGCCCCGATTACCTGGCCGAGCCATTCGAAAACGCTTTCTACCTGCATATCTGCTTCCTGATGAAGAGCATGGAACACAAAAGGGACTGTTCGCTTTGGCTGCTGGATCGCCTGGCGAGTTCCGTGAAGCATAAAGGCAGTTTGGCATGAAGCGCGTATTAGTTGTGGGACTGAGCAAAACCCTGTGGGAGCGAGCGGGCTCGCGAGTCGGTGGCTCAGTGACGGTGGACGCGGCTGACAGGACGTCTTCGCCAGCAACCTCACTGCTACAGGATCGTGGTCAACCCCCGAGTCCTTGGAAGAGATCCGGGCGGGTGCTTCGATGGATCGCACTGAGCGTGGTGTTGCTGTGTGCATTGCTGTGGCTTGCCGACCGGGTCTGGCCGCTGCCACTGCCCAGGGATGATCTGGCCCGCGTGGTGCTGGCAGAAGACGGTACGCCGCTGTGGCGCTTCGCCGATGCCAATGGTGTGTGGCGCTACCCGGTGTCGGTGGATCAGGTTTCGCCGTACTACCTGCAGGCACTGCTGACGTACGAAGATCGCTGGTTCTATCAGCATCCCGGGGTGAACCCGATGGCGCTGGTGCGGGCTACCTGGCAAAACCTCAGCGGCGGGCATGTGGTGTCCGGTGGCAGCACGCTGTCGATGCAGGTGGCGCGCCTGCTCGATCCTCATTCACGCACGTTACCGGGCAAACTGCGCCAGCTCTGGCGGACCGCGCAGCTGGAATGGCATCTGTCCAAGCAGCAGATTCTCGCCCTGTACCTCAACCGCGCGCCGTTCGGTGGCACCCTGCAGGGCGTCGCGGCGGCCAGTTGGGCGTACCTGGGCAAATCCCCGCAGCAGCTGACCCGCGCCGACGCCGCATTGCTGGCGGTACTGCCGCAGGCACCGAGCCGTCTGCGCCCGGATCGCCATCCGCAGCGCGCCCAAGCGGCACGGGACAAAGTGCTCCGGCGCCTGGCCGAGTTCGGCGTCTGGCCGCAACAAGCGGTGGTCGAGGCGCTGGAAGAGCCTCTGCTGCTGGCACCCCGTCAGGAACCGAGCCTGGCGCCGCTGCTGGCGCGTCGATTGAATCGCCCCGACAGCCCGCCGCTGATTCGCACCACGGTCGATGCCGGGTTGCAGCGTCGGCTCGAAGACCTGCTGCTGGGTTGGCGAGCGCGCCTGCCCGAGCGTACTTCGGCAGCGATTCTGGTGGTCGAGGCGCAGAACATGGCCGTGCGGGCTTACGTCGGATCTGTGGATATCGGCGATGTCAGGCGTTTCGGTCATGTGGACATGGTCAGTGCGCTGCGCTCACCGGGCTCGACGCTCAAGCCCTTTCTCTATGGCAAGGCGATGGACGCCGGCCTGATCCACTCCGAATCGCTGATGCAGGACGTGCCGCGACGTTATGGCGATTACCGCCCGGGCAATTTTTCGTCCGGCTTCAACGGTGCGGTGGCGGCCAGCTCTGCACTGTCGATGTCGCTCAACCTGCCTGCCGTGCAACTGCTTGAAGCCTACGGGCCGAAACGCTTCGCGGCCGAGCTGCGCAACGGCGGGGTGCCGCTGACACTGCCTCCGCTGGCCGAGCCAAACCTGGCATTGATTCTGGGTGGCGCGGGCAGCCGGCTGGAGGATCTGGTGGGCGGGTACAGTGCATTCGCACGCGGTGGCCGCAGCGCCGACATTCGCCTGCAGCCGGACGATCGTCTGCGCGACCGACCGATGATGTCGCCGGGGGCGGCGTGGATTATTCGGCGCATTTTAAGTGGTCAGTCGAGACCCGACCTGGACCCCCACGCCGAGCTGGTGCAGCGCCCGCAACTGGCCTGGAAGACCGGCACCAGCTATGGCTTCCGGGACGCCTGGTCAATCGGGGTCGGGCCAAGATTTCTGATTGGTGTATGGATCGGCAGGCCCGACGGTACGCCGGTGCCGGGGCAGTTCGGCCTGGCCTCGGCAGCGCCGCTGATGCTGCAAGTGCATGATCTGCTGGTCAACCGCGACGCGCAGCGCAATATCCTGCCGCCAGTGTTGCCGGTGCCGCTCAATGTGGGGGTCGCGGCGATCTGCTGGCCGCTGGGCCAACCGATGAGCAAAAGCGATCCCAATTGCCGCCGGCAGCGTTTTGCCTGGACCCTGGATGGCACCACGCCGCCGACCTTGCAGGCGACCGATCAACCCTTGGGCCTGGGTCTTGTGGAAAACGTCTGGGTCAATGACAAGGGCCTGCGGGTCGGCGCCGCTTGCCCCCAGGCCGAAGCCCGTGAAATAGCCCTGTGGCCTGCTCCCGTTGAGCCTTGGCTGCCCAGGGGCGAGCGTCGTGAGGCGCGCTTGCCGGCTATTGACCCCGCGTGCCCGCCACAGGGTCTGAGCCTGGCGACACCGTTGTCGATCGTCGGGGTGCGCGACGGCGACCAGCTGCGCCTGCCAGCGGGCAGCCAGCAACAGTTGCGCCTGAAGTTATCCGCCTTGGGAGGCAACGGACGGCGCTGGTGGTTCATCGACGGCGCGCCGGTCGGGGATACCGCCAATCAGGACAACTACAACCACACCTTCAGCCGCCTTGGCCGGTATCAATTGAGCGTGCTGGACGAAAGCGGACAGACCGCCCGGGTCGAGTTCAGTGTGGTGGATTAGCCACCCACCCAGATGCCAACAGCCACCACGGTTCGTATGAGTGCCAGTCAATTACGACTATATAACTTTCGTTAGTGCACGCTTTTGGCACCGATTACATCCATCAAAGTCATTGATTGATAACGCTATTAATTCGTACAGGGTCGAACGCTGACCGCGTTTATATAAGTGGTTAATACCAAGTCATGAATTGCTCAAAACCTTCCAGAAGCTTGATATGGCGCCATGGACAAGCGCTTTACGGGTCATGCCGGCAAGCCATTAAAACAATCGTGTTCTGGAAGGATTCTCCCCATGAAAACCCAGATGTTTCTCACAACATCGGCATTGGCGCTTGTGCTGGCGGTCAGCCTTGGCGGTTGCAGCAGCGGCGGTGGCGGTTCGAAGAGTCATGTGAATGGCTCATCAACGGCGGGTACATCGGGAGGATCTGCCAGCGGCGCAAGTCCCGACGGCAGCGGTACTGGCAGCACCGGTAGCACCGGTAGCACCGGTAGCACCGGTAGCACCGGCGGAACAGGCGGCACGGGTGATACCGGAACAGGTAATACGGGAGGTACCGGTGGTACGGGCGGTACGGGCGGTACCGGTGGAGGGGTCGTCGACGGTGGCACAGGAGGTACTGGAGGCACTGGAGGTACCGGCGGCGGTACCGGTGGCACAGGCGGCGGGACGGGTGGCGGTGGAACCGGTGGCGGTGTCACGACGCCGGTCATACGTACCACCACCGCCCAGACCAGCATCGATCTGGGCCAGATGCTCGGTCAGGTCGGCGATGCCGTTGTGGGTGTCGGCGATGCGGTGTCTTCGGTTCCGCTTGCCGGCAGCACTGACCTGACGTCGGGTGCAGGTGGCCTTGTTTCCTCGCTGGGGCTTGCCACCAACAGCGTCAGCAGTGGCCTGGTCGATGGCCTGGGTACGCTGGGTACAGACAGCAACTCGCTGGGCATGACCCTGGCCAGCGCCGGCGAGGCCACCGGCGACCTGGGCACCGGCGTTTCATCCCTGGGCACCGGGGTGGCGAAATTCGCCCGGTCATCGGCCATCGAGCAAGTGCCGTTGGTGGGCACCGTGGTCGGCGGCGCGGGAGATCTGGTCGACGGTGTAGGGCAGAAAGTCACCATGCTCGGCGACACCTTGAGCGCCGCCACCACCAGCGGGCCTTTGGGCTCGGCCACTCAGGCGCTGGGCGACAAACTGGTGCCGGTGGTGGCGATGCTCGAATCCACCACCACCAAGGTAGGCAATGCGACAGGGCTGGGGCAGCCGGTGAACGGCGTGCTGCAGAACGTCAAAGGCACGCTGAACAATCTGGGCAATAGCCTCAAAGGTGATGCACAGAATAATCCGGTCACCGCAGGGCTGGGTGGCTCCCTTGGTGGTCTGGGTAATGTTGCCGGCACCGCCGCAGGTTATCTGCAAGCCAATGCCGGAACCGGTGGCGGCGCCAGTCTTCCGGGGCTGCCTGGCTTGCCGAGTGTGCCGGGCCTCAATGGCGGCTTGCTCGAAAACGTCGGCGGCGTCGTCGCGGCCGCAGGCTCGGGGCTGACTTCAGGTTCAGGTGGCAACCTGCTCGGTTCGGTCGGGGTCAACGGTACTGCTGGCGGGGTGACCGTTGCCGCACTGGGGCCGATCCTGGGTGGCAACGGCGTGGCCAACACCGCCATCGGCGCGCCGGTGGCAGCCCTGACCAATAACGTTGCCGCCGCCGTCGCACCGGTGGTCAACAACGTCGCCAGCGTGACCCAGAACATTGGTGTCACCACCGGTCTGGGCGCCCCCATCAACGGCTTGCTCGCCCAGACCGGCGGCGCGGTCAGCGGCCTGGGTAATCAGATCGCGGCGAGCAATGCCAATCCGGTCACGACGGCTGTGGGCGGCACGGTTGCATCGCTGGGCAATACCGTGGCGCAGGTCGGCGGTCTGGTGAATGGCACAGGTAATGGCAGCGCGGCGGGCGGTGGCGTCGGCGGGTTGCTCAACGGGGTTACAAGCGTGCTCGGTGGTGGTCTGGTGAACCGCAAGTAAGAAGTGCTGGGCTGTGTGAGAGCTATCGCGAGTCGGTTGTCCGTGATGAGGTGCTCTTTCTCCAGCTTGCTGCGGTAGCGACTTTTCAGACAACGCCTACGCTTGTTTCAGACAGGGGAGTCGGATGATCCCCTGTCTTTTTTATGCCTGTGCAATGCCGCTGCTGTTGGCCATGGAGTGTCCTTATGCGTGCTTGTATCACCGTGCTGGTGCTGGGTGTCTGTGCCTCTCCCTTATTCGTCAATGCTGAACCGCTTCCCGGTTTTCTCAACAGCAACGACCGCGAGCGAACGCTCCCGGTGCCCAACCTTCCCGCCGATGCCTACCGGCCAACGACCCCGGCCTTGCAAGTACCCGCACCGCCCACTGACGCCACGCCGCTGATGATGAATACCAGGGTCGGCGTGCGCAGAATCCGCATCGAAGGCGGCACGGTTTATCCCCTCGATGAGCTGGGCGAGGCCTATCAACCCTTGATTGGCCACGATGCCACGCTGGCGGACCTGATCGAGGCGACGCGCAAAATCACCCGGCGTTATCAGGACGACGGTTACCTGTTGTCCTACGCCTTCCTGCCGCCACAAAGCTTCGATCAAGGGCTGGTACGCGTGGTGCTGGTGGAGGGCTATGTTCGGGATTATCGGCTTGAAGGCGATATCGGCAGCGTCTCGGCCTATCTGCAAAAGCTGGTGGACAAGATCAAGCAGGAGCGCCCGCTCACGCGCAAGACTTTCGAGCGCTACACCGCGTTGATGAGCCGGGTGCCGGGTGTGACATTGCAAGCCCAAGTGCCGCCGCCGGGCACCACCGATGGCGCCACCACGCTGATCGCCCAGGCCTCGCGCAAACCCTTCACCAGCACCCTGAGTACCACCGATGACAATCGCGACGGTCTGCAGGCGCTGCTGGGTTTGAACAGCAACGCACAGACCTCGATGGCCGAGCAGCTGACGGTCAGCGGGCTGTTCCCGCCAGGCGATGACAACGAGCACTATTACCGAATCGATTACAGCCAGTACCTCAATACCGAAGGCACCCAGCTGAACCTGTCGGCCTCGCATTACCGCAGCGAACCGGGCACCAACGTGGCGTTGGATAACGGCCTGGAACTCAAGCAGCGGCGTGACAACGACCGGTTTTCCATCGGCTTCACGCACCCGCTGATCGCCGCGCAAAACCAGTGGCTCAGCGCCGGCGCACGGTTGTATGCGGTCAACGACAAGACCCGTTATGACGTGGTCGGGTACCCACTGAGCATCGAAAGCAAAACCGATATCCGCGCCGTCGCGGTTGAAGGCGACTGGCGCAAATCCACCGACCGGCAACTGCGCATCCTTAGCGCCGGGCTGTACCGGGGTATCGATGGCATGGGCGCGAAAACGGACGACAACACCTACGACCTGGATTTCTTCCGGGCGCGTTTATCCGGGGTGCAGAGCGACAAGTTTCTCGAGCACTGGCAAGGGGTGTTTTCGGCAGCGCTGTACTGGAGTGACGACACCCTGCCGGACAGCGAGCGGGCGCAATTCGGTGGACAGAATTTCGGTCGCGGCTACCCGACCGACCAGGCGTCCGGCGACAAGGGTTGGGGGGTGGCTTACGAGGTCAACTACAGCTTCATGCGCGACGGCAACTGGGTGAAAGTGCTCCAGCCCTACGTCGTGTTCGACGCTGCCCGCACCTGGTACAACGAGCTGCCGATCAAGGATTCAAAGCTGTCATCGTCAGCGGTGGGGCTGCGCTTCGGCGACGCGCGCTATTACAACATCGCGCTGGAGGCGGCCAAGCCCATGTCCGACGTGGGCCTGGACAGCTTCAACCGCAACCCGCGCTTCACCCTGAGTTTCAGTTATCAGTTGTGAACTGCAGGCACCGGCTTGCTGGCGAACGCGGTGGGTCATCAACGACGATGCTGACTGACACGCCGCATTCGCCTGCAAGCCGGCTTCCATGGCCTGCGGCCAGAGCGGATCATCATCTGCCGCCGCAGGGTGATGCCTGCGCGCAGAAGCAGATATTCGAATGCGGCACCGGAGTGATGATCGTTCCCACGCTTCGCGTGGGAACGCAGCCCGTGACGCTCCGCGTCACCCAACAGGCGATGCGGAGCGACCAACTGCACCGCAAATCACCTGTAGGAGCCGGCGATGATCGTTCCCACGCTCCGCGTGGGAATGCAGCCTGTGACGCTCTGCGTCACCCAGCAGGCGATGCGGAGCGACCAACTGCACCGCAAATCACCTGTGATGATCGTTCCCACGCTCCGCGTGGGAATGCAGCCCGTGACGCTCTGCGTCACCCAACAGGCGACGCGGAGCGACCAACTGCACCGCAAATCACCTGTGATGATCGTTACCACGCTCCGCGTGGGAATTGCGCTCAGAATCAAGCATTCGTGTGCAACGGGTTCTGGAGGACGTAGCGGTCGGTCATTGACCGACCTTGAACACCTTGGGCACGGGAAACAGGTTGTTGAGGGTTTCCAGCAGGCGGACGTGGTAGATGGGTTTGCGGAAGAGGTCCAGCACCTGCAGGCGCAGCAAATCGCTGACGTCCTCCATGTCGGCGTGGCCCGAGGTGACGATCACCGGCAGGTGCTGGCGTGATGTGTGCTCGCGCAGGCGTTTGATCAGCAAGATGCCGCTCTCTTCCGGCATCCGCAGATCCGTGATCACCAGCGCTATATCCGGGTGTTCGGTCAACTGTTGCAACGCCACCTTGACCGATGGCGCTGTGAAGCAACAGAAGCCTTCCCCTTCGAGCAGTTCGGCGAGCTCTTCGTTGGCGTCCTCTTCGTCGTCAACCAAGAGTAGTTGCTGGCGGGTGGGAGCGATCATTCTGTTGACCTGATTAATGGATCACGAGACATGGCGCCTGACTCTGGCTTAGTCCACCTTGGTACCACCCAAGGCTACTATGATTTCGTTAAATTTGGCCTTGATGGCAGTCCCCATGGGAGTAACCATGGCGAAAAGCACCAGTGCAACCATGGCAACGATAATCGCATATTCAATGGCTGAAGCAGCCTCCTCATTCTTGACGAACTTACGCAGCAGTGCGGAACAATACATAAGGTACATCTGACAACTCCTTAGCGTTTCTTTGAACGCCACTACACGCATCGAGCGTTTAACAATCCATCGTGACAACAGCATTGACCCCATTCCCGCACTTCACAATCACAAGAAAGCATTAATCACAAAGTGATAAGCGCGAATGGCATGTGCTGTGCGGCCTGCGCCCCTCGAACGAATGAAAAGCAAGGAAATTTCCGACGGCTGATGGCGTTTTGGATGACGTCGTCTACCTTCATATTGCGAAAAGGATGAATGTTCAAAGCCAACTGACGCACAGGTTGTCTCGTAACGTTTTCGAGGTTGTGGTTAGGCAAGGGAGGGCCGTCATGAACAGTCGCGTCACAATGGGACTCGCTGTGCTTTTTTTGCTGGGCGCTTTGTTTGCCGGCTATTGGGGACTGGTCTTGAGTCGGCAACCTGCGCCGGCCCCGCAAGCCCCGGTTGGCGCAATAACACCTCCTGTTGCTGCGCCGCCCCCCACGCAAAAACCCATGGATGACCCCACTCGCCAGCCCGTGCTCGTGCTCGCCAGAGACCTGCCCGCGTACGAGCCGATCAAGGCCGATGACCTCATCGTCGAGCGTCTGAAAGTCGCCCCGCCAGGCAGTTTCAGCAAACCTGAAGACGCGCTGGGTCGCATGTCCTGGCGCCCCCTCGTTGCAGGCACCTGGCTGACCGACAGCAGCTTCGAAGCGGGCGGCACACTGGCACGCATGATCCGTCCTGGGGAACGCGCGCTGGCATTGTCCATCGATGAAATCATCGGAGCCGGCGGTCAGCTGAGCCCCGGCGATTACGTCGATGTCCTGCTTTATCTTCCGCCCGATCAAGCCAATACCGACCGCAGCGCGCAGACGGTGGTGCCAGCCCTGCGCGTGCTCAGCGTGGGGACGGTGCTGGGCCCGGTCAACCAAGGGCAGGACGATCAAGGCATCAGCCGCGAAGAGCGTGCCCAGCAGCAAAAGCTCAAGAGCAATGCCCGTAACGTGGTGCTGGCGGTCCCGGAAAAACTGCTCAACCGCTTGATGCTGGCGTCGCAGGCTGGCCCTCTGCGCCTGGCCGTGCGCAGCGCCGAAGAGAAGAACCTGCAGCGTTACTGGGCCGGTGACAGCGACATCGCCGTGCACCTGGATACCGCCAATCGCGACGTCACCCACTTCAACCAGTTAAGCCTGCAGTCCGCCGCGCCGCGCAGTTCGCAGGTGGGCAGCAGCGCGCCACGCGGGCCGCGGCCGGTGGAGATTATTCGCGGCATCCAGACCACGCAGCAAACCCCCTGATCGAGCAAGGACTGCACATTCATGAGTAACCGTTTCATGCCGGTTTTGAACCGTATCGGGTTGGCCTTGATGTCTGTCGGGCTGTATCAGAGTGCCTTGGCCGCACCGGCCGGTTGCTCGACGCTGTCGGCGATGCCAGCGGCCATGGAGATCGGTCAAGGAGTACAGCAGGATATTCGTTCGCCCGTGGCCATCACCCGTCTTGCGGTGGGCGATCCGAAGATTGCCGACGTGCATGTCAACGGCGACGACAACGGCGGTTTCCTGTTGACCGGGGTTGGGCCGGGGACCACCAGCCTGATGATCTGGACCGCCTGTGCCTCCTCACCTCGGCAAAGCATGGTCTTCGTGCGGGGCGCGGCCAAGGCAGCCTTGACCGATGCGCTCATCCCGCCTTCCGAGGACCCGTTGCTGCCCAGCCAGGTGCAGACCGATATCCGCTTTGTCGAGGTCAGCCGCACCAAGCTCAAGGAGGCCAGCACCTCGATCTTCGGCAAAGGCTCCAACAATTTTCTGTTTGGCTCACCGGGCACCGTCCCGGGCGTTACCGTGACGCCGGGGACCGTGGGCGGCACGCGCCCGGCCATCCCGCTGAACAACAACAATTTCAACATCGTCTGGGGCGGTGGCAGCAGCAAGGTGCTGGGCATGCTCAATGCCATGGAAAGCAGCGGCTTCGCCTACACCCTGGCACGGCCCAGCCTGGTGGCGCTGAGCGGGCAGAGCGCGAGCTTTCTGGCCGGCGGCGAATTTCCGGTGCCGGTGCCCAATGGTGAAAGCAATGGCATCTCCATCGAATACAAGGAATACGGAGTACGCCTGACCCTGACCCCGACCGTGATCGGACCCAATCGCATCGTGCTGAAGGTCGCACCCGAGGTCAGCGAGCTGGACTTCACCGCCGGCGTGACCATCGCCGGCACCACGGTGCCGGCCTTGAATGTGCGCCGCACCGACACCAGCGTGTCGCTGGCCGATGGCGAGAGCTTCGTCATCAGCGGCCTGATCAACACCAGCAACATTGCCTCGGTGGACAAATTTCCGGGGCTGGGCGACATCCCGATCCTGGGCGCGTTGTTTCGCAGTTCGCAGATCAACCGTGACGAGCGTGAGCTGCTGATGATCGTCACCCCGCACCTGGTGCAACCGTTGGCGGCCAATGCGCCGTTGCCTTCGTTGCCGGGGGAAAGCCTGCGTAACTACGACCCCAACTTCCTGAAGCTGTACTTTCTGGAGAACGGTAATTTCGATCGCCGCAGCGGGTTGTCGCAATGAGCCAGGGACCTAGTCTGAGCCAGACCTTTCTGGCCATCACCCGCAACACCACCGACCTTGAATGGCTGCAGGGAGCGCTGGCGCCGCTCGGCCAGGTGGTCAGCGCCGGCACCGGTACCCTGGACGAGCTGCTGGCGTTGGTGGATGTAACCTTTGCCAGCGTGGTGTTCGTGGGGCTCGATCGCGAGCATCTAATGAATCAGAGCGCGCTGATCGAGGGTGCCCTGGAGGCCAAACCGATGTTGGCCATCGTTGCCCTGGGCGACGGCATGGACAACCAACTGGTGCTCAATGCCATGCGCGCCGGGGCGCGGGACTTCGTCGCCTACGGCTCGCGCTCGAGCGAAGTGGCAGGCCTGGTACGGCGCCTGAGCAAGCGCCTGCCGCCGGTAGCGCCGAACCCGAACATGGGCGGCCTCACGGTGCTCTATGGCGCGCAATGCGATGGTGACGGCGCCCTGGTGTCGGCTCATCTGGCGCTGGTTTCGCAGCAGAAGGGGCAGCGCACGCTGTTGCTGGACCTGGGCATGCCCCGTGGTGACAGTCTGGCGATGCTCAGCCTTGAATCCTCGTTCAACTTCGGTGATGCGGTGCGTCACCTGCGCCGCCTCGATCCGACGCTGATCGACAGCGCCTTCACGGTCCACCCTACTCAACTGCGCATCCTGGCTTATGGCGAAGACGACATGTCACTGGAGCACACCAGCGCCGCCGAGCTGTACATGTTGCTCAGCGCGCTGCGTCAGCATTTCCAGCACGTGGTGGTGAATCTGGTGGGGCAGCCGGACAGCGAATCGCTGCGCACTTTCGTCGCTCACTGCGACCAGCTGCTGTGGTATGCCGACCAGAACATCATCGAGTGTCGACGCAATCTGGCCATCCTCAATCTGTGGCGCGAGAAAGGCCTGAAGCTGCAGCAGGCAGGATTGCTGGTGGACAAATACCTGCGTCAGGTCGCGCCCGATTCCGAGGCGTTGGAAAAGACGTTCGGTCTGCCGGCCATGGCGGTATTGCCGCTAAGTCCAGAGGTGCGTCTGAATGCCAAGAATCAGGGGCTGTCGTTGTTCGAACTGTCGCCTCGGGAGTCCTTGAGCACCGGTTTGCGCAATCTTGGCGAGCGCCTGGCCAGCCAGTCGGATAGCTCCGGCAAGCAGCAGGGCGGCTGGTTCAATCGCTTGTGGGGAGGCCGTAAATGAAAGGTGAAAAACTCTTTGGCGTGTCTTCCCGGGCTGTCGACGGTGGGGGCGAAGGGCAAGGCCTGAAGCTGGTGCTGCATCGCTACATCATCGATGCCATCGAGGAAAGCGGACGCAATTTGCTTGAGGGTACGCGCCCGGCACTGGCCCAGTTCGTCACCGACAAGGTGGCCGAATACGTGGCCCGGTTGCGCCTGGCGATTTCCCGCTACGAGATGGAGCGTCTGGCCGAGGAGCTGGTGGACGAGCTCACCGGGTTCGGGCCACTCGAGGTGCTGTTGCGTGACAAGACGGTGACCGAGATTCTGGTCAACGGCCCGAACAAGGTGTTCATCGAGCGCGAAGGCGTGCTGCATCATTCCGACCTGCGCTTCATCGATTCGCATCACGTCGAACGGGTGATTCAGCGGATTCTGGCGCCCCTGGGCAGACGTCTGGACGAGTCGTCGCCGATGGTCGATGCGCGCCTGCCCGATGGCAGCCGGGTCAATGCGATCATCCCGCCGATTGCCCTGGACGGTCCTTGCCTGTCGATCCGGAAATTTCGCAAGGACATGCTCAAGAGCGCGGACCTGGTGGCGATGCAGACCATCGATCAGTCGATCTACGATTTTCTCGAAAGCGCGGTGAGCAAGCGCTGCAACATTCTCATCAGCGGCGGTACTGGCACCGGCAAGACCACCATGCTCAATGTCCTGAGCCAGATGATCCAGACCCAACAACGCCTGGTGACCATCGAGGACGTCGCTGAATTGCAACTCGGTCACCCGCACGTGGTGCGCCTGGAAACCCGGCCGCCCAACGCCGAAGGGCATGGTGAGGTCCGCGCCAGCGACCTGATCCGCAATGCTCTGCGGATGCGCCCGGACCGCATCATCCTCGGTGAGATTCGCGGCGTGGAGGTGTTGGACGTGCTGACGGCGATGAACACTGGCCACGATGGCTCGATGAGCACAGTGCACGCCAACAATGCCCAGGATGCGTTGCTGCGCCTGGAAACGCTGGTCGGCCTGACCGGACGGCAGATCGCCGAGAAGACGTTGCGCCAGATGATCTGCGCGGCGCTGGACGTGATCATCCAGCTGACCCGCATGCCCGATGGCCGACGCTGCGTCAGTGAGGTGGTGGAAGTGGTGGGGGTGCGTGACGATGTGTATGTCACCAATACCCTGTTTCGCCTGGACCGTCGCACCGGCTTCGGCTTTCTGCGCGAGGCCATCAATCCGGCGGGTGACAAGCTGCGCCAGCTCGACTACTGAGCGGGGCCGACAGGGAGGTTTCAAGGTGAAAGGAGCCATCGTTCTCGGACTTGTTTTCATGTTGCTGATGGCCGGTTCGCTGTACCTGTTCTATCGCGGGCTGAACAAAGGCGCCAATGAACGAATCATGGCGCGCCTGGTGTTCGGTCAACCGGAGCCGGTGAGCGCAAGACCGGGCCTGGCGCGCATCGAAAGGGCGTTCTTGCGGGCGGGGCTGGGCCGGCCTACCGAGCGCGTGCCATTGGCGCTGGCGATCTGGGGCATGTCGATGCTGGCGGGCTATCTGGCCCATGACGGCTTCGGGCTGGCGTTGGGGGTTTTGCTGCCGATCATCGTGCTGCGCTTCTACGTGAGTTTTCGCTATCAGCGCCGCGTGCGCCGCATGATCAGCCAGCTGCCGCAACTGCTCGATCATGTGGTGCGCAGTCTGAAGTCCGGGCGAACACTGGGGGATGCGGTATTGCACGGCATCGATGCCGCCGACGCGCCGCTGAACGAAGCCATGTCGCGGATCAAGCGCAACGTCAATCTTGGCGTGACCCTGCCGGACGCTGTGCAAGATTTTGCCGAGCTGTACGAACGCGACGAGTTCCAGCTGCTTGCCTTGGGTTTGCGGGTCAATCATCGCTATGGCGGCAACGCCAGTGAACTGCTGGACAACTTGATTCGCCTGATCCGCGAGCGTGAACAGGGCGCGCGTCAGTTGCGCGCGATGACCGGTGAGACACGCATGACTGCCGTGGTGCTCGCGCTGCTACCGGTGGGCATGGTGGCGTATTTTCTCGCGGTGAACCCGGCGTACCTGCAGCACATGTGGAACGACGAATCGGGCCAGACGATGCTGCTGGTGGCCTTCGCCATGCAGACGCTGGGCTGTCTGGCGCTATGGCGCATGTTGAGGAGTGTCTGAGATGGCCTTGATGCTCAGTGCCGTGCTGTTCGCCGCGGCTGGATTGTTCCTGTTGCTGAGCGTGGCCCGCCAGCGCCGCAACCAGCGTCAGGTAATGGCGCGCCTGCAAGGCCAGACCGCGCGCGACAGCCGGGTGGGGATTTTGCTGCGCGTGCTGGGCGACAGTCGCTTCGGCCAACGTTCGGTCAGTCTGGACAGTGAGACGCAGATGCTGCTCAACCGCATCGGCTGGCGGCGGGCGAGCCAGCGTTCGCTGTTTGCCGCATCGCAGATCGGCGTGCCCATCGTCGCGGTCTGCCTGGTGCTGTTGATTCAGTCGCTGTTCTTCAAGGACTTGAGCTACCCGTTCATGGCGCCGATGTTCGCGCTGGGCCTGGGTTATCTGGCGCCCAAGCGAATACTGGCGGCCGCAGCGGCCCGTCGACAGAGAAAGACCGTAACCGAGATTTCCACCTTCATCCCGCTGCTGCGCATCCTGTTCGAGTCCGGCATGGCGGTCGAGCAGGCCCTGCGAGTGTTGAGCAATGAGGGGCGCCGGTTGCTGCCGGTGATGTCTTCGGAGCTGCGGCTGATGCTGGTGCGCATCGATTCGGGCCTTGAACTGGGCGACGAGCTGAACAAGGTGGCGGCGGTGTTGGCGGTGGATGAGTTCAGCGACACCTGCGTGATTCTCAATCAGTTGATCCATCAGGGCGGCGGGGCGATGAAGTCGTTGCTGGCGCTCAAGCAACTGATCGACGACCGACGCCTGACTCGCTTGCAGGAATACATCTCCAAGCTCTCGGCCAAGATGTCGGTGGTGATGATGGTGTTCCTGTTTCCAGCATTGTTGATTGTTCTGGCCGGGCCTGGTTTTGTCGCCATCGGCAAGGCATTGGGTACGCATTAGGGAGTTCGAATGAAAGCAATCATCGCGGTATTGGGGGTCGTCCTGCTTAGCGGGTGCGCCAGTGACGGCAGTGCACCCTGGCTGGCACAGGCCACGGGCGGCGGTTGTGGCAAGCCGACGTCCGATCAGGAACTGGCCTTGAACCTGGCGCAGGACATGGCCGATGAAGGCCGCCTGCATGCCAGCCTGGCCAACCTGGAAAGCCTGCCGGCGAATCTGGCCGAGGTCCGGCTGCGCAAGGCGCGGGTGTTGCGTCAGCTGGGCAGCAGCGAGGCCGAACCGTTGTACAAAAGCCTGCTGGGCACCTGCCGCGCCGCCGAAGGTGAGCATGGCCTGGGCCAGCTGGCCGCTGCGCGCGGCGACAACAACCTGGCGCTGATGCGTCTGCAGGCGGCGGTGAAGCTGTCGCCCACCGACGAAAAAATCCGCAACGATCTCGGGGTGGTCTACCTCAATCAACACAAGCTGGAACAGGCTCGGTTCCAGTTCATGACGGCGATCGAACTCAAGCAGTCCGACACTCTGGCGGCGTCGAATCTGGTGACGCTGCTGATCTATCAGGATGACTGGACCCAGGCAGCCGAACTGGTGTCGCGTACAGGGCTGACGCCGGCTCAGGTCAGCGATGCACAGGCCCGGGCCGACAAACTGAAGGCCACCAGCGGCGGATCACCCATCAAGGCAGACAAGGTCGCAGCCATCACCGATGTGCCCGTATTGCCAGGGAGACAGCCATGAAACGCAGGTTGCTGAGCGGACTTTGTGTATTGGCCGTGACGGGCAGCGTATCGGCTATCGAACCCGGGCCGTCGTCGTCCTCACAGAAGCAGACCGAGGCCTGGCTTGAGCTGCAAGTCAGCGGCAAGGCCGCCTCATCCCTCCCGCAGCCGGCCAGCCCGATCGAGCGCGACCTGAGCATGCAGCGCTGGCTGGACAGCTATCAGCACCCCATCCCGGATTTCTATGAGCAGAAAAAAGGCGGAAGCGTCTCCGGCGGCAGTTCGGGTGGGAATTGAGGCAGAGATTGCCCTGCAAGAGGCTGGCTTGCTGGCTCGCTGACGAGTGCGTCAGGATCAGCGATCAGCTCGCTCCCATGCTCCGCGTGGTAGCGCCTGCGCAGACGCTCCGCGTCGTCTGCGGGGTGACGCAGAGCGTCACGGGCTGCATTCCCACGCAGAGCGTGGGAACGATCATCGTTCTGTGGCGGCGCATGACGCTCTGCTTGTGGCTGCACGGATCATCCAGGCGCGGCAGATGATGACCTGCTTCTGGCCGCAGGCCGTAGGAGCCGGCTTGCTGGCGAAAGCGTCAGGTCAGGCGATACCGATTCAACTGACCCTGCACGGTCCTGTAGGAGCGGGCTTGTCCCGCGAGCGGCGGGGAACCCGTCGTTATGCTGCGGCACGCGGCCTGTCTGGCGCAGCGCATCAGCCGGATCTACGACGACTGCGTCGCCGCTCGCGGGACAAGCCCGGCTCTTACAGCGGTCATCCGCCAGTCTTGTGGCGTTTGACGCATTCGCCAGCAAGCCGGCTCCTACAGGGAATCGACGGTGTGTTGGGGATGTGTAAACCAAACGCTCCAGAACCCGTGCCCGCGTGTCAGCAGCGCCGGTTCCCACAGTGGATAGGCGTGTATTCGGCATTCCAGTACCCGCACCCGTCTATTGCGGTGTGGCTGGAATGCACTCAATGCGCTGTCACCCGTCCACGGGCCGCTGCATTGTTCGGCGACAGCGCCAATGCCAGTTGGGTGCGGTTGTGCATGTGGGTCAGGCGCAGGACCTGGGACACGTAGAGCTTCACCGTGTTTTCGGTAATGCCCAACTCACAGGCGATCTGGTAATTGGTCTGGCCCTTGCTGACCAGCTTGGCGACGTCAAGCTGGCGGGGGGAGAGCTGATCGAACAGCGCCGGAATTTCCCCATCGCCGTCGTTATCGGCGAGTGCGGGCTGGACGATCTGCCGCGATTTGTCGAGGTCCTGACAGAGGTCGTCAATCGACGCGGCGAGAAACTGCAACTTGTCGTTGAGATGCCCCAAGTGCTGAACGTTCTTGACCCGGTCTTCCAGCGCCTGCTCCTGACGCTGGATGCCTTCGAGCAGCTCGTTGAGGTCAACGGGTTTCTGATAATAATCGGCGATGCCCGCGCGCAGGGCCTTGATCACATCCTGTTTCTCGGCGCGCCCGGTGAGCATGATGGACTCGAAGATGCGCTTCTTGCCGGCCAGCAACTTCATCGCCTCCACCAGCTCGATGCCGTTCAGGCCCGGCATGTCCAGATCGCACAGGACCAGCGCGATGGCGCTGTCATCGCGGAAACGCTCCAGCGCTTCGCGACTTGAATAGCAAGGCACACAGCGGTAACCGCTGCTATCCAGAAACTCACAGATCTCGTCGACGATGAGCGGCTGATCATCGACCACCAGAACCTTTACAACCGATTGCTTGTTCACTCGCGACTCCCTGCTGCGAAACTACAAAACCGGGGCCCGGCGCCATGTAAATCCTTCACGCGGCATTGCCTGTAGGACGTGTACCGCCCGGGCGTAGGAACAAAGCTAGCCGCACTTTCTGACTATGTATATAGGGTGTGATGGCAATTCGACTAGTGGATCCAAATGACAGTCGCGACGAAACCTGCGAATAAAAAAGGTACGAATGGCCGTTTCTTTGGCGTTTGCAGTACAGGGCCGATATAGCGGTTCCTAACTCGCTGAGCCATATGGCGCCAGAGTATTTGACGCACCATCAGCCAGACCACGCTGGCCACGCCCGCACCGATGAATGTGCCCAGTATGTGCACGTGATCGCTGGCCAGTGCCAGCGCGATCAGCAACTTCACATCACCGGCACCGAGCTTGTTCAAGGCATAGCCGGGCAGCGTCAGAATCAGCGTCAGCAACAACGCCCAGCCTGCCTGATCCATCGGCGCGCCCAGCCAACTCTGGCCGCTGATCAACAAGTACAACAGTGCGACCAGTGCACCGCCGAATGTCAGGCGGTTGGATACTCTTGCACAGCGCGCGTCCTGGTCGGCGCACACGGCAAACCACAGGAGTAGGAAAAGTAAATTCATCGAGTAAAAAACGTCCTGTTTTCTGGAAAGAATCTATGCTCCACGCAAGGTAGCACTGTCAGGGTAGACATCGGCATGCGCAGGATCCCCCGCAATTTTTCCCCCCTCAAACAGAAAGGCGCAGCGGCGATCGAGTTCGCCCTGGTGTTCGTGATTTTCTTCGCTGTTTTCTATGGTCTGGTGACCTACAGCCTGCCGCTGCTGATGATGCAATCTTTCAACAATGCTGCCGCCGAGGCGGTGCGCCAAAGCGTGGCGATCAACCCCGGCGTCAGCGGTTATCCGGCCCAAGTCCTCAATCAGGCCAACGCCGCACTGAGCAAACAGCTGGCGTGGATCCCTTCGGCGTTCGCCTTCAACGTTGTGTCGGATACGGCGGTGACGTTCGACGGCAAGCTGCTGACTGTCAGCATCAAGTACCCCAAGACCAAACTGACCAATGTCATGCCGGTTCTGACGCTGCCCGGAATCGGTGACGTGCCGAATCTGCCGACCAACCTGACTGCCGAAGCGAGCCTGCAACTTGTCCCTTAAGAAAGAAATGCTCAATCGTTGGCTCGGACGCGGCGAAGCACCTGCAGAGCCCGGCTCCACCAAGGCCGAACCTGCATCAGTCAGCGCCGACTGGCACATGCAGCTGGATCATGAGGGCCGCGTCGTCGGCATAAGCAAGCCATTGCGCGGCGCATTGGGGCAGTCTGCCGGGTCAGTGCCGGCACAGCGTTTGCTCGGCTACCTCATGCCCAGCAGTGCGATGGTGGTCGAGGGGGTGCCGCAGGACTGGCTGGGGCACATGCTCGACCTGGATTTCAAACGCCCCAATGGCCAGGTCTTGCACACCCGTGGCTGGGTGCAGGCGCAAGGTGAAAGCTGGCTGTTGCAACTGCTGGACATCGGCGACCTCATGGAGGAAGCCAGTGTTGCCCAGAGCCGCCAGCAGTGCCTGCGTCTGGCCGGACAGATAGCGGAAAAGGTGCGTGGGTGTCACGTCGAACGCCTGCAGGCGGTGACGGCCGAGCAACTGGAGGAGTTGGCGCAGAGTTATCGAGTGCCGTGCCTGGCACTGGCGCTGGCCGAGCCCGGCGGTGCGGGTTGGCGCATCTATGCGCACTACAACGCCCACACCGCGCCGCAGTTGTGGCAGGACGGACAGCGCCTGGGCAACGACCTGGATGCGCTGAGCGGTACCGTCACGCACCAGATCGATTTCGGCACGCCGAGCCCTCAGGTCCATCTGCAGAGCGATTTCGGCAACGCTCAAGGGTTTCTGTTGCCGCATCACAAGGAGGGCCTGGTCAAGGCGTGGCTGTTGTTCGGTTTCTACGATGCGGCGCAGCAGGCGCCGGAGTTGGGCGACCGGGAGTGGATGAATCTATGTTCGGCGTTAGCCGGTCCGATTCTCTACCGCCACGCCGACCAGGCACACCGGCATCAACTGGAACGCCTGGCGGTGCTTCAGGACCTGCTCGGCACCGGTTGGTGGGAGATCCTGCCAGACACCGACGAAGTGCAGCTGGCGCCGCAGCTTGCGCGCACGCTGGGCCTGCCGCAGACCAGCGATGTGCTGCCGCTGGCACAGTGGCTGCAATTGATTCACCCGGCCGACAGGCATGAGCTGGAGAGCCGGGTGGGGCTGCTGCGCAATCACGGTACCCCGATGCTGTCGTGCGTCAGGTTGCAACAGGATGACCCGGGCTTGCCGTCGGTCTGGCTGCGCATTCAGGGCCAGGTGCTGGTCAGCGGCCAGACACGTCGCGTGCTCGGGTTCATGCTCGATGTCAGCGATATCAAGAACCAGGAAACCCAGGCCGCCGCGGCCCATGCCCGGCTCGACAACCTGATCGCCAGCTCGCCTGCGGTGATTTACGTACTGGGATACGACCAGGGCAGCCTGGAGCCGACTTTCTTCAGCGCCAGCCTCACGCCCTTGCTGGGGTGGACCCAGGCCGAATGCAGTAACGGCCTGCTCACGCAATACATTCACCCGGACGATCACGACATCTGGTTCCAGCGCACCCGCCAGCTGTTGCGCGAAGGCGTGGTCAGTTGCCGCTATCGCTTGCGCGACAAGAAAGGTCAGTACCACTGGCTACTGGATGAGGCGCGGTTGCTGCGCGATGACCTGGGCATGCCGGTGGAGGCGGTCGGGCTGTGGCTGGATGTGACCGAAGCGACCCAGGCCACCGAGCGGGTGCGCGAAAGCGAGGAGCGCTATCGGATTCTGGTCGAAGATTCGCCGGCGATGATCTGCCGCTATACGCCCGATCTTTCGTTGATCTTCGGCAACCGCCCGCTGGCTGCTTATCTGGAGTGCACGCCCGAGCAACTGGCGGGGGTGAACCTGGGTGAGTGGTTCTCAGCCGAGCAGAAAGAAGCGTTCGTGCGGCGCATCGGCGAGCTGACGCCCGAGGCCCCGATGAGTACCGCTGAAATCTGTCTGGAGCTGCCTGGCCGGGAGCATGCCTGGTGGACGTGGGCTGATCGTGGGGTGTTCGATGACGCTGGCAAGTTGATCGAGATTCAGGCGGTCGGCCGTGACAACACGGAAATCCGCCGCACCCGCATGCAACTTAACCAGAGCGCGAAAATGGCCACCCTTGGCGAAATGGCCACCGGGCTGGCACACGAGATCAATCAGCCGCTCAACGTGATGCGCATGGCGGTGGTCAACGTGCTCAAGCGCCTGAGCAATGGCGATGTCGAAATCGATTACCTGACCGACAAACTCAACCGTATCGACTCGCAGGTGCAACGTGCGGCACGGGTCGTCAACCACATGCGCGTGTTCGGTCGCCGCTCGGAAGTCGAGCAGCAACTGTTCGATCCGATCGAGGCGGTGGACGGCACCTTGAACATGCTCACCGAGGGTATGAAAGGCAAGGGTGTGGCACTGCGCGTCGGAGAACCCGGGGCCCGTGTGCAGGTGCGCGGTCACGTGGATCAGCTTGAACAGGTGCTGATCAATCTGATGGTCAACGCCCGCGATGCATTGCTCTCCAGGCGCGAAAAGGACAGGGATTTCGAACCCTGGATTGCCGTGCAGGTAGAGCAGGACGAACAGACCCTCTGGCTGGTCGTCGAGGACAACGGCGGCGGCATCGATGCGCGACTGCTGGAGCGGATTTTTGAACCGTTTTTCACCACCAAACCGGTCGGGGTCGGGACCGGGCTGGGGTTGTCGGTCAGTTACGGCATCGTCGAGCAGATGGGTGGCAGATTGAGCGTCAGCAACTCAAGCGAAGGCGCGTGTTTCCGGATCGCGTTGCCGATCGTGCGCGATTAGTCGCTGGAGATCGGTTGCGGGGCTGGCTTGGAGTCTGGGTCTGGGTCTGGGTCTGGGTTTTGGGTTCTGGATGTTGGATTCAGGGTCTTGAATCTGGATTCTAGATTTTGGGTTTGGGTTCTGGCCGCAGGCCGCAGGAGCCGGCTTGCTGGCGAAGCGTCCGGTCAGGCGATACCGATTCAACTGACCCTGCACAGTCCTGTAGGAGCGGGCTTGTCCCGCGAGCGGCGGGGAACCCGTCGTAATGCTGCGGCACGCGGCCTGTCTGGCGCAGCGCATCAGCCGGATCTACGACGACTGCGTCGCCGCTCGCGGGACAAGCCCGGCTCCTACAGCGGTCATCCGCCAGTCTTGTAGCGTTTGGGCTGACGCGTTCGCCAGCCAGCCGGCTCCTACAGCTGATGTACCTTACCGATCGCTCCCACGCTCCGCGTGGTAGCGTCTGCGCAGACGCTGCGCGTCGTCTGCGCGGTGACGCAGAGCGTCACGGGCTGCATTCCCACGCAGAGCGTGGGAACGATCATCGTTCTGTGAGGGCCATGACGATCTGCTTCGGGCCGCAGGGATCATTCAGGCGCGGCAGATGATGACCTGGTTCTGGCCGCAGGCCGTGGGAGATGATGACCTGCTTCTGGCCGCAGGAGCCGGCTTGCTGGCGAAGCGTCCGGTCAGGGGATATCGATTCAACTGACCCTACACGGTCCTGTAGGAGCGGGCTTGTCCCGCGAGCGGCGGGGAACCCGTCGTAATGCTGCGGCACGCGGCCTGTCTGGCGCAGCGCATCAGCCGGATCTACGACGACTGCGTCGCCGCTCTCGGGACAAGCCCGGCTCCTACAGCGGTCATCCGCCAGTCTTGTGGCGTTTGACGCGTTCGCCAGCCAGCCGGCTCCTACCCTTGGTCGGCGGTGTTTTCAGGAGTGTGGCTGGCCCGGTTCGGCGAGACGAACGCCTCAAATCACCAAATGTGCCTGCCCCGGATGACAGCTGAGATTGGCGCCGACGTTGACGTTGGCGATGTTCACGCCGAGGTTTTTCAGGACCAGATTCAACAACGGGTCCAGCAGCGGTCCAAGCAAGGTGCCGAGCAGACTGGTCACGCCGCTCACCAGACCGTTCACCAACCCCGTCACGCTGTTGAGTACCAATCCCAGCAGCCCGCCATTGGTCGCGGTGTGCAGCACGATGGGATTGCTCAGACTGTTGCCCAGCTTGGTCACGATGTTGGGATCTCCGTTAAGCGCCAACACTGGCGAGGGCGTGCTGCCTATTTGTGCAGGTTTGAGGAAATTCAGCGTGCTGCGATTGGCAGCGATAGGCAGATTCACCAGCAGGCCGACGCCGCCCCCGCCGAAGTTGACCCGAGGCGTACCCGTGCGGATGTTCAGCAACACCAGCTCCTGAGGCGCTGGCAGGTTCTGGATCGAAGAGTTCCAGGCGCTGCCATCGATCTTGCCGACCTTGAGTTTTACCAAAGCAGTACTGGTGTCGGCGGCCAGGGTCTTGCTGTCATCGGAGGCACAGGTATAGCCGGTGATGTGGCTGTCGGCGCTTGCCGCCTCCAGGCTGATATCCAGCGTTAGCGGCGCGGGAGCAATCTGCACATCGACGTTCAAAATCCCCAGCACCAGGCCGAGCGCGCCATTCAAGGTGTCGAGCACCGGGGTCAGTGAGCTCAGGTCGACAGTGGTAAGGGTGCGTACTTGCGCGGTTCGCACGTAGATCTGGTTCGGGTCGCTGCTGTTGGCGGTGGCAAGTCGCGGGTCGCCGGCAGCGGACAGTTGTGAAGGCTCTACTATTTTCACCTTGGTGCTCAGCCCGACCAACCCCAATATGTTGGCCGGTACCGTGGCATAAACGGCGCTGTTGCTGTTGGCCACCTGTACGAAGCCCTGCACAAGGCCGAACACGTTCAGGTTGGTGTTGAGGCCTGCCGAGGGTAATCCGGTCTGCAGGTTCAACAGATCCTGCAGTTTGATGGTCGTGCCGCTGGCGATGGTGCTCACGGCAAGCAGGCTGCCGATCGCTGCCTGAACCGCCGGACTTCCTTGGGGCAGCACGGTTGCCGCCGTGACGAGTAGCTGTTTGATGGAAATATGGGTGGTCAGCAGAGAGGTGTAGTCGCCCGCCTTGGCGTTGACGTCGATCGCCAATTGGTCCAGATAGCCAAGCAGGTTGATGTTGGCATTTGCCAGTCCGTTCCAGCCCACGGCCGAAATGTTCAGCGTGCCGCCGAGCAATCCTCCCCACAACGCATTGAGTAGCCCCGCCTGGGTACTGTCGACTGTGGCCAGTGTACTGTTGATCGTCAGTTGCGCCAATGGCGGCAACGGTGGTGTTGCCACAGCCACTGCGCTCAGCTGTATATCGGCCGGCGAAGCGGTGCTTTCGAACATCGCGCCGATGCCCGCTGCGATGCTGCGCGCGACGCTGTGGCCGACGACGACCTGGATGGCGTCGGACTTGCTGGCGTCGCTGACGAAGCTTCGGCGGCTGTCGGCGCCGGTGGTCAGGGTGCCGCAGCGTGTGGTCAGGGTGCGGGTGTCGTCGCTGACGGTGAAGCCATTGCGGGTTGCGCTCTGGATTGCATATGCGCTGGCGCTGCTGGCCCCTGCGCAGTTGCCGTTGAGGCTCGCCGCTTCCAGCGCCGCCATGTCGGCCACGCGTTGCAGGGTGCGTTTTTCCATGAACAACCGACCGCTGTCGACCACCACCAGCGTGCACAGCAACGCCAGGGCCATGGTCAGCGCTGCGAGCAATCCTATGGCGCCACGCTGCCGGTCCCGGCCTGCGCAGGAGTACATCAGGGGAGACATCAGCACTCCTTCGGCAACGCCGTCGCTACTCACCCGAGATGCAGGGAGTGTAGTCACGGCTTGGCGAGTGTGCCGGGTTAAAGATGGCAGTTGCGCAGCAATGAGCACACACACGCCGGGTGTAGCGGCAGCCCGCTGTAGCAGCACGGCTTGCCGGTGGTGGCGATCTTACGTACGTCACCTCCGGCGAGCCGTGCCGCTACAGAGCGGCGGGCCGGGTTGATCCGGCCGGGCCATCAATGCGGAGGATACTGCTGGAGGATTTTCTGCACGGTCTGACGCAGTGCCAGTTCGCGTGCAGCAGGGTTGGCGTTGTTGTCATTGACGATCTGTTCAGTGCTGCCGCGCCACACCAGTTTGCCGTCCTTGCCGTCGAGCATGTCGATCTGCAGCGTCGACACTTTGTAGTCGACGTTACGCGTTTCGGTACCCATCGGGCCGCCCCAGTAGCCACCCCACGGATTGCCCCAGTAACCGCCGCCGCCGTAGTTGGTGGTGACCATTTGCTGGCGGTTCTCGACAACCAGCCAGGCCTGGACCTGAAGGTCGGCCTTGGCACCCGACGCCGCGATGCGCAGGCCGCGTTGCTCCAGTTGCTCGGCGACCGACTGGCGGATGCGCTGTTCGGTCAGGTCACTTTTGATCCGCGGATCATTGGGTTGATATTGCAGGCCGGGTTCTTTCCAGGCCCAGGTTCTGTAGCCGCCGAAATCGCGCTGCGCATCGAAGTCACGGTTGACCCGATCGGTCTGGCAGGCACTGAGCAGCAGGGCGACGCACACGAAAGCGAGACAGCGGAACATGATGGCTCTCCAGGATCAGACGTCAGGAAGGTGGGTAGGCGGTCAAGGCGCGCTGCACGGCCTGACGCAATGCCTTGACGCGGTCGGACTGATCGCCGCCACTGCCGGTTTCGGCACTGGCGCTCCACACCGTTTGGCCGCTGCGCGCGTCGAACAGGCTGATGCGCACCACGACCACTTGCTCTTGGTAGGTGCGCACGACAGGGACACTGGCATAACCACCATAGCCGTTGCGATAACCGTTGCCGCCGTAATAACCGACACCGGCGCCGCCATAGTAAGGGTCGTAATAGTCGTCACGGACCTGACGCAGGCGGGTCTCCATGCGGGTGTCGGCGCTGACGCGCAAATCGGCCGCCTGCGGGTTCTGTGATGGACGCAGCCCGCGTTGATCCAGCCCGTTGCTTACCGCCTCAGCCACTTGCGCGGAGTCTGCCCACGTGCTGCCCGGCGGCAGCTGACCATTGAGCCACGTCCAGTTGCGATAGCGGCCAAAGTCCCGGGGCGCGGCCGGATAGGCGCTCATGTCAATCGCATTGGCGGCGTGCGGCGGGGCCGGCGGGATCGCCGCAGACACGGCGTTGTAAGGGTTGGGGCTCTGACAGGCAGCCAGTCCCAGGCACAGGGTAAGCAAAGCGAGACGGCGTTTCATGATGGTCTCCGCAGACAGCCTCAAACAGGTCGGCACATCCAGTGCAGGTAACGCCCCACGCCGGCGAAAGCCGGGTGACGTCGATGCGCGAGTTCCATTTCCAGCAGGTCCGCCAGTTCAGCCTTGGCCTGAAACTCAACGGGCATATAATCGTGAAAAACCCGAACGCCACTCTGGGTTTCGACTCGCCACAGACCTTCAAGTTGCGCCGCTAATTCGCGCGGATCAAGGGGTTGTTGTGGGGTCAGGCTCTGCTTTTCACCGGCCATGGTGTTGCGGCGCATCTTGCGAAAATGCCCCTTGAGCAGGTTGCGGTAGATCAAGGCGTCGCGGTTGTAGAAGGCCAGCGACAACCAGCCGTCGGCTTTAGTCAGCTGGCGCAGTACCGGCAGAATGGCGTGGGGTTCGGCCAGCCATTCCAGCACCGCGTGACACAGCACCAGATCGTAGGGCTCGGTCAATTGGCCGGGCAGTTTCTGCCAGGGTGCCTGAATGAAGGTGGCTGACTGCCCGGCGTCGGCAAAGCGCTGGCGAGCGCCTTCGAGCATCGGCTGTGCCGGTTCAGCCAGGGTCACCTGATGGCCACGCTCGGCCAGCCACAACGACATGTGCCCCAGGCCAGCGCCAATGTCCAGCACCCGCAATGGCCGGTCCGGCAGGCATTCCTGCAGATCGGCCTGTAACACCGCCAGACGAATTGCGCCCTTGGCGCCGCCGTAGATCTTTTCAGCGAAGCGGGTCGCCAACTGGTCGAAATGACGATCACTCATTTGCTGAACCGCCGTTCGCTGTCAGCCAGCTTGGCGCGTACCACTTCATCCATGTCCAGCCCCAGTTCGCTGCACATCAACAGCAGGTACAGGATGATATCCCCGACTTCCTGACCGGCATGCGCCAGCTCCGCAGCGGGCAGCTGACGGGACTGGTCTTCGGTTTTCCACTGGAAGATTTCCACCAGCTCGGCCATTTCCACGCTGGCGGCCATCGCCAGATTCTTCGGGCTGTGGAATTGCTGCCAGTCATTGGTATCGCGGATGCGATGCAGGCGTTGGGTGAGTTCGTCGAGGTTCATGTGCAGGTCTCCTGAAGGTGCGTAGCTTCAGGGGGATGAGCGGGAGGGTCAAGTTGCGTATGTAAGGGGCTGCCTTGCTACTCAGCAGCCGGCTGCCAACTCCCGATCATGTGCACGATCCCTTCCTTGCCCTGGACCTTGAGTTGTCCATGTGAGCCTGCAGCGCTGGCGGACAGTGTCAGTTCGCTGGGCAGGCGCACGGGTTTGTGGAATTCCACCGAGATGTCCACATTCGAGGCGGGCAAATGGTCTTCCAGCGCGGCGAGGGTGCGGCTTTTTATCCACAGGCCGTGGGCGATGGCCTTGGGGAATCCGAACAGTTTGGCGCTGGCGTCGCTCAAGTGAATCGGGTTGTAGTCGCCGCTGACCCGGGCGTATTGGCGCCCGATGTCGGACGGCGCATACCAGGTCGCCAGTTCGGTCATCGCCATCGGCGCCGGTTCATAGGCGCCTTCGGTCTCCCCCTGGATCTCTACGCCTCGGCACAGCATGGTGCTGTCTTCCTCCCAGAGCAGGCCCAGGGCATCCTCGATCTGGGTAATCAGGCTGAAGGTCGCGCCCTTGGCATGTGGCTTGAGGTTGGCCACGCGCACACTGACTTGGGCCTTGATCACATTGCCCAGCGGCCGACGAATGCTGATCCGGTTGTTCACATGCACCAGCCCGAGCAGAGGAAAGGGAAAGTCCTTGTCGGTCAGCAATTTCATCTGTAGCGCAAATGCCAGCACGTGTGGATAGGTCGGCGGCAGCAAGCTGCCCGGGATAAAACCGCACACCTTGGCAAACCCGTTGACCTTGTCAGGGTCCACCGACACCCAGCAACGCAGACCCTGATCAGGCAGCTGCGTACCGCTGACTTTACGCCGCAGCGCCGCCTGCATGAACAGGCCCGGCAGGGCCGGTGGGGAGTCCAGATAACGCCAGTGTGCACTCATCGAGCTTCTCCTGTGTCACCGCTTTGGGGTTGCTGGGGTTGCCAGCGTTTGTGCCTCTGGAGCCTCTGGCGTGAAACGCTCAGGCACCGATCACGCTTTGTCCGCAGACCCGCAGCACCTGCCCGCTGACGGACCCTGTACCTGCCTGACTCAGCCACGCCACCGCCTCGGCCACATCCTGCGGCAGGCCGCCCTGGCCCAGCGAACTCATGCGGCGTCCGGCTTCACGCAGCGCGAAGGGCATGTGGGCGGTCATGCTGGTTTCGATGAAACCGGGAGCGACGGCATTGATGCTGATTCCGCGTTCCTTGAGCGACGGCGCCATGGCCCGCGCCAACCCGATCAGCCCGGCCTTGCTGGTGGTGTAGTTGGTCTGCCCGCGATTGCCAGCCAGACCGCTGATCGAGGCCATGAGGATCACGCTGCCGTTGTCGTGCAGGACGCCGCTGTCGATCAGCGCCTGGGTCAGGACCTGGGGTGCATTGAGATTGACGTTGAGCACCGAATCCCAGAAGTCGGCGGTCATGTTGGCCAAGGTCTTGTCGCGGGTGATCCCTGCGTTGTGGACCACGATGTCCAGTCCGCCGGGAATATGTTCGATCAGCTGCGCTGCGGCATCCGGGGCGCATATGTCCAGCACCAGCGCCTGGCCGCCCAGTCGAGCGGCCAGTGCTTCGAGATCGGACCTGGCTTGCGGCACGTCCAGCAAAACGATTTCGGCGCCGTCGCGAGCCAGGGTTTCGGCGATCGCTGCACCGATGCCACGCGCCGCGCCGGTCACCAGCGCCTTGCGTCCGGCCAGTGGGCGGCTCCAGTCCTGGACCTTGGCAACGCAGGCGCTCAAACGAATGACCTGCCCGGAAATGAACGCGCTCTTGGGCGACAGAAAGAAGCGCAGAGCGCCTTCGAGTTGATCCTCTGCGCCTTCTTCTACCTGCAACAGCTGGACCGTGCCGCCGTTGCGCATCTCCTTGGCCAGCGAGCGGCTGAAACCCTCGAGCGCCTGCTGGGTACTGGCCGCCAGCGGGTCGCTCAACGTGTCTGGCGCACGGGCCAGAATCACGATGTGTGCGCTGTGTTCAAGGCTGCGCAGCACTGGCTGGAAGAACGTGCGCAGTTGGCTCAGTTGCGCGGTCTGCAACAACGTACTGGCATCGAACACCACCGCTTTGATCTTCGAGCCCTCCGAGGTCCATGGATGGGCGCCGCTGACCTCTGCACCGAAACTGAACAGCAAGTCGGTCATGCGCGGGGCAAAGCCGCTGACCTGCTCCGCCAGAGGGCCGCCGCCGAGCAGCAAGGCACCTTCGACCGGCCGCAGACGACCCGCCTGCCAGCGTTCCAGACGTGCGGGAGCCGGTAGGCCCACAGCGCCCACCAAGCGGCGTCCGATGTCGGAATTGGCGAAGTCGATGTAGCGATCAGATGCCATGGAACACTCTCCTTGAGTCTAGGTTCAAAGCAATGGACCACACTGAGCTGCAGAAAGTCCTACGCTGTCTGGCGATGAACTACCTGTAGCAGTCCGGTTTGCTGGCAGTGGCGTTGGCCAGATCCCCACCGCCAGCAAGCCGGACGGCTACAGGACCGATGTTCCGGTCTGCTGTTTGCCAAACCTGAAGAAGAAAGGGAGTTTTCAATGAATCAGACACGCCGCGTGGCCATTATCGGCGGTAATCGCATCCCGTTCGCCCGCTCCAACGGCGCGTACGCCACTGCCAGCAACCAGGACATGCTGACCGCCGCGCTGGAAGGCCTGATCGAGCGCTTCAATCTGCACGGGCTGCGCATGGGGGAGGTAGCGGCCGGTGCGGTGCTCAAGCATTCGCGGGATTTCAACCTGACCCGTGAATGCGTCCTGGGCTCGCGTCTGTCGCCGCAGACGCCGGCCTACGACATCCAGCAAGCCTGCGGCACCGGCCTTGAAGCCGCGCTGCTGGTGGCCAACAAAATTGCCCTGGGGCAGATCGAGTGCGGCATCGCTGGCGGCGTCGATACCACGTCCGACGCGCCTATCGGTGTCAACGAGGATCTGCGCCAGATCCTGTTGCAGGTCAATCGCAGCAAGACCACCGCCGACAAGTTCAAGGCGCTGACGCAACTGCGCCCGCACAATCTCAAGCCCGAGTTGCCACGCAACGGTGAGCCGCGCACCGGCTTGTCAATGGGTCAGCATTGCGAATTGATGGCGCAGACGTGGCAGATCCCGCGCGATGCTCAGGATCAGCTGGCGCTGGAAAGTCATCAGCAAATGGCCGCCGCTTACGCCCAGGGCTGGCAGGACGATTTGCTCACGCCGTTTCTGGGTCTGACCCGGGACAATAATCTGCGCGTGGATGCCACGCTGGAGAAGCTCGCCTCGCTCAAGCCCGCCTATGAGCGCAGTGCCAGGGGCACGCTCACCGCCGGTAACTCGACGCCGCTCACCGACGGCGCTTCGTTGGTGCTGTTGGCCAGCGAGGACTGGGCACGGGAACGTGGTCTGCCGGTGCTGGCTTACTGGCGCGATGGTGAAGCCGCCGCAGTGGACTTTGTACGTGGCGAAGAAGGGTTGCTGATGGCGCCGGTCTACGCCGTGCCGCGCTTGCTGGCGCGCAATGGTCTGACCCTGCAGGACTTCGACTATTACGAGATTCACGAAGCATTCGCGGCGCAGGTGCTGTGTACCTTGAAGGCCTGGGAAGACCCTGAGTACTGCAAATCCCGGCTGGGGCTCGATGCGCCGCTGGGCTCAATTGATCGCAGCAAGCTCAACGTCAAGGGCAGCTCGCTTGCCGCGGGCCATCCGTTTGCAGCAACGGGAGGGCGAATCGTGGCCAATCTGGCGAAACTGCTCAGCGTGGCAGGGCAGGGGCGCGGATTGATTTCCATCTGTGCGGCAGGCGGGCAGGGGGTTACGGCGATTATCGAGCGCTGAGGGTTTCAAGTGGTGAACGGCACGCCGATGTCGATTCTGGCCGCAGGCCGTGGCAGCCCCGCTTGCCGGCGGTATCGATCTTGAGGGCGCTACCGCCGGCAAGCCGGACGGCCACAGGGGTGCACAGGAAACTGTAGGAGTGAGCTTGCCGGCGGTATCGATCTTGAGGGCGTTACCGCCGGCAAGCCGGACTGTTGCAGGAGGTGCACAGGAAACTGTAGGAGTGAGCTTGCTCGCGATTGCGACGGGTCTGCCACTTCAAGTTTCCGTATGTAGCGCTTTCCCGTGCAGACTCACCGCCACCGGGCTGCCCTCTGGATCATGGGTGAGCCAGCCCCGTACACTGCCGCTTCACCAGACAAGGCCCGCCCATTGCCCAGCAACGGACACATCTCCCCCCGCAGCCCGGATACCCGGCGGGTCATTCCCACCCTGACGGATCTGCCACGTCCTCTCTTTGCCCGGGCCGAGAGTCTGAGCGCGGGCTCCTGGACGCCAACGCATCGTCACGACTGGGTGCAGTTTTCCTACGCGATCAGCGGGGTTCTGGGGGTGCATACCGAGCAGGGCAGCTTCTTTGCGCCGCCGCAATGGGGGGTGTGGATTCCGGCCGGGCTGGATCATGAAGTGGTCACCTCGACCCGCGCCGAAATGCGCAGCCTGTATGTGCGCACCCAGGACTCGCTGTGGGCGCCGGATCGCTGCCGAGTGCTGGAAGTCACGCCGCTGGCCCGGGAACTGATCAAGGCGTTCTGCCTGTTGCCTGCCGATTATCCACAGCAATCCAGCCACGAATCGCGCCTGGTGCAGGTGCTGCTCGATCAGCTGGCGAGTCTGCCAGAGGTCGGTTTCTCGTTGCCGCTGCCTCGTCACGCCCGATTGTTGGCGCTGTGCAACGAACTGGTCGAAGAGCCGGCCCAGGCAATCACCCTGAGCGATTGGGCGCAGCGCTTGAACATGTCGGAAAAAACCCTGATGCGCCTGTTTCAACGCGAGACCGGCCTGAGCTTTCGTGGCTGGCGGCAACGGGCGCGACTGCTGGCCTCGCTCAACGCATTGGAGGAGGGCGAGAGCGTGACCCGTACCGCGCTCAATTGTGGCTACGATTCAACGTCGGCGTTCATTGCGGCATTCAAAGGATTGTTTGGCTTTACGCCGGGAGAGTTGTTCAGAGGGTGAACCTGAATGATCATGCGAGCCGGCTGGTCAGCCCATCCATGACTTAGGCTGATCAGCTCGTTACTCTTGGCCATCACCTTTAGGCAAAGGTCACCGTTCCCGCAACCGTTACAGTGGTATCCGTGGTCGTCCCTCCGTTGGGGACTTCGCCCTTGGAGTCCTGCACACTGGTGATCGCGACCGCGACGACTACAGGCGCCTGTTCAACGGTGTAGGTCTTGACCGGAAACGGCTGGCGGGTGACGCCGTTGTCGAACGAGACTTCCACCACCAGTTTCAATGGTGAGCCATTGGTCAGGGTTTGCAGGTAGCTCAACGGGATTTTTGTGCTCTGCGTACCCGTGCTGGTGATCTTGAAACCCTGCCATGCGGGCAGATCGAGGTTGGAGGATCCCTCCAGCTTCAGCCACAGCATCTGTCCCACGGCAATCAGGGGCCATGGGGCGAGTGTCACGTCGGCATCGGCGGTCAAGGCGCTCACGTCCAGGTCTTCACCCGAAGCTTGTGTGATCTGCGGTGCCTGGAGCTGATCCGCCGGAATCGGTAACACTTTCAGATTCAAAATGGTTGAAAGCGCTATGCCACTCGCGCGCCTCACAGCGTAAACCACCAGAACATCTCTTCCTATAGCCGCCGCGACACGCTCTACCGGTACGTTGAAGATCAGGGGTGAAGAAACGCCCCACTGCTGTTCAAACGTGTCGTCCCTGTCGAACCGCAACCCGATCAAGTCACCCGCTGACATTGAGTCGTACTTCACAATCACTTTTACCCCTTCTCGACCCTGGATCGGGTCGAGTTGGCCGGTTGGGGCTTCTTCAACCGTCGGCGCGGGGAATTCGTCGTTTTGTATGAACACCCCGCCTGCACCGGCTTTAGCGAGGGCGTCGGCTATTTGTTCTTTTTGCTCTGCAGTTATCTGGGTCATGTTGATCTTCCCTGTATTGAGTTTGTGAATGAAGCCGGGGGTCAGACTTCAAGCACGAACCGGTCCCACAGCGTCCAGTCGCTGCGGTTGGTAATCTCTAGATATTTGATGCGACTGCCTGTACTCGCGTAGCGAACTTGCTGATTCAATACCGCTGGCAGCTGTCGAACCTCCAGCTCGCCTCTGTTTACGTCCAGATAACGAACCGTCACAGCGTTGGCTATTACACCGTGCACGTTGAAAGTGAGTGAAAGGCACTCGGTATCGAGCTCGATCAAGATCGTCTGATCACCGATATCTGCTCGGCTGACATGCAATACCGGGAGGGCGAACATCTCCTGGTCAACTTCGGGAGTCAGTTCATCGATCTGAGGAAATCCGACTTGCCCTGCGCCTGAAACGAACTGGATGCGGGTGTACTGCGTGTTGATCGATTGACCAGAGCCGATCAGGTAGGCGTTATGCTCGGTGAAGTCATCAACCAGTTCGCTAGGGCCTGCGGGCCTGATATTCAATTCCAGACTGGCAGAGGTTCGCGTACTGCCGTCCAGCTCCACCGTGTAATACACCTGCACGGTTTTACCGAGGTTGGCCTCGACATGACTCTTGGCCAGCTGAAAAGGAATTTCCCTGCCATTCCAGTTAGCGGGAATGGTGAGGCTGTCGGTATAGGGTGGCACGCCAGCCCAATGCACCGTTACCAACTCGTCGGGCAGCATCGGTGTGTAGTTGACCCGCATCATCGTGCCGTTAACAGGCACTTTGTCAGGATCCAGGAGATTTCCCTCGGCATAATCCACCACGGGCCTCGGAAGTTGACTGCTGGCACTTCTGACCTGCAGCCTGGTGATAGGCGATTGAGATACCGGGCGGTCGCTTTTGGTCAGTGTGTAGCTGATCTCCACTCGGCCATTGACCAAAGGGTCGATGAAGGCCCTGCCGATAACCCGGTCAATCGGTACGCCGGCGTTGTTGCCGGTGACGAGAATGTCAAACGTCTCGACCAGCGGAGCGTCTTGTGCCGTCGTGCCGTTCCACGTCAATAGAATCCTGTCCCCGGCCGCGATCAATTCACTTGCCGCGATGCGCAAGGTTGCGCCAGTGCCAGGCAGGGTTTCCGGATCCAGCACCGTGCCCGTGACCTCCAGTACGACCGGAGCAGGCAGACGTTGCACCTCACCAATCACCGGAACGTTGGCCCGCCGAGAGTACCGGACCGTCCCACCCACTGACGTGACCGAGTAACGTATGGTCGCGTAGCCGGAAGCGATCAGCTTGACCTGCGGATTGGGGATGTCAAAGCTGAGCGTCCAGCCGATATCTCCCTTAACCACCTCATGGTTGAACTCCAAAGGGGGCAGGGCTGTGCCCTCGGCAGTAAATCCACTCCAGATCAGCTGCACTTTATCGCCGATCTCCATGAAGAGCCGTGGGGCATCGGACAGTGGAGTGACCAGTACATAGGCAGATGTGTTGTTATCGAACTGATACGCAGGGATCATCACCTGCAGGTCGCTGTCGCCCAGTAGCTCCAGGACAACCTGGCCATCGACCACGCCTCTCCCGCTGGCCCGGGGAGCCTGCAGGAAGCTGTCGCCCACTTCGACGTCTGTGTCTGTTTGCAGAGAGAACTTCGACCAATTGTTGACCCGGTCGCGGATCTGATAGCGCACGATCACCTCGCCCGCGCTGTCTTCGAGTTCCTTGCGTGTCACGATGAAGGTCACGGCCTTGTTCGGCTCCACGGCCGCAGAGGGCCTCAAACGCTGCCCGCCCCATGCCAGGGTTACGGTGTCGTCAGCGTCCATATTTTCATAGACAGGGACCGTGACCGTCAGGCTTTGGGTCTGGTCATCGATGATTTCAGGAATACCTTGAAGCAGAGGCAAATTCTCGTTGATGTATGGGGTGCCCGAGTCTGGGTCGACGCCGCCAGGTCGAGAGGTTTTCACCCGAACCTTCAGGTCCGGCGATTGCTCCGTGGCGCCGCCGATGGCTGAGGTGACCTCATAGTTGACCACCTGCTCACCGTCGGCAAAGTCGATGATCTCGACTGCCTTGACCATGAAGGTGACAAACCGGGTCGCCAGGGCCGTATCATCGACGATGGTCGAGAGAAGGGGTTTATTCTCCCAATAGAGGTCGATACGGTCGTTCAGTCCTATTTCATCCCCAGGGGGAAGGAGCACTTGTACAACGATCGAGGCCTCGGGATCGTCGTACAGGTCGGTCCAGTTCAAGCCCCCGTTAGCCTCTGTAGAGGGGATTTTGGGAGCCGGTAACGCGAAACGTGTAATAACCGGGTCGTTCACGGAATACTCCTTATTCCTTATGTCCTTATAAATAAACGCTGCAGACATAGAGCGGGTGTTTGAATGGGCCGCGATGGCTGCAGCCCATTCGTTACGCCGCCAACAGTCGTTTCCTATGACGGAATGTTTGAACAGTCGGGCTGGGATGGAAACTTGACGTCGCAGTACGCGCCCGCGACCGTCGATTGTGCCGGGCCTTTGCCGTTGGTAAAGACCACGTACGCTTCCACACGCCCGCGACTGCAGATTGCAATGTGATACCGCGCCGGGACCTGGAAGGTGTATCCCTCCTCGGTGGTGAAGTCTGCAGCCTGCAACACGTGTGTAGGTTCGTACGCAGCCTCTGGAATCAGCGTCCCTGCGACAAGGTCGTCGTAACCACTGAAGAACAGCTGCACGGTATCGCCAGGGCTGACATTGTCGTACATGACCTTCGTCTTTACCGGGTTGTAGCGGCCTCCTTCAGGACCTATCAGCTCAGCTTGACCAATTGCGCCGTTTCCATTCAGGACCGTGAATACCGGCGGGTCGATGACTCCGCTACCGGGCAACTCGTCCGGGCCGGTCACGCTCACCTCAGTGGGCGGCGCGAACGCGGTGTTCGCAACGGGGGGTCGTGTATCGGTCAAGCGTTTGATGACGTACGTCACCTTGATTTCGGTGCCAGAGCCTTCCGCCTGCACGGTGGCTGTCGGGACTGTCAGGACCAGATCCTTGGCAGCGGTCAGATCCTGCTGGGTAATTTTATGGCTGATGGGCAACATGGTCTGTGCACCCCAGGTCACTACGATCTCATCGTCGAGCTCGTAGATATCTTCGCCATCGACGTCCAGCCAGGAAATAATGACGCGAGCGTCCTCCTCATAGTCTTCAGGTGGAATGACATTGTCTTCGCCGGGCGCAGGGGGGTCGCCGGCGCCTGCACTGCGAGCAATCAAGGGCAGCAGGTTTTCGTTGATGGGTGTTTCCGGGTCTGGGTCGGGGCCGCCGGGAATCGTGAGGTCAACGGTGACCTCGTTGACCTCGGATATGCCAAGGGAAGTGCCATTTCGAAACACTTCGAAAGTGACCTGGACTTTGCCTTTAGAGGTTTCCTGGACCACCAGCGAGTAATCGAGCTCTACAGTGATGAAAGGGTCCTCACCCAGATCGTCTTCTTCGAGTTTATGCCTCTCGGATGTCTGGCTTCCCCAGTGCACCACGATCTCGTCGCCAACCTGGGCCAGGTCATACGCAGTGATTCCGACTCTGGTCCCTGCCCTTGCTTCGGCCTCGTCGAGAAAATCAGGGTCAGCTTGCGGCACCGTGGGGGCCGGGATTTCGGTTGGCGTGGTGTGCAGCTGGACATTAAGGATGTAGGTAGTGGAGCCAGCAAAGTTTCCAGCCTTATCGGTGACTTTATAGGAGAAAGACTTCGGCCCGTTACCCACCTCTTCGAGGTGCGATTCCGTATAAGCGAGATTGAGGAACCCCTCCTCGGGGTCAGGGTCAACTCTCAGCTCTTCCGGCTCGCCGGGCGTCAGTTCGATCCACAGTTCAATTTTATCGCCGCGTGCGATGCCTTCGTAGTGGGCCAACTGAACGTGGAGGAGCCCGTCGACGATGTCAGAATCCATAATCGTATTGCTGGCAACGACTTGCGGCGGGAATATCAGCAGCGGCAATGCTCCGCCGCCGGGGGCTACGGTATCGACGCGTACAGTGCGTAGGGGCGACCAGTCATTGACGCCTCCGGGAAACGAGCTGGCTCTGACCCTGAGGATATAAGTGCCGTGGAGGAGCAATATCTTAGGCACAAACAGCTTGAATATCGTGTCGGGGTCAGCGGCTTCTGCTGGCGTGACTACGTATTGCACACCTACTAAATCCGGATCTTCGGGTTCGTTCGGGTCGTCTGGGTGGAACTCTTTCCAGGCCACTTGAAGACGCATTTGTTGTTCGACCCCATTCCACCAGGGCACGTTGATTTCCAGATCCTCACCCAGTGCGGTGATGGGCAACAGCCCATCGTAGCCAGGTATTGCTTCCCGTATGGTCGGCGGTGGTACAAACACTGAGGGTGTGCCCAACGTGGCGATGCCGCAGACGCCGCGTCTAAGTACGCGACTTTTAAGACTGCTCATATATCTCTCCATGATTTACCAGTAATAGACGGTCCGGTGCGTATGGTCCTGGTGTTCCTATTACCGTTGATAATTGTAGGGTAATCGTGTTTTCCCCAGATTTACCCAGCGCGCGTTGCACTCCGGCTGATTAAGCGCATTGCTTTCAGACGAAGGTCGACCGATGACGTAGCCACTCCGCACTTTTTTATAATGAAACAGTGGGCTGTGCCGTGCCCTTAGTACCACCCTAGCAGCAATAGGGCTTATCAAACATTACCCGCTAGAATTTTTCGCGATTAGTGCGCGTCGTGTTATTGCGGCAAGCGAAAACCGTTGCAGGTGAGGAGGCATGTGCGGTTTAACTAATGTGTGCAACTTTTAATGATTCGCTATAAGTGCTGTTTTTTTTATTGCGAATGGACGGCTAGGTGAGTAACAGTCAGATATTTCTTGCAGATCAATAGGAAATATCCTACACATTAATTTCTGATGTCCTCGGATAATGCATGCCATTTCTATTATTGGATTAGGGCAGGTACAACTATGTGTTTAAAGTTTCCGCGATCGACAGTGGCGCTTTCAGTAGGCTTGGCGTTAGTTATGATTCAACAACAGGCGACAGCACGCCCACTCAATGGCTCCAGAGAAACATTAGAGCCTGGGGCACCCGTTGAAACCTGGACGCTCATTAATGGAGCTGCGCTTACCGTCAACGGGGCGACGACCGCCGCCATCAGTGCATCCAGTGGCTCAACCGTCAATCTGAATGCCAACTCGCTGGTTCAGTCAAATGGTGTGGGCGTGGCCCTCAACCAGTCCACCGCGGTTATCGACCGAGCACGAATAGAAAGCACAGGGAACTACGGGCTCTTTTTGAATACCAACCTGGCGGGCACGCGCGGCACGGTCGCCACGGTATCCGACAGCACAATCATTGGTCAGGATCGTGGGGTAAGCGTCGCGGCGGGTGATGTAAGTCTTTCCGGGACGACCGTGCAGGGAAACAGTGCGGGCGGGGCAGGGTTTTTGAACGGCGGTATCGGAGTCGCGCTGTTCAACGCAAACGCCACAATCTCAAACCAGAGCAATATCACGGGTGAGCAGAATGGCATCCTGGTGAGCCCTGACTCTTCGCTGCCAAGCCAATTGAGCACCATTGTGGTCGACAATTCGTCGGTAACGGGCACCAACGGCAGCGCGATCATTGTTGGCTCCTTTCGCGACTCCCTGACTTCCTCGGCTGACATCAGGATCCAGAACGGCTCTACGCTCAATGGCGGTAATGGCGTCATTCTCGAGGTTGCCAATAACTCCAGCGCCGATATCACCGTTGACAACAGCCGCCTGACGGGCGACGTACTCATCGGCGACGGATCGACAGCAGCGCTGATGCTGCAGAACAATGCGGGTGTGTCGGGTAATATCACCAACGTTGCCAATGTGCGCCTTGACACAAACTCTTCAGTCTCGGGAAACATCATCCGGGTCGATACGCTCGACATCGCCAATGGCTCCAGCGTCACCGGCAATATTCTCGATGCAGCGAATCTCACCGTAAGCGGGAACTCGACCGCAGCGGGCGCCATCAGCCGCGTCGGTACGTTCAACGTTGCAACGGGTTCCAATATCAGCGCCGCTGTCAGCGATGTGCAGAACTTCAACGTTTCCGGTGCCTCGCAGCTCAGCGGCAGCCTCGCCAACGTCATCCACCTGAATCTGGACAACTCCACCTGGATTACCCCCGATGGCCAGGGTGTCAGCAACCTGAACATGAACGCCGGTACGGTCAAGCTTGGCGCCGGCGATGGCACGTTCCAGACGCTCAACCTCGATACCCTGTCCGGCAATGGGCGATTCATCATGGACACCAATCTGGGCGGTCGGGAGGGGGATCTGCTGAGCGTTTCAGGCCAGGCAAGCGGCAATTACGAGTTACAGGTCAAGAACACGGGTATCGATCCGGTCAAGGGCGGCCCTGACCAACAGGTCGTGCATACCGGCACCGGCAGCAGCGCCGGCTTCAGTCTGGCAGGAGGCCAGGTCGACTTCGGTACGTTCGCTTACGAGCTTGAGCAGCGTGAGGGGACCGACTGGTATCTGGTGCAAAAATTCGACGACGAAGGCAACCCGATCGTGACCCCGGGTACCGAGTCGGTGATCGGCCTGTTCAGTGCGGCACCCACAGTCTGGTACGGCGAGCTCAGCACCTTGCGCAGTCGTATGGGCGAGCTGCGCTATGGCGAAGCCCAGGGCGGTGCGTGGACCCGCGCCTATGGCAACAAATACAACATGTCCGCCGCCGGTGGCACGGCGTATCAGCAGAATCAGCGCGGTATTTCCTTCGGTGCCGACGCGCCGCTACCGGTTGCCGACGGGCAGTGGCTGGTGGGCGTGCTGGCCGGTTATAGCCGTTCTGACCTGGACATCGCCGCCGGCACGTCGGGGCATGTGGACAGTTACTACCTCGGCGCTTACACCACTTGGTTGTCCGACACTGGCTACTACGTGGATGCGGTGCTCAAGGCCAACCGTTTCAAGAACGCTTCCGACGTGCGCATGAGCGATGGCACCAAGACCGATGGCAACTACAACACCAATGGTATTGGGGCCTCGGTCGAGGCGGGCAAACACATCAAGCTCCAGGACGACTGGTTCGTGGAACCCTTCGGGCAGGTTTCTTCCCTCTGGGTGCAAGGAGAAAGCTACTCGCTGGACAACGGCATGCAAGCGAGCAGCAATAAAGCCGACTCGTTTCTTGGCAAAGTCGGTACTACCGTCGGTCGTAACTTCCCGCTGGACAAAGGCGGCTACGTCCAACCCTACGTGAAGGTTGCGATGGCTCATGAATTCGCCAAAAGCAATCGGGTCAAGGTCAACGACAACACCTTCAGCAACGATCTGTCGGGCAGTCGCGGCGAACTGGGCGCCGGTATCGCCGCACAGTTGACCGACGTGCTTCAGTTGCACGCCGATGTCGAATACAGCAACGGGCAGAACATTGAACAACCCTGGGGCATGAACGTCGGCCTGCGCTACAGCTGGTAATCAGGAGGGATCATTTGCGGTAATGAAAAAGGGCCCTGCGAGGCCCTTTTTTGCGTCGTGACACAGCAAGCCATTCCCGAGTTGGGCGCCATGGGTCGATATATCCGCTAACAGCTGATGTGGCCCTGATCATTGGGATTGAACTATGCTGCGGCCCGGCATGAAAGATGCTTGGGTCAACGCGGGGAACGTATGACCTGCAACTGAATCCATATCCCCTCTACTCGCTGGCGGTGGATTGCCGTATAACGAGCAACAATCGCGTGTTCGGCCACGAAGGACCCACAATAAAAGCTGATGAAGACTCCAAAACGCATTGAACCCCTGATCGAAGACGGTCTGGTAGACGAGGTGCTGCGCCCGCTCATGAGTGGCAAAGAGGCAGCTGTTTATGTGGTGCGCTGTGGCCAAGAGCTGCGGTGCGCGAAGGTTTACAAGGAGGCAAACAAACGCAGTTTCCGTCAGGCAGCGGAGTATCAGGAGGGGCGTAAGGTCCGCAACAGTCGTCAGGCTCGCGCCATGGCCAAGGGTTCCAAATTCGGCCGCAAGGAAACCGAAGACGCCTGGCAGAACGCCGAAGTGGCTGCCTTGTTCCGCTTGGCCAGTGCGGGTGTCAGGGTCCCCAAGCCGTTCGACTTCCTCGAAGGCGTGCTGCTGATGGAGATGGTCTGCGATGAATACGGCGATGCAGCACCGCGTCTGAACGACGTGTCGCTGGACCCCGATCAGGCCCGCGAATATCACGCGTTCCTGATTCAGCAGATCGTGCTGATGTTGTGTACCGGTCTGGTGCACGGTGACCTTTCCGAGTTCAACGTGCTGCTGTCGCCGGATGGCCCGGTGATCATCGACCTGCCCCAGGCGGTGGATGCGGCGGGCAACAACCACGCGTTCAGCATGCTTGAACGGGATGTCGGCAACATGGCGTCCTACTTCGGCCGCTTTGCGCCGGAGTTGAAGCAGACGCGCTTCGCGCGGGAGATGTGGTCCTATTTCGAGGCCGGCACGCTCTCGCCAGCGACTGTGCTGACGGGCGAGTTCGCGGACCCTGACGATGTCGCGGACGTGAACAGCGTGTTGCGCGAGATCGAGGCCGCGCAGCGGGACGAAGCGCGGCGCCAGGCGGCGAAGACTGCAGATGACGCTCCGCCGAACAAGACCGAGGAACCGCCTCCGCCCTGGATGCAGTGAACGGTTGCACAGAAACCCGGCCCAGGCCGGGTTTCTTGCCTTTTGCTTTGTGCATTGATCCTTGGGCTTTTGCAGCCAACGCTCACGGCAGTCTGTAACGAAGCAGCTGGGAGAAACGATAGTCCTTGCCGGGAGTCAGTCTGAGACTCCAGTTGAATAAAACGTCTCTGCCGCGGTTCTGCGCAAGCCACTGTGGATCGATCGGGAAGTTAAGGTAGTCGGCCGCGCCAAATGGCTGTGACTCCGGTGACCACTCGGTCAGGCCGATACATCTGACCTTCGCCGTGGTCTCGGCATTGAATTCATCCTGCCGGTTCACTCTGAGGTTGTTGGCCCCGCGGTTGATTGTCGGAGCGTCTATGAAGAAATCGTTTCCAACAACGCTCAGTGTGAGTTCTTCCGAGGTTTGCGTGACATTTCCGGGTGGGCGTTTGACCGTGTACCAGATGGTCGCATGGGTACGAATGACATCAATCACTTCATACTTGGAAATGACAAAGGGCTCGAGCGTGGGCGGTGAGACAACGGTCTGGATCTCTGTACTGAATTTGAAGTCTCGCCCTTTCCAGTGGACCTTCACGGTGTCGTCTTTCTTCATGTTGTAATTCGGAACAACAACATGGACGTCGCGATTGACCAGATAGTAATTCATGCTCTGGTTATTACCGTCCGCCGGTGGGGCCTCCGCGACAGTGGGATGCTTGAGGTCTAGCTGCTGTTCGGCAACCGTGATATTCCAGGCCGTGGAGAATTCCGCGCCTGAAGCGGCAGTCAACGCATAAGTGCCAGGCGACAGCGGCTCAGAGGTGGTGAATGTCCAGGAGTTTCCCGTCACGTCGGCAAACCCCAAGCGGTTTCTGCCGTCCCATATCTCGACGACCGGAGTGCCTGGCACCTGAGCAGCGTCGAGTTGATTGTCCGTTTTCATCGTGAGTTCCTTTCAATACGAGTGAGTGGCGCGCGCTTATCGCGATCGGCACCGGCGTGCACGGTCAGTGAAACGGCTGATCAGGCGCAGGCGTCGTGGCATTGCATCTCTGTGCAACGGTTTCGGTCTGGCCTACGAAAGGCCGCCAGGGTTCGAGATTCCATTGGTCTTTAGTTTTGGCTATCAACATGTGGCAGGTGAGTTGATTGATCATGCCCCGGTCATTTCTCCAGTAAGGGCTACCCGCAAATTTTTTGACTATCTCAAAGAACATATACGCGGTCTGGGAGGAGTCTATGGATCGGGAGCATTCTGACGGAGTAAGGGACAACGTCCACTCGTAATCTCGGTAGACCCAGGCACCACGATCAACATAGGTCGCGCATACGGGTTGGGTGTCTTTGGCTGATTCTCTGGCGGCTGGGGCATTACTCACCGCAAACGCACCGGTCGATGTCAGCAACGCTGTCAGCAGGGGTAAAAGTGTATGTCTGCTCATTGGCCCGTCCTTGGCTTCATGCATTACTGATAAACGCTTGGTAAGGAATTTATAGTGCGGTTGTTGGTGGCCTGCCAAGAAAAAAATATGATTATTTGCTCTCGGGCTTATTCGCTATAAAGATTCATTTCTGTTATTTCAAATCGGTATGAACAGCTGTCATTTCTGACAGTGGTCGGCGTCGCTTATTTATATTTGAATAGACGCGCGCGAGTGGTTCATGAAGGACTTCAGAGTCTGATATGTATGGGTAGGCAACTTATGACTCGATCATAAGTTGTGTATGATTTTCTATTGAGTCCTGTGCGCGCGGCGTTCTCTACTTCGGCTGCTTCGACGCACAACATTCACCCGACTCCAGATTCTTCAATATCGGACAGTCGGGTCGGTGATCGCCTTGGCAGTGCTCCACCAAATCCTGCAACGTATCCCTAAGGCCCGCCAACTCTTCGATCTTCTGATTCAGCTCGACGATGTGCTGACGCGCGAGGGCTTTGACATCGGCGCTGGCTCTTTCCCGGTCTTGCCAGAGCGTCAGCAATTTGCCGACTTCTTCCAATGAAAACCCCAGGTCGCGCGAGCGTTTGATGAAGGCCAGCGTATGCAGGTCGTCCTTGCCATACAGCCGATAACCACTGTCGGTGCGCGTGGCGGCCTGTAGCAAACCAATGGACTCGTAATAGCGGATCATCTTGGCGCTCAGGCCACTGTTTTTGGCGGCTTGGCCGATGTTCATGGCGCGTCTCCTATGTCCGCAGGCTTCCAGGTCTTAAGCAAAAGGGCGTTGCTGACCACGCTTACGCTGGAGAGCGCCATGGCCGCGCCTGCCAGCACCGGGTTGAGCAGGCCGAAGGCGGCCAGCGGGATGCCGATCAGGTTGTAAACGAAAGCCCAAAACAGGTTCTGACGGATCTTGGCGTAGGTCCTGCGGCTGATGTCCAGCGCGGCAGGAATCAATCGTGGATCGCCGCGCATCAGAGTGATACCGGCCGCATGCATGGCCACGTCGGTGCCGCCGCCCATGGCGATACCGATGTCGGCCGCCGCCAGGGCCGGGGCGTCGTTGATGCCATCGCCGACCATGGCCACCACAGCGGTTTTTTTCAGGGCGATCACCGTGGCGGCTTTGTCCGCAGGCAGGACTTCTGCATGCACGTCCTCGATGCCCAACGCCTGGGCCACGACCCTGGCGCTGCCGCGATTGTCGCCGGTCAGCAGGTGGCTGCTGATATGCCGCGCCGTCAATTGCTCGATGGCTTGCGCTGCGTCGGGTTTGAGCGTGTCGCCGAACGCGAACAACCCCAGTACGCGCCGTTGCGGGCTCAGCTCGATCAACCAGGACAAGGTGCGGCCCTCTGCCTCCCACTGCTGTGCGGTATCGCCCAGCGTGGCGCTGTCGAGCTGGCTTTCCTGCACCAGGCGCATGTTGCCCAGGGCCAGATCGCGGCCATGCAGCGTGCCGGCAATCCCACGCCCGGCCAGCGAGCGGCTCTGGGTGATGTCTTCGGTCCGCAGCTTTCGTTCGCTGCAGACGTCCAGCACCGCCCTGGCCAACGGATGTTCGCTGCCGCGCTGCAATGCACCGGCCAGTTGCACAAGGGCATTCTCGTCGCCATCGAGCGCGATCATGTGGGCGATGCGCGGTGTCCCCGAGGTCAGGGTGCCGGTTTTGTCGAAGACCACCGTGGTGACTTCATGGGCCCGTTCCAGTGCTTCGGCGTCCTTGATCAGAATGCCGTGGCGGGCAGCGACCCCGGTGCCGGCCATGATCGCCGTGGGTGTTGCCAGGCCCAGTGCACAAGGGCAGGCGATGACCAGCACCGCCACGGCGTTGATCAGCGCAGCTTGCGCCGATGCGCCGGCCAGCAGCCAACCAATCAGGGTCACGACAGCGATCAGCAAAACCACTGGGACGAACACCTGACTCACTGTGTCCACCAGCTTCTGGATTGGCGCCTTGGCCGATTGTGCGTCCTCGACCAGCCGGATGATGCGCGCCAGTACGGTCTCCGCGCCCAATGCCTGGGTGCTGACCAGCAGACGACCTTCGCCGTTGATGGCGCCGCCCGCGACCTTGTCGCCTGGCTGTTTGGCAATCGGCAGGCTCTCCCCGCTGATCAGGGCTTCGTCGGCATGGCTCTGACCTTCGATAACCTCACCGTCCACCGGGAAACGTTCGCCGGGTTTGACCACCACCTGATCGCCCAGCTTCAACGCGCTGATCGCCACATCATGCTCCTGGCCGTCGATGATTTGAATGGCGCGTTCCGGGCGCAGGGCTTCCAGCGCGCGAATCGCACTGGCGGTCTGGCGTTTGGCACTGCTTTCCAGGTACTTGCCCAGCAGTACCAGGGCGATCACCACTGCCGATGCTTCGAAGTACAGGTGCGGCATGCTGCCGGGAGCGGCGGCCAGCCATTGGTAGATACTCAAGCCGTAACCGGCGCTGGTACCCAAGGCGACCAGCAGGTCCATGTTGCCCGCTGCGGCGCGCAGCGCTTTCCAGGCGGCCACGTAGAATCGCGCGCCGAGAAAAAATTGCACCGGTGTCGCCAGCAGAAACTGCACCCAGGCCGGCAACATCCAATGCACGCCCAAGGGTTGCAGCAGCATCGGCAGGACCAGCGGCAACGCCAGAACAATTGCCAGAACAAGACGCCAGCGTTCGCCGTCGTGACGTTTGCGTTGGTCAGCCTGTTGCAGGGCCGGGTCCTGCTCAAGGCTCGCTCCGTATCCTGCCTTGTCGACTGCTGCGATCAGGCTGGCGGGGTCAATAGGCTCCAGCACCTGGACATGGGCGCGCTCATTGGCCAGGTTGACGGTAGCGGTTTTCACACCCGGAACTTTGCGCAGCGCGCGCTCGACCCGACCGGCACAACTGGCGCAGGTCATGCCGGTAATCGGCAAGTCGAATGTGTCGAGACTGGGCATTGGGGGCACTCCTTGAAAGCTATTGCCGGCAAGGATCAACCTTGCCACGTTGGCAAGGTCAAGTGTCGATTTCTGGAAAGTTTCAGGTGCGTGACCGCCCGTCAGCTGTAGGAGGGCGCCTGCCCGCGAACGCCTTGTCGGCAGGCGAGGCATCGCGAGCAAGCTCACTCCTACAGGTCGTCGGGGGCCGGGTTAATCGTGGGTTGTCAGCGTATGTCGATCTGATCCAGCGATCGGTCAACCACGGCTCTGGCCATGTCGATCAGGTGAACGACGGAGAAGGCCAGGTCGCGTTTGACGCCGGTGAGGTTCTCGGCGCTTTCGCACGCCGACGCAGTGGCGCACCGCAACAGGCCGGAGACGTGGGCCAGGGATTCTTCGAGGGATTTGTCGGGTGGGTCGGGGGTGATTTTTTTCATTTTCGCTCTACGGAGTTGGGGCCACGAGCCATCCGCTGCTAAACGAATGAAGGTGGCGGCTTTGACACGGGTTAGCAGACCGGGACCGTAGAGCCAAACCCGGCGCACCCGAAGGTGCCCCGCGCAAAGCCACCATAAAGGTGGTATCGCATGGCTCGAAACGGTTATCAGGCTGCTAAACCCGGCCGCTGATTTTCAGCGACCGACGCAGCCTAGACATCGAAATTTCAGAGCACAAGCGGGTGGGAGTTTCTAGGAAATGTCGTTCGCAAGAAAGAGAGGGGTCTGTCAGAAAGGGGCTACAAAGCCGCAGATGTGTTGCAGGAAATGGCCGGCATTCACAACGATATTCCTCTAGTCAAGCCCGGAGCAGATCCTGAGTACAGCGCGATACGTGTAGGCGCCGGCTGATCGTTCCCACGCTCCGCGTGGTAACGCCGACATCGACGCTCTGCGTCCGGTTTGTGGCTGACGCGGAGCGTCAGGGGGATGCATTCCCACGCAGAGCGTGGGAACGATCGAATAAGTCTTGATTTGCTGATCGTTCCCACGCTCCGCGTGGTAACGCCGATATCGACGCTCTGCGTCCGGCTTGTGGCTGACGCGGAGCGTCAGGGGGATGCATTCCCACGCAGAGCGTGGGAACGATCGAACGAGTCTTGATTTGCTGATCGTTCCCACGCTCCGCGTGGTAACGCCGACATCGACGCTCTGCGTCTGGCTTGTGGTTGACGCGGAGCGTCAGGGGGATGCATTCCCACGCAGAGCGTGGGAACGATCGAACGAGTCTTGATTTGCTGATCGTTCCCACGCTCCGCGTGGTAACGCCGACATCGACGCTCTGCGTCTGGCTTGTGGTTGACGCGGAGCGTCAGGGGGATGCATTCCCACGCAGAGCGTGGGAACGATCGAACGAGTCTTGATTTGCTGATCGTTCCCACGCTCCGCGTGGTAACGCCGGCATCGACGCTCTGCGTCCGGCTTGTAGCTGAGGCGGAGCGTCAGGGGGATGCATTCCCACGCAGAGCGTGGGAACGATCGAATAAGTCTTGATTTGCTGATCGTTCCCACGCTCCGCGTGGTAACGCCGACATCGACGCTCTGCGTCTGGCTTGTGGTTGACGCGGAGCGTCAGGGGGATGCATTCCCACGCAGAGCGTGGGAACGATCGAGCAAGCCTTGATCACAGCACGGCACATGTAGGTGTTTGGCGACGGCTACCTGCACTGTGCCGCCAGCGCTACGAGCCGATCAGTAATTCAGATCGGCTCTTTTCAGGTAGATGCCGTTCGGCCCGGTGGCGATGCGGTACTTGAGCACATCGCCAGCATTGATGTGCAGCCGCGTGTTGTTCTGGGCTTCGATGCCCGGCGAGCAACCGGGGGTCTGCGTCGGCAGTACCCGCAGGCGTACGGACACGTCGCCCGCCGGCAGGTTGAAGGAGCGAGACTCTTCCTGGAACAGTCGGCCGACCAGCTGATCCTGCATGAAAATGCCGATCTCGCAGGGCGTAGCGACCTCCAGCCGTTCGCGGGAAATGATGAGTACGCCGTAGTCCTGATCGGCCTGAGCCCAGGATGCGGAAGCCAGCAGGCCAATGAAACCTGCGATGCGAAAGGCTGACCAGCGCATTGCCGATTCTCCTGATGTGACGTTGATGAAACACTTTGGCTCAGCGCTGCGACGAATACCAGCCCGGCCGTTCGAAGAGAAACTTGACCTTGCCATGGGGGGAAGGTGTCACATGGCGACATTCAACGTTTTTCAACCCATGAAGAGGTCTTCACATGCAAGTATTCAACGTTCAAGGCATGACCTGCGGGCACTGCGTCCGTGCCGTGACACACGCCATCAAGGGCGAAGACCCGGCGGCGGACGTGCAGATCGATCTGGCCAAGGGTGAAGTCCGCGTGCAGAGCCAGTTGGCTGCCGAGCAGGTGGTCGGATTGATCGAGGAGGAGGGATACAGCGTCAAGGCGCTGTGATCAGACCTGCTTCTGCCCGAAGGGCGTGGGAGCCTGGCTTGCCGGCGATCTGCCGGGAACCGGCAGCAAACCCTGCGATGTCAGTAAGCCTGACACGCCCAAGATGAATGCCTTCGCTGCCAGTGCCTGGCAGATCGCTGGCAAGCCGAGCTCCCACGGCCTTCGGCCAGAATCAACAGCAGGTATGTACGATCAATAGTGATACCACTTCAACTCCAGCATCACTTCGTTGACCGGCGAGGTCAGTTGGCTGAACTCGCGCTGGGCACTGAGCCGCAGCCCCAGGTTGCGCGACAGCTCCCACTGTTGATTCAGGCTGATATTGCGGCGCACCTCACCGTTGGTGAAGTAATCGCCCTTGGTCTCCAGGCTGAAGTTGCCCAGCGGGTTGCGCCAGAGCACCCCGGTATCGAAACCGGCAGCCGGTGAGACCAGTGCGTCGAAGTCATTGTTGTGCTCAACCCGCACCGTGCCCAGCGCGAACCCCAGCACATCATCGCCCAGCTTCCAGGTGCCGCCAGCGCCGCCATTGACGTGACTGACCAGGTTCTCGTCGCCATGTTTACCCAGCACCCGCTCCAGCCCGCCGGCCACTTGCCAGGACCACGGCTGCAGCAGCTCGTTGCGCGGTGTCAGTGAGCGAATCGTCGCGAGATCCAGCTGCTGCACCTGCCAACGGCTGTCTTCGTACTGGCGCAGCTTGAGCTGGAGGATCTCGATCTGCGCGCCCAGCGGGAAGCCGTACGCGTTGTCGTTCAGGTCGTGATAAGCCATGCGCAGGCTGTATTCGGCGAACGCTTTGTCATCGCGGGTGCCGGCGCCCAGTTGCCAGGTCCTCGACTCATGGCCGTCTTCGGGCAGGCCCGGCCGCTCGATGTCCAACTCTGGCGGCGGGTTGGTGCTGATGGCGCGCAACAAGTCATAACTGCGTTGCGAGCGCGTGGCGTCGCGCTCTTCTCCGTTGGCCCGATAACGCTCAAGGCGATAGGCGGCATCCTGAATCAACGCGCGGCGATCCTTCGGCAACGCCATGTAGTCCGGGCTCTGCATCTGCTGCTGGTCGGCACTGACCTTCAGTACCCATTGTTGCTCGTCATGGTTCAACGGTTCGGCACGGCTGAGCAGCTCGCGCTCCCTTGAGGGCCGGTAGTCGATTTTCTCCACAAGACCTGCTTCTTTCACGGCGCGCACGGTGTCGGTGGGGATTGCTGTCAGACGAAACTGCGGTGTCAGGTTCAGGCTCGGACGGGCGACCTGCAACAGCTCCAACAGGCGGTAGGAACAGTTTTCGTCAAAGAAGAAATAACCGAAGCGAATCTGTTTGAGTTCCCACACGTGTTCGACCATGCGCCGGGTTTCTTCCGGCGTCAGGTTGAGGCGGTATTCCCACAGGTCACGGTTTTCCAGGCTACGGTATTCGGAGAGTTTTTCCTGGTACGGCACCAGCGCGAACAATCCCGGGTAGCCGCCCATCAAGCCTTTCCAGGCGTACAGAATGCTGTTGTCGGAGCCCTCGATGTAGGCCCCGAAGTTGATCGCATAGCTGAGCAGCGCGGTCTTGTTGGCCTGCACGTCGGCCTGATCGACACGCAGCAGGGTGTGGCCGAACATTGACGACGGGCTGTTCAGATACGCCGCCGGGAAGATCAATACGGTGCTGTCCGGCGCGACGTCGGAGAACCACTTGTTGAACTCCTTGCAGTCCACGGCGGGCAGGTCGCTCAGGTGCAGTTCGTCGCGCAGAAAGCGCGTGCGCGAGGGGTAGACGCATTGTGGATGTGCGTTTTCCTGGCCCTGGACCACAGGCCGATAGATCGCTTCAAGGGTTGCAGCCAGCTCGGCCTTCGGGTCGTGAGCACCGTTGCTGGCAAGGAAGAATTTCGGGTCATCGACATAGCTGCGCCAGCCGCTCAATTTGCCGGCTTCGTAGTGACCTATGGAGATCCATAACCTGGAAAGGGCCAGTTGCTGCAAACGATCATTGTCGACGTGAGGCGAGGCATACAGCGGGGCGCAGACACAGAGCGCCAGCCAGGCAAGGCGTTTGAGCATAGAGTGGCAACTAGTCAGAGGTGGACAGATGGGAGCAGAATCCTGCCTCTCGAGCGAGAGGCAGGCGGGTCGACTTTAAGCCTGGGTTGCGTATTTCGCCAGAGCCGGATCGTTTTTCAGTACGTCGAGGGTGTTGCTGTGGACATCTTCTGCGGTGGCGTCAGCCTTGTTGAAGATCTGCTGGTAGTGATCGTGGGTGACAGCGGCGAAATGCGCACGGTCTTGCGGTGCAACGCCCAGCACGACCGCATAGGTGGTCAGTGCTTCGCCCTGGCCCATGGCCATGTCTTTGGAAAGCTCGTCCATCATGCCGTTCATGGCAATCCAGGATTTGCCGCCGTAGGTCAGCGCGCTGTTGGTGGAGCAGCCGTTGGTGCCGGAGGTCATGCCGAACGTGGCGTTGCCCGAGGTGCCGTTGGTGGTGGATGCGAGGAAGTGAGCCGGAGTGCCACGTTGCCCTTCGAACAGCATGTTGCCCCAGCCGCAGTCCGGGCCGCCTGGCGCTTGAGCCATGGCATTGATGGACACAGCGGCGAAGAGAGTACCAAGAAGAATCCGTTTCATAGCTTTAGTCTCTGTTGTTTCAACCAAGGGTCGGAGCCTGGCCAATGAACGCGCCAGGGAGGGCCGGTTATTCGATTTGTTACCAGCCGCGCAGCTTGGAGTTTAGGCACGATCTGAACGTTCCGTGGTTTATTACTGTTTCTTGGATGTAGTCCACGGCTCCCGGACCCCGTAGGCAAGTTCATGAGGCAGAAAAATATTCCGCGGGTTCTTGCCTTGCCAGTGTGGTGCGGCGAGCGCCAGAATGCCCACATCTGCCCCGCCTGATGTAAGGATGTCCGATGCCCGATCCTGTTGCTGCCAGCTTGCGACTTGCGCCCGAGGCGCTTACCCGTCCCTTTTCCGCTGAACAGTTCAGCTTCACGACAACCAACGATCTGGAACCCTTTCGCGGCGTGCTCGGTCAGGAACGAGCGGTCGAGGCTCTACAGTTCGGGGTCGCCATGCCGCGCCCCGGCTACAACGTGTTCGTCATGGGAGAGCCCGGCACGGGACGTTTCTCCTTCGTCAAGCGCTACCTCAAGGCTGAAGCCAAGCGCATGCAGACCCCCTCCGACTGGGTCTACGTCAACAATTTCGACGAGCCGCGCGAGCCACGCGCAGTGGAGCTGCCACCGGGCAGCGCCAGTTCATTCATCGCAGATATAAACGGACTGATCGACAACCTTTTGTCGACCTTTCCTGCGGTCTTCGAGCATCCGTCCTACCAGCAGAAGAAAAGCGCCATCGATCGCGCGTTCAACCAGCGCTACGACCGCGCGCTGGACGTGATCGAGCGTCTGGCCCTGGAAAAGGACATTGCGCTGTATCGCGACAACACCAACATCGCTTTCACCCCGATGCTCGAAGGCAAGGCGCTGGACGAAGCTGAGTTCTCACAGCTGCCCGAGGCCGACCGTGAACGATTCCATGAGGATATTTCGACTCTGGAAGAGCGCCTCAACGAGGAACTCGCCAGCCTGCCGCAGTGGAAGCGCGAGTCCAACAACCAGATGCGTCAGCTGAATGAAGAAACCATCATTCTGGCGCTGCAGCCGCTGCTGGCACCGTTGTCCGAGCAATATGCCGAGAACGCGGCCGTCTGTGCCTATCTGCAGGCGGTGCAGGTCAATCTGCTGAAAACCGTGGTCGAGCAACTGGTCGACGACAGCAAGACCGACGCCCAGGCGCGCAAGCTGCTCGAAGAACAATACTGCCCCAGTCTTGTGGTCGGCCATTCGGCCAGCGGCGGGGCGCCGGTGGTGTTCGAGCCGCATCCGACCTACGACAATCTGTTCGGTCGCATCGAATACAGCACTGATCAGGGCGCGCTCTACACCACGTATCGGCAGTTGCGTCCGGGGGCCTTTCATCGTGCCAACGGCGGCTTCCTGGTGCTGGAAGCCGAGAAAATGCTCAGCGAGCCGTTCGTGTGGGACGCGCTCAAACGCTCCCTGCAATCGCGCAAACTGAAGATGGAATCGCCGCTCGGCGAGCTTGGACGCATTGCCACGGTCACCCTGACGCCGCAGACCATTGCGCTGCAGGTCAAGGTCATCATCATCGGTGCCCGTTCGCTGTACTACACGCTGCAGGACCTCGATCCGGACTTCCAAGAGATGTTCCGGGTGCTGGTCGACTTCGACGAAGACATCCCCATGGTCGACGAGAGCCTGGAGCAGTTCGCCCAGTTACTCAAGACGCGCACCTCGGAGGAAGGCATGGCCCCGCTGACGGCCGATGCAGTGGCACGTCTCGCGACCTACAGCGCGCGCCTGGCCGAGCACCAGGGGCGTTTGTCGGCGCGCATCGGCGACCTGTTCCAGCTGGTCAGCGAGGCGGATTTCATTCGCAGCCTGGCCAACGACGAACGTACCGATGCCGGCCACATCGAGCGCGCGCTCAAGGCCAAGGCCACGCGCACCGGCCGGGTGTCGGCGCGGATTCTCGACGACATGCTCGCCGGCATCATCCTGATCGACACTGCAGGCGCCGCGGTCGGCAAATGCAACGGTCTGACAGTGCTGGAAGTCGGTGATTCGGCCTTCGGCGTGCCCGCGCGCATTTCCGCCACGGTGTACCCGGGCGGCAGCGGCATCGTCGACATCGAGCGTGAGGTCAACCTCGGTCAGCCGATTCACTCCAAGGGCGTGATGATTCTCACCGGTTACCTGGGCAGCCGCTATGCGCAGGAATTCCCGCTGGCGATTTCCGCCAGCATCGCGCTGGAGCAGTCCTACGGTTACGTGGATGGCGACAGTGCCTCCCTTGGCGAGGTCTGCACACTGATTTCGGCGTTGTCGAAGACGCCGCTCAAGCAGTGCTTCGCGATCACCGGCTCGATCAACCAATTTGGTGAGGTGCAGGCGGTCGGCGGGGTCAACGAGAAGATCGAAGGCTTCTTCCGACTCTGCGAAGCCCGCGGTCTGACCGGTGACCAGGGTGCGATCATCCCGCAAGCCAACGTCGCCACCCTGATGCTCGATGAGCGGGTGTTGCAGGCCGTGCGTGCCGGTCAGTTCCATGTCTACGCCGTGCGTCAGGTAGACGAGGCGCTGAGTCTGCTGGTGGGAGAAGAGGTGGGCGAGGCTGACGAGGAAGGTCAGTTCCCGGAAAACTCGGTCAATGGACGGGTTGTCGACCGTCTTCGCGACATCGCCGAAATGCTCAGCGAAGAGGACCTCAAAGAGCTGGAAAAAGAGGCGCCACAATTACAGCCCGAGCTGAAAAGTTGACTGTTTGACGTCAACTAAACGGGGCGTCTGATGGCAAAATGACCATTCGGCGCCCTTTTTGTTTTCACGCTTTTCTTACAGGGTATTTGTTCGATATTGTCGCGGTGCAGCAGTTGTCAAATGGACTGACGCGTTTCCTTTGCCGTTCCAAGGGAATGAATACTGCAATCGATGAGGAGCTCGCCATGCCGCGCAGCCTCTGTCTTACTCGCCAATGCCTGGGTCTGGTGACCCGTATCGAATGTGTCATTCGCCCGCTGTCTGGCGATAACGGGATGTGGACCTTGCTGTTCGCTGCCGGGATGTCCGGGGAGCAACCTTCCGCGTTGAAGGCGCAAGGGCCGTTTCACGGTCCGGTCGCTGCCGAATCGGTGCTGGATGCGATCGCCGAGAGCCTTGCGCTGCACGGTTATCAGACCGCGCAAGAGATACCGATCTGGAGCGTGCATCTGCAAGGTGAATTGCGACGCCTCAATGGCGATTCGTCTCACGGCCAAAGAACTTCTCCAGCCAACTGACAGGCTCCAGCCCTCGACGAACGCCACCTGTGTTGTCCCTGTTGTTCAGGAGTCGGCGTGGAGTTCGTCGGGCGTTGGAACATGTTTGCTTTCAGTTAATTGTTTCAAGTTTTGTCGCGATGGCTTGTGCGAGCAACCCTTCGCCCTATACTCGCGGGCTTTCAATTATCTGTGAGATTCAATGGAACGTTTTATCGAAAATGCCATGTACGCATCGCGCTGGTTGCTGGCGCCGATCTATTTTGGTCTGTCTCTTGGGTTGCTGGCCCTGGCACTCAAGTTCTTCCAGGAAATCTTCCACGTCATCCCCAATGTCTTTGCGCTGGCTGAATCGGACCTGATTCTGGTGCTGCTGTCGCTGATCGACATGGCGCTGGTCGGTGGTCTGCTGGTCATGGTGATGATCTCCGGTTACGAGAACTTCGTTTCGCAGCTGGACATCGACGAAGACAAGGAAAAGCTCAGTTGGCTGGGCAAGATGGACTCCTCTTCGCTGAAGATGAAAGTCGCCGCGTCTATCGTTGCCATTTCCTCCATTCACCTGCTGCGGGTGTTCATGGACGCCAAGAACATCGAACCCCAATACCTGATGTGGTACGTGATCATTCACATGACTTTCGTGATCTCGGCGTTCGCGATGGGCTATCTGGACAAGCTGACCAAGCATTGAGGCCAGGCGTCCACGCTGTTGATGGTGCTGTCCGGTGGGCGTGGGTGGCCAGCTTGCAGGCAGGCCGCCACAGCTTCGCCAGAAACGGGTCGCGTTGAACAAAAAATGACCAGCGGCAGCGAATCCTCCTTGTAGTCCGGGCAGAGTGGGCAAGACTGATGGATTGATCCACAGATACCCACATCCCGGATCAACCGAGGGTTTACCCATGAATCTGCAGGAACTCAGCGCACACGCCAGCGCAGGCCGCATTGACGAACTCAACCTCATCTCCATGGAGGGCGGCATCTATCTGCTCGAAGCGCGGATGCACGGCGCGGCCCATCCATTGAACGATACCCACGGTAAAACCCTGCATCTGCGCTCGGTCGAGCATGCGCGGGACGTTCTGCAGTCCATCTCGCCCATGCCGTTCAACCTCGTTCACGCGGTGGTTCATGATGAGATGTGCGGCCTGCGTGACGCCGAGGAGCAGACCGTGCGCGTGCCGCTGTCGATACGCTCCGCCTGGTGATGTAGGGGTGTCTGGCCAGATGTGCTAGGCTGCTCGGCCTTTTGGTTCAGGGCGCCCGCGGGCGCTCTTTCAGCGGAGCAGTGTTATGTCCGAAGTCAATCTGTCCACCGACGAAACCCGCGTCAGCTACGGCATTGGCCGCCAGTTGGGCGATCAGCTGCGCGACAACCCGCCGCCGGGCGTCAACCTGGACGCCATCCTGGCCGGTCTGACCGATGCGTTCGGTGGCCAGCCAAGCCGCGTCAACCAGGAAGAAATGGCCGCCAGCTTCAAGGTCATCCGCGACATCATGCAAGCTGAAGCCGCTGCAAAAGCCGAAGCCGCTGCCGGTGCCGGCAAGCAGTACCTGACCGAGAATGCCAAGCGTGAAGGCATCACCACCCTGGAATCGGGTCTGCAGTACGAAGTGATCACCGCAGGCGAAGGCGCGCAGCCTACCCGCGACAGCAACGTACGCACTCACTACCACGGCATGCTGATCGACGGCACCGTGTTCGACAGCTCCTACGATCGCGGCGAGCCAGCCGAATTCCCGGTCGGCGGCGTGATTGCAGGCTGGACCGAAGCGCTGCAACTGATGAAAGCCGGCAGCAAATGGCGTCTACATGTGCCTAGCGAGCTGGCTTACGGCGCTCAAGGCGTGGGCAGCATCCCGCCGCACAGCGTCCTGGTATTCGACGTCGAGCTGCTCGACGTTCTGTAAGGCCTGGCAGCAGCTACAAGCGGCAAGCTTCAAGATTATTGCCGAGTGGACTATTGGCGTTCACTCGGCAATGTCGTATTCATCGATGGCCATTCAGTGCAGTTCACCCGCCGGGCGCAATGCTCGTGCGTAGCAGAACAGAAACAGGTTACGCACCATCTCCTTTTGAATCCCCGGCTCACACGAACTGAGACTGTTCACGTCCAGGTCGCCCTGATCCCGCAGTTCATCCAGCGCCTCTTCCTCCAGCACGGCGCACACCTGCCCGGTCTCGCGATGCAGGATGCGCAGATAGGGGTGCGGCCGGTCCAGCCAGGCATCGATCAGGTAAGTCATGTCGTTCTCCTTGAAAAGTTTCAATGAGAATAATTCTTATCTGGGGAATAGCAAGGATCTATTTGAGATTAATTCGCATTATGGTGATACAGGTCGGGATGTCCTGGAAATCGCTGCCGCCGGCAAGCCGGACGGCTACAGGTTTTTCGTGAAAGGCCGGGGCCGTTGAACGCCACGGTTGTGAGGCTGGGGGTGATGAAGCGCAATAGGTATCAGGCGCGACTTTTCTGTGGGAGCCGCCTTGCTGGCGAATGCGTTATGTCAGGCGATGGAGGGGTCTCTGACCTAACGCTTTCGCCAGCAAGCCGGCTCCTGTTTGGCGGCGTTCTGTGGCCCGTTCAGAGGTGCTCGCCGTTTTTGTAGCAGGTCGGGTTGCCGATGCAGATAACGAAAAAGCCCGTCACATGGACGGGCTTTTCGGTGGGGCGGGGCAGTGATCAGTGCGTGCGGGCTACGGCAAACTCGCTCAGTTCGATCAGCGCATCGCGATACTCGCTGGCCGGCAGTACGTCCAGGCAGGCGATGGCGCGGGCGACATAGTCACGGGCCAGTTGCGCGGTGTAATCCAGCGAGCCCGAGTTCTCCACGGCTTCACGGATGCTGTCGAGGTCTTCCAGGCCGCCTTTCTGAATGGCCTGGCGCACCAGCGCAGCCTGTTCCGGGGTGCCTTCGCGCATCGTGTAGATCAGCGGCAGGGTCGGTTTGCCTTCTGCAAGATCGTCACCGATGTTCTTGCCCATGGTTTCAGCGTCGCCGCGGTAGTCCAGCAGGTCGTCGACCAGTTGGAACGCAACGCCCAGATGATCACCGAAGGTACGCAACGCTTCACTCTGGTCGGGGCTGGCCTTGGCCAATGCCGCGGCGCTGTGAGTCGAGGCTTCGAACAGCATGGCTGTCTTGCCGCGAATCACTTCCATGTAGGTTTCTTCGGTGGTGCTGGCGTCGCGGACTTTCGACAGCTGCAGGACTTCACCCTCGGCGATGACGCGGGTGGCCTTGGACAGAATCTGCATGACCGGCATCGACCCCAGTTCGACCATCATCTCGAACGAGCGCGAATAGAGGAAGTCGCCGACCAGAACGCTGGGGGCGTTGCCCCACATGGCGTTTGCGGTGGAGCGGCCACGACGCATGCCGGACATGTCGACGACGTCGTCGTGCAGCAGCGTCGCGGTGTGCAGGAATTCGATGGTTGCCGCCAGCAGGCGCAGGTCATCGCCGCCGCTGCCCAGTGCCTTGCCGCACAGAAGCACCAGCAGTGGACGCAGGCGTTTGCCGCCGGCGGAGGTAATGTAGTCGCCGATTTTCGAGACCAGCGGCACGCGCGATGTCAGCTGCTTCTTGATAATGTGGTCGACGGCTGTAAAGTCGTCCGCCACAGCGCGGTAGAAGGCTTGGGGTTGCATCAGCGAGACGTGCTCCAGAAGGGTTGCGCGGCATGCTAGGTTGCACGCCACACCCTGTCAAGGCGTGACGTAACGCCGCTTGCAAGGCGTTCGCGGCTTGCGTACAATCGCGCACCCTGAACTTCCTGGGCAGCACCTGCCTTACGCAATTGCAATCGGGCCTTCCAGCCTTATGCAGCCATGCCAGCCAATACCTCTTCCTATAAAGAGCTGGGTGAGCAGGATTATCGGAGAAATACCATGTCTTATGCAGTAATCGTTACTGGCGGCAAGCAATACAAGGTCGCCCCAGGTGAATACCTGAAGATCGAAAAGCTGGAAATCGCTACCGGAGAATCCGTTACTTTTGATCGTGTTCTGTTGGTCGCCAATGGTGACGACGTGAATATCGGCGCTCCAGTTGTTGCAGGCGCTACCGTTGTGGCTGAAGTGATCTCCCAAGGTCGTCACGATAAAGTCCGCATC
>NZ_JBJDOA010000007.1:0-1934 GCF_044900785.1 Pseudomonas sp. NPDC087358
GCGCCAATGTCGATCGCCGACATGTCGCTGTCGCTGGATGCCGCTGAGCGTGGGTTCCTGACTGACGTCGAAATCGCCAAGGTCGGCAGCTTTGAACAAGCGCTGATTGCTTACTTCAACCGCGATCACGCCGATTTGATGGCGAAGATCAACGTGAAGGGTGACTTCAATGACGAAATCGATTCTGGCCTCAAAGCCGGTATCGAGAAGTTCAAGGCCACCCAAACCTGGTAAGCCGCAGCGGGAGTCGCGAGGCTCCCGCTTGCTAACCTGATAGGTGTTACATGGCAGGCGCAAAAGACATTCGCAGCAAGATTGCGAGCATCAAAAGCACGCAAAAGATCACCAGCGCCATGGAAAAAGTGGCGGTCAGTAAAATGCGCAAGGCTCAAATGCGCATGGCTGCTAGCCGTCCTTACGCGGAGCGCATCCGTCAGGTGATTGGTCATCTTGCCAACGCTAACCCGGAATACCGCCACCCGTTCATGATCGATCGCGAAGTAAAGCGCGTCGGTTATGTCGTAGTGAGCAGTGACCGTGGTCTGTGTGGTGGCTTGAATACCAACCTGTTCAAGGCTTTGGTCAAGGACATGGCGAAGAACCGTGAAAACGGCGTAGAGATCGATCTGTGCGTGGTCGGCAGCAAAGGTGCGGCGTTTTTCCGCAACTTCGGCGGTAACGTCGTCGCTGCGATCAGCCACTTGGGCGAAGAGCCGTCGATCAACGATTTGATCGGCAGCGTCAAGGTGATGCTGGATGCCTACCTGGAGGGCCGTATTGACCGCCTGTCCGTGGTATCCAACAAGTTCATCAACACCATGACTCAGCAACCAACGGTCGAGCAGTTGATTCCGTTGGTCGCCACCCAGGATCAAGAACTCAAGCACCACTGGGATTACCTGTACGAACCCGACGCCAAAGAGCTGCTGGACGGCTTGATGGTCCGTTACGTGGAGTCGCAGGTCTACCAGGCGGTGGTCGAGAACAACGCAGCTGAACAAGCCGCGCGGATGATCGCGATGAAGAACGCCACTGATAACGCCGGTGACCTGATCAGCGATTTGCAGCTGATCTACAACAAGGCGCGTCAGGCAGCGATCACCCAAGAGATCTCGGAAATCGTCGGCGGCGCTGCCGCGGTTTAACGGTTCAAATATTCAGAGGATCCAGCTAATGAGTAGCGGACGTATCGTTCAAATCATCGGCGCCGTGATCGACGTGGAATTTCCACGCGACAGCGTACCGAGCATCTACAACGCGCTGAAAGTACAAGGCGCGGAAACTACCCTGGAAGTTCAGCAACAGCTGGGCGACGGCGTAGTTCGTACCATTGCGATGGGTTCCACCGAAGGCTTGAAGCGCGGTCTGGACGTTGTCGACACCGGTGCAGCCATCTCCGTACCGGTCGGTAAAGCGACCCTGGGCCGGATCATGGACGTCCTCGGCAACCCGATCGACGAAGCAGGTCCGATCGACACCGAAGAGCGTTGGGGCATTCACCGTCCAGCGCCTTCGTTCGCTGATCAGGCAGGCGGCAACGACCTGCTGGAAACCGGCATCAAGGTTATCGACCTGGTTTGCCCGTTTGCCAAGGGCGGTAAAGTCGGTCTGTTCGGTGGTGCCGGTGTCGGCAAGACCGTAAAAATTATGGAACTGATCCGTAACATCGCCATCGAGCACAGCGGTTATTCCGTGTTCGCAGGTGTGGGTGAGCGTACTCGTGAGGGTAATGACTTCTACCACGAGATGAAGGACTCCAACGTTCTGGACAAAGTGGCACTGGTATACGGCCAGATGAACGAGCCGCCGGGAAACCGTCTGCGCGTCGCTCTGACCGGTCTGACCATGGCCGAGAAATTCCGTGACGAAGGTAACGACGTTCTGTTGTTCGTCGACAACATCTATCGTTACACCCTGGCCGGTACTGAAGTATC
>NZ_JBJDOA010000007.1:1944-207854 GCF_044900785.1 Pseudomonas sp. NPDC087358
TCCGCACTGCTGGGCCGTATGCCTTCTGCAGTAGGTTACCAGCCGACTCTGGCTGAAGAGATGGGCGTGCTGCAAGAGCGCATCACTTCGACCAAGGAAGGTTCGATCACTTCGATCCAGGCGGTATACGTACCGGCGGATGACTTGACCGACCCGTCGCCAGCGACCACCTTCGCCCACTTGGACGCCACCGTCGTTCTGTCCCGTGACATCGCTTCCCTGGGTATCTACCCGGCGGTAGACCCACTGGATTCGACTTCGCGCCAGCTGGACCCGAACGTCATTGGCCAGGATCACTACGACACCGCTCGCGGCGTCCAGTACGTCCTGCAGCGCTACAAAGAGCTGAAAGACATCATCGCGATCCTGGGTATGGACGAGCTGTCGGAAACCGACAAGCAGTTGGTATCCCGCGCTCGTAAGATTCAGCGCTTCCTGTCGCAGCCGTTCTTCGTGGCAGAAGTCTTCACCGGTGCATCGGGTAAATACGTTTCCCTGAAGGACACCATTGCTGGCTTCAAAGGCATCCTTTCCGGTGAGTACGACCACCTGCCAGAACAAGCGTTCTACATGGTAGGCGGCATCGAAGAAGCGATCGAGAAAGCCAAGAAACTGTAATCCAGGCGCCCGGCAACGGGCGCTCATCAGGTTGAGGCAGGCAAATGGCTATGACAGTCCATTGCGATATCGTCAGCGCGGAAGGAGAGATTTTCTCCGGTCTGGTCGAGATGGTGATTGCACACGGTAACCTGGGCGATATCGGTATCGCTCCAGGTCACGCGCCGCTGATCACTGATCTGAAGCCGGGCCCGATCCGTCTGATCAAGCAGGGTGGAGAAGCCGAGGTGTTCTACATCTCCGGTGGTTTCCTTGAGGTTCAACCGAACATGGTCAAAGTGCTTGCCGATACCGTGCAACGCGCTGCCGACCTGGACGAAGCCTCTGCTCAGGAAGCCGTCAAGGCTGCTGAGAAAGCACTGCATGAACGTGGCGCAGAGTTCGATTACGGATCTGCAGCTGCACGTCTGGCGGAGGCCGCAGCCCAGCTGCGCACCGTGCAACAGATTCGCAAGAAGTTCGGCGGCTAACGCCAGCGACCTTCATGTGTGATTGAGTAAAAGGGTAGCCTCGGCTACCCTTTTTCTTTTTTCGGCTTTTTTCCTGAACCACAGCCCAGTCTCTTCTGCGGCTAGCTCGCCTGGAATCCTTCCATGTCTCTCGATATCGTCATTCTTGCTGCAGGCCAAGGCACTCGCATGCGTTCGGCTCTGCCAAAGGTCCTGCATCCGGTCGCTGGCAACTCCATGCTTGGGCACGTTATCCACAGCGCGCGCCTGCTTTCTCCGCAGGGTATTCACGTCGTCATCGGCCATGGTGCCGACCGCGTCCGGGAACAGCTGGCTGCCGACGATCTTGACTTTGTGCTGCAGGACAAACAGTTGGGCACCGGTCACGCCGTAGCCCAGGCATTGCCGCAGTTGAGCGCAGACACCGTGCTGATCCTCTACGGGGACGTGCCGTTGATTGAGGTGCAGACGCTGCAGCGTTTGCTTCTATTGGTCAATGATCGGCAACTGGGTCTGCTCACCGTCACCCTGGATGACCCCACCGGCTACGGTCGTATTGTTCGTGATGCGCAGGATCGGGTCACCGCCATCGTGGAACACAAGGATGCCACCGATGCGCAGAAAACCATCAAGGAAGGAAACACCGGCATTCTGGCGGTGCCCGGCAAACAACTGGCCGACTGGCTGGGGCGCCTGTCAAACCATAATGCACAAGGCGAGTATTATCTCACCGACGTGATCGCGATGGCTGTGGCCGATGGCCTGGTCGTGGCGACGGCGCAACCCGACGATGCCATGGAAGTGCAGGGCGCCAACGATCGCAAGCAACTGGCTGAGCTTGAACGCCATTACCAGCTGCGCGAAGCGCGTCGCCTGATGGCTTCGGGCGTGACCTTGCGCGACCCATCGCGCTTCGACGTGCGTGGTGAGGTGACGGTTGGGCGGGATGTCACCATCGACATCAACGTCATCCTGGAAGGCCGAGTGATCATCGAAGACGATGTCTGTATCGGTCCCAACTGCGTCATCAAGGACTCTACCCTGCGCAAGGGCGCGATCATCAAGGCCAACAGCCATCTGGAAGGCGCCATTGTCGGTGAGGCGGCCGACGCCGGCCCATTCGCTCGCCTGCGACCGGGAAGCGTGCTGGGCGCGGGTGCCCATGTGGGTAACTTCGTTGAGCTCAAGAATGCCAATTTGGGTGAGGGCGCCAAGGCAGGTCATCTGAGCTATCTCGGGGACGCGGTCATTGGCGCACGAACCAACATCGGCGCCGGGACCATCACCTGCAACTACGATGGGGCGAACAAGCACCTGACAGTGCTGGGCGAAGATGTGTTTATCGGCTCCAACAATTCGTTGGTGGCCCCTGTGAATATCTCTGCGGGGGCTACCACCGCAGCCGGCTCTACCATCAACCAGGACGTCGCAGCTGAGCAACTTGCGGTAGCCCGGGCCCGTCAGCGCAATATCGACGGCTGGAAGCGGCCGGTCAAAATCAAGAAAAGCTGAAGTTATCCACAGCCTGGATCGGTCTGAACACTGCCTGAGGTGTTCAGGCCTGATTCAGCCCCCCTATGCCACGCTGCCGGTTATCCCCAAACCGGCGCCGTTCTTTTTCAGACTTCTTTCAAATCCAATGTTGCCCTCTTGACGAAAACCTTTCGATAGGTTTCTATTGCGTTCGTTATCTTTCGAAACGAAACTTAAGGCCGTCATGTCGAAACGTAATACACCTCAACGTCGCCACAATATTCTCGCGCTGCTGCATGAGCAGGGCGAGGTGAGTGTCGACGAATTGGCCAAGCGTTTCGAAACGTCGGAAGTTACCGTGCGCAAGGACCTTGCGGCGCTTGAAAGTAACGGCTTGCTGTTGCGCCGTTACGGCGGCGCGGTACTGATGCCCCAGGAACTGATCGGCGAACCGGGCCAGCCTGTTTCCCGCTACAAGCAAGCCATTGCACGTGCGGCCGTCATGCGGATTCGTGAACACGCGCGCATCATCATAGACAGTGGCAGTACCACCGCCGCGATGATTCCGCAGCTCGGCCTGCAGCCTGGGTTGGTGGTGATGACCAACTCCCTGCACGTGGCGAACGCGCTGGGCGAGCTTGAGCATGAGCCGATTCTGCTGATGACCGGCGGCACCTGGGACCCTCACTCCGAGTCTTTTCAAGGCCAGGTTGCCGAGCAGGTGCTACGTTCCTACGATTTCGATCAGTTGTTCATTGGCGCCGACGGCATCGATCTGGCCCGTGGCACCACGACCTTCAACGAATTGCTGGGCTTGAGCCGGGTCATGGCCGAAGTGGCCCGCGAAGTGATCGTGATGGTCGAAGCCGACAAGGTCGGTCGCAAGATTCCCAACCTGGAGCTGCCATGGAGCAGTGTCCATACCCTAATTACCGATGATCGCCTGCCTCAGGAGGCACGCGAACAAATTCAGGCTCGCGGCGTGACGTTGATCTGCGCCGCTGTTTCCTAGGAGAAGACCATGTGTGGAATCGTTGGCGCCGTCGCTGAACGTAATGTCACTGCCATCCTGCTTGAGGGCCTCAAGCGTCTTGAGTACCGCGGCTACGACAGTGCCGGTGTGGCCCTGTTCAGCAACGCCGGGGTACTGGAGCGACGCCGTCGCGTTGGCAAGGTCAACGAGCTGGAGCAATCGCTGGCTGGCGAGCCTCTGGTGGGCCGTCTGGGCATTGCGCACACCCGTTGGGCCACCCACGGCGCGCCGGTCGAGCGCAATGCACACCCGCATTTCTCCAACGACGAGCTGGCGGTTGTCCACAACGGCATCATTGAAAACCATGAACCTCTGCGTGAGCGCCTCAAGGGCTTGGGCTATGTGTTCACCTCGGACACGGACACCGAGGTCATTGTCCATCTGCTGCACCACAAGCTGCAGGACCTCCCAGACCTGACCGCCGCCCTGAAAGCCACGGTCAAGGAGCTGCATGGTGCTTATGGTCTGGCGGTCATCAGCGCCAAACAGCCGGACCGCCTGATCGCTGCCCGCAGTGGCAGTCCGTTGGTAGTGGGCCTGGGTCTGGGCGAGAATTTCCTGGCATCGGACCAATTGGCCCTGCGTCAGGTCACCGACCGCTTCGTGTATCTGGAAGAAGGTGACATCGCCGAAATCCGTCGTGACAGCGTACAGATCTGGACCGCCGCCGGCCTGCCGGTCGAACGCGAAGTCGTGCAATACCGCGAAGGCGCGGAAGCGGCCGACAAAGGCGAGTACCGCCACTTCATGCTCAAGGAAATCCACGAGCAACCGAAAGTCGTGCAGCGCACCCTGGAAGGTCGTCTGGGTCAGCAGCAGGTACTGGTTCAGGCGTTCGGTCCCCAGGCTGCCGAGCTGTTCGCCAAAGTGCGCAATGTGCAGATCGTCGCCTGCGGCACCAGCTATCACGCGGGCATGGTCGCGCGTTACTGGCTGGAGGGGCTGGCCGGCATTCCGTGTCAGGTCGAAGTCGCCAGCGAATTCCGCTACCGCAAGGTCGTGGTGCAGCCCGACACCCTGTTCGTCTCGATTTCCCAGTCCGGTGAGACCGCCGACACCCTGGCGGCATTGCGCAACGCCAAGGAACTGGGTTTCCTCGCCAGTCTGGCTATCTGCAACGTCAGCATCAGCTCGCTGGTACGTGAATCGGATCTGACCCTGCTGACCCAGGCCGGGCCGGAAATCGGCGTGGCATCGACCAAGGCCTTCACCACGCAGTTGGTCGCGCTGATGCTGCTGACCCTGTCATTGGGCCAGGTGAAAGGTACGCTGCAAGAAGGTGTCGAGGCTGAGCTGGTGGAAGAACTGCGCCGCTTGCCCACCCGATTGGGCGAAGCGTTGGCTATGGACGGCACGGTGGAAAAAATCGCCGAGCTGTTTGCCGAGAAGAACCACACCCTGTTCCTGGGCCGCGGAGCGCAATTCCCGGTAGCAATGGAAGGTGCCTTGAAGCTCAAGGAGATTTCCTACATCCACGCCGAGGCCTATCCGGCCGGTGAACTCAAGCACGGGCCGTTGGCGCTGGTCGACAGCGACATGCCAGTGGTGACTGTAGCGCCCAACAACGAGTTGCTGGAAAAGCTCAAATCCAACCTGCAGGAAGTCCGCGCCCGAGGCGGCGAGCTGATCGTCTTCGCGGATGAACAGGCCGGTTTGAACAACGGGGTCGGTACGCATGTCATCTCGATGCCACACATCATCGATGCGCTGGCGCCGATCCTCTACACCATCCCGCTGCAGCTCCTGTCGTACTACGTCGCCGTGCTCAAGGGCACCGACGTGGACCAGCCACGCAACTTGGCGAAATCAGTGACTGTGGAATAAGTTATCCACAGACAGTGCAGCTGACGCCCACGCGCCAGCTGCGTTCCTGACCGCACCCCGCACCCCGCACCCCATTCATTCCCCCTGATACGCAACGCTGAACTTCGCCTCGGGATGAGCGGCCTGGTAGGTCTTCATGGTGTTGCGCAGTTTTTGCGCTGACGCAGCATCGGTGGCATAGAAGGCGACGGTGTCGAAGGCTGCCGCAATCTTCGGCACGGTCAGCTGCAGGTCCGCGACTTTGGTCCAGTTCGCCGGGTGCTGTGGAAACCAGTCGTCGTAGACAAAGGCGTAATGCACGTCCTTTTTGCTCATCAGCGTCTGAATCCATTGCGGACCGGTCTCGGACTTGCGCAGCTTCAGTGCTTCAAGGCTGCCCAGACCCCACAGATCGAGCACATAGCGGTGGCTGTTCAGCGCCACCAGGCCCAGGTCGTTGACCGCCACCGGTTCATCCAGGTCCCTGGCGATCATTGCCATTGCATACTGCTGGTTGTGGATAGCCCGCGCCGCCAGTGGTGTGCTCAGGGTGGTGTACACCAATGGTGCGAACGCCAGCGGCAACAGACCGAAAACCACCGCCGCCGAGCGCCCGCTCAGGTTGCTCAAGGCCCAATGAAAGAAAAACACCCCGAGAAAGCTCAGCCAGTACACCTCATAACGTCCGTACCAACCGTTTTTGCCCAACAGCACATGCAGCGTCGTCACGCTTACCAGCAGGATGACCAGTGCCCGGCGCTGGATGAAAAATGCACACATGACCAGCATCAGCACGATCACCCAGCCGTACTTTTCAAACTGGCTGATGGCATTGAGGATGATCGACTTGAGTCCCGAGGTGTCGGACTTGGCGATCACCGATGAGGGCAGCCAGCCCATGCCGATATGCTCCAGAAACAGCGAGAACCCGGCGACCAGCGCGACGATCACGGCGCCGCACAACACGGTGCGAAGGCCTTCACCCTTCATCAGCAGGTACAGCAGCACCGGCGCTGAAATGGCCAGGCCTTCGTAACGCACCAGCGGCAGCAGGATGATTGCGCCGTACACCAGTGGTTTGACCGCCAGCCCGTGAAACTCTTTGTCCAGTACCGCACGCGCAATGTATACCGCCAGCAATACCTGCAGGCAGTGTTCCATGCCATTGAAGATCAGGCCGTAGAAGTTGGTCGCCAACAGCCAGCCGCCGAGTATGAAAACCTTGGGCCACACGCTGACGCCCTGGAGCATTTGCAGCAACAGGCGGAACGTGAGGAAGGAGAAGATCAGGTTGAGTACCAGGGGCGCTTTGTACATCGCCTCGCCCAGGATGCTGAACGGGGCAAGGATCAACGGCCATATGATGCTGGAGGAGGGGGCCGAGAACTCGCCGGCGTTGATGCCGTAATGCCCGTTGAATATCTGGCGCGCCAGCGTCAGGTGGATGTAGGGGTCATCGAGGGTGTAGAAAAACGCTCCGCCATTGAGCGCGATGACCGACAGCATCAGCAAGAACACCGGGGCCAGGAACAGCAGCCCCGTCAGTCGGCGATCCGAAAGTTGTCGCTTTGCCGAGAGGGAGATCAGGGTTTGGGTTTCCATAGCGCGGCCATCCAGTTCAATACTTCCATGAATGGTCCGACTATAGGGGCTGGCCTCCGATAACAGGTCATCGCAATTGTTGATACGTCCCCGGCAAGGTGCTGGCGCGGCGGCGCCATAAAACCAGCAGCTTCGGCGACCGGCGGTTGCAGGTTCGAGACGGATGTCCCGCGAGCGTCAGGCCACCCTGGTTTCTGCATCCAGTTGCCGAACATGACCCTTGGCCGTTTTGCCCGCCTGCAGCACCGCCCATTTCATGAACTCGACGATTGCCCATTCTTCATGTCGCTCCTTGGCGCAATACACGAAGTAGTCGAATTTGAGCTCGGAGGTGGCATTGGTGACCTGCACCAGGCGCTTGGATCGCAGGGCCTCGCAAGCAAACACGCTGTTCACCAGGGCTATGCCTTGACCTGCGCAAGCGGCACTTATCAACAGGGACTCGTCGCCGTAACTGGAGCCCTGAATCATTTTTCGATTACTCATGCCGAAGGCATTCATCCACACCTTCCAGTAGTTGCGCTCCGTATCCTGCAACAAGGGGTAGGTCAGGCAATCCTGCGGGCTTTCGATGGTGCGCTGTTTGGCCAGCAGGTTCGGGCTGCACACCGGTATCAGGTAGGAAGACCACAAGCGGGTCGCATGATTGTCCGGGCTGCTGGCCATTTCCCGCTGGATCGAGATATCCACATGGCCATGCTTGAGGTCAGACAAACCATTGCAGATCTGGATAGAAATCTCGATGGTCGGGCAGCGTTCCTTGAAGTCGCCCAGGGCGGGAATCAGCCAGGAGCTGGCGATGGTCGAGGTGGTACCGATGACCAGGCGAGTTTGCCGAGGCTGTCTCAGGGCGGCACCCGACCACGCTTTCTCGATGACATCAAAGGTATCGGACAGCTCTTCGAACAGGCTACGGCCGCTGGCGGTGAGCTGAATGCCCTTGGCGTCCCGTTCGAACAGGCGCTTGCCGATCTGATCCTCAAGCCCCTTGATCTGCTGGCTGACCGCGGCCGGGGACACGCACAGGTGATCTGCGGCACGTTTCATACTGCCCACCTTGCACACCTCGACAAAGGTGCGAAGGGCAATCAACGGGATCGCTCTGCTCATCTTGCATACTCCGGCCAGAAGTCGCAGCCAATCAGCTGAAGGGTCATGGGTTCTGTGGGTGCTGCCATATCGGTATGCCCAACGCTTGTCTTGATTGTGTGAGAGACGGTTTTCGGACACAGCAGGGCCCCGTCTGGTCAACGCCACCAGACAACCGCGTCTCAGGTTCAGCTGTGGATAACTTTATGAATCAGGTCGTCGCAGGGTTGTCCTGCGTATCGGCTGCGCGCTTGGGCCTGCTCTTGCTGAGCACAAACCAGACTGCCAGGCAGATCAGGCCGCCACCGTAGAGATGACCGGCCGACAGGCTCTCGCCCAGGAACAGTACGCCCCACAGTACGCCGAACGGCGGGATGAGGAAGGTCACGGTCAGTGACCGTACCGGGCCGATGTCGGCGATCAGGCGGAAGTACAGGATGTAGGCGCACGCCGTGCAGATGAAACCCACGGCCGCCAGGCAGAGCCAGACCGTGGAATCGCCCCAGCTTGGAGGCGGGCTGACAATCGCCGAAATCCCGAAGAATGGCGCGATGAACAAGGTGGCACCGATCTGGCTGCCGAATGCGACAAGCTTTGCATCCAGCCCACCCTGGTCGGCAATCCACTGGCGGGTCAGAAACCCGGCTGCGCCGTAGCAACTGGTCGCCACCAGGCAGGCCAGCGCACCCATCACCACGGTGCTGGTGAACGTGACCGGTCCGGTGGTCGTCAGCAAGGTTATCCCCAGCAGCCCGATCAGTACGCCGGCGGCCTTTTTGGGGGTCAGGGTGTCGCTGAAAAACATCGAGCCGATGAGCACGCCCATCAATGGCGTGGTGGCGTTGAGGATGGCCGAGTAGCCGGCGGGCAGTAGCATTGCGGCCATGCTGTACATCAAGAACGGGATGCCGGAGTTGATGACGCCCAGCACCATCGTTGCCCTGAGCTTGCCCTGGAAATCATGGCGCGTTTTGAACACGGCCAGAATGACCCATAAACCAATGGCCCCCAACAGCACGCGAAAGAATGCCGTGGGCAATGCACCCAATACCGGTGCGGCCACGCGCATGAACAGAAAACTTGCACCCCAGATCGCGGCCAAGAGAAGAAGTCGGACAAAATCGCTGGGCCTCATGGCACTTCCTTAGGTGGTCGGATGCACTCAACAAAACGGCTGCAAACTTGTTGATTGACGCTCGTCGAGTCGCGGTGTGATGATTTGAGCAGTGTCTGGAGCGGTGCTCAAGCGAGCTTTTCTTAAGCACATTAGATTTTCTTAACTGAGGACCGGCATGAAATTCCCGCCCCTGTACGCCTTGCTGTGCTTTGAAGCGACGGGGCGTCACGCCAGCATGAAGAGCGCGGCGGGCGAGCTTTTCGTCACCCCTGCAGCGATCAGCCAGCAGATCGCCAAGCTGGAAAAGGCCGTCGGCGTCACGTTGTTCATTCGCAACACCAAGCGACTGGAGCTCACGCCCGAAGGCAAGATCTACCTGCGAGCGATCCGCCCTGCGCTGGGCCAGATCAGCGACGCCACTCAGCGTCTGATGAGCGACAACGGCCCCAACACCATCACCGTCAGTTGCACCAGTGGTTTCGCCATGCAATGGCTCTTGCCGCGGCTCCCGGATTTTCAGGCAATGTGCCCCGGCATCGAGGTGCTGATCAGTACCACCAACCGGCTGGTCGATCTGCTCGGTGACGGTGTGGATTTTGCCGTACGCCACGGCCTGGGCCGCTACCCGGGCCTGGAGGTCGAGATGCTGATCAACGACCGCCTGCAGCCCGTTTGCAGCCCTGGCCTGTTACCGGACTCGCGCTACCTGTCTTCGCCCATCGATCTCAAGAGCTATAACCTGCTGCACGACGAACACCGGGAAGACTGGGCATTGTGGCTCAGGGCCGTGGGCATCGAGGACGCCGAGGCAGCGGTGCACAAAGGCTCGGTGTTCGTGGATTCCAACGGCGTAATCGAGGCTGCGCTGGCTGGCATGGGCATCGCGCTGGTGCGTCGCTCGCTGATTCGTGAAGAACTCGCCAACGGACGCCTGATGGTGCCGTTTCGCGCGACCATCGACACGCCGATCGCCTACTACCTGGTCTATGACGAGACCGCGATCCTGCCCAAATCCAGTCGGCAGTTTCGCGACTGGCTGGTCTCCCAGGCCATTGCCAGCCAGCGCGAATTCACCACCCGTTGACTGCACTGGATTCCCCGTCGCAGTGAGCTTGCTCGCGGTGCAGTCCGCCTGGGCCACCGTGTAGCGGGCGCTAACCCGCTATCGCGAGCAAGCTCACTCCTACAAGGTCCGCCTTTCGCAGTGTTTATTCGCAGCTGGTCCGACAGTTAAGTCCTACTTCAGCCTTTGATGTCGATGTGCAACTGCCGATAAATAGCGCTAACCGACTGATAAACATCATCATTAAGCAAACTTGGGTTAAGTCAAACTTAACCGGCGGTTGCGTATTTCTCGTTTGCTCCTGTCTGTGAATTTCTTCAGTTTAATCCTCAATTCCAAGGCGTTTTTCAGCACTGACTGACGCGGGCATACAACGGGCAGGGATGCCCAGGGTTGAGGGAGAACTTCATGACAGACTTTCAAATTTTTCGCCCCATGGCGTGGGACAAACTGGTCCATGAATATGATCTGGACGGCGCCAGGCTCTTGCCCTGGGCCGGTTATCCAACACCCATCGGTGGCGGTTGGTGCGTAGTTCGCCCGCACACCAAGTCGCTGTCGCATACCCAGATCGATCAGGAGTTCTTCATTGGCATAAAGGGCACCGCCAAACTGGTGGTCGGTGATCAGACTTATCCCTTCACCCTGGGCGACATCGCTGCCATCCCCAAACACACCGATCATTATGTGCTCAACGACACCGATGAAGACTTTCACTTTTATGTGGTCTGGTGGGATCGTGATTCAGCCAACCGTTTTCTCGATGAAGATGCCCGGCAAGCCCTGGAAATGAATGAATTCGCGTTGCAAAAGGCGACGCTGCACGATGTCTCCGATCAGAGGGTTTCGTGATGGGCAAGTTACTTGTCACCATCACTCCGCCCACGCCCAATGGCGATTTGCACATTGGCCACATGGCGGGTCCGTTTCTGGCCGCTGATATCTATACCCGCGCGCAGCGCCAACGCGGTCATGACTGCACGCTGGTTTCCTACTCCGACGACTATCAGTCGTACATGCTGCGTCGTGGCATTGAGCTGGATCGTTCGCCGCAGGAACTGGCGCTGGAAAACACCGACAAGATCAACGACACCTTGAAGAAGATGGGCATCGAAGTTGATTTCTGGATGCGCCCCTATCGCAATAACTACTTCAAGAAAGCCGTAGAAGAAACCTACGAGTTCGCCATGAAGGCGGGCGCCGTCTATAAAAAAGTCAGCCAGGAACCCTATTGCGAGCACTGCGACAAGTGGGGTTATGAAGCATTCGGTCGCGGCAACTGCGATCACTGCGGTTCGGACTCCGATGCCAGCCAGTGCGAAGAGTGCGCCCACACGCCCAATGCCTCGAAGATGGCTAACTTCCGCTGCAAGCTTTGTTCTGCACAGATGATCTGGCGCCCGGTGGAGCGCGAGTTTCTGGCGCTGTCCAACTTTCGCAGTCACCTCAAGAGCAGTTTCGAGCACACGCCGCTGCGCCCGTTCATTCGCCGGTTCCTCAATGAGGAGTTTCAGATCGGCCCGGTGGATTGGGGTATCACCCGCCCGCATGACGGCGGCCTGGACCTCAAGCCTGATGGCAGCCGGCGCATCCACACCTGGGTAATGGGGCTGTCGGGTTACCTGGGGGCGTTTCGCGAATACCTCAACGAGTACAAGCACGCACCCTGGGAATACGACGAATACTGCCGTTCCGGCAAGGGCCGGCTGGTGCATTTCCTCGGTTACGACTGCGCTTTCAGCCACATGATGGTGTACCCGTCGCTGCTGCAGACCATGCACGGCTACCGCATGCGTCAAACCTTCTACACCAATCAGTTCCTGACCCTGAACGGCAAGAACCTCTCGACCAGCCGCAACTATGCGATCTGGGCGCGGGATCTGGTGGCGGACGCCTGCACCGATAGCGCACGGTTCTATCTGGCGCTGATCGCCCCGGAGCAGGACACCGATGATTTCGACGTGGAGAAGTTTGCCGCCTGGCGTGAACAAACCTTCAACGAAGTCCTGGTCAAGCTGGCGGCGCAGGCCGAGCGCGAGCGAGTCGGCGGCGACAGTCTGAAAGTCACCTCGGCCGATGCTGCGGCGATCAAGATCCTCGTTGCGCGCTGGTTCGAAGTGACCTCGGTGGACCACTTCACCATGAAGGGCCTGGCGGTATTGTTGTCAGACGTGATCAATGCGGCACGCGATCGCCAGCTGCTCGGCAAGCGAATCCTGCCTTACATGGCGCTGATCGGTGCTATCGGCGCGCCAGTGTTTCCGGAGCTCGCCAAACAGATCCTGCGCTACTGCCGTTTCACCGAAAACGAAGTATTCCAGCAGCTGGTGTATGTCAGCGCCGTCGAGTACGAGATTTGATCGGGGAGGCGCGCTGATGAAAACGTCATTCGATGTGATCGTGATCGGCGCCGGGGTCATGGGCGCTTCTATCGCCGCCGCGCTGGTCGAAAGCGGCCTGGATGTCGCCCTCATGGAAAAGGGCATCGCCGGCGGTCAGGGGGCTACACGGGACACCGGAGGCATCGTTCGCGGGCTGGAACTGGACCCGGCCCTGCGCCCATTGACCCGTCGCGGGGCGCATCACGGCAGCACCGGTATCGTCCATGCGCTGTTCGAACAGGCGCTCAATCGCACCGGTGTCGCCTACATAGCAAGCTCCGAAGTATGCGGCATGTACCTTGACGCAGTGGGCAGCGAAGGCAGCCAGAACATCGAGTTGCACGCCTCGGTGAGTGCACTGGATAACGGTCGCTTTACAGCGTTCTGCCCTGACGAGTGTCTGCTTATCGAGCGTAACGGCGGGGTGGTCGATGCGCGGGTCACGCTATCGAACCTGTGTCGGTACGTCAGTGAGAAGGCAACCTATCTCGATCATCTGGCAGTCGACCGCTGTGTCGAACTCGAGGGTCTGGTGCAGGTGCACGCGGGCAAACTGTGCCTTCAGGCCACGTGGGTGGTGGATGCCTGCGGCGCCAGCGGACCGTTGGCAAGGCCTCACGGCGCAGTGCATGCGCGCACCATTCCGTTCACTCGCCTGGGCTGTGATCAAGCGCCGAGCATGCCGATCATTGCTCACCACCTCAATACCTACCTCTTGCCGTTGGGGCGCAGCCTGATCCAGGTCGGCGGACAACGTCGCCAGCGCGCCGAACACGCCCACCAACTGAACCTGTCTGTGATGGACAACGAGCAGGACGTGATCGAGCGCGTGGCCAGGCTCGGTTACGACAAGCACCACAGCCTGCCGGTGGTCACGCAAGTCGCCTGGGATGCCTACACCGACGACGGTCGCCCGCTGATTGGCCGATCCAGTGCCAAGAGCCATATTTACCTGGCAACCGGATTCTGCGGCATCGGCTTCAAGATGGCGCCGAGTGTCGCCGAGCTGCTGGCGTTCGAGCTGGGTGGCCTGATGGGCGGAACCCAGATGGACGCTGAACACCGCTCGATCATGGCTGCCTTCTGCCCATCGCGGTTCGCCGAAGTGGCGTTGTCATGATGCGCCTGGGTATCTGTGCGGCCCTGGATGTCGGTACCACCCTGCATGCGCGAAGCTTTTTACGCGGCGTGTATCTGTCCAGTCACCTATTTGGCCATGTCCGCCGTGCGCAACATCTGTACTGCGATGACGGCGCCAATGCCGAGGGCGGCCGCGCGGCGGCTCGGCGTTTCATCGAGGCGCGGGTGGATGTGGTGATTGGTCATTTCGCGTCGGAGTCGGCGGCGGCGGTCGTGCAAAGTTATGCACAGGCTGGTATTCCGCTGATTTTGCCGGCGTCGACCTGTGCGGCGTTGACCGAAGAGGGCAGCACTACATTTCGGGTCTGCGCATCGGACCGGATGCTGGCCAAGCGTCTGCTGGAGTTTGCCGAAAAGCAGGGTCTGCTCCAGCTGGCGCTGTTCGCCGACCCTAGCCTCCATGGCCAGCAGCAGCTGCATGAACTGCAACAGGCAGCCAGGTTATCCACAGTGAAGATTGTTCAGGAGGCGGGTCAGGCCGATGGGTTGGTGTTCTGTGGACGACTCAAAGCCAGCCGCCAGTTCCTTGTGGAAAACCGCGCTGCCGGCTGTGGATTACCGCTGATCTTCACCGATGACGCCGCATCGCCAGCGTTGGTCAGTGGGCTGGAGCAGACCGGTACGGTGTATGTCGTCAGCTTTCCGGTGGCCAGTGATCTGGCCGAAGCCCAGTCAGCGGACCTCGCCTATCAGCGCATCTATGGCGAACCGGCGCCGGTCTACGCCATCGAGACACTGGCAGCGTTTTCGCTGGTGGATCTGGCCGCTCGCCAGAGCCGAAGTCTGCTGCAGGCACTGCGCTTCGACCAGTTCTCCACGCCCGCCGGCTCCATTCGGTTCAGCAACGGGGAAAACGATCACGCCCGGGTTTCGCTATGGGTCTACGCCGATGATCGTGCCCACGAAAGACATCTGTTGTGTTGAAACGAGCCCACCGCGCTCGCCAAGTCTTTAAACCTTTCAGGAAGGACCACCATGAATCAGTTTGAAATCGAGGGTTTGCGTCAGGAGCTGGACGTCGTGTCGGTCGGCTTCGGTCCCGCCGGTATCGCGCTGGCCTGTGCGCTGGAAGACGAGGCCGAAGACAACGGCAAGAAGCCGTTTCAACGCGTGCGTTTTTTCGAGAAGGGCCGCGACTCGACCTGGCATGGCGCGTTTCTGCTGGCAGGCACCGACATCAACCATCACGTGTTCCGGGATCTGGTCACGCCGCGAAACCCGCGCAGCCGGTTCTCCTTTGCCATGTACCTGAAGGAAAAGGGGCGGCTGTACAAATTCGGTCTGTTGGGACGTCCCGCCAGCCGTGTGGAATGGTCGGACTACATTGCCTGGGTCGCCGCGCAGCTCAAGGATTACGTGGCCTACGATGAAGGCGTGCTTGATGTCCTGCCAGTTGCGGAAAAAGGCGTCTTGCGCGCGGTGGATGTTGTCACTGCTCAGGGGACTTATCGCACTCGTCGATTGGTGCTTTCCCATGGCAGCCTGCCACGAATCCCCGAAGCATTCAGTCCTCACCTCGGCGGGCGAGTGTTCCACACCTCGCAATACCTGAAGAACATCCATCTGGGCGGTGGCCCGATCGCTCAACGCTGGTTGGTGCTGGGCTCCGGACAAAGCGCCGGTGAGGCCGTGGCCCATCTGTTGGGCGCGGCACCGACTACCCAAGTGCACTCGGTTCATCGTGGTGTGGGCTTCCGTGTCGGCCAGCTGGGGCAGTTTCCCAACATGGCATTCCTGCCCGAGCAGGTGGATTATTTCCATCAACTGGAGCCAGCGCGTCGCAGCAAGGTGTTCGACGAAATCCGTTCGACCAACTACGCAGGCATCGACGCCGATGAGAGCCAGGCCTTGTACTCATTCATGTACGAAGGAGAGGTCAGCGGTCACCAGCGTTTGAACCTGCACACGTGGTCAAGCGTGGTGTCGGTGGAAAAAGTCGGCGATGCCTATTCGGTCGTGCTGCGCGACAGCAACACCGGTCTTGAGACCACGCTGTATGTCGACGGCATCGTCCTGGGCACCGGTTACGAGCAGCTGGCGGTACCGCCGTTGCTGACGTTGCTGCAACCCTGGCTGCTGCGCGATGAGGACGGCAGTCTGGCGGTGGATCGCCACTATCGAGTGGGGCTGCAGAACAGCGAAGGGCTGCAGATCCTCGCCAATGGCACGTCGGAGAAAACCCACGGCATCAGCGACGCCCAGTCGTTTTCCATGGTCGCCCTCAGAGCCCAGCAACTGACGGAGGCACTGCTGTCGACCCAGCCCCGGCAACTGGCCGCTGTCATCGCCCATCCGACGATGGCCAAGTCGGCACGCGTCGAGGCACGGCCATGAATTTCATCTCGCATATCGTCGGCGATTCGAACTTCGTTCGCCTCAAGGGGCTGGGCTTCGAGAATCTACATCTGAAGCTCGAATCATGTAATCCGGCCGGCTCGATCAAGATGAAGACCGCCATTGGCTTGATCGATTCCTATGCCGAAAAACGACTTATCCACAAGGACACCGTGCTGATCGAGTCCTCGTCGGGCAATCTGGGCGTGGCGCTGGCCATGATATGCGCCGAGCGCGGGTACAAATTCTGCTGCGTGGTCGATCCCAACACCAACCTGCACAACATCAAGATGATGGAAGCCTTTGGGGCGCAGATCGTCATCGTCACCGAGCGCGACGACAACGACGGCTACCTGGGAACCCGTATTCGCTACATTCGCGACACCGTGGCCCGTGATCCTCGCTACCTGTGGCTCAACCAGTACAGCAACCCGGCCAACGCGCGCACCCACGAACAGACAACGGCACGCTCGATTCATATCGCCTTTCCGGCCCTGGATTACCTGGTGGTAGGCGCTGGCACCACCGGTACCTTGATGGGCTGCGTGCAGTATTTCCGCAAGCATTCACCGCGCACCAAGATCATCGCTGTGGACAGCGCAGGCTCGGTTACCTTCGGCCAGGCCCCCGGCAAGCGCTTCATCCCGGGCCTTGGCTCCAGTCAGATGCCGCCGATCTTCAGAGCCCACCATCTGTACAAACAACAAGTGGTGGACGAGCGCGCCACCATTGCCATGTGCCGCTGGCTGGCCAAGTCCAACGGGGTGCTGGCGGGGGGCTCGACGGGCACCGTGGTCGCCGGACTTGCCGCCCCTTCGCTGGGTATTCCCAAGGATGCGGTGGTGGTCGCCATCTCCCCCGACGCCGGTGAACGTTATCTGGAGACGCTCTACAACGATGAGTGGGTGATGCAGAAGTTTGGCCGGGCCGAACTCTCGGCGCTGAACTCGCAACCGATCAGCCGCTACCTGAAAAACTACGTCCATACCTTCGAAGGGGAGGCACTGAATGTCTGATTTTCATGTGATCCCGGGGGCGGTGATCAAGGACATCCTCGACCACCAGGCACACACCATGGTCGGCCGCGTCGAGCACGTCTACCTGCAGCATCACGACGGCCAGACGCTGAATCCGGACAGCTATTTTCTGCGTTTCCCGCAGCAGCCGGCCAACCGGATCATCGCGCTGCCCGCATCACTTGAAGGCGAGGGCGGGGTGGCCGGGATCAAGTGGATCTCCAGCTTCCCCGGCAACGTCGCCCACCAGAAGCCACGGGCGTCTGCGGTGGTGATTCTCAACGACCGGGAAACCGGCTACCCCTACGCATGTCTCGAAGGCGCCCAGATCAGCGCGGTCAGAACGGCGGCCTCTGCGGTGTCGGGCGCCTACTGGCTCAATGGTCAGACGCGAAAAGCGGCATCTGTAGGGTTTATTGGCGCAGGGGTCATCGCGCGAAACATCGCGCGTATGTTGGCGGTGGAAGGCTGGGACATCGACCAGGCACTCGTACATGATTTCGACGAGCCATCGACGCGGGCGTTGATCGCCTATGTCGAGCACATCGACTTATGCACAGCCTCGTCGGCATCGCTTGAGCAGGCCTTGGCAGCCGATCTGGTGATCTTCGCCACCACCGCAGGTGAGCCCTACGTCAAGCCGCCCATGGCTTTGCGCGCGGGCCAGGTGGTGCTGAATATCTCGCTGCGCGATATCGCCCCTCAGTTGCTGCTCGAAGCCAACAACCTGTGCGATGACATCGAACATTGCATGAAGGCCAACACCTCCGCGCATCTGGCGGAACAACTCAGCGGTAATCGCGCCTTCATGAATGGCACGTTGGCGGGGTTGATCCGTGGTGAATTCCAGCTGGATCCGGGCAAGCCTTCAATCTTCTCGCCGTTCGGGCTGGGCGTGCTCGACCTGGCGCTGAGCAAGTTCATTGTCGACACCGCGCTGGCCGATGGCCGAGCCGTCGCCATTGATTCATTCTTTGGAGAAACCCTGAGATGGAACTGAGCGCTGCCTTGCATGTGGATAAGTTTTCCATCGACGACTTGTCTGCCGCCAATGGCGCGCAGCCTGCCATCAAGATCGGCATCGTCGGCTGCGGTTCACGCGGACTGACCGTGCTTGAGCGACTATGTGCGCTGGCCGCCAAAGGCGAGCGGCGGATAGAAATCAATGTATTCGATCCCCACCGGCCCGGCCCCGGCCTGCATTCGGTGGAGCAAGCGGATTACCTGATGCTCAATACCGTGGCGTCGCAGATATCCATGTTCCCCGATCAGGCGGCGCTTGGCGGTTTCAGCGGTCGCCATGGGCCGACTTTCTATGAGTGGTGCCTGCGCTTCAAAACCTCGGAGCGGGCGGTCCGGCCCAACGAGTTTCTTCCGCGCAAATGGCTGGGTGAATATCTGGCGTGGACCTACGAAGAGATCATCAAGACCCTGCCTGAACAGGCGCGGATCATTCATCACGCCAAGGTTGTGGATAACATAGAGCACACGGATCTCGGCGGTTTTGTATTGTCCACAGGCGACGGTAAACGGCATCCGGTCGATTGGCTGCTGGTTACCATTGGCCATGCCCAGGCGCCTGCGGCTGTGGACAAACAGATCCGCAGAACCCGACGCCTACAGGCTTATGCACAGCCCCAGGATATCGATTCCGTGTTGTCCACAGAGTTGGTGGGTATCGAAGGGATGGGGCTGTCGGCGATGGACGTGGTCGCGGCTCTGACGGTCGGCAGAGGTGGTAGCTTCGAGCAAACAGCGCAAGGACTGCACTATCGCGCTTCGGGTCAAGAGCCGCGGGTGTTCATGTTTTCGCGCAGCGGCTTGCCCTACCGCACCCGTCCCGACATCGCGCCTCATCGCACCGGCGGTTCGCCGCTCATCTTCACCCTGTCGGCAGTTGCCGATCTACGTGGCGCCCATCCGCAGGGTCTGGACTTCGAAAAGCAGGTGTTGCCGTTGCTCAAGGCCCAGATGCTCGCGGAATACTTCGGCATGATCGCCGGGAACAGTGGAGAGTCTTCCCCGCGAGTCAAATCGGAACTGGCGACGGCCTTTCTGCTGGGGCATGTCGAAGCGAAGGCTCTTGAACTGGCACAGCGTTTTGGCGTGCCAATGCTGGACCAGGGTCTGTTTGATCCACGGCATGGTCAGTCGCCTGTGGACGACTATTCCCACTGGGTTCGTGCAGTGATCCAGGCGGATCTCGATGAGAGTGCCGCCGGGTTGGACGCGAGCCCCATCAAGGCCGCGCTGGAGGTGTGGAGAAGTTGCCGTGAGCAATTGCGCCGGGTTGTGGATAACAAAGGCCTGACGCCTGAGTCTCATCAGGTGTTTTTCAGCGAATACGCACCCTTGGTTAACCGAATGGTCGCTGGCCCGCAAAAAGAGCGGCACCAGGAGCTTCTGGCGCTGGCCGACGCAGGCATTTTGCAATGGGTGCATCACTCGAAAGTTATGCACAAGCCGGCGGAGGGTTTGGTGTCGATCCGGCTTGGTGAGGGGTATGAAGTTCTTCTGAACGCCGTCGTTTGTGCGCATTCCTGCGACACTCAGCGGATGTCACAGCCGAAAATCATTCGGCAATTGCGCGAGGCGGGAATTATCCACAGCCTGACGGAGGAGGGGGACGGTATTTACGTCGATGGTCACGGCAAAGCTCAACCGAATCTGTGGATAACCGGGCCGATGGTCGAGGGCGCTACTTATTACAACCACTACGTGCCTTCGGCGGGGAGCTACTCGCGTGCGTTTGTGGATGCCGACCGCATTGCTCGGGAGATGCTGGGTATGACGGTGGTCGGTTGAAGTCGGGGGTGCTGATAGCCGGGGGGACGTTTACCGCCATGGCCATGCTTGTTTGATCTTGCGTCAGCAACTCGTGTCGTGACGCGGCTGCAGCAAACAGGGCATATCCCTCAAGCGAATCCACGCCTCGTTCTGCCAGTGCAACACGCTCAGCGTGCCGTGTTGCCATTGCAGGAGTCCGGGCGCGGGCGCGTTGTTCAAGGCCGGGACGCTTCGATCATGCAGCATCGGCAAAACCTGATACGTCAGCCATTTGCGGATGGCATCGTGGGTGACGTGGCCATGGTGGACGAGCAGGGCATAGGCAGCGGATTCGCTGACCATCAGCACCTCCTTGATCTCGCCGTAGTAGCGCAGCTGGATGTGGCGGCGCTGGTCGGGCGCGAGTTTGCGGGTGATGCGTTGCTCAAAGAACATGCCCAGGAAATGCCCCAGGTCGCGGGCGCAGAACCAGGCCTGGCGCTCAAGGATCAGGGCGTGGAGTTTGAGGTTGTGGCGGGTGAAGACGACGGGTTCGTAGGGCGGTTCCATGTGGCGTCTGTCCTTGATGGCCTTGGAGTAGGGCGTCGGGAGCTAAGAACACCACAAACAAGTGCCGGCATATTCCCCCGAAGGGTCTTGTATTAGCCGACTCCCGACATGACAGACGTGCAGAAGTGTATCGCGCCTGCGAAAACTGACGTTGTCGCAGGCGCAAAGTACCGCGGTCTATCGTGACGGGTGACGGTTTGTTGAGTTCTTAGGCTCGGGGCGGGATTATCCGGGCCGATGGGCTTGAGCTCAATCCGACAGATGTAGGGTAAAGGCCGATTTGATGTAACCGCATGATGCGAGGCTGCCTGTAGCTGCAGAGCCTCCTCCAGGCGCACGGCTTGCCGGCGAATGCGCACGTCCAGACACCGCGAGATCAACTGCCTCACCGCCGCGTCCGACTGGCGTTGTGGCAAACCGCGCCGATGCGATACGACACTGTTCAATCACCTGGGCTCAGGCGAATGATTTTCGGGAATTCGCTGAGGGTGACCGTTGCCGAGCATTGCGCTTGTGTGCAGACCCAGTGGGCGTCGCTGTCGATCATCCCCGTCGCCGGGACTTGAGTATCGAGCACGCGCAAAAGTGCGTTATTCATTGCCGTGGCATCGATCCGGACCTCGCGCGGGCCTGCTGTTGCCCAGGCCACCAGCACCCGTTCGCGACCGTCGCTGAAGGCCAGCGTGTAGACGTCGTCGGCCTGCACGCTATGGCTGGCGTCGTAGCTGAAGTCGCGCAGATAAGGACTGATCGCCTTGAGGGTCGCATAGGCTGGCTTGGGGCTCAGATCAACATTGAGCAGTCCGAAGTTATGCTCCTGATCATCGCGTGCGTCGCCATCGTTGATCAGGTCGTACCACCACATGCCCTTGATGTTCGGCACGGTGCGGGCCAGGAAATACGCGCGGGCCAGGTACGCTGATTGATGCTCGACATCGATTCCGCAATTACCCTGGTGGCTTGGCCAGCTCATTTCGGTCAGGTACAGAGGCACTGGCTTGCCGGCCTTGCCGCTGATGCCGCGGTCCAGATCGCGCATCCAGTTGATCCAGCTTTCCGGCGTGTCATGGTCGGGACCTGCGCAATGCACGTAGGGGTGCAGCGAGATCGCGTCGGCATACTTGAGTACCCCCGCCGCCAACATGCGATCAACAAAACCGCCCTGTATTCCCCCTGACGTCACCGCACCAGCAAGCACCAAGGCCTTTGGATTGTTCTTGCGGATGATGGGCGCGGCATCTTTCACCAGCGCGACGTAATCACTGCTCAGGCGTGCGTCGGTCGGGCCGCCGATGTCCCACTCGTTCCAGACTTCGTAGTACTGCACCGGGTTGCCCAACTGCCGAGTGATGTAATCGACGTATCTCAGGTAGGGAATTTTGATCTCGGGGTTGCGCGGCTTTGCATTGCCGTTGAAGGACGTGCCATAGCCGAGTATCACCATGGGCGCCATATTCAGCGCATTGGCTTTGCTCAACCAGGACCGCCATTGCGGGATGATCTGCAGCTCCCCAGGTGACGGCTCGGCGGTGGACCAAAAGGCGTCGTCGCGCACAGACGTCACGCCTGCGCCGCTGGCCAGTTCCAGGCTGCGCAATGGCTGTCCCAGGTTGTTCATCGAATGAGTCGCAACGCCGACGATGAACGGCTCTGCGGTCGCAATGTTGGCGATGAACAGGCTGACCAGCAACAGCGGGCGACTCCACGCAGTCATGTGTCCGCTTCCCTCAGCTCAAACCCGGCAGACCGTTCCATCGCGGCAGTTCACGTGGCTTTGGGAGCGCCTTGCTGACTTTCGACCTCGCTGCCAGCGCGTGCCCGACGGCCATGCCGAGAAACAGGTTGGCCAGGGTTACCTCCAGCGTATCGGTGGTCCAGCTGACGATGCAGATGCAGAAAGCGGTGGCGAGCATGGCATGGCCATACCGCGTGGTGGTGTCTGCAAGGATGAAGAACAGCGGGATGTGCAAGGTGTAGAGAAACAATCCGGCCAGGCCGAAGGTGGCCCACAGATAAACCACGGTGCTGTCGGAGACCATGAAAATATCGCCGCCGGCCACCGGGAACGCTGCGACAGCGCTGCCGACCAGGCCAAAGCCTGCACCGGTATAGGCGCGGTTCTGGTCCACCAGTTCCCGGATCACGTTGGGCCAGGTGTTGATCAGACGGTCGTAGATGGACGAAAGAGAGCCAGCCATCGTGACCTTGTTGGGATCGAAATCGACAATCATGGCCACGAACGGCAGCGACATGCCGAGCACGACCGCCGCGACGATGGCGCTACGTGTGGTCCAGCGAAAGCGCATGACCATCAGCAGGCCCGCGCCGCCGACGAAAGCCAGCACCGGTGCCTTGCTGGTGGTCAGCACCACACCCGCCAGGCCAATGGCGCAGATGCCCAAGGCCAACAGCCGTGAGCGAAGCGTAGCCATCAGGTAAAGACTGAAAATCGAAATGATGATCGCCAGCGCGCTGGATATCCGGGCGAACCCGGCCGGTCGGTCGGCGTCTTCGGCCGCCCAGGTCGTATTGGCGCTCAGCTCGGTACCGCCAATGCTGTAGCTGTAGCCTTTCCAGGGCAGATTGGTATAGCGGTCCAGCGCAATGCCCGCCAAGGATGCGATCAACGCAAAACCTATCGCCCACATGAACAGGCGTTGGTGGCGCATGACCTGGTCGCCGCACGCGATCCCGAACAACAGCGGGCTGATGCCATACAGCGCAAAGCCGAAATTGCCCGCGCCCGCCCCGTTGAGCGTGGCCCAGCCCGCTGAGAGCAGCAGGGCGACGAAGCTCAACCAGACGCCGGGGCCGGCCTTGAAGTTGCGCAATTCGAGGGCGAAGAACAGCAGGCAGGCGACTTTGGGCCCATACAACAGAACCGATATCCCGGCCTTGTCGAGATAAAAGCGCAAAGCGCCGGAAAAGGTCTCGACCAGGATCAGGCTGATTGCGACGAGGACAATGGCCGTGGATTTGTCGAAGGACATAATCGACGGTTTTTCAACGTAAACGGGGGAAGTCGACATCATGGTACAGCCCCTCGGGAGCGCCGGAATTGAAGTGATCGGCAGGCGTGGCAGAAACGGATTGTTAGCGGGAAGAGGATCGCCCGAGAGCCCATCTCAACGGCGTGACAGGGGATATATCAGCCGCAGTTGCTGGGGCTGTCAATCAAATAGTCAAAATTTCGGACAGATAAGCGAGGCTCTTAAAATCGTGTTTTGTAACTTGTTGAATTTATTAGTAGTTGGAAAGTTGACGCTAATAAACATGGACCGAAACAACGAGAAAAAGACGTTTTCTATGGCTCATTTTTGTTACACATGGCACTCAATCGCGAACGAGTTCTTCAATACCCTGTGAACAGCCCGACTGCCAACGGCGCCTTTTTTCAAGGTCGCGAACGCTGGCATGCCGGACTGTTACGGATGAGTTTTCAGGGGGTTTGCCCTGTGCCTCAGGTATACCGCCGCTTGTCGGGGGCAGGCGGGAAATACTGATACAGCCAGGTTTCGCTCAATGTCCGGTCGCCGGTCTTGATGAACATGCGCATCTCCACCGGGTCCACCGAATCGCTGCTCGGGTACCAGTCGAACGTCACGCGAAAGCCCTTGATGTCGGGCAGCACCAGCACGTTGAAATCCTGAATCTTGCCGTTGGAGACCGTCACCACAGGCTCGATGGCCGAGCCCTCTGGCAGGCGGTCAAGCCCGCCGCCATTGAAATCCACCGCAAAGCGGCGTGCCCAGACCTCAGGGTAATGCTCGCCCGGCGCCCAACCCTCGATGAATCCGCCCATGCCGGAGCGGGTCGCGTGGACCTGTGCCAACGGCGTGCTGACCGGCGGCAGGGGGCTCCAGTAGAGTTTGTAGCCGAAATTCATCGACATGCCGGCCTTGATCGGCACCTTGGGATTCCAGAACGCGACGATGTTGTCCAGCGTCTCGCCCGTGGTAGGCAGTTCCAGCAGATCGATCGAGCCTTCGCCCCAGGCGGTGGTTGGCTCGACCCAGAGGCTCGGTCTGCGATGGTACCAATCGACCGTATCCTGATAGGTCTTGAAATCGTGGTCGGTCTGCACCAGACCAAAGCCTTTCGGGTCCTTGTCAGCGAAGGCGTTGAACTGGATCTTCGCCGGGTTGTTCAGGGGTCGGCAGATCCACTCGCCGTTGCCGCGCCACATGGCCAGGCGATCGGAGTCGTGGATTTCCGGGTGCAGGGTGTCGCACATGCGGCGCTCGTGGGTGCCGCAACTGAACATGCTGGTCATGGTCGCGATGCCCATCTGTTCGATGTCGGCGCGGGCATTGATGTGCGCGTCGATGTCCATCACCACGCGATCGGCCTGGCAGTCGATGTCGAAACGGTAGGCGCCGGTTGCACTCGGCGAGTCGAGCAGGGCGTAGACCACAAAGCGGGTGGCGTCCTTGGTCGGCTTCTCGAACCAGAACTGAGTGAAGTCGGGGAATTCTTCGGGGCGGTGGGCGTAGGTGTCGATGGCCAGGCCCCGCGCCGACAGGCCGTACTGCTTGTTGCTGTCAATCGCGCGGAAGTAGCTGGCGCCGAGGAACGAGAGGATGTCGTTGATCGCGATCTCCGGGGCCTTGAACAGCTTGAATCCGGCAAATCCCAGATCGCCCTTGAGCTGGGTCTGGTCGATGCGGCTGGCCTCGTAGTTGAACAGCTCGGGGCGGAAATGCACCTCCCGCGCCTCCTGGCTCGCGGGGTCGACGCTGTACATGCGCACCGGCGTCTTGAAGCCTGCGCCGACATGGAAGAAATGCACGTCCAGCTGGCCCTTGACGTCGTTCCACAGGGAATGACCGGCGTCGTATTTGATCGCATTGAACTGCTGAGGCGTCATGTTCGCCAGCGTGGGCGGCAGGTTCTGCTTGGTGCTGACGTAGGGCTTGCTGGCCATCTGTCTGGCGCTGTCTTGCAAGGTCTTGAAATCGAAATGCTCGATTTCGCCATCAGCGGCGGCCGCCAGGGCACGTGCCGCATAAAGACCGGAGGCAGGCAGCGCGCTATAGGCTGCCAATGCCATGGAAGCTTTCAGGAGATTCCTGCGATTCATAAGGGTGAAGCCTCTGAAGAAATGCTGTGCCTTCCTGCACGAAGAAGTGCGCTTTTCCAATCCTTGCCGAACGCAAATTACCAACAAACAGATAACAAACTCGGCATCTTGTTCGCAAAAAAGATAAAAAAACGTATCAGGGCACTACATACAAGGCTCCAAACCGTTGCCAGTTGTAATCCTGGGGGTATGTGCCGGACCACACGCGCAGGTTTCCGATCGACCGCCGAACCCACCGTAGGAGCCGGCTTGCTGGCGAATGCGTCGGATGAGGCGCGTCTGGGCTGACGCATCCGCCAGCAAGCCGGCCTGCGGCCTCTGGCCAGAATCAAAAGCGGGCGGCGCAACAGATGCCGATCATTTCTGCCCGCAGCCCCTCAGAGGTCGATCGCTTCTGCCCGAAGGGCGTGGGAGTCCGCCGGGGTGGCGCTCCACCTTGCCGACGATCTGGCGCGAAGCGCCAGCAAACCCTGTGAACGCTATGCGCCTGACCTACCGAGCCGTCTGATTCTACTGCCGGTGCCCGGCAGATCGCTGGCAAGCCAAGCTCCCACGGCCTCTGGCCAGAATCAAAAGCAGGCGGCGCAATAGTCCAAAACTGCTTGAGGAGCTTGTTTGAAACCATAGAATCTCCCATGGCCTGCAACCGCTTACGCTTGCGTGGTATGCCCACCAACCGCCATCGCCGCCTGGCGCAATGCTTCGGAGCGGGTCGGGTGAGGGTGGCAGGTCAGGGCTATGTCTTCTGCCGACGCGGCGAATTCCATCGCCACGCAGTACTCGGCAATCATCTCGCTGACGCTTGGGCCGATTAGATGCACGCCGAGGATTTCATCGGTCTTCTCATCAGCCAGTACCTTGGCGAAGCCATCGGTTTCATGATTGACCTTGGCGCGACTGTTGGCGCTGAACGGGAATTTGCCCACCTTGTACGCCCGACCTTCCTCCTTGAGCTGCTCCTCGGTCTTGCCCACGCTGGCCAACTCCGGCCAGGTGTAAATCACATTGGGGATCAGGTTGTAGTTCAGCTCGCCTTTCTTGCCGACAATGCGCTCCACACACACGGCTGCTTCGTCTTCAGCCTTGTGCGCCAGCATCGGGCCTGAGGTCACGTCGCCAATCACCCAGATGCCGTCTACGGCGGTGCGGTGGCCCTTGTTGGCCAGCACGCCACGCTTGTCGACTTCCAGCCCTACGGTTTCCAGGCCCAGGCCTTTGGTCACGGGGCGGCGGCCGATCGACACCAGCACGTAGTCGGCTTCAATCGATTCAGCTTCACCGCCGGCAGCGGGCTCGACGGTAAGGTTCACACCCGTTTCGCTGGCGACGGCCGACGTCACCTTCGAGCTGAGCTTGAAATTCATACCCTGCCGCGACAGCGAGCGGTGCAGGGTCTTGCCGGTTTCCAGGTCCGAGCCATGGGCCACGTGATCGAGAAACTCCACCACCGTCACCTTGGCGCCCAGACGTCGCCACACCGATCCCAGTTCCAGCCCGATAACCCCGGCGCCGATCACCACCAGATGCTTGGGCACCTCGCCAAGCGATAACGCGCCGGTGGAGTCGAGGATGCGGTTATTGTCGATGGTCACCCCTGGCAGCGGCGTCGGCTCGGAGCCGGTGGCAATGATGATGTCTTTGGCCGTCAGCTCGGTTTCTGCACCGCTGGCGTCGGTGACGATGACTTTTCCGGGGCCCGCGATACGCCCCCAGCCCTTGATCCACTCAGCCTTGTATTTGCGAAACAGGAACTCGATGCCTTTGGTCAGGCCCGTCACGCTTTCTGCTTTCTGCGCCATCATCTGCGCCAGATCCAAGGTCGGCGTGACTTGGATCCCCAGCTTCTTGAATTCCTCGCCGGCCGCCGCTTCATACAACTCCGAAGCATGCAGCAACGACTTGGACGGGATGCAACCGACGTTCAGGCAGGTGCCGCCCAGCGTTTCGCGACCTTCGACACAGGCAACCTTCAAACCCTTTTGGCCGGCATGAATGGCCGCGTTGTAGCCGCCTGGCCCGCCACCGATGATGACAACGTCGTAGTTACTCATGAGCGCACTCCTGAAGGGAAATCGACAATGGAGGGAAGCGTAGCCCTCTCTATGGAAAAGGCCTGAGAGAAGCGTGATTGCTTAAATTATGGTCGTAATATCCATTATCAGCGGATTTGAGGTCAAGCGTCTGGGGCTTGCTTATTAGCAGACGGGTTATTGGAAAGCCTGTGGATAAGCTGTTCGCAGGGTGTAATCAGGCTGTTGAAAAGTGTTCGCTCAGTCCTGTGTGTAAACCCCGGATGAGGGTGCGGGCGAAGGCTTGGTGACCTCCGCGACGGCGCCGCGTATTCGGTTGGCAATCGTTGTCATGAGCAAGATCGCCATTACCGCCAAGGTGATGTTGATCGGTGCCACGGGCAGGTAACCGGAACCGATGACAGCGCCGAAAATCGCGAAACACAGCATCACCGCATCGCTCCTCAAGGGCCCGTCGCGGCGCCGAGAGGCTTTGATCAATGGGCCCAGCACGCCTGCGAACTCGCTCAGAATGGCGAGCAGCGTGACCAGCAGCACCAACAGCAAACTGACTTTGGGAATAACCGAAAACGGCAGGAACAGGGCAGTCTGAGCGACCACGCGACTGAGTTCATGAGCGCAGGCGCCCATCGGCGAATGCTGACCAAAATCGCTCACCAACAAGGCTTCGATTGCATTGAACGCCAGGCGGAGCAGCAACCAGAGCGGAATCAGCAGGAACATCCAGCCATGAAAGGCAAATGCGCCGACCAGCCCGCCGACAGCGACGGAAATCAGGCCCGCACAGGAGGTCACATGGATGGCCCGCACGCCATCATCGAACAGGATCTGAGCCAGGGGATGCAGCCGTTTTTGCAGCCAGGTCTTGAGTGTGGTCAGCATGATCGCAGGCCAGCTTCCTGTGGATAACTTTCTGGCAGCATAGTGCATGAACGATGGCACCGCAGCGCGTGACCGAGGCGCACCCCGCTGGCAGTCCGGCTTGCCGGCGGCAGCGATGACAGGCCACCACCGCTTGCAACTCGGGCTGCTACAGAAAAGCTCCCTTCTAGGAAATCGGACTCCAACTCCAACTCCAACTCCCATTCCAGGCCTGAGGCGCTAACCTGTCTGCTGGCTGCATGAGTGAAGAATTCGTCACGATTGCCAGCGATAACCAGACAAAACTTTCACGACTTTTGTTATATCGTAACGCCCTGTAAAAAGTGCTACAGCGTATGAAGGGCACGATGTTCAAAGACAGGTCCATAAAGCACACAGGAAGGGTGATGACTACAGCGTTCAGCAGGTTCTGGAGTATCGATGCGGGTTGATCTGGATGTCGAAGGGGCAGCGCCTGCGAGTCTGCCCAGGTTTCAGCGCGCGAGCTTCCAGGCCCGTCGCCTGTCGCGATTGACCTACCTGCTGGGCGCCATGGGTGCGCTCGGGCTGGTGGTTTCACTGTTCGTGGACCTGTTTTCTCCCAACTCCCTGTGGACGGCGGTGCTGACCAACAGCGCCGTCAGTTTGCTGGTGCTGGCCTCGGCGCTGCAATCGGCGCAAGTCGTTGCGCAGTGGCGCGCGCGCATCATCGCGCCTGACGAGGCTGCGGCGCTGGCAGTTGATGAATCGCTGGCAGAAGAACAGGGCTGGTATGACCGCCTGCTCGGACGCATCGGTGGCGCCGGGACCTCCATGGTTGGCCAGATTGGTGCGCCGGTGTTCTGGCTTGCCGGCTGGGCATTGCTGTCGCTGATCAGCATTTCGATGGTCTGGAACCTGACCCTGGTCGGCAGCAACCCTGGCCTGGTCGGCAGCGTAGTCGGTGGCCTGTTGCTGCTGATCGGCTTCGGCTTGCTGGTGCTGGAACGTCAGTTGAGCAATGAGTCCGAAGCCAGTTGGCCTGAGGCCGAACCGCTGGCACAGCTGGTTCGCGTGGCGATCGGCACCTTGCTGATTGCTGCGTTGTGCCTGTTCTTTTCCTCCGTCGATCGCGTCTGGCCCGCTCGACTGGCCGTGTTGATCGGTCTGCTGCCGGGGCTGGTGGCGCTCGAGCTATTGGTTCGTGCGCTGCTGTCGATCTTCAGTCCACGCAACGAGCGCCTCGAGCCGCGCCTGGTCGCCTACAGTTTCGCTGCCGGTCTGCTGCGCTGGCCACCACGGCCGCTGATGGCGCTGCAAAATGAATTGCACAACCGCTTCGGCATCGATCTGCGGCAGATCTGGGCATTCACCTACATGCGTCGGGCCTTCCTGCCGGTATTGGCGGTGATCGTGGTGCTTGGCTGGGCGCTCAGTGGTGTGCACGAAATTCCAATGCAAGGGCGAGGCATCTACGAGCGTTTCGGCAAGCCGGTCGAGGTCTTGGGGCCAGGCCTTCACGCTGGCTTGCCCTGGCCGTTCGGTACAGTGCTGGCCGTCGAGAACGGCGTGGTCCACGAATTGGCCACCAGCGTTTCGGAAGGCGCGAGCGCCGAGCAAACCCCGGCTCCCGCCGAAGGGCCGCCGCCAGCGGTGGCCAATCGGCTCTGGGACGCTACCCATATCAATGACAAGTCACAGGTCATCGCCAGCGGTGCAGGCGACAAGCAGAGTTTCCAGATCGTCAACATGGACGTGCGTTTCGTCTATCGCATCGGCTTGAGCGATCAGGCGGCCATGGCCGCGACCTATAACAGCGCCGACATTCCTACGCTGATTCGCAGCACCGCCAGCCGCGTGCTGGTGCACGATTTTGCCTCGCGCACGCTTGACGAATTGTTGGGTGAGCAACGGACCGAGCTGTCGGCAGACATCGGCGATGCCGTGCAGCGGGATCTGAAAAGGCTCGACAGCGGCGTGGAAATTCTCGCCACGGTGGTGGAATCGATTCACCCGCCAGCGGGCGCGGCTAACGCCTATCACGCGGTGCAGGCTGCGCAAATCAGCGCTCAGGCGCTGATTTCCCGCGAGCGCGGCGCCGCTGCCGATCAAGCCAACCTGGCGCAGTTGCATGCCAGCGTGGCACACGATCAGGCGGCCGCCAGCTCACGTGAAGTGATGGCCACGGCACAAGGCGCTGACCTGCGGTTCAACGCCGAACAGCAGGGTTACGCCAAGGCCGGTCAGGCGTTTGTGCTCGAGCAGTACTTGAGCCAGCTGACCCAGGGCCTGACCCACGCCCGATTGCTGGTGCTCGACCACCGTCTGGGCGGCACCAGCGCGCCCACCATCGATCTGCGTTCTTTTACCCTCCCGGCCGACCCCGCAACGTCGCCCAAGTCGGCTGAATAAGGAGTCTTCCCTTGAGTCTGTTTCATTCCCACGATCATCATGACCATGCAGGTCACGACCACGGCGGCCACGGTCATGGTGGCCATCATGGTCACCACCACGGCGAGGCGTCCGGCCCGGTAGGCTTCCCCTGGCGTCGTGCCTCGCTGGCGGCGGTGCTGATCGCCTTTGCGGTTGCCGCTGCCAGCCTGGTTCAGGTGCGCTCCGGTGAAGCAACGGTCGTCACGCGCTTCGGCAACCCGGCACGCGTGCTGCTCGACCCCGGCCTGAGCTGGCGCTGGCCGGCGCCTTTCGAGGCGGCTATTCCGGTGGACCTGCGCCTGCGTACCACTTCAAGCGGCTTGCAGGATGTCGGCACCCGCGACGGTCTGCGCATCATCGTTCAGGCCTATGTCGCCTGGCAGGTGCAGGGCGATCCAGACAACGTCAAACGCTTCATGCGCGCCGTGCAGAACCAGCCCGATGAAGCGGCGCGGCAGATCCGCACCTTTGTCGGCTCGGCCCTGGAAACCACGGCGGCGAGTTTCGACCTGTCGAGCCTGATCAACACCGACGCCAATCAGGTGCGCATCGCCGACTTCGAAAACCAGCTGCGCCTGCAAATCGACAAACAGCTGCTGACCACCTACGGCGTACGTGTTTTGCAGGTAGGGGTGGAGCGTCTGACCCTGCCATCGGTGACCCTCAACGCCACCGTCGACCGCATGCGCGCCGAGCGTGAAACCATCGCCACCGAGCGCACGGCCATCGGCAAGCGTGAAGCGGCGCAGATCCGTTCCGCCGCCGAGCGCGATGCGCGCATCGTCGAGGCGGACGCTACGGTCAAAGCCGCCGACATCGAGGCGCAATCCCGGGTCGAGGCGGCGCAGATTTACGGCCGCGCCTACGCCAGCTCGCCGCAGCTGTACAACTTGCTGCGCTCGCTGGACACACTGGGCACTGTGGTGGGCCCGACCACCAAGCTGATCCTGCGCACCGACGCCGCGCCGTTCCGGGTGCTGGTGGATGGGCCGCCCTCGCTCGATGCAAAGCCGGACGGCAAGCCTGGAACGCAGCCATGAGCGAGCAGGACTCGGTGCAGATTGAGCGCCCGGTGGTGAACAGCCCCTGGCTGCAAGCCAGTCGCCTGGCCTTTCTGGGGTTGTACGTGGTGACCTTGCTCGCAGCACTTGCCTGGGCGATTTCCAATGTGCGGCAGATCGATCCGCAGAACCGCGCTGTGGTGTTTCGCTTCGGCGAGCTTGATCGGGTGCAGAACGCCGGTTTGCTGCTGGCCTGGCCGCAGCCCTTCGAACAGGTCGTGTTGCTGCCATCGGCTGACCGGGTGATCGAGCGGCATGTGGAAACCCTGCTGCGCTCACCGACCGCGATGGCCGCGGACAAGGTCACCAGCTTCGCCACGCCCATGAGCGATGCCCTTGCCGGCTCGGGCTATTTGCTGACGGGCGATGCCGGCGTGGTACAGCTCGATGTGACGGCGTACTACAAGGTGACCGATCCGCGTGAGTTCGTGCTGCAAGGCGAGCATGTACTGCCAGCGCTGGACCGGCTAGTCAATCGCAGCGCTGTCAGCCTTACTGCGGCGCGGGATCTGGACACGATTCTGGTGGCACGTCCCGAACTTGTCGGCTCGGACAGCCAGTCCGCCGAGCGTCGCGAGCGCCTGCGCGGCGACCTGGTGCAGGGCATCAATGTGCGCCTCGAGGACTTGAGCAAGACGGGCGTGGGCGTGGGTGTGGAAGTGGTGCGGGTGGACGTACAGTCCAGTCTTCCGGCCGCTGCGGTAAACGCGTTCAACGCAGTCTTGACCGCCAGTCAACAAGCGGATCAGGCGGTCGCCAACGCCCGCACTGACGCTGAGAAGCTCAACCAGACCGCCAATCAGGGCGCCGACCGCACGCTGCAGGTTGCCCACGCGCAGGCCTCTGAGCGCCTCGCCAAGGCCCAGACCGACACCGCCGCGGTCACCGGTCTGGCGCAGTCGATTCAGAACAAGAGCGACCCTGGTCTGTTGCTGCGCATCTACCGCGAGCGCGTACCGGCCATTCTCAAACAGGCCGGTTCTGTGACCACGGTCGATCCCCATGACGATTCACGCCTGATCATTCAGGGAGCCGACAAATGAGTGGCGAAGCCGCACACAGTCATACCCACGCCCATCCGCAGCCGCATGCCGATGCCCCTGAACCTGGCAGCATGCTGACCAGCGGCGAACAGCGCAGCGCCGCCCGCCAGTTGACCCTGGCGATGCTGGCGCTGGGATTGCTGGCGCTGGGTCTGGTCTGGCGTTTTTTCGCACCTGAGCAAGTGGGCGTCAGCCAGTTGTTGTTGGGTGCCGCTTCCCTTCTGGTGGCGATCCCGGTGGTCAGCGCCGGTTGGCACAGCTTGCGCTATCCGAGCCTGCACGGCATCACCGATCAGCTGATCGCGCTGGCCATGCTCGGCGCCTGGGCGACGGGCGATCTGATGACCGCCGCGTTGCTGCCGATCATCATGATCTTCGGACATGTGCTGGAGGAGCGCAGCGTCATCGGCTCTCAGGAAGCGATACAGGCGTTGGGTCGGCTGACGCGCAGCCACGCGCGTCTGATCACCGCCGACGGTTCGATTCGCGAAGTAGACAACGGCACGCTGGTGGCCGGTGACCGCGTTGAAGTGCGTGCCGGCGACCGTGTGCCTGCCGATGGCCTGGTGGTATCCGGGCAGGCGAGCCTGGATACCGCGCCGATCACCGGTGAGTCGGTCCCGCTTGAGGCGCGGGCGGGCATGGAAGTGTTCGGGGGCGCGATCAATCTGGACGGCCTGCTGCGCATTGAGGTGACGCGTATCGGCAATGAGTCGACGCTGGGCAAAGTCATCGCCCTGATGCAAAACGCCGAACGCTCCAAGCCCCCGATCACGCGACTGCTGGAGCGTTATGCCGGCAGCTACATGGTGCTGGTGTTGCTCATCGCAGCCGTCACCTGGTTTATCACCAATAACGCACAAGCCATGCTGGCGGTGCTGGTAGCCGCTTGCCCATGCGCGCTGGTGCTGTCTGCGCCGGCAACTGCGATTGCCGGAATCGCCGTTGCGGCTCGCCACGGCATCTTGATTCGAAGCTCAGCGTTCCTCGAGGAACTGGCTGATCTCACCTCGCTGGTGGTCGATAAGACCGGCACCCTGACTTACGGCAGCTTGCGGCTGCAATCGGTCCAGGCCCAGGAGGGTGCTGGCGAAGAGGTCATCCCGCTGGCCGCGAGCCTGGGGGCAGCCAGCAGTCATCCGGTCAGCCGTGCGTTGGCCGGGTTGGTTGAGAAGGATCACTTGCTGGCGCTCGAAGACATTCGTGAACGGCAAGGCCTGGGCGTCGTCGCCCAGACTGCACGGGGTGAGGCCGCGCTGGGTCGCCCCGAGCTGTTCGCTCAACTGGGCATCACCACCTCGCCGGTACCCAACCATGACGGCCCGATTGCCGGGCTGGCGGTGAACGGTGTGTTCCTCGCCTGGCTGTTGCTGGCCGACAGTCTGAAACCCGAAGCCCGTCAGGCACTGAGCGAGCTGCGCGATCTGGGGATGGGCCGTCAGTTGTTGCTGACAGGCGACCGTCAGAGCGTCGCCGACAGCCTTGGACATGAAGTCGGCATCAGTGACATCCACGCCCAGGCCTTGCCTGAGGACAAGCTCAATCGTGTCATGGAAGAGATCAAGAACGGCTTCCGGCCGATGGTGGTGGGCGATGGCATCAATGACTCCCTGGCCTTGAAAGCCGGCGTGGTCGGTGTTGCGATGGGTGCCGGCGGGGCAGACATCGCATTGGCTTCCGCTGACATCGTGCTGATCGGCAGCGACCTGCGCCGCCTGGGCACTTGCGTACGCCTGAGCCGCCAGTGCCGACACACGTTACAGGTCAATGTGATCATCGGCCTGGGGTGGACACTGGCGATTGTGGCTATGGCAGCTTTCGGGGTACTCGGAGCGGCAGGGGCGATGATCGCTGCCGTGTTGCATAACCTGAGCACCTTGCTGGTTTTGGGCAATGCAGGCCGTTTGTTGCGCTTTCATGAGCCCATTGCACGGTTTCACAATGCCTCGTAGGCCTTCATATTCGGCGCTTTCGTTGAAAGCGCCGAGCTAGAGGCTTCGCTAAGTATAAAAATTCGCTTGAGCTTTGAAGAACTCTGTTACAAATTATAAGCCAGTCATGAACGGGGTGCTCCATCGCAGGCTGCAAGTTGGCTCGAACACAGGGGGTCATGGAAGTACCCGGCAGTTGGTTCGTCGTCGTAATTCACATAAGCCGATAGCCTGACGGCTCCTACCCAGGAACCGGTTTTGGACTACCCTTTTCCGTGTTTCTGGATCAGGGGGTTTTCTAAATGCTCGCGCAACTTCCACCGGCGTTACAGAATCTTCATCTACCGCTTCGACTCAAGCTCTGGGATGGCAACGAAGTCGATCTGGGCGTTGACCCCAGGGTTACGATCGTCGTCAAAGACCCCTCGCTGGTATCCGACTTCACGCACCCTAGCCTGGACTTTCTAGGCAGCGCGTTTGTTGAAGGCAGACTGGAAGTTGAGGGCTCGATCAGTGAAGTGGTCCGGGTCTGCGATGAGCTGACCAAGGCCTTGGTCGAAGACGATGACGACAATTTCCCCACGCGCACGGAACACGACAAGGCCACCGACGCCGCGTCGATCTCTTATCATTACGATCTCTCCAACGCCTTCTACCAGCTATGGCTGGATCAGGAGATGGTCTATTCCTGCGCCTATTTCAAGACCGGCAACGAGACGCTGGAACAGGCGCAGCGGGACAAATTTCATCACCTGTGCCGCAAGCTGCGCCTCCAGCCCGGCGAATATCTGCTGGATGTCGGCTGCGGCTGGGGTGGCCTGTCGCGCTTTGCTGCTCGAGAATATGGCGTGAAAGTGTTGGGCATCACCCTGAGCCGCGAGCAGTTGGCGCTGGCGCAGGAACGCGTAAAAGCCGAGGGCCTAGAAGACCGGGTCGAGCTGCAATTGCTTGATTATCGCGACCTGCCCAAGGATGGGCGTTTCGATAAGGTGGTCAGCGTCGGTATGTTCGAGCACGTCGGCCACGCCAACCTGGACTTGTACGCCAAGTGCCTGTTCGAGGCGGTGAAGGAGGGGGGGCTGGTGATGAACCATGGCATCACCGCCAAGCACACCGACGGCCGTCCGGTTGGACGCGGTGCCGGCGATTTCATTGACCGTTACGTGTTCCCCAACGGCGAGCTGCCCCACCTGTCGATGATCACCGGATTCATCAGCGAAGCAGGACTTGAGGTGGTCGACGTGGAGAGCTTGCGCCTGCACTACGCCAAGACCCTGGAACACTGGAGCGAGCGCCTGGAAGAAAAGCTGGAGGTGGCTGCGGCGATGGTCCCGGAGCAGGCGCTGCGGATTTTCCGTCTGTACCTGGCGGGCTGCGCTTACGCGTTCTCCAAGGGCTGGATCAACCTGCATCAGATCCTGGCGGTGAAGCCCCATGTCGATGGCAGCCATGACTTGCCGCTGACCCGCGATGATCTCTATCGGTGATAAGGCCTTCTGTAGCAGGAGGGCTTGCCGGCAGTGGTGTCCTTGAAATCACCACCGCCGCCAGCCGGACTGCTACAAGACCGTTCACCGGTACGCGCACCCGTACGCTGTAGGAGTGAGCTTGCTCGCGATAGCGCACTGACAGCCGATGCATCCGGTGACCGACATACCGCCATCGCGAGCAAGCTCAGACCTCCGGACTGTAAGCGTCACAAAATCGGAGATATCAATCGCGCCACGCGCATTCCCAGCTGCTGCAAGTGATGGGTCTCCTTGCTGTCTTCGATGGAGATCTCCTGAGCCTGAGCGAAATCATCGATTAGCATCTGCTCCACTTGCCGGGCAAAGTCTTCGTCCACGGTCAGCAGCATCAACTCGAAATTCAAGCGGAACGAGCGGTTATCCAGGTTGGCGCTGCCGATCGCTGAAATCTCGTTATCCACTAACACTACCTTCTGATGCATGAAGCCCGGCTGGTAGCGGAACATCCGCACCCCGGCGCGCACGGCCTCGAAGGCAAACAGGCTCGACGCTGCGTATACCGTGTAGTGGTCGGGGCGTGAAGGCAGCAGCAGGCGCACGTCGACGCCGCGCAGCACCGCCAGGCGCAGTGCTGCCGATACCGCTTCATCCGGGATGAAGTAAGGGGTGGTGATCCAGACGCGCTCTGTCGCCGCGTGAATCGCTTCGACAAAGAACAGCGAACAGGTTTCCTGAGCGTCTGCCGGCCCCGTGGCCAGGAACTGACACAGCACGCCGTCTTCCGGATAGCTGTCAGGCAGGATCAGCGGCGGGAGCTCGCGGGTCGCCCAGAACCAGTCCTCGGCAAACGATTCCTGCAGACACGCCACCACTGGCCCGACGATAGCCACGTGAGTATCTCGCCAAGGCGCCAGCGGCGGTTTTAGACCCAGGTATTCGTCGCCCACGTTATGGCCGCCGACGAACCCTGTGGCGCCGTCCACTACAACGATCTTGCGGTGATTACGGAAGTTGACTTGAAAGCGGTTCAGCCAGCCGCCGCGTGTGGCGAACGCTTTGATCTGCACACCGCCAGCCCGCAGCTTGTTGACGTAGCTGGCCGGAAGCGAGTGACTGCCGATACGGTCATACAGCACGAAGATTTCCACGCCCTCGGCGGCTTTCTCCAGCAACAGCGACTGCAGCCGGCGTCCGAGGTCGTCGTCGTGAATGATGAAAAACTGCACGAACACGATCCGCTTTGCTGCCCGTATGGCGTCAAAGATCGCAGCGAATGTCGCTTCGCCGTTGATCAGCAATTTCACCTCGTTGTTGGCCAGGCACGGCATGCGACCCAGTTTGGGCATGGCCCGTAGTGATTCGTACGCATCCGAGCGGCGGGCCGCGACAGCCTCTTCGATCCACGGCTTCCAGTTGAAGTCGACGATGGCGTTGCGCATCTCGGTATTGGCCTGGCGTCTGGCCTTGATGTACGCATCGAAGCTGCTGCGCCCAAAGACCAGGTAGGGGATAAGTGTGATGTAAGGGATGAAAATCAACGGCATCGCCCAGGCGATGGAGCCTTGTGCGGTGCGGACCGTCAGCAACGCATGAATCGCTGCTACGATGCCCAGCAGGTGGGTAAAGCCAAGCAAATAGCCAAAGAAATACGGGCTGTGGTAATCCATGCGCAACCTTGAGCTTAAGGCATATTGGTGTCTAACAGACCACAGTGCGCGGGGATTGTCGCTATTTTATTCGGCGTGCAACTGGTTACCCGATTGATCGTCTAAGCGTCATTGTCGAGCAGTCTGAGACGGCTGCTATAAAACTGCCTTCGGGCATCAAAGGAAGTCAGGTTCATGAAAAAGCGCGTATTGGCGTTGATGGTTTGTCTGGCTGCGCCCTTCGCTCAAGCGCAAGTGCTGCAACCCGGGTTATGGGAACTGACATCGAGCAACATGCTGGTCGATGGACAGCAGATGCCAGATATGCAAGTCATGCTCGCCCAGCTGCAGATGATGGCGCCACAGCAACGAGCGGCGATGGAACAAATGCTGGAAAAACAGGGCATTACCTTGGGTGGCAAGGGCGTTCGGGTCTGCCTCACTGCGGATCAGGTCAAGAATGAACAGATCCCGCTGACCGATCCCAAGTCAGGCTGCACACAACAGATTACCGACCGCAGTGGCGCGACCTGGAAATTCAAATTCAGCTGCCCTCGTGCGCAAGGCACTGGCACTGCTCAGTTTCTCAGCGATAGAGAGTTCAATACCCACGTCATCGGTACCTTCAACGCCACTGGCCAACAACAGAACGGCAGCATGGACACCCGCGCTGTATGGCTGGGCCAGCAGTGTGGAACAGTTAAACCGAGGACCTGATCTGCCGTTTCTCTGAGCGCCCCGTTGATTTGGGGCGTTTTTATCTGTGGACTAAAACGCGGCTGATGTTCCACGTGGAACATGTTCTTGTTTCACATGAGATTTTGGCCCTTACCCACTGTTTTACCGCGCTAATTGCTCGGCAATTCTGTAAAAAGCTTCATCTTTGGTCTCGGATCGGCATGTTATATTGTTACTAAGAATGTCATGTCTATCAGAGCCCGGATGCTCACTTTTATCGGAACGTGTCATGCACCGACGTCAAATGCTGCTCAATATGCTTTTGGCCAGCGCCGCCTTCGCGCTTCCCTTCTCCGTAAACGCCACGCAGATCCGCAATGCGCGGCTATGGCGTTCCGATAACAAGCTTCGTCTGGTGTTCGACCTCAGCGGCCCGGTGCAGTACAAGACCTTCACCCTGAGCGCCCCGGAACGCATCATCATTGATGTCAGCGGCGCACGGCTGGAGGGTAACCTCACTGGGCTGGCGCTGGAAAACACCCCGATCAAGGCGATCCGTTCCGGGCACTTTGGCCAAGGCGACACTCGCATCGTTCTGGATCTGGCTTCGCCTGTGCAGCTCAACAGTTTCCTCCTGGGGCCTGAAGGGGCGCAGGGCAACCGGCTGGTGCTGGATCTGGGCAACGAAAGCGTCATGCACGCGCCGGTGCAACTGGCGGCTGCCGCGGCGCCCTTGATAAAAGAGCCGCCTGCGCCTGTCATCGACAAGAATCACCCCAAGCGCGACATCATGGTGGTGGTCGATGCCGGCCACGGCGGCAAAGACCCTGGCGCGATCGGCTCCAAAGGCGAGCGTGAAAAGGACGTGGTGCTGTCCATTGCCCAGTTGCTGGCCAAGCGGTTGAAGCGCGAGAAGGGCTTCGACGTGCGTCTGGTGCGTAACGACGACTTCTTCGTGCCGCTGCGCAAGCGTGTCGACATCGCGCGCAAGTGCAACGCCGATATGTTTATCTCGGTGCACGCCGATGCTGCGCCACGGCTGACAGCTTCCGGTGCGTCGGTATTTGCCCTCTCGGAAAACGGCGCAACGTCGGCAACCGCGCGCTTCATGGCGCAGCGTGAAAACGGCGCCGACCTGATCGGCGCCACCAGCTTGCTCAATCTCAAGGACAAGGATCCGATGCTCGCCGGCGTGATTCTGGACATGTCGATGAACGCCACTATCGCCGCCAGCCTGCAACTGGGTCACACGGTACTGGGCAGTCTGGAAGGGGTGACCACGCTGCATCAGAAGCGCGTGGAACAGGCCGGCTTCGCCGTATTGAAATCACCCGACGTGCCCTCGATCCTCGTAGAGACCGGCTTCATTTCCAACAGCCGCGATAGCCAGCGCCTGGTGACCGCGCGTCATCAGCAGGCTGTCGCCGACGGTTTGTTCGACGGGATGAAACAGTACTTCGAGCGCAATCCTCCGGCAGGGTCCTTCATTGCCTGGCGGCAAGAGCAGAAGGCGGCAGAGCAGGTCGTCTGATACCACCTGAATTGCTGTAGGAGTGAGCTCGCTCGCGATTGCGGGTGTCTGTCGACGAATTCATCGCAGTTGTGAGGGGATCGCGAGCAAGCTCACTCCTGAGGGAAGGGCGGTTGGCCCGTACAGGCACATCCTATGGAAGATCGTTATCCGACCCCTGATCACCGAAGCAACTTGATAAAAAAGCTGGCACGAGGGTAATAGTTACAATATAACGTATCACTTCTCTTGCCCTGCTAGCTGACGAGTCCCTCATGAAACGCCTTCCCGTTACCGTTCTGTCCGGCTTTCTCGGTGCCGGCAAAAGCACGTTGCTCAACCATATCCTGCGCAACCGCGAAAACCTGCGGGTGGCTGTCATCGTCAATGACATGAGTGAAATCAACATCGATGGCGGCGAAGTGCAGCGCGATGTCAGCCTCAATCGTGCCGAAGAAAAGCTGGTCGAAATGAGTAACGGCTGTATTTGCTGCACCTTGCGCGAGGACCTGCTCGAAGAAGTCAGCCGTCTGGCCCGCGATGGTCGTTTTGATTACTTGCTGATCGAATCCACCGGCATTTCCGAACCGTTGCCGGTGGCTGAAACCTTCACCTTTCGCGATGAGGCGGGACAGAGTCTGGCCGATATTGCGCGGCTCGACACTATGGTGACGGTGGTCGACGGCCTCAATTTTCTCCAGGATTACCAGGCAGCCGAGGGCCTGGATACGCGCGGGGAAACACTGGGCGAGGACGACGAGCGCTCAATCACTGACTTGCTCATCGAACAGGTCGAATTCGCCGACGTCATTCTGATCAGCAAGATTGACCTGATCAGTGCCAGCGACAGGCAGGAGTTGATGGCTATTCTCAAGCGCCTCAACACTCAGGCCGAGATTCTGCCGATGGTGATGGGCGCGGTGGCGCTGGGCAAGATTCTCGATACCGGCCGTTTCGACTTTGAGCGCGCCGCACAGGCGCCGGGCTGGCTGCGGGAATTACGTGGTGAGCAGGTGTCGGAAGCCCAGGAGTACGGCATCGCTTCGACGGCTTATCGGGCGCGTCGACCGTTTCATCCGCAACGCTTTTTCGACTTCATCCACCAGCCATGGGCCAATGGGCGGCTGCTGCGCTCCAAGGGATTTTTCTGGCTGGCGAGCAAGCATCAGGATGCAGGTAGCTGGTCACAGGCAGGGGGGTTGATGCGACATGGCTTCGCCGGGCGCTGGTGGCGATTCGTGCCGAAGGCACAGTGGCCGCAGGATGAAGAAAACCAGCAAGTGATCTTGCGCAACTGGCTGGGGCAGACCGGCGACTGCCGTCAGGAACTGGTGTTCATCGGCCAGAACATCGACTTCGTGCAGCTGACCGCCGACCTCGACAGCTGCCTGCTGACAGATGAGGAGATGGCTGTTGGTGCCCAGGGTTGGCGCTTGATGTCTGATCCGTTTGGGGACTGGTACGACGAAGCCGCTTAGATCCAACCAGGGCAATCATCGATTTGCCCAGTAAGCAATGACCTGCAGGAGTGAGTTTGCTGGCGATTGCGCAGTGTCAGTCAACATGCTGTCTCGTACAGCATGCTATTGCGAGCAAGCTCACTCCCGCAGAGCAAACTCATTCCCGCCGCGTGCGTCACTGTGCTTTCCACACGCCCTTGCTCTGTTGCTCGCAGAATGGCTTGAGGAACGCCGCATCGCTGGCCACGCCGTAATAGTGAATGTTCTGCCGATAAGGCATATTGGCGACCTGGGCGTTGCTGCATTGACCGAATGACCCCGACGGGCATTGTTCCACGTAGGTCGCCTCGACTTTCTGGTCCTTGAGCTGAGGCTTGCAGAAACCGTCATGGAACAGCTCGGGAGGGATGGTCAGGTTCTCCTGACAGACTTTCACGTCAAGTCGTTCGGCCTGGCTGTGAACCACGCAAGACTCGGCCCGCACCTGACTCGATGTCACTGTCAACAGCACCAACGCCAGCCGCACGGGCAGCCAGATTGCTCGCATCGATTACCTCCGTCTGCGCTCGTTTCGGGAGCGACGTTCAAGAATGGCCGGACATGCTGCAGAACATTCCCACCCATGTCATTGCTGGCCCTTTGGGCGCAGGCAAGACCAGCCTGATAAAACACCTGCTCGCGCAAAAACCGGCGGATGAACGCTGGGCGATTCTGATCAACGAGTTCGGTCAGATCGGCCTGGATGCGGCGCTGCTGAGCACGGCCGAGGATGGTATCGCACTTGGCGAAGTGGCTGGTGGTTGCCTTTGCTGCGTCAATGGCGCGCCTTTTCAGATCGGCCTGGGTCGCTTGCTGCGCAAGGCAAAGCCTGATCGGCTGTTCATCGAACCGTCCGGCCTTGGCCATCCGGTGCAGCTGATGACGCAATTACGTGAGGCGCCTTGGGTGGGCGTGCTGGCGGTACAACCCGCCGTCATGGTGCTGGATGCGCTGGCTTTGGCCGCAGGCAGGGCTTTGCCCCAGGCACAGCTGCAAGCGCTGCCCGTGGCCGGCCTGCTGGTACTCAACAAGTCCGCCAGCCTGGATACCGCTGCGCGGCAGACCATCATCGAGGCGTTGCCCTCCCATCTCACCTACTGGACCGAGCTGGCTGCGTTACCCCTTGATCGCTTGCCGGGCGTCGAGACGCGCGCCATCGACGCTGTGGATAACTTTGTGACGCCCAGAACGCTTGCCCAGCTGCCAGCGGTCTGGACCGACCCAATGACACCGATTTGCTTGAGTCAGGCGCAGGCGCAGGGCTGGAGCATTGGTTGGCGCTGGCATCCAGAGCGGGTGTTTGACGCCTCGAAAATGCGCAAGTGGCTGCAAAGCCTGGACTGGCAACGCGCGAAGCTGGTTATCCACAGCCAGAGGGGCTGGATTTCGGGCAATGCGCTGGACGGCGGGGAGTTTGCCTGGCTGGCCAGTGAGTGGCGCAAGGATTCGCGGGTGGAGTTGATCTTTTCCGAGCCTCAGGACCCCGGCCTTCTGAGCGCACAACTGGCTGATTGCATCGTCTAGAAGGTCTGCCGCCGGCAAGCCGGACTGCTACGGCAGCATCAGCAATGGCAGGAGCGGCAGGAGCAGGAGCAGCGGCAGCAGCATCAGGTGCGAGTCAACTACCCACGGTCAATCATTGCTTCCACTTGTTGTGCTCTTGACGCCATTCGCTCAGCTGAATGATGTCGGCGCTCGGCTTGGGAGTCTTGATTTCGAACGGGTAGGGCGCCAGTTCGATCTGCGCCGTGTGAGCGCCGAACAGGGTGATGGTTCCGGGGTGACGCTGCTCGCCCGTTACGGTGAACTCGAAGTTATACACACGGGCCAGGCGCTTGCGCCCTTCGTTGTCGCGTTTGAAAGTGATGCGACGCAAGGCTACGTTACCATCGAGCAATTCGATATCGAGCTTGGCGCAGTGTTGTTTGACGCGCTCCAGTGCCCGTTCGCGCAGACCGTGTGAGTGCCACAGCCAGGCGGCGGCGGTCGCCAGCAGCATCAGGACGAAAATATTGCCCAGGGTCAGCATGAAAATTGAGCTCCGACAGAAGACGTCCAGCTTAACTGCGTCCGGTGACCGACAGCCATAGCCCGGCCGCTTAATTTCGCTTCACTTCGTCCGGCTTCGCTACTACTGTGCTTTCCCGGCTTCAGGAACCTGTCATGAAACGTTCGCCTCATCTACTCGCCATCCAGTCTCACGTGGTCTTCGGCCACGCGGGTAACAGTGCAGCCGTGTTCGCCATGCAGCGTATCGGCATCAATGTCTGGCCGCTGAACACCGTTCAGTTCTCCAACCACACTCAGTATGGACACTGGGCGGGCGAAGTCCTGCCGCCGCAACAGATTCCGGCGTTGGTCGAGGGCATTGCGGCCATTGGCGAGCTGGGCAATTGCGATGCGGTGCTGTCGGGTTACCTGGGCAGTGCGGCGCAGGGCCGGGCGATTCTCACGGCTGTGGCGCAGATCAAGCGCGCCAATCCGCGCGCGTTGTATCTGTGCGATCCGGTGATGGGGCATCCGGAGAAGGGCTGCATCGTGCCGCAGGAGGTCAGTGACTTTCTGCTGGACGAGGCGGCTGCCGTGGCCGACTTCCTGTGCCCGAACCAGTTGGAGCTGGACAGCTTTTCAGGGCGCAAGCCGAACTCGTTGCCTGACTGTCTGGCCATGGCCCGAGCGCTGCTGGCCAGAGGGTCGAAGGCGATTATCGTCAAACACCTGGATTACCCGGGCAAGCCTGCCGACGGTTTCGAAATGCTGTTGGTGACCGAACACCAAAGCTGGCACTTGCGCCGTCCGCTGCTGGCCTTCCCGCGTCAGCCTGTGGGCGTGGGCGACCTGACCTCCGGACTGTTTCTGTCCAGGGTGCTGCTTGGGGACGAGCTGCGCAGTGCTTTCGAGTTCGCGGCATCAGCGGTGCATGAGGTACTCCTGGAAACCCAGGCCTGTGGCAGTTATGAGCTTGAGCTGGTGCGGGCCCAGGACCGGATCGCGCATCCGAGGGTGAGGTTTGAGGCCGTGCGGCTGGACGTCTGACACAGGTCGATGGATGCACGTTGATCCATTGCATCAGCCGGTTGAAGCTGGAATCCGGGCCGGGCACATCCCATATCGACTGATCATGGCCACGCCAAGCGTTTGAACGATCACGGCGTCTGCCCGAAGGGCGTGGGAGGCTGGCTTGCCAACGATCCGCCGTGCACCAGCGGCCAATCCTGCGACTGCGGTGTCCGGGCTTGCTGCCGCTTGGCGCCAGATCGTCAGCAAGCTGGACTCCTACGGCCTGCGGCCAGAATCCAAGGCACAGCTGCAAACACCGTGAGAGGCTTTCATCTGGCCCCGCAGAATGTGCGGGCAATCACTCGAGTTTTGCGGCTCTACAGGTTTTGCACGTATCTGCGGTCAGGCGGCGTGAATCAAACCCCGTCTTCGCGAATTTCACGGTAACGCTTTTCCAGCTCCTGGCGAATCTGGCGGCGTTGCTGGGCCTGCACGTAGCGACGTTTGTCTTCGCTGGTTTCCGGCGTCAGCGGCGGCACGCTGGCCGGTTTGCGCTGATCGTCCACGGCCACCATGGTGAAGAAGCAGCTGTTGGTATGACGGACCGAGCGCTCGCGAATGTTTTCGGTCACCACCTTGATCCCCACTTCCATGGATGTATTGCCGGTGTAATTTACCGACGCCAGGAAGGTCACCAGCTCGCCGACGTGAATCGGCTCTCGAAAAATCACCTGGTCAACCGACAGTGTCACGACATAACGACCAGCGTAACGGCTTGCACAGGCGTAGGCGACTTCGTCGAGGTATTTAAGAAGGGTGCCACCGTGCACGTTGCCAGAAAAATTGGCCATGTCCGGGGTCATCAATACAGTCATCGACAGCTGGGCGTTTCCGGGTTCCATAGCGTGCTCACGGTCAGATTGAATCAAGGGTTGCACCTTGTGTCGGTGCTCAAATAAACAAGGGTCAGCAAAACCGACAATATCGGGACGCCGTTAGCCGGCTCGCCGTCACGCCTGCGGCCCATCTGTTTCCATATATTGCACCGGCTTTATCCTCTTTTGTGTGGTGTTAACCTGCGAAAGCCCCTGGATGGGGTTATTCCCGCGTTCAAGTCAGATTTTTCCGACGCTGTTGGCGGCATTGCGCCCTGCGGCCCCCCCTTTCTTTCAGGCAAGAACGCGCATCTTCACTAGTCGTCACAAGGAGCCGCGCCCATGCATGCCATCAGCTTCATTCAGGATCTGGCAGTCATCATGCTGGTGGCCGGGGTGGTTACGGTGTTGTTCCACCGGCTCAAGCAGCCGGTGGTGCTCGGTTACATCGTCGCCGGGTTCATCATCGGCCCGCACACTCCGCCGTTCGGTCTTATCCACGATGAAGACACGATCAAGATCCTCGCCGAACTGGGCGTAATCTTCCTGATGTTCTGCCTGGGGCTGGAGTTCAGCCTGCGCAAGCTGTTCAAGGTTGGCGCTACAGCGTTTATCGCCGCCTTCCTCGAAATCATGCTGATGATCTGGATCGGCTATGAAATCGGTCAGTTCTTCAGCTGGAGCACCATGGATTCGCTGTTTCTGGGTGCGATCCTGGCCATTTCGTCCACTACCATCATCGTCAAGGCGCTCAATGACCTGAAGATGAAGAATCAGCGCTTCGCTCAGCTGATCTTTGGTGTGCTGATCGTCGAAGACATTCTGGGCATTGGCATCATTGCGCTGCTTTCCGGCATCGCGGTCAGCGGTACGGTGAGCTCGGGCGAAGTCTTTTCCACCGTTGGCAAGCTATCACTGTTCATGATCGTTGCGCTGGTGATCGGCATTTTGCTGGTGCCCCGGCTACTGGCGTATGTGGCGAAGTTCGAAAGCAATGAGATGCTGCTGATCACCGTCCTGGGGCTCTGTTTCGGCTTTTGCCTGTTGGTGGTCAAACTCGAATACAGCATGGTGCTCGGCGCTTTCCTGATCGGCGCGATCATGGCTGAGTCCAGACAGCTGATGAAGATCGAGCACTTGATCGAGCCCATTCGCGACATGTTCAGCGCCATCTTTTTTGTGGCCATCGGTTTGATGATCGACCCGCTGATCCTGCTCGATTACGCCTGGCCGATCGTGGTGATCACGGTGGCGGTGGTGCTCGGGAAAATGCTGTCCTGCGGGGTGGGCGCATTTATCGCCGGCAATGACGGGAAAACCTCACTGCGCGTCGGTATGGGGCTGTCACAGATTGGCGAGTTTTCCTTCATCATCGCAGCGCTGGGCATGACCTTGCAGGTCACCAGCGACTTTCTCTACCCGGTGGCGGTCGCCGTTTCAGCGATCACCACGCTGCTGACCCCCTACCTGATTCGTGCTGCCGACCCGCTTTCTCATTCGCTTGCAGGCATTGTCCCGACGCGCATCGCCCGCGTTTTCGGGATGTACGGGGAATGGCTGCGCAGCATTCAGCCACAGGGGCAGGGCGCATTGCTGGCGTCGATGATCCGCAGGATCCTGCTGCAGGTGGGAGTCAATCTGGCGCTGGTGGTCGCGATCTTTTTTGCTGGGGCTTACTTTGCTGAACGCATTGGCGATTATTTCAGCGACTGGGTCAGCGAGGTCGGTCAGCAAAAGGCCTGGATCTGGGGCGCCTCGTTGCTGCTATCGTTGCCGTTCCTGATCGCGGCGTATCGCAAGCTCAAGGCGCTGTCGATGCTGCTCGCGGAGATGAGCGTCAAGCCGCAAATGGCGGGGCGACATACCGCCCGCGTGCGCAGGGTGATCGCCGAAGTGATCCCGTTGTTGGCACTGGTGGTGATTTTCCTGCTGATCGCACTGCTGTCGGCAAGCATGTTGCCGACCCGCGAGTGGTTGCTGCTGATCGTGCTGGTCGCGGCGGTGGTGGCTGCGGTGCTCTGGCGCTGGTTCATACGCGTGCACACGCGCATGCAGATCGCGCTACTGGAAACGCTGGGCAATCATCAGGAGCCTTCGGAGCATTGATTACCGAAGGCCGCCCCATGCGCGCGGTGCGGTTTCAGCTTTCGAGCCAGACGTCCCGCGCCCAGTGCCAGACCGATTCCCAGCTTTCTTCGGTGACGATTTCTTCTTCGCCGGACCACAGCACGACAGTGCCGTCTTCCTCGACGCAGTAATAATCTTCGCCATCCTGGCAAATCGGAATCAATTCACGCGGCACGCCGATGTCCCAGGCGGTAGCAGCCACCTCAGGCATATAGGTGTGCGAACCGGGATCGGTGACCGTGACCGGCTCCAGACTCCCGTAGACCACGTCGCTGACGGTCAGCAGAAACTCTTTGAAAACGAATGGGATGTTGATGAACAGCTGCTCTTCGATTTCGACAAGCTGATCTTCGTCCGGCAGTTCAAGCGGGACGGGAACGGGCTCATTGGCTTCACGGAGTTGTTCGATGACTTCTTCCACGACGTGGATCCTCTAACGAATTTGCGCGGGTTATACAGTAGCTTAAAGACATCGCCAAATTAACGTTGGTACACCAAAAAAACAAAACCCCGAAACAGGTTCGGGGTTTTGATCAACGCAGCGGCGAAGAGGTTCAGCCGTTCTGGCGAATACCTGCCACCAGCCATGGCTGGTTCTCGCCCGGGGCGCGTTCCATGTTCCAGCTTTCGCTGAAGATTTCGCCTTGATCGAAGCGCGAGGTTTTCGACACACCAGCGAAGGTCAGGGTCGCGATGGTCTTGTCGGCGCGATCATCCAGGCCGTCCAGTTGCACGGTCAGGTTGTCGATGTAAGTCGACTGGAAGCCTTCGCCCAGATCCGCACGTTCCTTTTTCAGGAACTGCAGCATTTGCGGGGTCACGAACTCGGCGATCTTGTCCATCTCGTTCGCGTCCCAGTGCTGCTGCAGCGACTGGAAATGGTTGCGGGCGGCGTCCAGGAAGCGCTCTTCGTTGAACCAGGCCGGTGCGTTGATCACCGGCCGTGCGGTCGCAGCAGGCGAGCCACCGAACATCGAGTTGCTCTGTACTGGCTGCTCGATGGTCTCACGCTGAAACGGAGCGCCGGCGGGTGCCATGTGTGGCTGCTGCTTGCGTCGACGTGCCGCGATGAAGCGGAAGATCACGAAAGCGATGACCGCCATGATCAGGATGTCGAAGAATTGCATGCCCTGGAAGCCGCCACCCATGAACATGGAGGCCAGCAGGCCACCGGCAGCGATACCAGCCAATGGACCCAACCAGCGCGAAGCACCGCCTGCAGCAGGCGCAGGACGGCCAGCGGCGTTAGGGGCAGCAGCAGGGGCAGAAGGGGCTGTCTGACGCGCCTGGTGACTTGGCGCGGAGCCAAAGCTCTTGCCACCACCGAAGCGCGCGGCGTTGGCGTCCAGGCTCATGGTGAGCCCGATGACCAGCGCCAAAGCGATGCTTAGAAAACGTTGCATATTGGGAATTCCCGTTTGTGGATTGCACGCGCGCCATGTTGCACAGGACAAATGTGTCTGACCAGCAACCATATGTTTCCGGCTTTTGCGTGGATCTTCAGAGCGCCTGTATTACTTGGGTTGTAGGCTTGTGAAGAAAGTTCTGTAGGAAAGATGGGGGGTGGGATGTGGGAATGCAAGTGCTGCATCTGTAGCGATCTTGTAGGAGTGAGCTTGCTCGCGATTGCAGTGTGTCAATCACCGTTGCAATATCTGAGAGGTCCGATCGCGAGCAAGCTCACTCGTACAGGGTTGGTGCGGTGTCAAATCCTGATCAAACCGGCTCCAGCTTCGCGTACCCCAGCATCAGCCATTTGCTCCCTTCAGCGAAGTTCACCTGCACCCGTGCCTGGGCGCCTGCGCCTTCAAAGTTGAGGATCACACCCTCGCCGAAGACCGCATGTTGCACGTGCTGACCCAGAGAAAACTGGCTCTGCGGAATGCTCTCGCCGTCGAACAGGCGGCTCGGCGCCATGGTCTTGGACCCGCCGAAAGGCCGGGTCACGCTATTGGATAGACGCACTTCCTGAATCAGATTGGGTGGAACCTCGCGTACGAAGCGCGAAACCTTGTTGTAGGTCTCGCTACCGTACAAGCGTCGGGTTTCAGCGTAGGTCAGCACCAGATGCTGCATCGCACGGGTAATGCCGACGTACGCCAGGCGCCGCTCTTCTTCCAGGCGGCCAGGCTCTTCCAGACTCATCTTGTGCGGAAACAGCCCTTCTTCCATGCCGACCAGGAACACATACGGGAATTCCAGGCCCTTGGCGCTGTGCAGCGTCATCAGCTGGATGCTGTCTTCGTGCTCGTCGGCTTGGGTGTCGCCCGCTTCCAGTGACGCATGACCGAGAAACGCAGCCAGCGGGGTCAGGTCTTCCTCGTCTTCGCTGTTTTCGAAGGCGCGGGCGGCGCTGACCAGTTCTTCAAGGTTTTCTACCCGAGCCTGGCCTTTCTCGCCTTTTTCTTCCTTGTGGTAGGTGATCAGCCCCGATTGCTCGATCACGGTCTGCGTCATCAGATGCAGTGGCATCTCCATGACTTTGGCCGAGAGATTTTCGATCAGCTCTATAAAGGCACCCAGAGCGCCAGCGGCGCGACCGGCCAGGCCTTTGTTGGCGACCAGCAGGCGCATGGCTTCCCACATCGAAACATCGGCGTGACGCGCATGCTCACGGATCGCCTCGACGGTTTTTTCGCCGATGCCCCGCGGCGGCACGTTGATCACCCGCTCCAGTGCCGAGTCGTTGCCACGGCCGTCGAGCAGGCGCAGGTAGGCCATGGCGTTCTTGATTTCGGCGCGTTCGAAAAAGCGCTGACCGCCATAAATGCGGTACGGAATGCGTTCGCGCAGCAAGGCTTCTTCCAGCACCCGCGACTGGGCGTTGGAGCGATAGAGAATGGCGATGTCACTGCGCGACATGCCGGTCTTGATCGCGCTTTCGATGGTTTCGACCACGTAGCGCGCTTCGTCGTGCTCGTTGAAGGCGGCGTACAGACTGATCAGCTCGCCATCGCCGACATCGGTCCACAGCTCTTTGCCCAGCCGCCCGCTGTTGTTGACGATCAGGCCGTTTGCCGCCTTGAGGATGCTGGCGGTGGAGCGGTAGTTCTGCTCCAGGCGAATGGTTTCGGTATCCGGGAAGTCATCGGAGTACTGATGGATGTTTTCGATCTTGGCGCCGCGCCAGCCGTAAATCGACTGGTCGTCGTCGCCCACCACCATCAGGCTGTCGCCACCTTTGGCCAACAGACGCAACCAGGCGTACTGCACGGCGTTAGTGTCCTGGAACTCGTCCACCAGCACGTGGCGGAAGCGACGCTGATAGTGCTCCAGCAGGCCTTTGTTGTCGCGCCAGAGGTCCAGGGCTCGCAGCAGCAGCTCCGAGAAGTCGATGACGCTGGCCCGCTGGCACGCGGCTTCGTAGGCTTCGTAGATCGCCTTCATGGTGCCGAGGAACATGTCGCCTGAGGCCTGGATGTGCTTGGGACGAAGACCTTCGTCCTTCTGTCCGTTGATGAACCACTGGGCCTGACGCGCTGGCCACTTCTGTTCATCGAGCCCCATCTCGCGGATCACCCGTTTGACCAGGCGCTGCTGATCATCGCTGTCGAGGATCTGGAAGTTCTGGTTGAGGCCCGCCTCCTGCCAGTGCGCCCGCAGCAAGCGGTGCGCCAGGCCGTGGAAGGTGCCGACCCACATGCCCGCCGGGTTGATACCCATCAACTGCTCGATGCGGTGGCGCATCTCGGCGGCGGCCTTGTTGGTGAAGGTCACCGACAGGATCGAGTGTGGCGAGGCGTTCTCGACCTGGATCAGCCAGGCGATACGGTGCACAAGCACACGGGTTTTACCGGAACCAGCGCCGGCCAGAACCAACTGACGACCCACGGAGGCGGCTACGGCCTGGCGTTGGGCATCGTTGAGGGAATTAAGCAGAAGGGAGAGATCATCGCGCATCGGCGCATTCTAGGGTGCCGGGGGATAGTGGGCAAACTCTAACGCTGGTCGGTCGTGAATATGAGCTGACGCTTCGCGCCAGATCGTCGGCAAGCCGGCCTCCCACGCCCTGCGGGCAGACGCGATCAACATCTGTTGCAACGCATGCTTTTGATTCTGGCCGAAGGCCGTGGGAGCCGCCGGGGTGGCGCTCCACCTTGCCAGCGATCTGCCGGGCACCGGCAGTAGAATCAGACGGCGCGGTGAGTCAGGTGCACAGCGCTCACAGGTTTTGCTGACGCTTCGCGCCAGATCGCCGGCAAGCCGGCCTCCCACGCCCTGCGGGCAGAAGCGATCGACACCTTTCGTCCTGGGGGCAGAAGCGATCAACATCTTTCGCCCTGCGGGCAGAAGTGATCGGCATCTGTCGCCCTCGGGCAGAATCAAAGGCCACGACCGTCCGTGCAAATTTAATTTCTGACTGTTTGGTCTCTCTGGCGGCTTGTGTATGCTCCGCTGACGTTCAAGGCTCACTAATTATAAGAACCGCCATGACCTCCAGCTCCGAAGCCCCGGCAGACTCTGTGGCGACACGCCGTGTCATCCGCAAGCAGTTCGCCACCCAGCTTGCAGTCGAGCGCACACGCCTTCTTTATCAGGGGTCGCTGCTGCCGACCCTGTTCATGTTGCTCAATGGTTTGCTTTGCGCCTGGCTGCTCTGGAGCCCGGAGCGTTACGTGATGGTTGGCATCTGGGTCGGCTGGCTGACGGCGCTGGTGTGTCTGCGGGTACTGCAGGTGGCTGCATTTCGTGCAGCGACGCCTGAGCGACAGGCGCAACCGGTGTGGAAGCGTATGTTTCTGGCGGGCGCCTGCGTCAGCGGCTTTACCCTGTCAAGCGCCGCTCTGGTGCTAGTGCCGGTGCAAAGCTTTGTCCAGCAGGCTTGGGTCTTCGGCCTGATCGGTGCTGCCACGTTGTCCGCCAGTGTGGCGTATGCAGCGAGTATTCCAGCCTTCCTCACCTTCACCGTGCCCTGCCTGCTGCCGCCGATCGTTTATCTGTTCTGGGGCGGCGATGTGCCGTTGCGCGGGTGGGGCTGGCTCGGGCTGATCTTGCTGCTGGCATTGATCGTGGTGGCGGCGCAGGTCAACCGGCTCATCGAGCGGGGCCTGACCCGACGTTTCCAGAATCAGGCGCTGATCGAGCATCTGCAGCAGGCACAGGCCACCAGCGACCAGCTCAATCGTGAACTGGCGCGCCAGTACGAAGAGCGCACCCGCTACCTGTCGCACTATGATGAATTGACCGGGCTGGCCAATCGGTCGCTGTTCAGCGAGCGGCTGCGCGAAGCCAATCAGCGAGTGCGCCAGGGTGGTCGCAACCTGGCATTGCTGCACATCAACCTGGATCGCTTCAAGCTGCTCAACGACAGCCTGGGGCATGAAGTGGCCGACCTGCTGCTGCGTCAGGTCGGGCGTCGTGTGAGCACCGAGCTGGCGGAGGCTGATACGGTCGCACGGCTGTCGGCCGATGAGTTTGCGGTGCTGTTCGACAGCTACGGCAATCTGACCACGCTGGCGCGAGTGACTACCCGATTGCTTGCCAAGCTGCGTTCGCCCATTTGCGTTTCAGGCCACGATCTGGTGGTCAGTGCTTCGATCGGCATCGCCTTGCTGCCGGACTCGGCCAGGGATATCGCCGCGCTGGTGAGCCAGGCGAATATGGCCATGCAGCATGCCAAGCATCTGGGGGGTAACAATTTCCAGTTCTACACCGATAGCCTGCAAGCCCGGACGCTGGAACGTTTGCAGCTGGAAATTCAACTGCGCCGGGCGATTGAGGAAGGGCAGCTGGAGGTGTTCTATCAACCGAAACTGCACCTGGCCAGCGGCCGACTGAATTCGGCCGAAGCCCTTGTGCGTTGGCGGCATCCGGTGCGCGGCATGGTGCCGCCCGGTGAGTTCATCGGCCTGGCAGAAGAAACCGGGCTGATTGCCGATATCGGCGAGTTCGTCCTGCGCCGCGCCTGCAAGCAGGCTCGGGAGTGGCAACGCGCCGGGCTCTTGCCGATTCGGGTGTCGGTCAACCTGTCTGTGCACCAGTTGCGCCAAGGCAAACTGGTCAGTCTGGTGCGTCAGGTCCTGGATGAGACCGGCCTGATGCCGGAATACCTGGAGCTTGAACTGACCGAAAGCCAGTTGCTCGACAGCGTCGAGCACATCATCAGCACCTTCAAGCAATTGCGCGAGCTGGGCGTAAAGCTGGCCATCGACGATTTTGGTACCGGTTATTCCTCATTGAGTTACCTCAAGCGGTTTCCGGTGGATTACGTGAAGATCGATCAGGCCTTCATTCGCGGTTTGAACGAAGGCACCGAAGATGCGGCGATTACCCGAGCGATCATCGCCATGGCGCACAGCCTGGAATTGAAGGTGGTCGCCGAGGGGGTCGAAAATTGCCAGCAACTGGAGTTCCTGAGAGCGCATGCCTGCGATGAGGTACAAGGCTACTTGATCAGTCGACCGGTGGAGGCAAGTGCGATGGGCGATGTCCTGCGCGATTGTGAAGGCGTTGCCTGGAGTCATGTGTGAAAAGTCCTACACTGCATCACGACCGGACGTTCAGGCGTCGTCGGTTGCCAACTGCAAGCTCGTTTAGCTGTGCGGCTTGCAGGTCATGTAGTATAACTACAAGAAAGCTACAGCCCGACCCATCCTTCACTTGAGTCCTGTCCTTTGAATCTGTTGCAGCACATCGCCCAGTCCCGCCATCTCTTGCGTAAGTCAGAGCTCAAGGTAGCCGACCATGTGCTGCTTGATCCGGCGGCCGTGATGCACAGCTCCATGGCCGATCTGGCCCACAGCGTTGGCATCAGCGAGCCCACCATCGTGCGTTTCTGCCGTGCCATCGGCTGCACCGGGTTTCAGGATCTCAAGCTCAAACTGGCGCAGAGCCTGGCCGCTGGTGCCAGTTTCGGGCAGTTCGCGATTCACGAGGACGACTCGGTCGCCGACTACAGCCTGAAGATTTTCGACACCACGCTGCATACGCTGATGGAAGTGCGCGAAAAGCTCGACCCTCATGCCTTGCAAGCTGCCGTGACGGTCATGGCCGCGGCGCATCGGGTGGAGTTCTACGGCTTTGGCGCTTCGGGCGCAGTGGCCGCAGATGCGCAGCACAAGTTTTTCCGCCTGTTGCTGACTGCCGCGTCGTATTCCGATCCGCACATGCAGGCGATGTCGGCGGTGACCCTCAAACCAACCGATGTGGCGGTGTGCATCTCGCAATCGGGGCGCTCCAAGGATCTGCTGATCACTGCGAACCTGGTGCGTGAAAGCGGCGCCAACCTGATTACGCTGTGCCCAAGCCAGACACCTTTGGCCGAGCTGTCCACGGTCAATCTGGCGATCGACGTCCATGAAGACACCGAGATCTACACTCCGCTGACCTCGCGCATTGCGCATCTGGTGGTGATTGACGTGCTGGCGATGGGCGTGGCGATGGCCCGCGGACCGAGCCTGGTCAACCACCTCAAGAGCGTGAAACGCAGCCTGCGCAGTCTGCGTCTGTCGCCCAAGTCGATCAAATCGGCTGAGGATTGATCTCACCCCTGTAGGAGTGAGCTTGCTCGCGATGGCGATTTTTCTGCACCGCATGCGTTGATTGACACCCCGCAATCGCGAGCAAGCTTACCCCTACAGTTGATCTGTCTGTGCAACCTTCACCAACCTGTAACGCTACCGCCGCTTGATCGTCACGCCTGACGGCCACTCTGTACCTCCCGCACACGCCATGGGAGACAGGACATGCCTCGGCACTACGATGACTCGCAGCAGCACAGCGCCTCCAGCGCCAAGACCCGCCGTCAGCAGGAAGACCAGCGTCGCATGACGTTTCGGCGGGCAATCGAAAGCTATTCCGAAGAACGCCGCCTGAATCAGGAACTCTCAGACTATCTGGACGCAGCGTCAGCCAATTTCTGGCAGAGCGCTAGCGCTGCGCAAGGCGGCCGTCAAAGCGCGCGACCAACTCGCTGATCTGGGCCCGCTCGGTGCGGATGAACGCCAGGAAGGCATGAGCCACCGGCGACAGGCGCTTATCCCGAGCCTGCACCACGCACCAGCTGCGATACAGTGGCAACTCGGCCACGGGCAGCTCCTTGAGCATGCCGGTGGCCAGTTCCAGACTCAGCGCGTGCCGGGTCAATAACGCCACGCCGAGACCGGCGACCACGCATTCGCGTTGCGCTTCGGCCGATGACACTTCCAGCGAGTGCTCGAAGTGGATGCGCTTCTCCTTGAAATACTCCTCGCAAGCCTTGCGCGTCCCCGATCCCGGCTCACGAACCACCAGGGTCGAGCCTTCCAGGTCTTTGAGCGTCGGGTTAGGCAGCAGACACAACGGATGGTCTGGCCGCGCCACCGCCACAATCGGGTTGTTCAGGAACGGCAGGAACTCAAGCCCCATGTCCTGCGGCACCATCGACATCACCACCAGATCGTCGCGGTTATCCGACAGTCGCCGAATCACCTGGGCGCGATTGACCACCGTCAGATTCAACATGACCTCGGGGTATTGGCGTTTAAACGCGGCGAACAGATGAGGAACGAAGTACTTCGCGCTGGATTCGATGGCGAGTTTCAGCTGCCCTTGCAGCGAGCCTTGCATGTCGGAGAGCTGCATATCGAGGTTTTCCAGCCGGCCGAAGATGTCGCGGCTGGCCAGCTGCAAGGCTTCGGCTGCCTCGGTCAGGTAGAGCTTTTTGCCGACATATTCGAAAAGCGGCTGCCCGATCAGCTCTTCCAACTGACGAATCTGCAAGCTGACCGCCGGTTGAGTGAGGGACATTTCCTCGGCCGCGCGGCTGTAGGACCGTAGATCACAGACCTCATTGAAAATTCGCAACTGACGCAATGTCATACGCATCAATGACTTACGCAATTTTTTAGCGCTCCGAATATCGCCCAAGGCATGACTATAAGGTTTTACTTATGTTTAACCCAATTTTTACTCATTTTTGTTAATTGATCATTCGTCATAGGGTGACCCATCGCTGCGAAGCAACATGCAGTAACGCAATGTCGCGACGTTCCGGCCGGGTCTCCGGTCGGTCTGCTCATCGGTCGAGGAAATGCCAGTGATAAAAAAAATCCTGATCGCCAACCGTGGAGAAATCGCTGTCCGTATCGTGCGCGCTTGCGCCGAGATGGGCATCCGCTCGGTGGCGATCTATTCCGACGCGGACCGCCATGCGCTCCATGTAAAGCGTGCGGACGAAGCGTATGGCATTGGTTCCGAACCGCTGGAGGGTTACCTGAACCCACGCAAACTGGTGAATCTGGCCGTAGAGACCGGTTGCGATGCGTTGCACCCCGGCTATGGCTTTCTGTCGGAAAACGCCGAACTGGCCGACATCTGCGCCGAACGTGGGATCAAGTTCATCGGTCCGTCCGCTGAAGTGATCCGCCGCATGGGCGACAAGACCGAGGCGCGCCGCAGCATGATCAAGGCTGGCGTGCCTGTTACGCCAGGCACTGAAGGCAACGTGGCCGATATCGCTGAAGCCCTGGTTGAAGGCGAGCGTATCGGTTACCCGGTGATGCTCAAGGCTACTTCCGGCGGTGGCGGGCGCGGCATCCGTCGCTGCAACAGTCGCGAGGAGCTTGAGCAGGCGTTTCCCCGGGTCATTTCCGAGGCCACCAAGGCGTTCGGCAAGGCTGAAGTGTTCCTGGAAAAATGCATCGTCAATCCCAAGCACATCGAGGCGCAGATCCTCGGTGACAGCTTCGGCAACGTCGTGCATCTGTTCGAGCGTGACTGTTCGATCCAGCGCCGCAACCAGAAGCTCATCGAAATCGCGCCAAGCCCTCAGCTGACCCCGGAACAGCGCGCCTACATCGGCGACCTGTCGGTGCGTGCGGCCAAGGCGGTGGGTTACGAGAACGCCGGTACCGTGGAGTTCCTGCTCGCCGAGGGCGAGGTGTACTTCATGGAAATGAACACCCGGGTTCAGGTCGAGCACACCATCACCGAAGAAATCACCGGTATCGACATCGTCCGCGAGCAGATTCGCATCGCTTCGGGCCTGCCGCTTTCGGTCAAGCAGGAAGACATCATCCACCGAGGTTTCGCGTTGCAGTTTCGCATCAACGCCGAAGACCCGAAGAACAACTTCCTGCCCAGCTTCGGCAAGATCACTCGCTACTACGCGCCCGGCGGGCCTGGCGTGCGTACCGACACGGCGATCTACACCGGCTACACCATTCCGCCGTTCTACGATTCGATGTGCCTGAAGCTGATTGTCTGGGCGCTGACCTGGGAAGAGGCGATGGACCGTGGCCTGCGCGCGCTGGACGACATGCGCCTGCAAGGGGTGAAGACCACCGCCGCCTATTACCAGGAAATCCTGCGCAACCCGGAATTCCGCAGCGGCCAGTTCAATACCAGCTTCGTTGAAAGCCACCCGGAACTGACCAACTACTCGATCAAGCGCAAACCCGAAGAGCTGGCTCTGGCCATCGCCGCCGCCATTGCCGCCCACGCAGGCCTGTGAGGAACACATCAATGTCCAAGAAAATCTTCGTAACCGACACCATCCTGCGCGACGCTCACCAGTCGCTGCTGGCGACCCGCATGCGCACCGAAGATATGCTGCCGATCTGCGAAAAGCTCGACAAGGTCGGTTATTGGTCGCTGGAAGTCTGGGGTGGCGCGACGTTCGATGCCTGCGTGCGCTTCTTGAAGGAAGACCCGTGGGAGCGCCTGCGCCAGTTGCGCGCCGCGTTGCCCAATACGCGACTGCAGATGCTCCTGCGCGGCCAGAACCTGCTCGGCTACCGCCACTACAGCGACGATGTGGTCAAGGCGTTCGTGGCCAAGGCTGCGGTCAACGGCATCGATGTGTTCCGTATTTTCGACGCCATGAACGATGTGCGTAACCTGCGCGTGGCCATCGAAGCCGTGAAAGCGGCAGGCAAGCATGCCCAAGGCACCATCGCCTACACCACGAGCCCGGTGCACACCATTGAAGCCTTTGTCGCTCAGGCCAAACAGATGGAAGCCATGGGTTGCGACTCCGTTGCCATCAAGGACATGGCCGGCCTGCTGACCCCGTACGCCACCGGCGAGCTGGTCAAGGCGCTGAAGGCCGAGCAGTCACTGCCGGTGTTTATCCATTCCCACGACACTGCGGGTCTGGCTGCTATGTGCCAGTTGAAGGCCATTGAAAACGGTGCCGATCACATTGACACCGCCATCTCCAGCTTCGCCTGGGGCACCAGCCATCCAGGTACCGAATCGATGGTCGCGGCGCTCAAAGGCAGCGAATTCGACACCGGCCTGAATCTGGAGCTGCTGCAGGAAATCGGTCTGTATTTCTACGCGGTTCGTAAGAAATATCACCAGTTCGAAAGCGAGTTCACCGCCGTCGATACCCGCGTTCAAGTCAATCAGGTGCCGGGCGGGATGATTTCCAACCTCGCCAACCAGCTCAAGGAGCAGGGCGCGCTGAACCGCATGGGCGAAGTGCTGGCCGAGATCCCGCGCGTGCGCAAGGACCTGGGCTACCCGCCGCTGGTGACCCCGACTTCGCAGATCGTCGGAACGCAGGCGTTCTTCAACGTGCTGGCCGGCGAGCGTTACAAGACCATCACCAACGAGGTGAAACTGTACCTCACCGGTGGCTATGGCAAGGCACCGGGCGTTGTCGATGAGAAGTTGCGTCGTCAGGCGATCGGCAATGAAGAACTGATCGACGTCCGCCCGGCTGACCTGCTGAAACCGGAAATGACCAAGCTGCGCGGCGAAATCGGTGCCTTGGCCAAATCCGAGGAAGACGTACTGACCTACGCCATGTTCCCGGACATTGGCCGCAAGTTCCTCGAAGAGCGTGCTGCGGGCACCTTGGCTCCAGAGCCTCTGCTGCCGATTCCTGAACCGGGTGCTGTGGCCAGGGCGGGCGGTGAGGGTGTGCCGACCGAGTTTGTCATCGACGTCCATGGCGAGAGTTACCGGGTCGACATCACCGGGGTCGGCGTGAAGGCTGAAGGCAAGCGCCACTTCTATCTGTCCATCGACGGCATGCCGGAAGAAGTGGTGTTCGAGCCGCTCAACGAATTCGTCGGCGGTGGCATCGGCAAACGACCGCAGGCCAGCAAGCCCGGCCACGTCAGCACTACCATGCCGGGCAACATTGTCGATGTGTTGGTCAAGGAAGGCGATGTGGTGAAAGCCGGTCAGGCTGTGTTGATCACCGAAGCGATGAAAATGGAAACCGAAGTCCAGGCGGCCGTGGCCGGCAAGGTCGTGGCGATTCACGTCGCCAAAGGCGATCGTGTGAACCCGGGCGAGATTCTGGTCGAGATCGAGGGCTGATCGCGACGCAACATGGATAAATGGCCGCCGCGCACAGACGCGGCCGGCCACTGTTTACCTCTGGGGGAGCTCTCGTGGCTCCTCTTTTTTTTGCCTGGAAATCAGCCCCACCGCGCAACGGGCCGCAGGATCCCGAGAGCGCCACCGCCGGCAAGCCGGACTGCTACAGGTATGGTGCCGGCTGGCAGAAGCGCACGAACACTACGGGGGTCATCGTTTGCGCAAATCTGCCAAGGTCTGGATCTGCTCGCCGCTGTTGAAGTTATCCACAGCCAGCCAGGCCGCAAAGGCCTGCTGCAACTGCGGCCATTCGCTGTCCAGAATGGAAAACCACGCCGTGTTGCGGTTCTTGCCCTTGACCACCATGTGCTGGCGGAAGGTGCCTTCGAAGCTGAAACCGAAACGCTCGGCGGCGCTCATGGAGCGGGCGTTGTCAGCGTTGCATTTCCACTCCAGACGACGATTGCCCAGTGCAAATGACTCTTCGGCCAGCAGATAGACAGCCTCGGTGCTCTTGGGAGTGCGCTGCATCGAGGCGCCAAAGGTGACGTGGCCGATCTCGATACGGCCGGCGCTGGGGACGATGGACATCAAACTGAGGAAGCCATCGATAGCCCCCGTCTGCTGATCGATCACGGTGTAGAACCATGGGTCGGTCGACGCCTCCAGGCCCGCGAGGTAGTCGTCGAATGCGCCGCGCTCGGAAAACGGGCCGACCGCCAGGTAATCCCACAGCTTAGGGTCGGCACCGGGGCCTTGCAATGCGTCCCAGAGCCCATCGGCGTGGCGGGCTGCATCGAGTTTTTCCAGACGAATGAAGCGGCCGCTCAACGTGCGTGTATCCGGCAACTTTGCCGATTGCCAGTGTTCGAGGTTCGACATGATGGATTTCCAGTCTTACAGCGGTTTGCGAAATTGAATGAAGCCGGGGCGTTCGGCGATGCGCTCATACAGCCCAATCGCTGTGGTATTGGTCTCGTGCGTAAGCCAGTGAACCTTGTCGGCGCCGCCTTTTTTCGCGGCGACGTATACGTATTCGATCAGCTTGCGGCCCACGCCTGTACCGCGTTGCTCGGGCACCACCAGCAAATCCTGCAGGTAGCACGAATAGTTGATGCTCCAGTTGGAGCGATGAAAGATGAAATGCACCATGCCGACAGCCTTGCCGTCTTCCCAGGCCAGCGCTGCATGGGTCGGCTCATGGCTGTCGAGAAAGCGCTGCCAGGTACTCTGGGTGACAGCGTCGGGCAGTTCGGTTTTGTAGAAGGTCAGATAAGCCTTCCACAGCGGTAGCCAGGCGTCGTGATCAGCGGCGGTGACAGGGCGGATTTGCACATCAGACACGAGGTTATCCTTGGCTCATCAAGCGAGCGATTTCCTGATCGTTGTGGTCCTGACTGGCAGCCAGGCCTTTGCTGACGCCGGCGATGTCTTCGGCACTGCGGTTCTGGTTGAGCTTGCGCTTGCCTTCCAGTCGATCGATGGGGATGGCAAAGCCGACGATCCCGTTGAGCATTTTTTCAATGTAGTGCGCCGGGGCATCGCTCACCGCCCATGGCTCGGCACGGGCGCCTTCGTGCTTGTCGGTCAGACCGCTGACGATCGCCAGTAGCCGCTCGGGGTCGGTAAACACTTCGGGTCGACCGTAGGCATGCACCGCCAGGTAATTCCAGGTTGGAACCACTTTGCCATGCTCAGCCTTAGCAGCGTAGAAGGACGGGCTGATGTAGGCGTCGGCGCCTTGAAAGATCAGCAGCGCCTCGCCATCGGCCAGTGACTTCCACTGAGCATTGGCCTTGGCCAGATGGCCGTACAGCGTGCCGTTCGGCCCTTCATCGGCGTTGAGCAGCAGCGGCACGTGGCTGGCTTGCAGACCCGTGGCGTCGAACGTCACCAGAGTCGCAAGGCGCGTGCCTTCGATTTGCCGGTGCAGACTGACGAGGTCCTCATCCTTGAAGTGGCTGGGTATGTACATGAGATTTTCCTTGGCGATTGGCTCAATCCTAGGCAGCCTATTGGTCTGATGTAAGAACCATTAACGGTCAATTTCATAGGGCCAATCCATGCCAGCCGTCACCCCTTCGCTGACCTTCGACTTCGCCGGTATGGAACTGGATCGCCGGCATGGTTTGAGCCGCCAGCTTTATCAGGCGCTGCGCCTGCGCATACTCGACGGGCGTCTGAGCAGCGGCACACGGCTCCCTGCGAGCCGCGATCTGGCCGCATCATTGTCGATCTCCCGCAACAGCGTGATGCGCGCCTACGATCAGCTCTACGCCGAAGGTTTCACCGAGGGACGTGTCGGCGACGGCACTTATGTCGCTCGGCTGCCGGATAAGCCTGCTGCTGCCAAAAAACTATCCACAAAACTGTCCACAGGCTTATCACCAAGCTTATCAACAGGTTTATCCACAAATCTGTCAAATGACGCTGGTGATTTGTCCAGTGAAGTTATCCACAGTACTTCTCTGGATCTGCTGCAACGCCATCATTTGGGCGCCCATAAAACCGGTTTGCCCAGGGCGTTCAGAGTCGGCGTACCGGCGTTCGACCTGTTCCCGTTCGAGGTCTGGGGCAAGCTGCACGCGGCTTTCTGGTGCAAACCGGGGCTGCATCAGTTGGGCTATGGCGACCCGGCCGGCGAGTGGCGCTTGCGCGAGCTGATCGCGGTGTATTTGCGCACATCACGTGACTTGCAGTGTGCGCCTGAACAAATTGTGATCACCAGTGGTGCGCAACAGGCAATTACCCTTTGTGCACAGCTGCTGCTGGATCAGGGCGACAGTGTGGCAATCGAAAATCCCGGCTACCGCGCCGCCGGACATGCCTTCGCTGTGGCAGGTGCGAGTTTGCGCGGCATGCCGGTGGACAATGAGGGCATGCGCAGCCCGGATCTGAACGACAACAGCTGCAAGCTGGCGTATGTCACGCCCTCGCATCAGTACCCCTTGGGCGTCACCATGAGCCTGGCGCGGCGCCTGGATTTACTGGCGTGGGCGCAGCGTACCCAGGGCTGGATCGTCGAGGACGACTATGACGGCGAATATCGCTACAGCGGTGCTCCACTGGCGCCATTGGCGGCCCTGGATCGGCATGGACGGGTGCTTTACGTCGGGACGTTCGGCAAGGTGGCGTTTCCAGCCCTGCGTCTGGGTTACCTGGTGCTGCCGCTTAATCTGGTCAAGCCGTTCAGTCAACGTCGGGCGCTGGACATGCGTCATTCGGAGATCGGCACCCAGGCGGTGATGGCTGAATTCATCGCTGCCGGGCATTTTCAGCGGCACATCCGGCGTATGCGCCGCGCAGCGTTGAGTCGGCGCGATGCCTTGCTTGCCGGCTGGCCCGACGAACTGCGTGGTTGCAGCCCGATGACCAAACCTGCGGCAGGGTTGCATGTGTCGGTTAAGGTGCAGAGCCTGGCTCGAGAGCGAGAGCTGGTCGCCAAAGCTGAAAGCGTCGGCGTCGAGGTCGCGCCGTTGAGTGAGCACTGGTTGCCGGAATCCGATACCCCTGTGGATAACCGGGCAGGACTGGTGCTGGGCTTCGCGGCGGTGCCGGAGGCTGACATCGCCTCGGCGCTGGAGCGGTTGAGGACGGTGTGGCGGGACTAGGACATCCACACGCTTCTGTGTAGGAGTGAGCTTGCTCGCGATAGGGCCACCCAGGTCCACTGTTTGAGCCAGTGGCCGATCGCGAGCAAGCTCACTCCTACAATTGTCGGTTGCGCCTGCAACCCAGCATCCACGGGGGTATACTCGCGCCCATTGCAACCTCTCCCTGAGATACATTCATGAGCCTTCCTCTCTCTGCGACGCCTGAGCGCAAGTTCGGCACGCCGCTGGTCGCCTTCATTGTGCTGGTGATCGGCGCGCTGTTTCTCCAGTCCGCTGTCGGCAGCAAACAGGTGTTGTTGCTGATCGTCGGCGCGGCACTGGGCCTGACCCTGTACCACGCAGCCTTTGGCTTCACCTCTGCCTGGCGGGTATTTATCAACGATCGTCGTGGCGCCGGTCTGCGGGCGCAAATGGTGATGCTGGCGATTGCCGTGGTGCTGTTCTTCCCTGCACTTGGCGCAGGCACGCTGTTCGGCACGCCGGTGACCGGGCTGGTCGCACCTGCCGGGGTTTCGGTGGTGTTCGGTGCGTTCATTTTCGGTATCGGCATGCAGATGGGCGGCGGCTGCGCGTCCGGGACGTTGTTCACGGTCGGTGGCGGCAATGCACGGATGCTGGTGACACTGCTGTTTTTCATCATCGGCTCGGTCATCGCCACCCACCACGTGGACTGGTGGTTCTCGCTGCCGTCGTTTCCTGCGACCTCCATTGTCAAAACCTTCGGCGTGATCCCGGCTCTGGTGATGAGCCTGGCGTTGTTCGCGGTGATTGCGCTGGTCACCATCAAGCTGGAAAAGCGCCGTCATGGTGAGCTGGAGTCGGCTGTCATCAGTGAGCATGTGGGCCTGCGGCGCTTCCTGCGCGGACCCTGGCCGCTGGTGTGGGGCGCGGTGGCGCTGGCGCTGCTGAACTACGCGACCCTGGCGTTGGCGGGGCGCCCATGGGGCATCACCTCAGCGTTCGCGCTGTGGGGTGCGAAGGTGGCAAGTGGTCTGGGCGTGGACGTCGGCAGCTGGGTGTTCTGGCAGATGCCAGCCAATGCCAAGGCACTGGCGGCACCGGTGTGGGAAGACATCACAACGGTGATGGACATCGGCATCATGCTGGGTGCGGCGGTGGCGGCTGGATTGGCAGGACGTTTCTCGCCAAGCCTGAAGATTCCGACCCGTTCGCTGGTGGCTGCTGTAATTGGCGGTCTGTTGCTGGGCTACGGTTCGCGCCTGGCCTATGGCTGCAACATCGGCGCTTACTTCAGTGGCATCGCTTCGGGCAGCGTGCACGGATGGCTGTGGCTGATCGCAGCCTTTGCCGGTAACGCGGTTGGCGTGCGCATCCGTCCGTTCTTCTTCGAAGGTGAGCGGCGTCCGGTCGTGTTGAGCGGCTGCTGAGCCAGGACATTGAAAAACCCTGCAACAGTGCAGCTTGCCGGCGGTGGCGGATTCGAGCTCGCTACCGCCGGCAAGCCGGACTGCTACAGGGGAATGACAGCGCCCTGAGAGGCCCGTCTATTTGCCGATCTGCCCCTTGGCCACTTTGACGATGTTCTCGGCGGTAAACCCGAACTTGGCCTGGAGCTTATCGATAGGCGCCGAGGCGCCGAACGTGTTCATCACAATCTTCTCCCCAGACTGCCCGACATAACGATCCCAGCCTACGGGTCCGGCCTGTTCGACCACCAGACGTGCGGTCACCTCTGGCGGCAGTACGCTGTCGCGGTAGGCCTTGTCCTGATCCTCGAACAGCTCCCAGCTGGGCATCGAGACCACACGCGCGGCGATACCTTCGGCCTTGAGCTTCTCGAACGCCTCGACTGTCATGCCGACCTCGCTGCCGGTGGCAATCAGAATCACGTCCACCTTGCCTTCTACCGCATCGGCCAGCACGTAGGCGCCTTTGGCGACACCTTCGGCGCTCGCATATTTCGAGCGATCCAGTGTCACCAGTGGCTGACGGGACAGCACCAGGCACGACGGCCGCTTGGTCTGCGCCAGAGCGATCTTCCACGCCTGCGCGGTTTCGTTGGCGTCACCCGGACGCAGGGTCAGCACGCCGGGTGTGGCGCGAAGCTGTGTCAGTTGTTCGATGGGTTGGTGGGTCGGGCCGTCTTCGCCGACGCCGATCGAGTCGTGGGTGAACACGAACACCACTGGCAATTCCATGATCGACGCCAGACGAATCGGCGGCTTCATGTAATCGCTGAACACCAGGAAGGTTGAGGTATACGGACGTATGTAGGACAACGCCAAGCCGTTGGCAATCGAGCCCATGGCGTGTTCGCGGACCCCGAAGTGCAGATTGCGGCCACTGTAGCTGCCAGCTTCGAAACTGCCGGCACCCTCGAACGTCAGATTGGTCTTGGTCGAAGGCGAGAGGTCGGCAGAGCCGCCGATCAGCCATGGGATCTTCTGCGCGAAAGCGTTCAGCACCTTGCCGCCGGAGGCGCGCGATGCGACGCCCTTGGCATCGGTTTCGAAATTCATCAGCTTGTCTTTCCAGCCCTCAGGCATCTCGCCTGCGCGCATGCGCTTGAGCTCGTCGGCCAGTTCCGGCTGGTTCTTCTCAAACTGCGCGAAGGTTTTGGTCCAGGCTTGGTAATCGCCGCTGCTACGGCCCAGCAATGCGTCACGCAAGTAATGACGGGCGTCTTCGGGCACCAGAAAACTGCTGTTCTCGTCCCAACCGTAGGCTTTCTTGGTCAGCTTGATTTCATCTTCGCCCAACGGCTCGCCATGGGCTGAGGCGGTGTTGTGTTTGTTGGGGGAGCCGTAGCCGATCACGCTGTCGACGACAATCAGCGTCGGTGCGCTGTCGGTCTGCTGGAAGGTCTTGATCGCCTCGGCCAGCGCCGCTGCGTCGTTGGCATCCTTCACGTGCAAGGTTTTCCAGCCATAGCCTTCGAAGCGCTTGCGCACGTCATCGCTGTACGCAAGCTCGGTGTGGCCTTCGATGCTGATGGTGTTGTTGTCGTAGATCCAGCACAGGTTCGACAGCTTCAGGTGGCCGGCAATCGAGGCTGCCTCGCCAGTAACGCCTTCCATCATGTCGCCGTCGCCGCACAACACATAGACGTTGTAATCGAACAGCGTGGCGCCTGGCTTGTTGAAGTGCTCGCCCAGCCAGCGCTCGGCCATCGCCATGCCGACGCTGTTCGCGCAGCCCTGACCCAGCGGGCCTGTGGTGGTCTCCACGCCGGTGGTCATGCGGTATTCCGGGTGGCCTGGGGTCTTGGAGTCCATCTGGCGGAATTGCTTGATGTCCTCAAGGCTGACGGCCGGTTTGCCGGAGCGCTTGCCGTGCTCGTCTATCTCCACCACGCCTGCCAGATGCAGCAGCGAATACAACAACATCGAGGCGTGACCCACCGAGAGCACAAAGCGGTCGCGATTCGGCCAGTCAGGATGTTCCGGGTGATAGCGCAGGAAATCCTTCCACAGCGTGTAGCCGACCGGCGCCAGTGCCATGGGCGTGCCAGGGTGGCCGGAGTTGGCCTTCTGCACGGCATCCATGGCCAGGGTGCGGATGGTATTGATGGTCAGTTGGTCGCGGTCGCTGTGTTGTTCGATGGAGTGAGTTGTTGAAGACGAGCCCATTACTTTCTCCTCGTGACGAGTGGCTGAAGCATCCAAGATAGTTGTTGAGCACGGGGAGGGCGGGTTCGTTCCATGAATAATCTGTCATTTGCCGATGGGATGCCGCAGCAGTCCGGCCCGGCGCAGGTAAAGATTTCCAAGGCGCCAGCGCCGACAAGCCGGGCTGCTACAGCCATTGATGGGTGATCAATAAAGCTGCTTGCGAACCATCGGGTCCATTTGCATTCGAACCTTTGGGGTTTGTGCATGTTGCCGTACCCGATCACTGGTTTCTGAACGGGGGTGGCTTTTGCGAGAAATGATCATCAAGAAATACCGCGCCATGATCAGGACCTTTACCTACATCGGTTGGTCACTGTTCTGGTTGTTGATCTGGGATGTGATCGTTACGGTCGACTTCATGCTGTATCTGGAACGCAAGATCACCTTGCCATCGATGCCCCTGACCTTGCTCGGCTCGGCATTGGTGGTCCTGACCAGCTTTCGCAATTCCAGTGCCTACAACCGCTGGTGGGAAGCGCGCACGCTGTGGGGAGGTCTGGTCAATAATTCCCGCAGCTTCGCGCGGCAGGTGCTGACGCTGATTGATGACGAGGATGAACTGAATCCGGTCAAGGGCGTCCTGCTGCGCCGTCATGTCGCCTACGTCGAGTGCCTGTCGGCGCATCTGAAAGGTGGCGATTGCGGCGAGGACGTCACTGCGATGATCCCCCGTGCGGAGTATGAGCGGCGCACGCGTACCAACAATTTCCCCAACGACATTCTCAATGAATCCGCCGCCATCATCGCCGCTGAATACAAGGCAGGACGGCTGGACAGCATTCGTCTGGAGCGGCTTGAAGCGACATTGGTGGAAATTTCCAACTGCCAGGGCGGCATGGAGCGAATTGCCAATACGCCATTGCCTTATCCGTACGTGACCTTCCCAAGGCTGTTTATCACCATGTTCTGCATCATCGTGCCGATTGGCCTGGTTGAAACGCTGGGCTGGTTCACGCCATTGGCGTCGACGGTGGTGGGTTTCATGCTGCTGGCGATCGAGAAGATCGGCACTGATCTGCAGAGCCCGTTCAAGGCGTCAGAGCATGAGATCCAGATGAAGGCCTTGTGCGCCAACATCTCGGGGAACCTGAATTCGATGCTGCGCGATGCCACTGAAAAACAGCGATAAGCTCCGTGAAAAACCTGTGGCAGTCCGGCTTGCCGGCGGTAGCGATCGGGCGGACGTCTGCGCCGGCAAGCCGGACTGCTACAGGATGAGAGTTGTGTCAGTTTGACTGGTTAGTCTCAGGTCCCCGACTTGATCTTGGTCCATACCCGCGTCCGTGCCCGTTCGGCGTCCCGCGGCAGCGGGGTCAGGGTGTACAGGGTCTTCATGGCGTCTTCGGTCGGGTACAGATTCGGATTGTTGCGGATCGCCGGGTCGACCATCTCGGTGGCGTCCTTGTTCGGGTTTGGATACCCGACAAAATCGCTGATCGGCGCGATCACCTTCGGTTGCAGCAGGTAGTTGATGAAGGTGTAGGCGTCTTCCTGATCCTTGGCGCCTTTGGGAATCGCCAGCATGTCGAACCAGATCGGCGCGCCTTCCTTGGGCAGACGCATGTCCACGACTACGCCGTTCTTGGCTTCCTTGGCGCGGTTGGCGGCCTGGGAGAAGCTGCCCGAATAACCCACGGCCACGCAGATGTCGCCGTTGGCGATGTCGGCCATGTACTTGGAGGAGTGGAAATAGGTGATGTACGGGCGAATCTTCATCAACAAGGCTTCCGCCTTTTCGTAGTCCTTCGGATTCTTGCTGTTCGGATCCAGCCCCAGATGCTGCAGGGCCAGAGGCAGAATCTCCGACGGCGAATCCAGCAGCGTCACGCCGCACTGCTTGAGCTTGCTGATGTTCTCTTCCTTGAAGATCAGGTCCCAGCTGTCCACAGGCGCCTTGTCGCCCAGCACTGCCTTGACCTTGTCCGGGTTGAAGCCGATCAGGATGGTGCCGTACATGTAGGGCACGGCAAACTTGTTGCCCGGATCGTTAGCTTCCAGAAGCTTCATCAGCTTGGGATCAAGGTGCGAGTAGTTCGGCAGTTTGCTCTTGTCCAGCGGTTGAAATACGCCGGCTTCGATCTGCTTGGCCAGGAACACATTGGAAGGCACCACCACGTCGTAGCCCGAGTTGCCGGTCAGCAGCTTGGCCTCCAGCGCCTCGTTGGTGTCGAAGATGTCGTAGATCAGCGGGACCTTGGTGTCCTTCTTGAAGTTCTCCAGGGTCTGCGGAGTGATGTAGTCGAACCAGTTGTAGACGCGCAGGGTTTTCTGCTCATCGGCCTGTGCGGCGGCGCCGAGAATCGCCGCGCCTGATGTGGTAAGAAACGCCGCTGCAATAAAGCGCTTGAGTCTGTTCATCGTTGTCTCTCTTCTGATTCGGAGGGGTCAAACGCTTTCAAAACCTTCCAGCACGTTCACGGCGTTGATGCCGATTTCCTCGACGGCATAGCCGCCTTCCATCACAAACAGGGTCGGTTTGCCCAGGCGCGCGATGCGCTCGCCCATGCGCAGATAGTCGGGACTGTCGAGCTTGAATTGCGAGATCGGGTCGTCCTTGAAGGTGTCCACGCCCAACGACACCACCACAACGTCCGCGCCGTAGCGCTCGATCTGCTCGCAGGCCTGCTCCAGCGCCGCGCTCCACTTTGCCCAGTCACTGCCAGCTGCCAGTGGATAGTTGAAATTGAAGCCTTCGCCAGCGCCTTCGCCCAGCTCGTCCTGGTACCCGAGAAAGAACGGAAACTCAGCTTCCGGGTGGCCATGAATCGAGGTGAACAGCACGTCGCTGCGCGCATAGAAAATCGATTGGGTGCCGTTGCCATGGTGGTAATCGACATCGAGGATCGCGACCTTTTTGTGGCCTTGATCAAGGAATGCCTGGGCGGCGATGGCGGCGTTGTTCAAGTAGCAGTAGCCGCCCATTACATCGCTGGCAGCGTGATGGCCGGGTGGCCGGCACAGGGCGAAAGCACTGCGCTCGCCCTTCTGGATCGCGGCCTGCGCGGTAAGGGCGACCTGGGCTGCGCTGTACGCGGCTTGCCAGGTGCCGGCGGTAATCGGCGCACCGGCGTCGAAGGTGTAGTAACCCAGCTGGCCGTGCAGGCTGGTGGGAATGACCGAGCGCAAGGTACGCGCAGGCCAGGTGTAGGGCAGCAGATCGCCCTCTGGATCGGTCTGGGCCCAACGTGCCCAGGCGCCTTCGAAAAATTCCAGGAAGGCCTGGGTGTGAATGCGTTTGATCGGGTCGATGCCGAAATCCTGCGGCGCCTCCACGGCACCGATTTCTCGGTCCCTGACGCGCTGCAGCACATGATCGGCTCGCGATGGCATTTCGAAGCAGGGCATCAGCTTGCCGTCGATCAGCTCGCAGCGGCCGTGATGCAGATGGTGATCGTCTGAATAGATCGTCAGCATTTTGTTGTTTTCCTGATGGCTAAGTTGTCCGACATTCTTGTAGCGCCAGGCTGTATGGGGAACGACGGAAACGGCCAAAAGGGGATAGATCCGGACATAAATGCTGTCCGTATATCGCCCCCAATTGAGGCGTGGCGCCCTGTTTGGAGGCAGTCGGGTAGCGGCTACATCGCGAGATGTCTCGACGGGCCTTGATCTGTAGCAGACCGGCTTGCCGCCGCTAGCGATCTGAAGCCAGTCACCGCCGGCAAGCCGGGCTGCTACAGGGATGGCGTTATCACACCCGAAACTGACTCGGGGCAACACCGCTCCAGCGGATAAAGGCATGCCTGAAGCTTGCGGTTTCACTGAACCCCAATACCTCGGCGATGCGATGGATGGGCAGTTGGTCATCCTGCAGCATTTGCTTGGCTCGCTCGAAGCGTAGCTCGTCGAGCAACTGCTGATAGCTGCTGCCCGTGGCGTGCAAGTGGCGGCGCAGGGTGCGCTCCGAGCAGTTCATTTTTTCAGCCAGCACGCTCAGGCTGGGCGTCTTCTCCAGCTGATCATCGAGTAGGTGGCGAATCCGCCCCAACCAGACCTGACGCCCGGTGAACTCGATGTTCTGCCGACGACAGCGCTCACGCATGTCGCGGTGCGTAACAGGATCGGCAAGGGTCAACGGCTGATCGAGCCAGCGTCTGTCGAAAGCGAACGCATTGTCCTGGGCATTGAAGCGCAGCGTGCAGGCGAAGCTTTCCCGATAACTCGCCTGGTAATCCGGCGCGGCGTGGGCGAAGCGTGCATCCAGCAAAGGCAGCGGTTTGCCCAGCAGGTCATCGCAGATCACCTTCAGCGACGCCATGCACAGCTCGGCGTTGAATACCCGCAGGCTTTCATCGTCGCGATAGTCGCTGGCGCTGAACCAGACTCGTTCACCGTCTTCGATCAGCTGCAGCTCGAATAAAGTGCCGAGCAGCGCCGGATACTCCAGCGCGAGCCTCAGGGCGTCACCGAAAGTGGCACTGGTGAGCAGGGCGTAACCGAGAATCCCGTAGGACGACACATGCATGCGCCGCCCCAACGGCAAACCGATCTCCCGACGCAGCGCCACAGCGTTGGCGCAGACCTGCAATTCCTGAAACGTGGTGATGCGAATGTCCGGCCGACTCAAGTCCGCCTCAGTGATCCCGCTCCCGGCCAGCAACGCCTCGCTGCCCCAGCCTTCGGCCGAAAACGTTTCGAGCACCAGCGAAACGGCGTTGAGGGTGGTGAGGTGAGAGTGGAGCATGAGCGCGTTCCGATGGCTTCCTGATCGCGGAAGGGGAGCAAGAGCTGTGCCGTTGGGTTCTGCACCGCTCTGACACTTTGATGATGGGCTTGCTGACACATTCGCCAGCAAGCCCGCTCCCACGGCCTATGGCCAGAATCAAAGCAGGCGGCGACAGATGTCGTTGCCTCTGCCCGGAGGGCGTGGGAGTCCGCCGGGGTGGCGCTCCACCTTGCCGACGATCTGGCGCGAAGCGCCAGCAAACCCTGTGAACGCTATGAACCTGACCCAGCGAGCCGTCTGATTCTACTGCCGGTGCCCGGCAGATCGCTGGCAAGCCAAGCTCCCACGGCCTTCGGCCAGAATCAAAAGCAGGCGGCGCAATAGCCCAAAGCTGCTTGAGGAGCTTGTTTGAAACCGTAGAATCTCCCACGGCCTACGGCCAGAATCAAAGCATGCGGCGACAGATGTCGTTGCCTCTGCCCGGAGGGCGTGGGAGTCCGGCTTGCCGACGATCTGGCGCGAAGCGCCAGCAAACCCTGTGAACGCTACCCACCTGACCCAGCGAGCCGTCTGATTCTACTGCCGGTGCCCGATCGCGGTCCGCAGCAAGCTGAACGCCTACGGCCGGCCGAGCCGTGCTGCTACGTACGGGTTTCAGCCATCTTCAGCACAACTCCCCACACACATCCAGCACCACCAGGCGCCGTACCTCCTCCGCGGTCAGCCCCGCACCCAGCAGTGCATGCAACTTGCCAAACGCCGCTTCACGCGTCATGCCGCCGCCGGACAGCACGCCGACGCCGCGCAGACGACTGCCGGCTTCGTAGACGTCCAGCTCCACGCCGCCTTCGTGACATTGAGTGATGGCGACCACGACGATACCCCGCTCGCGCGCGCGGTCCAGGCTTTCCAGGAAAGCCGGGTTGTCGCTGGGCCCGGTGCCGCTGCCGAAGCATTCGAGGACGAGGCCTTGAATGCCGCTGTCGATCAACCCGTCCAGGTGCGCCGCGCCAATGCCGGGAAACAGCGGCAGTACGGCCACATTGGCCAGCTGTTTGGGCTGGCGGTAATTGAGCGTTGCCGGCAATGCTGATGCGACTTCACCCCCACGGCTGCGATTCAGCGCAGCGAAGGGGTTACGCCCGAAGCTGCGGATCTTTGCGCAACGTGTCGGCTGCAACAGCTCACCGTGGAAGTACAAATGCACCCCCGACGCCAAACCTTTGCCCAAGGCTTGCAACGCGCCATTGACGTTTTCCCAGGCATCGCTGTCCGGGACGCCGGCCGGCAGCATGGAGCCGGTGAAGACCACCGCAGCCTCCAGCCCCAGTAGTTGAAAACTCATGGCGGCAGCGCTGTAGGCCAAGGTGTCGGTACCGTGCAGGATCAACACCGCGTCGCAGCCGCTGACCTCAACCGCATCGACCACGGCCTCGCGCAGCCGCTGCCAGTAGTCGGGTGTCATGTTAGCGCTGTCGATCAACGGGGACATTTCGCGAAACTGCCACTGCGGCACCACCAGCGCAGGCTGGCCAGCCAGTTGATCGGCCATGCGCGCGCCGAACCCAGCGGCTGGCGCCAACCCGTTTTCGCTGGCCTGCATGCCGATGGTGCCGCCGGTATACAGCACCATCACTTGCCTGGCCGGTGCGTGGTTTTCGCGATTCATGCCTTTCTCCCTGGACTGACTGTCAGATGATTAACGTGCGTCGACGACGGGCTTGCGATCGGCCGCTTCGGGCATGGCGACTGGCTGCTCGCTGCCGGGTTTGGGCCAGGCTTGCAAGTCCAGGTCCAGATCGGGGAACTGGCTGGAGTCGAATACCGGGGTCTTGATGCCTGCCTTACGCTGGTCGTCGTAGTCGCGCAGGATACGCAAACCGATCTTGAACAGCATCGCCAGTGCGATCAGGTTGACGAACGCCAGCAGGGTCATGGTGATGTCGGCAAAGGCGAACACCGTGCCGAGGTCTTCCACCGCACCCCAGAGGACCAGCGCCAGCACCAGCGCGCGGTAGCCGATCAGCGCCTTGCGGCTTTCGCCAAGCAGGAAACGCAGGCTGTTTTCGCCCAGGTAGTAGTTGTAGAGGATCGAAGTGAACACGAACAACGACAGCGCCACGCTGATGAACAGCTTGCCCCAGTCACCGACCACCGCGGCCAGCGAGTTCTGGGTCAAGGCGATGCCGTCACCCTCGAAGCCGGGAGTGTAGAACCCGGAGAGCAGGATCAGCAACGCGGTGCAGGTACAGATGACGAAGGTATCCAGAAACACGCTGAAAGCCTGAACCACGCCTTGCGCTATCGGGTGCTCGACCTGTGCCACGGCGGCAACGTTCGGTGCACTGCCAAGGCCAGCCTCGTTGGCGAACACACCGCGCTTCACACCCATGACGATGGCGCTGCCGATCAGACCGCCGAACACTTCATCCAGGCCAAAGGCGCTTTTGACGATGGTCATCAACATGTGTGGAACGTGCTCGAACTGCACCCCGATGACGTACAGGGTGACCGCGATATAGACCAGCGTCTTGATCGGCACCAACAGATCGGCGACGGCAGCGATACGTTTGATACCACCGACGAAGACCAGTCCCAGCAATACCGCCAGGCCGATACCGGCATACCCCGGCGATACGCCAAAGGCGTCATTGAGCGAGTGGGTGACCGCGTGGGATTGCAGGCCGTTGAAGGCGAAACCGAAGGTCACCAGCAGCAGGACCGCCATGACCATGCCCAGCCAGCGCTTGCCCAGGCCATGCTTGATGTAATACGACGGGCCGCCACGGTACTGGCCTTCGGAGTCGCAGCGTTTGTACAGCTGCCCGAGGGAGCATTCGAAGAAGCTGCTGGCCATGCCGACCAGCGCCGTCACCCACATCCAGAACACAGCGCCAGGGCCGCCCAGGGTCACGGCGATGCCGACGCCGGCGATGTTACCGGCGCCCACTCGGCCCGCCAGGCTGAGCATCAGCGCCTGAAACGAACTCAGCTGCCCCGAGCTGCTGCGCAGACTGTCGCGAAATACCGCAAACATGTGGAAAAAGTGACGGAATTGAACAAAGCGCGAGCGGATCGTGAAGTATCCACCGAGCCCGACGATGAGCACGATCAGCAATTTTCCCGAGAGGAAGTCGTTGATGACTTCGAGCATTGGTGTTTCCTCGCTTTTTAGAGGGGGCGCACTATACCGGTGCGCGTTATTGGCGTCTGTAATCGGATTCCTCAAATGGACGCTTCATTTGTGTACGGGTCGCTTGGGTGCAACACCTCCCTGTAGCGGGCCGGCTTGCTGGCGGTGACGTCTATGCGATTGCCACCGCCGGCAGCCGGACTGCTACAAGGTCTGCGCTTTCCCCGATCAGGAGGTGTGACTGGGCTTACCCACAGAAATTCAAGACAAAAAAAAGGACCGGGAAGCGTCTGCTTCCGGCCCTTCAAAAGGGTGAGGGGTGTCTAGGCCCTCAGCCTGGTGATCGTGTTTCAGGTAAAGCGATGCGGCCAGCGCGAACGCCAGAAGGTCATGCCTTCAGTGGCACCAGACGCGGTGCGATCATGTTTTCCGGGCGCAGGATGTCCGCGAGCATGACGTCGTCGAGCAAGCCTTCTTCACGCACCAGTTCCAGCACGCCACGGCCTGTCTCCAGCGCGACCCGCGCGATACGAGTAGCGTTTTCGTAGCCGATGTAAGGGTTCAATGCGGTGACCAGGCCAATCGAGTGCTCGACCAGTTCGCGGCAGCGGGCTTCGTTGGCGGTGATGCCAACGATGCAGTGCTCGCGCAGCATGTCCATGGCGCGCTGCAGCAGACGGATCGAGTCGAAGATCTTGTAGGCGATCAGCGGCTCCATCACGTTCAGTTGCAGTTGGCCGCCTTCGGCAGCGATGGTCAGGGCCAGGTCGTTGCCCATGATTTCAAAGGCGCACATGTTCACCGCCTCCGGAATCACCGGGTTGACCTTGCCCGGCATGATCGAGCTGCCCGGCTGACGTGCTGGCAGGTTGATCTCGTTGATGCCGGTGCGCGGACCGCTCGACAGCAGGCGCAGGTCGTTGCAGATTTTCGACAGCTTGACCGCGGTGCGCTTGAGCATGCCGGAGAACAGCACGAAGGCGCCCATGTCGGACGTGGCTTCGATCAGGTCGGCAGCCGGTACCAGCGGCTGGCCGCTGATGGTGGCCAGACGCTCGACCGCCAGGTGCTGATAACCCGGGTCGGCGTTGATGCCGGTACCGATAGCGGTACCACCCAGGTTTACCTCGGTCAGCAGCTCCGGCGCCAGGCTACGCAGGCGGTTGAGGTCTTCGGTCAGGGTGGTGGCGAAGGCGCGGAATTCCTGGCCCAGGGTCATCGGCACGGCGTCTTGAAGCTGGGTACGGCCCATCTTCAGAACGTGGTTGAACTCCTGGCCCTTGGCTGCGAAAGCCTGGATCAGGCTGTCGAGGCTGGCGAGCAGGGCGTCGTGACCCAGCAGCAGGCCCAGGCGGATGGCCGTCGGGTAAGCGTCGTTGGTCGACTGCGCCATGTTCACGTCGTTGTTCGGGTGCAGGTATTTGTATTCGCCCTTGGCATGGCCCATCGCTTCAAGGGCGATATTGGCGATGACTTCGTTGGCGTTCATGTTGGTGGACGTACCGGCGCCACCCTGGATCATGTCGACCACGAACTGCTCGTGGAAATCGCCACGAATCAGACGCGCACAGGCTTCGCTGATGGCCGCGTGTTTCTCGCTGCTCAGATGCCCCAGCTGATGGTTCGCATCGGCCGCCGCTTGCTTGACCATGGCCAGGCCGACCACCAGTTTCGGGTAGTGGGCGATCGGGACGCCGGACAGGCGGAAGTTGTGTACCGCGCGCAGCGTCTGGATGCCGTAATACGCTTCAGCGGGTACTTCGAGAACGCCAAGCAGGTCTTTTTCGATGCGAAATGATGCAGCGGAGGACATGATAGAGAAAGTCTCAAGAGAGGCACGGACTAAGCCGGAACGCCTTTAATACTAGGCCTGCGGGCAATTTCGAACCAATGCTGTTAAGCACTGCCCCATGCACAAACGGCATAATGTTGATGTGACCTTCCGATTGTGACGAGCGTATGAAGGTCATGGCGTGCACCTGCGCGCCCCCCATTACTTGTAGGAGTGAGCTTGCTCGCGAAAGTGTGGTATCAGCCGATGGCGATTCCACAGGCAGACCGCTATCGCGAGCAAGCTCACTCCTGCATAGAACGCGACCCCCACTTGCCCTACGAGGACACAATGAACCTGGAAAGCAAATGGCTAGAAGATTTCAGCGCCCTGGCCGCGACCCGCAGTTTTTCTCAGGCGGCCGAGCGTCGATTCGTCACCCAGCCGGCGTTCAGTCGTCGGATTCGCAGTCTGGAGGCGGCATTGGGTCTGACGCTGGTCAATCGCTCGCGTACGCCTATCGAGCTGACGGCGGCGGGGCAGTTGTTCCTGGTCACAGCGCGCACCGTGGTCGATCAACTGGGCGAGGTGCTGCGGCATCTGCATCATCTTGAAAGCGGGCAGGGTGAGGTGATGCAGATCGCCGCAGCGCACTCGCTGGCGCTGAGCTTCTTCCCACGCTGGATCGCTCAACTGCGCAACGAAGGCCTGAACATTGCCACACGCCTGGTCGCTACCAACGTCGGTGATGCCGTGCACGCGCTGCGCGAAGGCGGCTGCGACCTGATGCTGGCGTTCTACGACCCTGATGCTGCACTGCAGATGGACGCCGAGATCTTTCCGTCGCTGCACCTGGGCGTGACCGAGATGCTGCCGGTGTGCTCGACCGATGCCCAGGGCCAGCCGTTGTTTGACCTGGAAGGTGAACACAGCGTGCCTTTGCTGGCTTACAGCGCGGGTGCATTTCTCGGGCGTTCGGTAAATCTGCTGTTGCGCCAGCGCAGCCTGCGTTTCACCACGATCTACGAAACCGCGATGGCCGATAGCCTCAAGGGCATGGCGCTGCAAGGCCTGGGCATCGCCTGGGTGCCGCGCCTCAGCGTGGTTGCAGAGCTTGAACGCGGCGAATTGGTGATTTGCGGGGGCGCGCAATGGCATGTTCCGCTGGAAATTCGTCTGTACCGCTGTGCCTTGGTGCGCAAAGCCAATGTGCGCTTGTTATGGCGCAAGTTGGAGCAGGCTGCTGGCGGCTAGTCGGATCGGGTTTCCTACATATTGTTTCTGGCGAAGACTACGAGGGTCGTTAATTGCGTCTGAATGTATTACCCATTCGGGTCTTGTACTTTGGACATGGGCTTACAGCCTGCTTCACCCCTGAAGCTTTTTTTCAGCGCCCTCCAGGATGGACGGCGTATCTTTATAAGGACATAAACATGACCGCTAAAAACCCTGTACACCTCTACGTTTTCTTTCACGACGATGTTGAGGCCAAAACCCGTCGCAGTGTGCCGCGCGCCTATTTGAAAGATTGCATCGTCGAGCTTCAGAAAGTGACCGGCCGCGAACTCATCATCGACTACAGGCACTCGATTCCGGGGGTGACTGACATCGCTTATAGAGGCGATGAAAGGAGCGCACTGGGGAAATGGATCGCAACCTCCAATCGTTACGCTGCCGAGCAAAACCTTGCGGCCGACGGCCTTGAACGTTTTCTGTTGGTCACCCAATACCAGATCAATGAGAGCGTGTTAGGAGTGGCAGAGATCAACGGTTCAAGCCTGATCGCGTCACTGACCTCGTATCAGACCATCCCCCACGAGCTTGGCCACACCATGGGCGCTACCCATGAGGATGCGCAGCTGCAGCACAACGCTTTCGGTATCCCCTGCGCCACCTACCTGCACGAAGAAGTCTCCGACCTGCGGGCTAATTGCTATCAGTACAGCCTGAAAAACCGGCAGAATATCGCTGGATACTTCGCTGGCCGGCCTTGAGTTCGAGACGGGTCGACAGGCGTTTTCCAGCCTTGCGGATTATCCTCATCGGGAGCGGCAGAACAGCGACTGACTAATGGTCGCCAAAGGGGCTGTCTTCCTGGCGCTTTACGGTATACTGCGCGGCCTTTGGCCGGTCGCACTGGTCATAATTCGTACGACAAGCCACGCCGGTTTTCCCGCGTGGCTTGTTGTTTTTAGACGCGCCTGCGGGCGCCCGATGAAGAGGCACGACGATGAGCGCACTGGTTGGCGTGATCATGGGCTCCAAGTCCGATTGGTCCACCCTTAGCCACACCGCCGACATGCTGGAAAAGCTCGGCATTCCGTACGAAGTCAAAGTGGTTTCGGCCCACCGCACGCCGGACCTGCTGTTCCAGTACGCCGAAGAGGCCGAAGGCCGTGGCATCGAAGTGATCATCGCCGGCGCCGGTGGCGCTGCTCACCTGCCAGGCATGTGCGCTGCCAAGACTCACCTGCCAGTGCTTGGCGTTCCGGTGCAGTCTTCGATGCTGTCGGGCGTCGATTCGCTGTTGTCCATCGTGCAGATGCCTGCTGGCATCCCGGTTGCGACCCTGGCCATCGGCAAGGCTGGAGCGATCAATGCCGCCTTGCTGTCGGCCAGCATCCTGGGCGCCAAACATCCGCAATTTCACACTGTGCTGAAGCAATTCCGTACGGAGCAGACAGACAGCGTTCTGGATAATCCAGACCCGCGCGAGGCCTGAGGTTTTCATGAAAATCGGCGTAATCGGTGGCGGCCAGCTGGGTCGCATGTTGGCACTGGCGGGTACTCCGCTGGGAATGAACTTCGCGTTTCTGGACCCTGCGCCTGACGCTTGCGCTGCCGCGCTGGGCGAGCATCTGCGTGCCGACTATGGCGACCAGCATCACCTGCGCCAACTGGCCGATGAAGTCGATCTGGTGACCTTTGAGTTTGAAAGCGTGCCTGCCGAGACGGTCGCCTTTCTGTCGCAGTTCGTGCCGGTCTACCCGAGCGCTGAAGCCCTGCGCATTGCTCGCGATCGCTGGTTCGAGAAGAGCATGTTCAAGGATCTGGGCATCCCGACGCCTGCCTTCGCCGACATCCAGTCCCAGGCGGACCTGGACGCCGCCGTTGCCAGCATCGGTCTGCCGGCGGTGCTAAAAACCCGCACCCTGGGTTACGACGGCAAGGGCCAGAAGGTCTTGCGCAAGCCAGATGACGTGGTCGATACCTTCGCTGAGCTGGGGAGCGTGCCTTGCCTGCTCGAAGGCTTCGTACCCTTCAGCGGCGAAGTCTCGTTGATCGCGGTGCGTGCCCGCGACGGTGAGACCCGTTTCTACCCGTTGGTGCACAACACTCACGACAGCGGCATCCTGCGCCTTTCCATCGCCAGCACCGATCACCCGTTGCAGGCACTGGCTGAGGATTACGCGGGTCGTGTCCTCAAGCAGCTGGAGTACGTTGGCGTGCTGGCCTTCGAGTTCTTCGAAGTCGATGGCGGCCTGAAGGCCAACGAGATCGCCCCGCGCGTGCACAATTCCGGTCACTGGACCACGGAAGGCGCCGAATGCAGCCAGTTCGAGAACCATCTGCGTGCCGTCGCCGGCCTGCCGCTGGGCTCCACGGCCAAGATCGGCGAGAGCGCGATGCTCAATTTCATCGGTGAGGTACCGGCCGTGGACAAGGTCATCGCCATCGATGATTGCCACCTGCATCACTATGGCAAGGCATTCAAGGTCGGGCGCAAGGTCGGCCATGCCACCGTGCGCAGCCAGGACCGCGCGACGCTGGATCGTCAGGTGAAGCGGGTCGAGGCGTTGATCAAAAACTGATCAGCTGGCTTTCGGTTCTTCCTGTAGGAGTGAGCTTGCACGCGATAGCGATCTGTCACGGCGATTTATCGCTGACCAGCCGGCATAGCGAGCAAGCTCACTCCTACAAGTGTTTTGGGTCTCATCCCATTGAACCATTCATCCCGGACAGCCCTCTCATAGCGTGTTGCCAATAGCTGACTAGGCTTTGGCATAACCATTCAAACAGAGGGACATGGCATGGGAATCATCGGAACCATCTTCATCGGCCTGATCGTGGGGCTGCTGGCTCGTTTTCTGAAGCCTGGCGACGACAGCATGGGCTGGATCATGACCATCGTGCTCGGTATCTGCGGCTCGCTGGCGGCGACTTACGGCGGCCAGGCGCTGGGCATCTATCATGCTGGCGAGGGAGCGGGTTTCCTCGGTGCGCTGATCGGCGCCATCATCCTGCTGGTCATCTACGGCATGATCAAAAAGAAATGAAACTGAGTCTGGCCCTCTGCGCTATTGCCGCGCAGAGGGCTAGAATGCCCGGCACTTGAATCCTCCTGCCGAGCACCGCAATGCGTCGTCTCCTCTTCGTTACTCTGCTGTTGGTCTGTGGACTGGCACGCGCCGCTGATCTTCCTGAAACCGACTGGCTCGAATTGATGCCCAAGTCCGATCAGAAAGCCCTTGAAGCGATGCCTGAAATCGATCACAACTCCCCGGAAGCCCAAGGCACGTTCGATAGCAAAGGCGGCTTGAAGCAGAGCAAGGGGTTGCCTGCGGTGATGTATTCGACCAAGACCGTTGCGGCCATGAACGGCAAGAAGATTCGCCTGGGTGGTTATCCGGTGCCTCTGGAAGCCGACGCCAAGGGCCATAGCACGCTGTTCTTCCTGGTGCCTTATCCGGGTGCATGCATTCACGTGCCGCCGCCGCCGCCCAATCAACTGGTGCTCGTGCGCTATCCCAAAGGCTTGAAAATCGACGATATCTACACACCGCTGTGGGTCATCGGCACGTTGAAGGTCGAAACGGTCAACAATGATCTGGCCGACGCTGCATATGCGCTGGATGCATCGAAGGTGAGGGTGGTGGTAGAAGCGGATCTTTAAGCCTGCGCCTTGAGGCGGGGTTGAGCGCCGATCCCCGTGGCAGTCCGGCTTGCCAGCGGCAGCGATTACAACGGCGCCACCGCCGGCAAGCCGGACGGCTACAGGGTCATGATCAATCTTCTGTCAGCGGTTCGGCCCAGATGCTGACGCTCATCGTGTGCATGTCATGTGGCTTGAGGGTCACGATGTCGCTCATGACGTTGGCGGTCTCGACACACACCATGCCCTGCCATCCATCGGCTTCCATGTCGCTGAAGGTCGTGGTCTTCTCGATCCAGGGGTTCCAGACCACTGAAGACTGCGAGCCCGTGGTCTGGATCTGAATCCTGCGTTTCCATTCTGGATCGACCACGGAAATCAGATCAGGCGTGCCCTGGTAGATGCGATCGGTCTCACCCGTGAAGGTAATGTCCCCAGCCTGCACGTTTTGCGCGTCCCAGCTTTGCAGCGTGTTGAGGTAGCTGACTCCGTCCAGGCCTGCAATGCTGACCTGACGCACATCGCTGACTGCGAAGTAACTGTGCAGCGCCTGGCTCAAGGTGACTTCTTCAGGGCCTGCGTTGAAGCTGACGAGGCTGACGTTCAGGGCTGCGTCCAGACGAATATGCAGCTTGAGCCCGACAGTGTGCGGCCATCCGGGCAGTTGACCTTCGGCTGCGGTCTGAATGAACTCGACAATCAGCGCATCGCCGTCTTCGCCCATGCCCATCAATTCCCAATCGATGGCGCGGACTTCGCCGTGAGCGTTGGCCGGTTCAGTGCTTTGGCGCATCGCCTGGACGCTTTGCGGATTGCGCTGGAAGTTGCCGAACCACGGCCAGCAGATCGGCATGCCGCCACGAATCGCCTTGCCCTTCTTGAACACCGCGCCCGGATTGGACCAGATCAGCGGCTTATCGCCATGGATTTGATAGCTGATGATGTGCGCGCCCTGCTGGGCGATCACCAGTTCGGCTTGCCCATGGCGGATACGCCAGCAATTGAGCTCACCGAGCTGGATGGAGTCGACCTGCGTCTTGGGCGTTTGCGGCGTTGGCATGAGAGGTACTCACTCAAAGGACAGTGACTGAATCAGACTGTGCCAAGCTTGATGAGTTTACCGCTCGATGCCAAGTGCGATGTGGCGGCGTCGAATGGCGTCAGCGCCGGGCAGGGACAGAGCGGGTGCGACCGCTGCCGTCGATCGCGACGAAAACAAACACCGCTTCGGTCACCTTGCGCCATTCGCTGGACAGCGGGTCGTCGCTCCAGACCTCGACCATCATCTGGATCGAGCTGCGGCCAATCTCCAGGGTCTGGGTATAAAAGGACAACTGTGCGCCGACCGCTACTGGCACCAGAAACGCCATACGGTCGATTGCAACGGTCGCCACGCGCCCGCCTGCGACCTTGCTGGCCATGGCGGTGCCTGCCAGGTCCATCTGGGCCACCAGCCAGCCGCCGAAAATATCGCCGAAGCCGTTGGTTTCGCGGGGCAGCGCGGTGATCTGCAGGGCGAGGTCGCCTTGCGGAATAGGATCTTCTTGTTCGAGCTCAATCATGCCGGGGGCCCTCTGACCCATGACTCTCAAAGTCGTCATTACGTTGAAAAGGGAAACTCTGCGAAATCGACTTGGTTAAACGCTTTCGCACAAATTCCCTGGATGGACCGGCGGCGTCGCGGCCGGCCAGTATATCGACCCGAGCCTTTCGCTACGACCGTTGGAATCTGATTTTGCCTGGCCGGTGTTTCTATCCATGTGCATCCGGAAACAATTTGCTATCTTGCCGGACCGATTTGGCGCACTACGCCAGTATTGGCACGCAATTTTGATGCCCGATCAACGCTTCGAGTCGAGAAATCGCGTGCACGGCCGTTACCCTCGGCCGCATCGCTGTTGATTTTTCGTCCCAAGAGAGCCTCAAAAGAGAAGCGATTGTCATGTCCCCTGTGTCCTCGAGTGTCGCGCAGCCTTCGCGCCCACTGACCCGTAACGATTACAAAACCCTGTCGCTTTCCGCCTTGGGCGGTGCGCTGGAATTCTATGACTTCATCATCTTCGTGTTCTTCGCGGCGGTGGTGGGCAAGTTGTTTTTCCCTGTAGACATGCCGGAATGGCTACGTTTGATGCAAACGTTTGGCATTTTTGCCGCCGGCTATCTGGCTCGCCCGCTGGGCGGCATCGTCATGGCGCATTTTGGTGATCTGCTGGGTCGCAAGAAGATGTTCACGCTGAGCATTTTTCTGATGGCCGTGCCCACCTTGATCATGGGCCTGCTGCCAACCTATGCGCAGATCGGTATCTGGGCTCCACTTTTATTGCTGTTGATGCGCGTCATTCAAGGCGCCGCCATTGGTGGCGAAGTGCCGGGTGCGTGGGTATTCGTTTCCGAGCACGTTCCCGCACGTAACGTCGGTTACGCCTGCGGTACCCTCACGTCGGGTCTGACTGCGGGCATCTTGCTGGGTTCGCTGGTGGCTACCTGGATCAACAGCCATTACACCCCGGCCGAGGTTTCGGACTACGCCTGGCGGATTCCTTTCCTGCTGGGCGGTGTGTTTGGTCTGATGTCGGTTTACCTGCGTCGCTGGTTGCACGAGACCCCTGTGTTTGCCGAACTGCAACTGCGCAAAGCCCTGGCTGACGAAGTCCCGCTCAAGGCTGTGCTGCGCGATCATCGTGGCGCCGTTGTGTTGTCGATGGCCCTGACCTGGCTGCTGTCGGCCGGTGTCGTGGTGGTGATCCTGATGACGCCGACCCTGTTGCAAACCACCTACGGTTTCGCGCCTGCGCTGACCCTGAAAGCCAATAGCCTGGCGATTGTCCTGTTGAGTCTGGGTTGCATCGGCGCGGGCGCGCTGGCTGACCGCTTTGGCGCTGGCCTGGTGTTTCTGCTCGGCTCGTTCGGTCTGCTGGTCAGCTCCTGGACCTTCTACCATACCGTGGGTGACCATCCTGATCTGCTGTACCCGCTCTACGCGCTGACCGGCCTGTTCGTGGGCACCATCGGCGCCGTGCCTTTCGTCATGGTCAAAGCCTTTCCGCCCGTAGTTCGCTTCTCCGGGCTGTCGTTTTCCTACAACTTGGCGTATGCGATCTTTGGCGGTCTGACGCCGATGGTCGTGACCCTGATGCTCAAGGCCAATCCGATGGGGCCGGCGTGGTATGTGGCGATACTGTGCGCGATGGGGATGGTCATTGGCGTGTATCTGCTGAAACGCAAAGTCGGCTGATCATCTGGCAACACTTGTCGCAAACGCTGCTATGAACCAAGGCCGCCCTCGAATGAGTGGTGGCCTTTCATTTGTTTGTCATATTCCGGTCATAGAGTAGTCACACGGCCGTCACCACCGGCCCCCCTTACATGACCTCTGACGGAGCCCGGCATGACCTTCAAGCGTTTGCTGACAGCAGTCACCTTCTTTTCAGTCGGTGTTGTCACCGCCCACGCCGCAGCGGCGGTTGACCCTGCTATCGCGCCGTATGTCAAAACCAGTGGGGTATCAGGCAACTTGTCCAGCGTGGGTTCCGACACCCTGGCGAACCTGATGACGATGTGGGCCGAGGCCTACAAAAAACAATACCCGAGCGTGAATATCCAGATTCAGGCCGCTGGCTCATCGACCGCACCGCCTGCATTGACCGAGGGCACAGCGACTCTCGGCCCAATGAGCCGCAAGATGAAGGACGGCGAGCTGTCGGCTTTCGAGCAGAAATACGGCTACAAGCCGACCGCGATTCCGGTCGCGGTGGATGCGTTGGCGGTGTTTGTCCACAAGGACAATCCGGTCAAGGGTCTGACGCTGGAGCAGGTCGACGCGATCTTCTCGGCGACCCGCCTGTGCGGCGCCAAGGCTGATGCCAGGAGCTGGGGCGATGTGGGCGTAACCGGTGATCTGGCGGGCAAATCGATCCAGCTGTTCGGGCGCAACTCGGTGTCGGGAACCTATGGTTATTTCAAGGAAGTGGCCCTGTGCAAAGGCGACTTCAAGCCCAACGTCAACGAGCAACCCGGCTCGGCATCGGTGGTCAGCTCCATCAGCAGTTCGCTGAACGGCATCGGGTATTCAGGCATTGGTTATAAAACATCCAGCGTGCGTACCGTGCCTCTGGCTAAAAAAGCTGGCGATGCGTTTGTGGAAGACAACGAGGCCAATGCCTTGAACGGCAGCTACCCGCTGGCGCGTTTCCTGTATGTCTATGTCAACAAGGCGCCGAACAAGCCGCTGAACCCGCTGGAAGCTGAATTCGTCAGGCTGATCCTTTCCAGACAAGGTCAGGAAGTTGTCATCAAAGACGGGTACATTCCTCTACCAGCCAAGGTGGCCGGCAAGGCATTGGCTGATCTGGGGCTGTAGGCGCGGTTGCACCAGGCGGGTTGACGGCGTCGTCCCGCAGAAGATCGACCAGGCCTTGGGCTCCCGGGCTTGTACACAATGAGTAGTCCGTTGCCACGATTGCGGGGCGACGGGCTTTTTTGCGTCACCACGCTGTAATGTATTTGTCATACAGAGTGGCTAGGGTGTGCGCATGAATGATTTGGCCAATTCATCGATGACCGAGAAGTCCCCTCCTGCGCGCATTGATTTCAATACGCCCCAGATGCAGCGCAAGCGGCGTATGCGTGCACTCAAGGACCGTCTGACGCGCTGGTATGTACTGGTGGGCGGTCTGGCGGTGCTGGCTGCCATCACGCTGATCTTTTTCTATCTGGCCTACGTTGTCGCGCCGTTGTTTCAGGGTGCCAGGCTGACCGCCAATGCCGCGCAGACGCCAGCCTGGATGCAAGCCGCCGGCAAGCCGATGATTCTGGTCATAGAAGAGCAGAATCAGGTCGGCATGCGCGTATCCGATACGGGCCAGGCAGTGTTCTTCAACCTTGAGGATGGCAGCGAGCTGTCTGGCGTGACGTTGCCAATACCTGTTGGCGCTCATGTCACCTCGGTCGCTCAGGATCAACCTGGCAAACCCTTGGTAGCCGTGGGTCTGTCCAACGGTCAGGTGCTGGTCTTCAAGCACACTTACCCGATCAGCTACCCGGACAACCGGAAAACCATCACCCCGACCATCACCTACCCCTATGGCGAAACGCCGTTCGTGCTGGATGAAGAAGGGCGGGCGCTGGAGCATGTCAATCTCAACGCCAATGAGTCCACGCTGATTCTGGCGGGCGCAACCGGTCCTCAGCTGCATGTCTTGTCCCTGACTCAGGGCGAGAACATGACGACCGGCGAGACTACCAGCCAGCAGAGCCGCATCGATCTGCCGCAGGTGTCGGCCATGGTCAAGGCGATCTACGTCGACCCGCGCCAGCAGTGGCTGTACGTGATCAATGGCCGAGCCCAGGCGGATGTGTTCAATCTCCAGGATCGCACGCTCAACGGACGCTACAAGCTGCTTGAAGACGCCAATGCCCAAACCACCGCCAGCGCCCAACTGGTCGGCGGTATCTCGCTGATGATCGGCAGCTCCAAAGGCAACATCGCGCAATGGTTCATGGCCCGCGATGTCGACGGCGAGATGCGCTTGCAGCACATTCGTGACTTCAAAATGGCTGGCGCGCCGATCTCGCAAATCGCCGCTGAACAGAGGCGCAAGGGTTTCATTGCCATGGACACCGCCGGCAAGCTTGGGGTGTTCCATAGCACTGCCCACCGCACGCTGCTGGTCGACCCGGTCGCCAGTGGCCCGGCAGTCATGGGCATGTCGCCGCGCGCCGATCGCATCATCGTCGAGGACAACGGCAGGTTGCTGCCTCTGGCGCTGAACAATCCACATCCGGAGGTTTCCTGGAGCGCGTTGTGGGGCAAGGTCTGGTACGAAAACTACGACGAGCCCAAATACGTCTGGCAGTCCACCGCCTCCAACAGCGATTTCGAGCCCAAGCTGAGCCTGGCGCCGCTGACCTACGGCACCCTCAAGGCGGCGTTTTACGCAATGCTGCTGGCCGCGCCGCTGGCGGTGGCTGCGGCCATCTACACCGCCTACTTCATGGCGCCGGGCATGCGCCGCAAGGTCAAGCCGGTGATCGAGCTGATGGAAGCCATGCCGACGGTCATCCTCGGATTCTTCGCCGGTCTGTTCCTGGCGCCGTATCTGGAAGCGCACCTGCCGGGGATTTTCAGCCTGCTGATACTCACGCCCGTGGGCATCCTGCTTGCAGGTTATTTCTGGACTCGTCTGCCTGAATCAATCCGTTTGCGCGTCCCCGAGGGCTGGGAGAGCGCGATCCTGATTCCGGTGATCCTGCTGGTGGGCTGGGCCTCGCTGGGCATGAGCTCGCACATGGAGAACTGGTTCTTCGACGGCGACATGCGCTCGTGGATCACCCATGAGGCGGGCATCAACTACGACCAACGCAATGCATTGGTGGTGGGGCTGGCCATGGGTTTTGCGGTTATTCCCAATATTTATTCCATCGCCGAAGACGCCGTATTCAGCGTGCCGCGCGGCCTGACCCTGGGCTCGCTGGCGCTGGGCGCTACGCCTTGGCAGACGCTGATCCGGGTGGTGATCCTGACCGCAAGCCCGGGGATCTTTTCGGCGCTGATGATCGGCATGGGTCGCGCGGTCGGTGAAACCATGATCGTGCTGATGGCTACCGGCAACACCCCGATCATGGACATGAACCTCTTCGAAGGGATGCGCACCCTGGCCGCCAACGTCGCGGTGGAGATGCCGGAGTCCGAGGTCGGCGGCAGTCATTACCGCGTGCTGTTCCTTGCAGCCTTGGTGTTGCTGATGTTCACGTTTGTCATGAATACCTTGGCAGAGCTGATTCGTCAGCGCCTGCGCAAGAAGTATTCGTCTCTCTAGGGCAGGTAGAAACAGATGAAAAAGCCTTCCCTCAAGAGCTGGTTCAAGAGCGGCGCCCCCGGTGTCTGGATAAGCGCGGGCGCCGTGTCCATTGCGGTGATCATGACCATTGGCCTGCTGGCGGTGATCGCCGTGCGCGGGCTCGGGCATTTCTGGCCGGCGGACGTGATTTGCGCCCAGTACGATGTGCCCGGTCAGGAGAGTCACGTCCTGGTCGGCGAACGGGTGCAATCCGAGCAAGTCCCTCGTGCCCGACTCAAAGGCGCAGGGCTTCCCGTACCTGATAGCGGGCCGGAGTTCATGACCCGCGACCTGTTCAAGGTCGGTAATCGCGACATCAATCCCAGCGACTTCAACTGGGTAGTGGGCCAATGGCTGAGAGAACAGAGCAAGCCCGCCCAGCTGATGACCCTCGAGCGCCGCGAGTGGGGCAACTTCTACGGCTATCTGGTCAACGTCAAAGAGAACGGCAAGGTCATCGCTGAGGGTGAAGCGGCGTGGCCGCAGCTGCAGGAGCGCATAAAGCGTGCGCAGAAGATCTCCGATGACCTGACGGGGCTGGAAAAGACCGATATCGGCGCGATCAATCACGGCATCGAGCGCCTGCGCCTCAAAGCTCGCAAGCTTGAGCTCAATGGCAGGCTCGATGCCGCCGCGCAGGCAGACATGGCCTCCGAGCGCGCTGAATACGATGCCCGTTACCAGGAGATCGAGTCGCGACTGAGCGCGCTGCACGCGGATTTCAATCGCGACAGCCTGACCGCCCGCGATGCCAACGGCAAACAGATCGAGATCAGCCTGGGCAAGGTGGTCCATGCCTATCAGCCCAATGCCATGGGCGTGGCGACAAAGCTTGGGTTCTACTTTCAGAAACTCTGGGAATTCCTCAGTGACGACCCACGTGAGGCCAACACGGAGGGCGGGATCTTCCCGGCGATTTTCGGCACGGTGATGATGACCTTGATCATGGCGGTGATCGTGACGCCCTTTGGTGTGCTGGCCGCTGTCTACCTGCGTGAATATGCCCGCCAGGGGCCGGTTACGCGGTTGATCCGCATCGCCGTGAACAACCTGGCGGGCGTCCCGGCCATTGTCTACGGCGTGTTCGGTCTGGGCTTTTTCGTCTATGTCCTGGGCGGCTCACTGGATCGGCTGTTCTTTGCCCAAGCGCTGCCAGCCCCTACATTCGGTACGCCGGGTTTGCTGTGGGCGTCGCTGACCCTGGCGTTGCTGGCGGTGCCGGTGGTGATCGTCGCCACTGAAGAAGGCCTGGCGCGTATCCCGCTGACCCTGCGTGAGGGCTCGCTGGCGCTCGGCGCGACCAAGGCTGAGACGCTGTGGAAAATCGTTCTGCCCATGGCCAGCCCGGCGATGATGACCGGCCTGATTCTGGCGGTGGCGCGAGCGGCTGGCGAAGTTGCGCCGCTGATGCTGGTCGGCGTGGTGAAACTTGCACCCGCGCTGCCCGTGGACGGCAATTACCCGTATCTGCACCTGGACCAGAAGATCATGCACCTGGGCTTTCACATCTATGACGTCGGTTTTCAGAGCCCCAACGTCGAGGCCGCGCGCCCGCTGGTGTATGCCACGGCGCTGTTGCTGGTGCTGGTGATCGCGCTGTTGAACCTGTCGGCGGTGACCATCCGCAACCGTCTGCGCGAGAAATACAAGGCGATGGATGGATGAAGCATGTCCTTGCAGTGAGCTTCAAGCGGCAAGTCAAAGGCCGTCACCGTTTTTGCCCTAACTTGCCGCTTGCAGCTCGATGCTTGCAGCCACGCACGGAGTGAGACCCATGCAACGAGAACACACCCACGGCATCAACATGTCGGCATTGGGTCGCAAGCGCCAGGTGCTGGACCTTGCCAGCGAGGAGGTGGCGCTGGAAGTGCCGGGCCTGAGCCTGTTCTACGGTCAGGCGCAGGCGCTGTTCGATGTTCAGATGAACATCCCCAGGCAGCGTGTGACCTCGTTCATCGGTCCGTCGGGCTGCGGCAAGTCGACGTTGCTGCGCACCTTCAACCGCATGAACGATCTGGTCGACGGCTGCCGCGTGCAGGGCGAGGTCAAGCTTTACGGCCACGACATCTACACCCGGGGTGAAGACGTTGCCGAGCTGCGCCGTCGGGTGGGGATGGTGTTCCAGAAGCCCAACCCGTTTCCCAAGACCATCTACGAAAACGTGGTCTATGGCCTGCGCATTCAGGGCATCAATAAAAAACGCGTGCTCGATGAGGCGGTCGAGTGGGCGTTGCGTGGCGCGGCGCTCTGGGATGAGGTCAAGGACCGCCTGCATGAGTCGGCGCTGGGACTTTCCGGCGGTCAACAGCAGCGTCTGGTCATCGCCCGTACGATCGCCGTCGAGCCCGAAGTCCTGCTGCTGGATGAACCGTGCTCTGCGCTCGACCCGATTTCGACGTTGAAAGTCGAAGAGCTGATCTACGAACTGAAATCCAAATACACCATTGTGATCGTTACCCACAACATGCAGCAGGCTGCGCGCGTTTCGGACTACACCGCGTTTCTGTACATGGGCAAGGTGGTCGAGTTCGGGGACACCGATACGTTGTTCACAAATCCGACCAAAAAACAGACTGAAGACTACATAACCGGTCGTTACGGCTAGCACGTGTTTCGTCAGCCCTGAACCACCGCGCAATCAATCGGACGGACACTCAGCATGATCAAAGACAGCCATACACATCACATCTCCCAGCAGTTCAACGCTGAACTGGAAGAAGTTCGCAGCCACCTGCTGGAAATGGGTGGTCTGGTCGAGAAACAGGTCAACGATGCGGTCACGGCATTGATCGACGCCGACTCAGGGCTTGCCCAACGGGTGCGTGACGTCGATGACCAGATCAACCAGATGGAACGCAACATCGATGAGGAGTGTTTGCGCATTCTGGCGCGTCGTCAGCCTGCGGCCTCGGACCTGCGCCTGATCATCAGCATCTCCAAGTCGGTGATCGACCTGGAACGCATCGGCGATGAGTCCACCAAGATCGCCCGTCGCGCCATTCAGCTGTGCGAAGAAGGCGAGTCGCCGCGTGGCTACGTGGAAGTGCGGCACATCGGTGATCAGGTGCGCAGCATGGTGCGCGACGCGCTGGACTCCTTTGCCCGGTTCGACGCCGATCTGGCGCTGTCGGTGGCGCAGTACGACAAGACCATCGACCGCGAGTACAAGACCGCTCTGCGCGAGCTGGTGACCTACATGATGGAAGACCCGCGCTCGATCTCTCGTGTGCTCAACGTTATCTGGGTGCTGCGTTCGCTGGAGCGTATTGGCGACCACGCACGCAACATCTCGGAGCTGGTGATCTACCTGGTACGCGGTACCGACGTGCGCCACCTGGGTCTCAAGCGCATGCAGGAAGAAGTCAAAGGTCGTTCCGCCGAAATACCTAATGTTCCGGCCTCACCTGACGATAAGTAAGATTGCCTGAGAAAAAACGCCTGGCCAATGCCGGGCTTTTTTTTGGGTGGGAATCAGCTGTTTCCCAGTCGCCTATTTTCAAGTCACCCGCGAATGAAATGTCCCGGTGTCGTCAAACAATTTGGCAGCTGGCCATGAGCCGGCGATATGCTCGCCATTTGCGGTGAACACGCCATTCGGAGCGTCGATGAGTAAAGTCAGTGTATTGGTGGTGGATGACGCGCCGTTCATCCGCGATCTGGTAAAGAAAGGACTGCGTAACGCCTTTCCCGGCGTCTCGCTGGAGGATGCGGTCAACGGTCGCAAAGCTCAGGTATTGCTGACCCGCGAAGCGTTCGACCTGGTCTTGTGCGACTGGGAAATGCCCGAGATGTCAGGGCTCGAATTGCTGACTTGGTGCCGTCAGCAGGAAAGCTTGAAGAACATGCCGTTCATCATGGTGACCAGCCGTGGCGACAAGGAAAACGTCATTCAGGCGATTCAGGCCGGTGTTTCGGACTTCATCGGCAAGCCGTTCACCAATGAGCAGTTGCTGACCAAGGTCAAAAAAGCCCTGCACAAGGTCGGCAAGCTGGAGGCGCTGATGACCGGCGCCCCGGCGCGCGTGAACGCAGCATTTGCCAATGACTCGCTGGGAGCACTGACGGGCAATCGCCCGGAAGTCGTTTCTGCCGGGTCCACAGCTTCTGCGCCTGCGCAGCCGTTGATCAAGCCGATGGCCAAGCCGGCAGCGGCCGCAGAGCCGACAGGTCGCGGTCAGGGGCAACTGCGGCTGTCCAGTGGCACTCAGCAGTGCGTCATCAAGGCTTTGACGCTCAAGGAGGCTTCCCTGGTCGTACGCCGTGGGGACGTGCTGCCGCAGATCCTCGACAGCGCCGTGCTCGATCTGGAGCAAGGCGAAAACGCGGAAACCGCGCGCCTGAACGGCTATCTGCATGCCATCGCCGCTTTCGAGCAGAAGCCTGACAGCGACTGGCTGCAACTGACCTTCCGTTTCGTCGACCAGGACACCCAGAAGCTCGACTACCTCTCGCGTCTGATCGCCCGCGGCACCGCGCTCAAGCATTTCGTGCCGGGCGCCTGATCGCCTCTGATTCTGGCCGCAGGCCCTAGGAGCGTGGCTCGTGCCGCGATCGGCTGCGCAGCAGTCGTGATTCCTGCAACCCAGGAGCATCAGTCATATCGGGTTTGCAGTAGTTGCTGGCGGTCCCCGCCAGATCGCGGGACAAGCCACGCGCCTACGCCTTCGGCAGAGGTGGCGTTCAATTCGTCGGATCCCTCGGTCCCTCTGCATAGAAATTGCAAAACCCATCGCGCCCGAGCCTGACGCGATTTCCTTGACGCTTCGTCTATTGCCGATTGATACGCATAAGTCCTTTTCTATCGGTATCGCTGTTAGGCTGGCCCTCATTCTTCCCCTACGCCAGGGCTACCCCGATGTTCGAGCGCTTGCTGGTGATGTGTGTACTGCTGCTGGCTGCGCAAACGGCCGGGGCCGTTACCATCTACCGATTCACCGATGCCAACGGAGTGGTCTCGTTTACCGATCAGCCCGTTCGCGGCGCGCAGGTGATGAAGCTTCGCGAGCGCATGGTCGAGCATCTCGACAGCCAGGTGCGCCTGAGCGTCAAGAAAACCAAAGGCACTGACAACCTGTATGTGCGCAACGACCTCTACGCACCGGTCGAGATCGAATTGAAATTGTCCGGCGTCAAGAACGTGGTCGGCGTTGCCGATCAGGTCATCCGGCGCACGATTGCCGCGCGCAGCAATGAACGGCTGATCGCCCTCAGCCCGCAGCTTGCCGGAAAGGCCATGGCCTACAAGCCGAGCCTGCGCTCGATCGTCGGCGACCCGCAGCACAGCACGCTGGGTCTCGGCCTGGGGTACCGGTATCCGCTGCCATGGGTCGGCGGGCCATTTCGCATCAGCCAGGGGCCCAACGGTGCCTACAGCCATGTGGGAGCCAAGAGCCGTTATGCCATCGACATCGCCATGCCTGAAGGCACGCAAATCATCGCAGCGCGTAGCGGTACGGTGATCAAGACCGAAAACAGCCAGTCTGGCCGGGGCGCCAATCCGTCGGGCAACTTTGTGCGCATCCTTCACGATGACGGCACCATGGGCGTGTACCTGCATCTCAAGCAGGGCTCGGTCAGCGTGAAAGAGGGCGAGCGAGTGACGGTTGGCACGGCGTTGGGGCGTTCAGGCAACACCGGCAATAGCACCGGGCCGCATCTGCACTTCGTGGTGCAGCGCAACGTCGGGCTGGCGCTGGAGTCGATCCCGTACGAGTTTGCCCAACCGGTGCAGAACCTGCCGAATTTTGCGGTCGGGGGGAATTGAAACGAGTATGGGAGTGGGCGCAAAACCGCTTCTGGCTGGAGACCGGAATCAAGAGTCCAGCCATGCTGGCTTCGCTTCTGGCCGGAGGCCGTGGGAGTCCAGCTTGCTGACGAGCTGACGAGCTGCCGGAAGCCGGCAGCAAAACCTGCAAATGCATTCTTTCTGTATGAATGGAGCCGTCTGGTTTGAGCGCTTCGCACTCAATCGTCAGCAAGCTGGACTCCTAGGGCTACGACCAGAATCAAAAGCGATTCTGGTCAGACGGTCCATCAATCCAGCTTCAGCACCTTCGCCAGCACGATTTTCGGGCCTTTCATCTTCTTGATGATGATGCGCAGGCCTTCGACTTCCATGACTTCCTCTTCCTCAGGCACGCGCTTGAGGCTGTCGTAGATCAGGCCGGCCAGGGTCTCGGCTTCGACGTGGTCCAGGTCGATCCCCAGCAGGCGCTCGACCTTGAACAGCGGCGTGTCACCGCGTACCAACAGTTTGCCGGGTTGATAGGCGAGGATGCCGCGTTCGGCCTTGCGGTGTTCGTCCTGAATGTCGCCGACCAGGACTTCGAGCACGTCTTCCATGGTCAGGTAGCCGATTACCTTGCCGTCGGCCTCCTCGACCAGCGCGAAGTGCGCTCCGCCCTGACGAAACTGCTCCAGCAGGCGCGATAAGGGCATGTGCTTGGACACACGCTCCAGTGGGCGCGTCAACTCGGCCAGGTTGAACGATTCGGGAATGTGATCCAGCGCCGCCAGTTCCAGCAGCAAATCCTTGATATGCAGCAGGCCGACGAATTCGTTGCGCTCGGCGTCGTACACCGGATAGCGGCTGAATTTGTGACGACGGAACAGCGCCAGGATTTCCTTGAGCGGCGCATTGAAGTCCAGAGTGACCAGGTCCTCCCGGGAATTGGCCCAGTCCACCACCTCCAGTTCGCCCATCTCCACCGCAGACGCCAATACGCGCATGCCCTGGTCGCTGGGGTCCTGACCTCGGCTGGAGTGCAGGATCAGCTTGAGCTCTTCGCGGCTGTAGTGATGCTCATGATGCGGGCCGGGCTCACCCTGGCCGGCAACGCGCAGTATGCCGTTGGCGCTGGCGTTGAGCAGATAGATCGCCGGGTACATGGCCCAGTAGAAGAGGTACAGCGGAACCGCGGTCCACAGCGACAACAGCTCAGGCTTGCGAATCGCCCAGGATTTGGGTGCCAGTTCGCCGACGACGATGTGCAGGTAGGAAATGATGAAGAAGGCGGAGAAGAACGACACGCCCTTGACCACTTCAGGCGATTGCACGCCGACCGCTTCGAGCAGCGGCGCCAGCAGGTGCGCGAATGCCGGTTCACCGACCCAGCCCAGGCCCAGGGAGGCGAGGGTGATACCCAGCTGACACGCCGAAAGATAGGCGTCGAGCTGGCTATGAACCGTACGCAGGATGCGGCCGCGCCAGCCGTTCTTGTCGGCGATGGACTCCACGCGAGTGGAGCGCAACTTGACCATGGCAAACTCTGCGGCAACGAAAAAACCGTTGAGCAGGACCAGAATCATTGCGAAGAGAATCATGCCGAAGTCGGCGAAAATTGAAGCCAGGCTAATACCAGGGGAAGGGTCCATGATGGGGTTTTGCAGGTTCCGTTTTGAAAAAGGATGAAATAAGCCCTCTCAAATGGAGGGCATAAGAGGCGCAATTTAGCGAGTATCCCGATGCTTTGCTAGGCCTTGGTCATCTGGATTGGCGCGAAGTTGCAGATGAACACGCTGCCTTTGCCCGGCACGCTATTGATTTCCAGCGTGCCGCGATGGCGCAACAGCACGTGTTTGACGATCGCCAGGCCCAGCCCGGTGCCACCGGTATTGGATGCGCGACTTGAATCGACCCGGTAGAAACGTTCGGTCAGACGCGGAATGTGTTTACTGTCGATGCCGATGCCTGAGTCCTGCACGCTCAGATGCGCGCCGCGTCCATCAGCCCACCAACGGATACGAATCTGGCCCTCGGCCGGCGTGTACTTCACCGCATTGAAAATCAGGTTGGAAAACGCACTGCGCAGTTCTGCCTCGCTGCCCTTGAGGCTCACGTCACTTTCAAGGTCCAGGGTGATCTTCTGGTTTTTCGCCCCCGACAGCGCCTGGGCGTCGTTCTTGATGCTCTGCAGCAGCCCGGGCACCGCGATGGGCTGGTTGTCCGACGGATAATCGGTGGCCTCGAGCTTGGCCAGCAACAGCAGGTCGTTGAGCAGCGTTTGCATGCGCGCACCTTGCTGTTGCATTTGCTGCAATGCCCGGACCCAGCGCGGGTTCACTTCCTCGACGTTATCGAGCAGCGTTTCCAGATACCCGCAGATGACGGTCAGCGGGGTGCGCAGTTCATGGGAGACGTTGGCCACAAAGTCTTTGCGCATCTGTTCCAGCTGGTGGATACGAGTGACATCGCGCACCAGCATCAGGTGTTCGTTATTGCCGTAGCGCGTGATCAGCATCTGGATGCGCAAGCGATCGTTGATCGGTGAGGGGATTTCCAGCGGTTCGGCATAGTTGGCCTGCTCGAAGTACTCCTTGAAGCGCGGGTGCCGCACCAGATTGGTCACCGGCTGCCCGCTGTCCTGAGGCGTCTTGAGGCCCAGCAGGGTTTCCGCGGCGCGGTTCCACCACTCCAGGTTGCCATCGCTGTCGAGCATGATCACGGCGTCCTTGAGCGCGGCCGTGGACTCCTGAACCCGATCGATAACCGCCTGCAGCCGCCCGCGCACCCGCTGATCGCGGCGCTGCAGGTGATAGATGCTGTCGAAAACTTCGCCCCACAGCCCGTAGCCGTCGGGAGGGGGCTCATCCGGCTTGTGATGACGCAGCCATTCATGCAGGCGTAGCAGTTGCTTGAGGGTCCAGGCCAGGTACAGCCCCAGGCCGATGGCCAGGCACCCGCCGTAATGCCCGCTGATCAGGCCGGCCAGCAGCGACGCCGTGACCAGCAGCAGCAGGTGGCGGATCAGGGTGCCATGCCAGTTTTGGTTCAATTAACGCGTCCTTGTCATGAGCGATCGGCAGAGTCGCCCCCAGACAGGCCCTCAATGAAAGTCGGCCTGTGTCAGCTGTTTCAGCTCTTGGTGGAGAAGCGGTAGCCCGTACCGCGGACGGTTTGTACCAGATTTTCGTAGGCCTCGCCGAGCGCTTTGCGCAGTCGACGAATGTGAACGTCCACGGTGCGCTCCTCAACGTAGACATTGCCGCCCCAGACCTGATCAAGCAACTGGCCGCGGGTGTAGGCGCGCTCCTGGTGGGTCATGAAGAATTGCAACAGGCGGTATTCGGTTGGCCCCATTTCTGCCGGCTTGCCGTCGATGGTGACGCGGTGGCTGATCGGGTCCAGGAGCAGCCCACCGACTTCGATCGGTGACTCACCGTCGTTGGGCCCGGCCCGTCGCAGCACGGCCTTGAGGCGCGCCACCAGCTCACGGGGTGAGAACGGTTTGGTGATGTAGTCGTCGGCGCCAACTTCAAGGCCCTGGATCTTGTTGTCCTCCTCGCCTTTGGCGGTCAGCATGATGATCGGGATATCCCCGGTCAGCTCATCACGCTTGAGCCGACGCGCCAGCTCGATGCCTGAGGTGCCGGGCAGCATCCAGTCGAGCAGGATGAGGTCGGGCTTGCGATCGACGATGACGGCGTGGGCTTGCTGAGAATTCTCTGCCTCCATGCAGTCATAGCCGGCCATTTCCAGTGCGACGGCGATCATCTCGCGAATCGGCGCTTCGTCATCGACGATCAGAATGCTCCTGCCAACCATGCCTCGAACCTCATGTCATTTAACTGTCTTGGGGCGCATTAGATAACGGAATTATTGCAGTCGTGTGACAGGTTAGTTCCGTGCGGGCGTAATACCCGGTCTAGAGCTAAGCTTGAGGCCTTGTCCTACAAGAAATGTCCAAACAACCAATACAAAAAAGGATACATCTGATGGCTAAGATTTCTTCCGCACTCATGGGCATGCTGGCGGCTGCGGCGCTGGCCTCTGCGGGCATGGCGTTCGCGGCTGACCCGGCAATGATGAAGGGCGACATGATGGTCGATCATCAAGGCATGGCGCTGTATACCTTCGACAAGGATGCCGGTGGCAAATCCATGTGCAACGACCAATGTGCATCGAACTGGCCGCCGATGATGGCTCCCGCCGATGCCAAGGCGTCCGGCAAGTGGTCCATGGTCAAGCGTGACGACGGCAAGATGCAGTGGGCATACGACGGCAAGCCGCTGTACACCTTCAAGAGTGACCAACCGGGCGAAAAGACCGGCGACGGCAAGGGCGGCGTCTGGCACCTGGCGGGCGCCAAACACTGATCCAACAGCCCCTGGCCTGCGCTGGTCGTTTGACGGTCAGCGCAGCGCGTAGTCCAACACGATCCCGACAAAGATCGCCAGCCCCGCCCAATGGTTGTGCAAAAAGGCCTTGAAGCAGGCTTGCGGGTCTCTGTCGCGTGTCGACCAGAACTCCCAGGCAAAGCACCCGGCGGCAACCAGCAGGCCGAGGAAGAAATACAGCCCCAGTTCGAAGCGTGACCCTGCCAGCATCAGACACAACAGCGCCAGGCACTGAAGGGTAAGAATGATCACCCGGTCCGCATCGCCGAACAACACGGCGGTGGATTTCACGCCGATCTTCAGGTCGTCTTCCCGGTCAGTCATCGCGTAATAGGTGTCATAACCTACGGTCCAGAGCAGATTGGCGATGTACAACAACCACGCGGCAGCCGGCAGGTCGCCGGTCTGAGCGGTGAACGCCATGGGCATGCCCCACGAGAACGCGGCGCCCAGCACCACCTGCGGGTAATAGGTGTAGCGCTTCATGAACGGATAGCAGGCGGCCAGCGCCAGCCCGCCGAACGATAGCCAGATGGTCGTTGAATTGGTCAGCAGTACCAGCCCGAAGCTGAGTCCCACCAGCACCGCGAACAGAATCAATGCTTCCCTGGATGTAACCTTGCCGCTCACCAACGGGCGCTGTTCGGTACGTTTGACGTGGCCATCGACCTTGCGGTCGGCGAAGTCGTTGATCACGCACCCCGCGGCGCGCATCAGAAACACGCCGATCACGAAAATCAGCAGATTGCCCAGCGACGGCGAGCCCTTGCCTGCGATCCACAGCGCCCACAGTGTCGGCCACAGCAGCAGATAAATGCCGATCGGCTTGTCGATGCGGGTCAGTTGAACGAAATCCCAGGCGCGCGGGTGCAGGCGGTTGAGGGACTTGAGCAGCGACAGGTACATCAGTGGCGCTCCTTATGGGTCGAGGCGACGGTGTCGATGGTGCGCCAGACAATGGGTAAGAACACCTCGGCGACCAGGATGCTCAGCGGTCCACGGGTAAAGCATGAGCGACGACCCCAGAGCCCTTCGCAGGCGTCGGTCTCAGGCAGCCATGCGCCGGGATAGCGGCAGATCTGCAAGGGCCCCCGGGCAAATGCCTGATCACTGAACAGCAACTCGCCCAGTGACCGGGTGCCCAGCTCATCCATATGCAAACCATCGTGCTCCAGGGCGGCGCGGCCGGCCACGCTGCGGGCGAACACCCACTTTTCGCCGTGCCCGAGCAGATACACCTCACGCACCCAGCCTTCGCTGCCTTCAGGCAACTGCAAGGCGCGGCACTCATCGACGCGCAACGGTTGCCAGCCTTCGGACAACGGCATGACGCTGAAGCCATCGTCGGAAAGCCGGGTCAGGCGGCGGGTCAGGGAATCTTCGTGGAATAGCCACTCAAGCACTACAGGCCCGGGCGTATCGATCAATTGATCGCGCGACTGCCATTCGGGCGTCGGATATGCAGGATTTTGCTGGATCACAGTGAGCAATTATTGGCAGCAATCGAGGCGGCGAGCTTAGCATGATTGAGCAAGCGGGCCGACGCCTGGGCAACGGCGTGAGACCAGATGAAACTTGCGTCATTGCCCCGCGATCAGTAAAACGCCCAGACCCATTCGAAAAAAGCGCACGACGACCGCCGAACGTCTGGGCCCGTATAGCCTGAGAACCGAGAGAACCGATCGATGAAAAAGTGGCAATGCATTGTCTGTGGCCTGATTTACAACGAAGCCGATGGTTGGCCCGATGACGGCATCGCGCCTGGCACCCTCTGGCAAGACGTGCCTGAAGACTGGCTGTGCCCCGATTGCGGCGTGGGCAAGATGGATTTTGAAATGATTGAAATCGGCTGATCCGCGATTCCCTTATCTGATTCAGGAGAAACGAATGAACGCACCTGTGGTGATCGTCGGTACCGGCCTTGCCGGCTACAACCTGGCTCGCGAATTTCGCAAGCTCGATAGCCAGACGCCGCTTTTGCTGATCACCGCCGATGACGGCCGCTCCTACTCCAAGCCGATGCTCTCAACCGGCTTCGGCAAGAACAAGGAGGCGGACGGCCTGAGCATGGCCGAGCCGGGCGCGATGGCCGAGCAACTGAACGCGCAGGTGCGCACTCACACTCGCATAAGCGGCATCGACCCGGGCCACAAGCGCCTGTGGATAGGGGAGGAGTCGGTTCACTACCGCGACCTGATCCTGGCCTTGGGGGCGCAGACCATTCAGGTGCCGGTGCAGGGGGATGCGAGCGAGGCGATCTTCCCGATCAATGATCTGGAAGACTACGCACGCTTTCGTGCAGCGGCGGCGGGCAAGCGTCGGGTGCTTATCCTGGGTGCGGGTCTGATTGGTTGCGAGTTTGCCAATGACCTGATCCTGGGCGGCCACGAAGTCGACCTGGTAGCGCCTTGCGAACAGGTCATGCCTACCTTGCTGCATCCTTCGGCAGCGGCGGCGGTGCAGGCCGGGCTGGAGGGCCTTGGCGCGCGGTTTCATCTGGGGCCGGTGCTGAGCACGCTGTCCCGTGTCGACGAGGGCCTCGAAGCTCACCTGTCCGATGGCGAGGTGCTGCGCTGTGATCTGGTGGTATCGGCCATTGGCTTGCGACCACGGGTCGATCTGGCCGCTGCCGCAGGCCTGGAAACAGGACGTGGCGTGGTGGTTGATCGGCACCTTCAGACCTCCCACGCCAATATTTACGCGCTGGGTGACTGCGCCGAGGTCGACGGCTTGAATCTGTTGTACGTGATGCCCTTGATGAGTTGTGCCCGGGCACTGGCGCAAACCCTCGCGGGGACGCCCACTGCGGTTAAATACGGGCCGATGCCGGTGACTGTGAAAACGCCCGTCTGCCCCTTGGTGGTGTCCCCTGTTCCCAAGGGCCTGGAAGGCGTCTGGAGCGTTGAAGGGCAGGGCGCAGACATCAAGGCGCTGTGTCGCGATGCAGACGGCAACCTGCTGGGTTACGCCCTGACCGGAGCCGCCGTCATGGACAAACTGGCGCTCAACAAGGCCTTGCCGCACCTGTTGGCCTAAATACCTGTCGTTCTGTCGGATAAGCCACGTTTTTGTTGATACAAACGTGTCTGCCGCACTGGCGCCGACTTCGGCAGCATGCCATCCTCATTCCGGTCTGCCGCTACGTAGAGCCGTCGCGGCACCTGCTCGCTGCCCGAATGGGCAGCACGGGAACATAAAAACAAAAAACCGTAAAAGAGGCTTCATATGCGTAAACCAGACCTCGCAGCCGCTATTGCTGAAAAAGCAGATCTCACCAAAGAACAAGCCAGTCGCGTACTCAATGCCGTCCTTGAGGAAATCACCGGTGCCTTGCACAGAAAGGACAGTGTGACGCTGGTAGGCTTCGGCACCTTCCTGCAACGTCATCGCGGCGCACGCACGGGCAAGAACCCACAGACCGGTGAGCCGGTGAAAATCAAGGCGAGCAACACGGTTGCATTCAAGCCGGGCAAATTCTTGAAAGACAGCGTCAACGAAGAGACAGGCAAAGCGCCCGCTCCGGCAAAGACATCGTCAGCGAAGAAAAAATAGGGCTGGACGCCTTGCGGAAGGCGAACGGTGCACGAATGGGCAGGCCAATCAGTTGGCTGCCCATTTTTTATGGGCTGATGTTTGACCGAGAACAGCTTCGTTACGGTCGCGCAAATCTGCTGTAGCGGTCCGGTTTGCCGGTGGTAGCGGCCCCAGGATCGCGAGCATCGGCCAACCGTGACGCTCCTGCCGAGCGGTCAACGCCCACGGCAACTGTCTGCTGCGCCACTTTGCGACCGGCAGGTTCTGCTCGCTCACAGCGCCCGCAAGCTCGCTACACTGCCGATCGTTGCGCTATTCGCAGCTGATCGCATGAGGCGTAGAACATGAAATTTCGTTTTCTTCTCTGGATGCTGGGCCTGTTGATGGCCCGTGCCAGTCGCAACAATCCCGCTTTCCAGCAGCAACTGGCTGGCAAGGACCTGACCTTTCAGCTGCAAACGTCCGATGGCAAGGTTGCCCGGCATTTTCGGGTGCGTGACCAGCGCATCAGCAGCCGTGCCGGTACCGTGGCCGAGCCGGCGTTCGCCATTTCGTTCAAGGATGCCGCCTACGGCTTCGCCACGATGCAGGCCAGCAACAAGCAACTGGCGTTCATGCAAGGCATTCAGGACAAAAGCATTCAGGTAGTCGGCAACACCGGGCTGGTGATGTGGTTTCAGGGGCTGACGAAGTATCTGAAGCCCAGGAAGAAGAAAGCTTAATTGTTGAATACCCTGTAGCAGTCCGGCTTGGTGGCGTGGGTGATTCGCTACCGCCGGCAAGCCGGACTGCTACAGGTGCGGTGCGCACCCGAGCATGATTTGTGCAACAACCGATCAGTCAATTGAACTGCGAAGCCAGTTCGCGCAGCATCACTTCGGCTTCCAGCACCTTGTGCACCACGTCCTGGGCTTTTTCCCGCGGCAGTTCCAGCCGCTCGAACAGCTCATCCGGGATGCTTTCCATCGGGCCTGAGCCTATCCCTTCCTTGCGCAGCAGACGTACCGCCAGGCATACCAGGTTGGCGTAAGCGCTGTGGTCGCCGTCGTAATGCGGGTCATGCTGGAAGCGCAGCGCGGTGGCCAGCTCTTCAGGCATGTCCCAGTTGCGCATCAGCCAGGAGCCGATTTGCTCGCGGGTAATGCCCAGCAGATGCTGTTCTACATAACTGTGGTGCAGGTGGGGATTGACCTCGATCTGCCGGCAGATCAGCGAAAAGTGCGGCGGAAACACGTGCGCCAGCAGCAAGTAGCCGAAGTTGTGCAGCAGACCGGCCAGGTAGGTCAGGCCACTTTCAGGACGTTTGGCACGTGGCATGGCACGGGTGAGGCCTTCAATCACCGCGGCGGTGTAGATCGATTGCTGCCAGTACGGTGTCGCGTGTTGCGGATGATCCTTGGGCAACTCCAGCGTCTTGCCCAGCGCCAGGCCCAAAGCCAGGTTGATCACCAGATCGAAGCCCAGTACCCGAACGATCGCGTCTTCCACGGAGCGAATCTTGCCAGCAGAGCCGTAATACGGCGATGCAGCCCAGCTGACCACTTGCGCAGCGAGCGCCGGATCGGTTTCCACGACGCCGGTGATGTCATCGATGGTGGCGTTCGGATCGACACGCAGCTTGATGATTTTCTGAGCGGTATCGGCCAGTGGCGGGATCTCCACGGTCGCTTCCAGACGCTGCTGGATGCGTCGCGCGGTGAAGTTCTGCACCGCCTTGGTGATTTCCTCGCGGTCGTCGTCAGGGCGAGTGAGATTCGGTTGTACCGAAGCCACTTCCTCACCGAAGCGGGCAGCGCTGGCTTTGCTCAAGAGCGCCTTGAAGTCGTCGCGCATGATTTCCAGCAACAACCCCGGTTCGCCCGAATCGATCAGCACCGTCTCTTCCTGCAGCACGCGTTCGTCATACAGGCACGGCGAGCTTGTCAGCGCCGGAAGCGCGGGCAGGGTCAGCAGTTTGTTTCTGCCAAGCATCTGGTCCAGATGCTCCTGCGACACGGCGGTCAGCTTGCGCCCGGTCAGTTCGGTGATGCGATTGAGGTCCAGCAACAGGCTTTGCGGAAACAGGATCAGCAGCGCGCCAACAGAGTCATGGACCAGAATGGCCTGGACTTTCTGCGCAGCTGGGAGCGTTTCGTCGTCCTTGACTTCCCGGTAGCTGATGTCAGCTTTGCCAAGCAGCTGCCGGATGACAGAGGGGGCGTGTTGGGTTGCTTCGATGTGGGCAACTTCTGTCATGGCCTGTATCCAGATTCCTACAATTGCTGAAGTATAACCAGCTTAGTTGTTATATAGGTGAGACACGTTCTTAATGCTGACTGCTTCACACTTGCCCGTATTGCTGTCCGTGGCGCAACCAGCGCTCCAGCAGCGGGCTGACATGTTGCGGCCATCGCTCCAGTAGGGCTCCGGCTGCGTCCCTGACTGCCGGCAGCAGGTCAGCATCGCGCATCAGGTCGGCAACTTTGAATTGCAGCAGGCCTGTCTGTCGAGTGCCAAGCATCTCGCCAGGCCCTCGAAGTTCGAGGTCCTTTTCGGCAATCACAAACCCGTCGTTGGTCTCGCGCATGATACCCAGTCGCTGTTTGCCGATCTGCGACAACGGTGGATGGTACAACAGCACGCAGTGACTGGCAGCACTGCCACGTCCGACCCGGCCTCTCAACTGGTGCAACTGCGCCAGTCCCAGCCGCTCGGGATTCTCGATAATCATCAGGCTGGCGTTGGGTACGTCCACGCCCACCTCGATCACCGTCGTGGCCACGAGCAATTGCAGATTGCCCTGTTTGAACTCGGCCATAACCGCCGCTTTCTCCGCAGGCTTCATGCGGCCGTGAATCAGCCCTACCTTGAGCTCACCCAGGGCGCTGGTGAGTTCTTCGAATGTGGTCTCGGCTGCCTGGCAGGTCAGCTCTTCGGACTCTTCGATCAAGGTGCACACCCAATACGCCTGACGGCCTTCGGCGCAGGCATTACGCACGCGCTCGACAACTTCAATACGGCGGCTGTCAGCCACCAATACGGTGTTGACCGGTGTGCGGCCCGGCGGCAATTCGTCGAGGATCGAGGTGTCGAGGTCTGCGTAGGCGCTCATCGCCAGCGTGCGCGGAATGGGGGTCGCGGTCATGATCAACTGATGTGGACACATCAGGCCACCAACGCCCTTTTTGCGCAACGCCAGCCGCTGCTGCACGCCGAAGCGGTGCTGCTCGTCGATGATGACCAGCGCAAGATTCTTGAATTGCACCTCGTTTTGGAACAGCGCGTGCGTACCGACAACCATTGGCGCGCCGTTGGCAATCTGTTCCAGCGACGCTGCCCGAGCCTTACCCTTGAGCTTGCCCGCAAGCCAGGCGGTTTCGATGCCCAGTGGCTCCAGCCAGCGGGTGAAGTTAAGAAAATGTTGCTCGGCGAGAATCTCGGTGGGTGCCATCAGTGCGACCTGATAGCCCGCCTCAAGTGCCTGCAGGGCCGCAAGTGCCGCCACAACGGTCTTGCCGGCGCCGACGTCACCCTGAATCAGCCGCAGCATCGGCTCTTGTTGGCTGAGATCGTAGGCGATTTCATTGCCGACCCGTTGCTGGGCGCCGGTGGGGGGAAACCCCAGGTTGGCCAGGAATTGCCTAGGCAGACGTTTTGCCGGCGCCAGGGCGGGCGCACGCTGCGAGCGCAGGCTCTCACGAAGGCGTTGTTGGGACAGCTGGTGAGTCAGCAGCTCTTCGAACGCCAATCGGTGCTGCGCCCAGTGATGACCCAGGGCGAGTTCTTCGACATCGGCATCGGCGGGCGGGTTGTGCAAATAATGGATGGCGTCAGCCAGCGGCGCCAGCTGGTAGTCCCGCGCCAGCTCGTCGGGTAGCCAGTCGGGCAGGCTTTTTGGTCCCAGCATGCCCAGGCTCTGCTGGCACAGCTGGCGCAACCGCTGCTGCGTCAGGCCTTCGGTGCTCGGATAGATCGGCGTGAGCGTCTGCTCTACCGCAACGTGCTCTTCGCCGGTAATTGCACGATATTCAGGGTGGTAGATCTCAAGCCCCGAAGCCCCCGGCCGGGCTTCTCCATAGCAACGTACATGGGTGCCGCGCTTGAGGCCGTCTTTCTGCGCATTACTGAAGTGGTAAAAGCGCAGGCTGAGCACGCCAGTCCCGTCACCCAGACGCACCAGCAGACTGCGCCGCTTGCCCATGACCACATCGGTACCGCTGACCACACCCTCGATCACCGCATCCTGCCCGGGCCGCAGTGCGCCGATCGGCACGACGCGGGTGCGGTCCTGATAACGCAGCGGCAGATGGAACAGTACGTCCTGGATATTTTCCAGTCCGACCTTCGCCAGCTTTTCGGCCATGGCCTCGCCGACGCCCTTGAGCGCCGTCACCGAGACGTGGGACAGCTCAGTCATACCGCCACTTAACTCGCTTTTGCCTGGGCTTTAGGGCGAGCGACGGAGCACAGACGAATCGAGTCGGCGAGGATCTCAATGGCTTTCGGGCGTGGGAAGCTTGCGCGCCAGGCGATGGCGACCGTGCGGAACGGCACGGGCGGCGACAGCGGGCGAACCTCGATGATGCCGGGCGCGTAATGGTGACTGTCGACTGCCGACATGGGCAGGATCGAGATGCCCAGCCCCGAGGCGACCATGTGCCGGATGGTTTCCAGCGAACTGGATTCGACGGTGGTGTGCTTGGCGCTGTCACCGCCCTTGACCAGGGTCGGGCAGGCTTCGAGCACCTGATCGCGGAAGCAGTGGCCTTCGCCTAGCAGCAGCAGGCTTTTGTCGTTCAGCGCTGCGGCATCGATGGTGGATTTCTGCGTCCATGGATGATCGGCCGGCATCAGCACGTAGAACGGCTCGTCGTACAAGGACATGGTCAGTACGTCGGCTTCGTTGAACGGCAGGGCGATGATGATCGCGTCGAGCTCACCGTTGCGCAGCTTGTCGCGCAGCACGTGGGTGAAGTTCTCTTCGATGTACAACGGCATTTGCGGGGCGACCCGGTGCAGTTGCGGAATCAGATGCGGGAACAGGTAAGGGCCGACGGTGTAGATCGCACCGACTTTCAGCGGAGCGGTCAGTTGGTTCTTGCCGGTCTGGGCGAGTTCACGGATGCCTTGAGCCTGCTCGAGCACCTTTTGCGCCTGAGCCACGATGCCCTCGCCAACCGGCGTAAGACGTACCGCACTCTTGCTGCGCTCGAAAATCAGCACACCGAGTTCATCTTCCAGCTTCTTGACGCCCACCGACAGCGTCGGCTGGCTGACATGACAGCGCTCGGCCGCATGGCCGAAATGCTGCTCTTGAGCGAGGGTTACGATATAGCGCAATTCTGTGAGGGTCATAGCGTGCGTCCATGAAGTTGCGGCCCCAGCATAGCGGGTGCAATCGATAGACGCACGTTATCAGAACCTCTGTTATCACAAAATCAGCTTTTCAGCGTTTATCCAGGGAATAAACGAAGGGTGCCACGACTTCCAGCGTGCCATTGTTGAGCAATTCGGCCGGAGGCTTGGGCAATGGCTGGGCGCGGCGGATCATCTCCAGCGTAGCCCTGTCCAGCGCCGCGCTGCCCGAGCCGCCTGCGATTTCATAGGACAGTACCCGACCTTCGCCATCCACCACGAAGCGCAGACGGTTGATGCCTTGCATGCCGCGACGACGGGCGTCCTCCGGATAACGCTTGAACTTGCTCAAGTGACGCAGCAGATCGCCTTGCCAGCTTGGCAGTGCGGTGCTCGGTGGGGCCGGCGGTGCCTGCTCCGGTGCGGCTGATTTTTCAGGCTTGGCAGTCGACGGTGGAGTGTCTACCGGCTTTTCATCGGCAGGCTTCTCTTCTTTGGGCGGCTCAACCTTTTTCACCGGCTTGGGCGGCTGGGGTTTGGGCTTGGGCTTGACCGGCTTGGGAATGGCGATTTCCGGTTTTGGCGCTTCAGCGACAGGCGGAATCGGCAGCTGCTCTTCCGGTGCCGGGGGCTGCGGCGGCTGAACCACTTTCGGTGGTGGTGGCGGAGCGGGTTCCGGCAAGGGTGCCAGCTCGACCATCATCGCTGCCGGCGGCAGCTCGATGGCCTGCGAGGCGGGCCAGCGCAGTGCGAGAATAATCGCAACGGCGTGTACCGCCAGCACCAACAACAGACTACCGCTATAGCGCGTCAGTTTTTGGCGCGTATTGATCATTTCTTACCAACCGTCTCAAGACCCACCAGGCCGACCTTCAGGTAGCCGGCGCCGCGCAAGGCATTCATGACTTCCATGAGGTCGCCGTAGTCCACGCCTTTGTCGGCCTGGAAGAAGATCGTCGTGTCTTTCTTGCCTTTGGTCCTGGCATCCAGAATCGGACCGATCTGCTCGCGTGCGACTTTTTCGTCACCCAGGTACAGGCTCTGATCCGCCTTCACGCTGAGGAAGACTGGCTTCTCGGGGCGGGGCGCCGGTTTGGCCGTGGACGCAGGCAGGTCGACTTTGATGTCTACCGTGGCCAGAGGTGCTGCCACCATAAAGATGATCAGCAGTACCAACATGACGTCGATGAACGGCGTGACGTTGATTTCGTGGTTCTCGGCGAGATCGTCGCCACCTTCATTCAGATGCAGGCCCATGGTTTACCCCATTTTAACCATGTGCGGCTGCGGGCTACGCTCGGCGACTGGCTGGTGATCCAGGTCGCGGCTGACCAGCAACAGAACCTGCGCCGAAGCGTCGGACACTTGCGCCTTGTAGCCGGCAATGGAGCGGGCAAAGACGTTGTAGATAACCACCGCAGGGATGGCGGCGACGAGCCCCAGGGCGGTCGCCAGCAGCGCTTCGGCAATGCCGGGAGCAACCACAGCGAGGTTGGTGGTCTGGGTTTTGGCGATGCCGATGAAGCTGTTCATGATGCCCCATACCGTACCGAACAAGCCGACGAAGGGCGCGGTAGAGCCGATGGTGGCGAGTATGCCAGTGCCCATGCTCATGTTACGGCCGCAGGCGGCGACCAGGCGCTCGAGACGGAAGCTGACACGCTCCTTGATCCCTTCACGCTCACGGCTGTTGACCGACAGGCGCATCTCTTCCAGAGCATCGTGGACGAGCAGATTCGCCAGCGTGCCTTCTTTCTTGGCGCTGGCACTGGCTTCGTCCAGGGTGCGGGCACGCTTGAGCGCGGCGATTTCGCCCCGCAGCCGGCGTTTGGCGCCTAGTAGCTCGAAGCCTTTGGCGATCCAGATGGTCCAGGTAATGATCGAGGCGATGGCCAGGCCGATCATCACGGCCTTGACGACGATGTCGGCATTCTTGTACATGCCCCACGGCGACAGATCGTGGGACATCCCGAGGCTGTTGTCTTCGGCGATGGCCTGCGGTGCGTCTACCGGGGCGGCGTCCTGTACAGCCGGTGCAGCGGGGTCCACAGGAGTGACGGCCGGAGCCGTCGATTGCGTGGTCTGGGGTTGCGCGGGAGCGCTGGAATCGGCGAGCGCGACAGGGGTCAGCATCAGGCTGAGCAGCATAGCCGCGATAGCGCGTCCTACCCGTGGCAGACCTGTTGACTTGACTGACGAAGCGGGGGATTGATTAGGTGTCATGCTGGCCCGACCTGAGATGAAAAATAGGTGTTCGTTCTTAATGCGTCACGTTCGCGCGAAGCGAGCGGAGGAGAACAAAGGGCGATCATTATTGCAAGTAATTCTTGTTAACAAAAGTAATAGAGTATCTTTTTTTCCTGCGATCCCATTCCGGTGGTCGCTTTAGACGCCGGATTCATTGGCTCCAACGTACTTTTTAGGGAGATCGGTCATGGCAGCGCCATCTGTTTTGATTGCTGGATGTGGCGACATCGGAGGGCGTCTGGCCTCACAGCTGTTGCCTGAAGACTGGACGGTTTACGGCCTGCGTCGCAATGTGGCGAAGCTGCCCGAAGGGGTCCAGGGCATCAGCGCCGACCTGTTCGATCCGCGTGTACCTGTCCAGTGGCCAGAAGGGCAAATCGATTATCTGGTGTATTGCGCGACTCCCACGGTGCGCGACGAAGCTGGCTACCGTACCGCGTATGTCGAAGGGCTGCGCCATGTGCTGGCGTGGACGCAGCGCAGCGGGCAAAGACCGAAGCGGCTGCTATTCGTCTCCAGCAGCAGTGTGTATGGCCAGCAGGAAGGCGAATGGGTCGACGAGACGTCGCCAGCGCAGGCCAGCGGGTTTTCCGGGCAGGTCATGCGTGAGGCGGAGCAGCTGGCGCTTGGCAGCGCCTTGCCAGCCAGTATCGTCAGGCTTACCGGCATCTATGGGCCAGGGCGCAGCGACCTGATGAAGCGTGTTCGTCAGGGTTACAGCGTGGCCATCGACCCTCCCTTATACGGCAACCGCATACATGCCGACGACGCCGCGGGCTTGTTGGCGTTTCTGCTAAAGGCTGATGCGCGTGGTGTGCATCTGGACGACTGCTATATCGGCGTCGATGATGCGCCAGCACCTTTGTCCGAGGTGGTGGCGTGGATGCGCGAACGGCTGGGTGTGACGCAGTGGTCCGACGAGCACAGCGTGCGACGCGCCGGCAGCAAGCGGTGCAGCAATGCCAGAGCCAAAGGGCTTGGCTGGTTGCCGCGCTATGCCAGTTATAAAGAGGGGTATGAGGCGTTGTTGGTTGCCAACCCAGGTTGAATCCAGATGGGTCTGCTTTTGATTGTGGCCGGAGGCCGTAGGAGTCTAGCTTGCTGACGATTTGCCGGGACCGGCAGTTAAGTCGGTCATGCCGGTAGTATCAGGTGCAATTGAGTTCATCGCGTTGCTGCCGGTTCCCGGCAGGTCGCTGGCAAGCCGAGCTCCCACGTCTTTCGGGCAGAAGCTCGATTTGCCAGCTGCAATATCAATTCTTCTCCAACACCCAATGCCGTTCGCCGGGACGCAGGTCCGGCATTTCGGTCGCTTGAGCGTTGTTGACCGCCTGGAAGATCTCCAGCTGTTTACCTTGGCGGACAAACACCCACGGATTGCCGCGCTCGCTCTTTTCCAGCCACATGCTGTCGTATTCGCCGCTCATGGCCGCGCAATCGCCAGCCAGACACAACGCATAACGATCGTTGCCGGGGAGCCCGCTGACGCTGCCATCTGGTTGAAACTCGACGACACTGCCCTGTCCGTCGCCATTGACGATGGTCCATTTACCGCCCAGGTAAGCGGTGTAGAGCGCGCGCTCGAAGCTGGTGCCCGGTGGCGCACCTGCCGGGACTGTTTCTTTTGCGGCGCGGAAATGCTGTTCCGGACCGGAATCGCTGGCGCCCTGCACCAGTTCATCACCTTTGAGCTTCAGCTCGTCGGATGCGCTGCCATAGACATTCACCTTCCACGAACCGTCAGGATCCTTGGCGACCTTGCCCTCGGTCAGTTCAAAGCCATTGTAGGACGTGGCCTGGCCCGCGGCGGTGTTGATGTTCCATTCCAGTGTCGGTCCATAGGCCAGCAGCGACTGGCGCAGGTTGCCACCTTCGGCCGCCGCGTTGATGGCCGCCTGGTTGATCCAGATGCCGTCAGGGGTCTTGTTGGAATGGCTGGCGCAACCGCTCAATAGCGCGGCCAACAGCGAGAGGGCGAACGCGACGCGCATATGCATGCGGAGTCCTTCCTTTGCTCTGAGAGGGTGGCGGAGCGTTTGTGTACGCTCCGCGGGGGATTTACTCGATGACCAGCACTGCGTCCATTTCGACCTGGGCGCCACGTGGCAGGGCTGCGACGCCGATGGCAGCGCGAGCCGGGTACGGTTGCTCGAAGTACTTGCCCATGATTTCGTTGACCTTGGCGAAGTGGCTCAGGTCCGTCAGGAAGATGTTCAGCTTGACGATGTCCTTGAACGAGCCGCCGGCGGCTTCAGCCACTGCCTTGAGGTTCTCGAAGACCTGGGTGGTCTGGGCTTCGAAACCCTCGACCAGTTCCATGGTTTTCGGATCCAGCGGGATCTGGCCGGACATGTAGACGGTATTGCCAGCTTTGATCGCCTGAGAATAGGTGCCGATGGCGGCAGGGGCTTTGTCGCTGGAGATAACGGTCTTGCTCATGAAGAACTCCTGTTGGCGGTTTGGCTACGCGCGCATGCGGGTGATGCGGATGACCCCGGTCAGGGCGCGCAGTTTCTTGATCACTCGGGCCAGATGCACGCGGTCGTGCACGCTGACCACCAGTTGGACCACGCTGATACGACCATCGCGCTCGTCCATGCTGATTTTTTCGATGTTGCCGTCGGCCGCGTTGACGCTGCTGGCCAGCAGCGCGATGAGCCCGCGCTGGTGTTCCAGTTCAACGCGCAGCTCGACATTGAATTCGCCGGTGACGTCCTTGGCCCAGGAAAGCTGGATGCATTTTTCCGGGTTGTGGCGGATCTCGCTGATGTTCCGGCAGTTGTCCAGATGCACGACCATGCCTTTGCCTGCGGACAAATGGCCGACGATCGGGTCTCCAGGGATGGGCGTACAACATTTGGCATAGCTGAGGACCAGGCCCTCGGTGCCGCGAATGGCCAGCGGGCCTTCGGCGCTGGGCAGCTCTTCACCTTCGCTGGCCAACAAGCGGCGGGCGACAACGTAGGCCATGCGATTGCCCAGGCCGATGTCCTCGAGGAGGTCTTCGATGACCTCGACCCGATACTCGGCGAGGATCAGTTGCAGGCGCTCGTTCGGGACTTTTTCAAGACTGCTGTCGAAGCCGTTGAGGACCTTGTTCAGCAAGCGCTCGCCCAGGTTGATGGACTCCGAACGCCGTTGCAGCTTGAGCGCGTGGCGAATGTGAGTGCGTGCCTTGCCGGTGACCACGAAGTTGAGCCAGGCCGGATTCGGCCGTGCGCCTGGCGCACTGACGATCTCCACGGTCGAGCCGCTCTGCAGGGGTTCGGACAAAGGTGCCAATCGGCGATTGATCCGGCAGGCAATGCAACTGTTGCCGACGTCGGTATGTACTGCGTACGCAAAGTCCACGGCGGTGGAGCCCTTGGGCAGCTCCATGATCCGGCCTTTGGGGGTGAATACGTAAACTTCGTCGGGGAACAGGTCGATTTTTACGCTTTCGATGAATTCCAGCGAGTTGCCGGCGCGTTGCTGCATCTCCAACACGCCTTTGACCCACTGCCGGGCGCGTGCATGGGTGCCCTTGGGCTGCTCGTCACCCGAAGACTTGTACAGCCAGTGCGCAGCGATGCCGTTGTTCGCCATCTCTTCCATCTCGCGGGTACGAATCTGGATTTCGATGGGCACGCCATGCATGCCGAACAGCGTGGTATGCAACGACTGATAGCCGTTGGCTTTAGGAATCGCGATGTAATCCTTGAAGCGTCCGGGCAGCGGTTTGTACAAATTATGTACAGCGCCCAGCACGCGATAACAAGTGTCGACCTTGTCGACGATGATCCGGAACGCGTAGACGTCCATGATCTCGTTGAAGGCCCGACGCTTGCCGCGCATCTTCTTGTAGATGCCGTAGAGGTGTTTCTGCCGCCCGCTGACTTCGCCTTCGATGCCGTCCACGGCCAGGCAGTGGCTCAGCGACTCCTCGATCTTGTTGACCAGTTCTTTGCGATTGCCACGAGCGCGCTTGACCGCCTGACCGATGCGCGAGGAACGCATCGGGTACATGGCCTTGAAACCCAGGTCTTCGAATTCGATACGCACGCTGTGCATACCAAGACGATTGGCGATGGGGGCGTAGATTTCGAGGGTTTCCTTGGCGATGCGTCGGCGTTTTTCGCCGGACAGCACTTCCAGGGTGCGCATGTTGTGCAGGCGGTCGGCGAGCTTGACCAGGATCACGCGAATGTCGCGCGCCATGGCCATGGCCATCTTTTGGAAATTCTCGGCCTGCGCTTCGGCCTTGGTCTCGAAGTTCATCTGGGTCAGCTTGCTGACGCCATCGACCAGTTCGGCCACGGTTTCGCCGAACTGCGCACAGAGCGCTTCCTTGGCAATCCCGGTGTCTTCAATAACGTCATGCAGCATCGCAGCCATCAGGCTCTGATGGTCCATGTGCATGTCGGCAAGGATATTGGCCACCGCCAGCGGGTGCGTGACGTAGGCTTCGCCGCTTCGACGGCGTTGACCGTCGTGGGCTTGTTCGGCATAGAAATACGCTCGGCGAACCAGGTTGACCTGGTCTTTGCCGAGGTAGGTCGACAGGCGATCTGCGAGGGCGTCTATGCTCGGCAAGATGCAACTCCTTGCCGATGGCGGTAACCCTGCGCTTTGCTACGTCGACCGGGCATAGGCTTAGACGGCCTCGTTGGACTCGTCCTCGAACGCTGCGAACAGTGGTTCATCTTCAACGATTTCGGCTTCTGCAATGACCGCGTAATCCATCAGGCCAGCTGCGATTTCGCGCAGGGCAACCACGGTAGGCTTGTCGTTTTCCCAGGCCAGCTTTGGCTCTTTGCCGCCGGTCGCCAGTTGACGCGAGCGTTTGGTGGCGAGCATGACCAGCTCAAAGCGGTTATCTACATGTTCCAGGCAGTCTTCAACGGTCACGCGGGCCATGGGTATTCCTCGTAGCAAATGCGGTATGCGCGTTGCCCGGATGGGCGAGCGGACTCGGTAGTTTAAAAAATCACCAGCGTTTAGGGAAGCGCTGATTTCAAAGGCGCCCATCTTGTAGCCGTCCGGGTCGCCGGCGGCAGCGATCATGAGGACACCACCGCCGGCAAGCCGGACCGCTCCAGGGGGGCATTTGGGGCCTTACGCCAGCAGTTGCCTGAGCAGCTGGCTGAAGCGTTGTTGCTGGTGTTCCTGGCTGAGCAGGTTGGCGCGAAAGATTGCCTTGAGGTCTTCCAGCGCGGTCGCAAAATCGTCGTTGATGACGATGTAGTCGTATTCGACGTAGTGGCTCATTTCGCTGACCGCTTCACGCATGCGGCCTTCGATGATCTCGTCGCTGTCCTGGCCGCGATTGGTCAATCTTTGACGAAGCGCCTGCTGAGTGGGCGGCAGGATGAAGATCGAGCGAGCATCAGGCAGCAGCTTGCGCACTTGCTCGGCACCCTGCCAGTCGATTTCCAGAATCAGGTCATGGCCTTCGTCCAGGGTCTGCTGCAGACGGCTTTGTGAAGTGCCATACAGATTGCCGAATACCTCGGCCTGCTCCAGGAAATCCCCGTGCTCGATCATTCGCACAAATTCTGTGCGATCGACGAAGTGGTAATTCACGCCATCCACTTCGCCGGGACGCATGGCGCGGGTGGTATGGGAAACGGAGACGCGAATCTGCGGCTGGGCATCGATCAGGGCCTTGACCAGGCTGGTCTTGCCCGCGCCCGAAGGGGCGGAAATGATGTACAGGGTGCCGGTGCTGTGGGTCATGTCGGGGTTGGCCTTACTCAATGTTCTGCACTTGTTCGCGCATCTGCTCGATCAACACCTTGAGGTTGACCGCGGCTTGGGTGCTGCGAGGATCGAAGGCTTTGGAGCCCAGTGTGTTGGCTTCGCGGTTGAGCTCCTGCATCAGGAAGTCCAGCCGGCGCCCGGCTTGCCCGCCGGCCTTGAGCACACGGCGCACTTCAGTGACGTGGGTGCTCAGGCGGTCCAGCTCTTCGGCGACATCGCTCTTCTGCGCCAGCAGAACCATTTCCTGTTCCAGGCGCTGCGGATCGAGCTCAGCCTTCATGTCGGCGAAGCGGTCGAGCACCTTCTGACGCTGGGTGGCGAGCATCTGCGGCACCAGGGTGCGCAGGGTAGCGACTTCGGTCTTGATCGAGACAAGCCGTTCGTCGAGAAGTCTGGCCAGATCTGCGCCTTCGCGGGCGCGGCCGGCTTTCAATTCTTCCAGCGCCTGGTTGAAGAGGGCAAGGGCGTCATTGTTCAGCGCTTGCGGATCGGACGCGTCGGCCACCAGAACGCCCGGCCAGGCCAGCACTTCCAGCGGGTTGAGCGCGGCCGGTTGCTTGATCAGGCTGGCAACGATCTCTGCGGCGGCTACCAGTTGGCTGGCGCGCTCACGATCAACCTGCAGCGGTTTGCCAGCCGATTCTTCGGTGAAGCGCAGGGTGCACTCGATCTTGCCCCGGGACAAACCCTGACGCAGGGCTTCACGCACGGCGCCTTCCAGGTCGCGGAAAGATTCGGGCAAGCGCAGGTGCGGTTCAAGATAGCGGTGGTTGACCGAGCGCAATTCCCAGCTCAGCGTGCCCTGTGTGCCGGCTTGTTCGGCGCGGGCGAAAGCCGTCATGCTGTGCACCATGGGAAGTACCTCTATAAGTCAGGCGTGAAATAGCCTGTACACGAGCGATGTTTTGCCCGGATGGATGTCGTGAAGAAACGACAGGCTATAAAGGCGCAAGATTGTAGCTCAGTGCGGGGTGTGCCCCCAAATGTGGCGATGTCGCAGTGGGTGCGGCGTGCCGACGTTCAGCCTGCCGAGGCCGCCATTTTGTGAGACGGTGCGAGCGCCAGTGGTCATTGATGGTTCAGAAGATGTCCCAACCATGGGCTTGCGCCTCTATAATGCTCGTCAGTTTTCCGTCTCAGTACAGGTATCCCAGATGAAACGTCCAAGTGGTCGCGCTGCCGATCAGCTCCGCTCGATCCGCATTACCCGCAACTACACCAAGCACGCCGAGGGTTCTGTGCTGGTCGAGTTCGGCGACACCAAGGTGATCTGCACCGTCAGCGTCGAGAACGGCGTACCGCGCTTCCTCAAGGGTCAGGGCCAAGGCTGGCTGACTGCCGAGTACGGCATGTTGCCGCGTGCGACCGGTGAGCGTAACCAGCGCGAAGCCAGTCGCGGCAAGCAGGGTGGCCGAACGCTGGAAATTCAGCGCCTGATCGGCCGCTCGCTGCGCGCCGCGCTGGACATGTCCAAGCTGGGCGACGTCACCCTGTACGTCGATTGCGACGTGATCCAGGCTGATGGCGGGACCCGTACCGCGTCGATCACAGGCGCCATGGTCGCGCTGGTCGATGCACTGAAGACCATCAAGAAGCGTGGCGGCCTGAAGGCTGGCGACCCGCTCAAGCAGATGATCGCTGCAGTGTCGGTAGGCATGTATCAGGGCGAGCCGGTACTGGATCTGGACTATCTTGAGGATTCTGCCGCCGAGACCGACCTTAACGTGGTCATGACCAGCGCGGGCGGTTTCATCGAAGTCCAAGGTACTGCCGAAGGCGCACCGTTCCAGCCAGAAGAACTGAATGCGATGCTGGCGCTGGCGCAGAAAGGCATGAACGAGATATTCGAATTGCAGCAGGCGGCATTGGCCGACTGAGCACTGCTTGCACGATTTGCTTCAAACCATCAGAACAGGGATTGCACGATGATCGATAGTCAGCCACCGCTACCCGTGCCGAGCAAGGAAGTCCGTCAATGGGCCATGATGTGCCATTTCGCGGCGTTTTTCGGCCTGATCTTCCCTTTCGGCAATCTGCTTGGGCCGCTGATCGTCTGGCAACTCAAGAAGGAAGTTGATCCGTTCATCGATGCGCAGGGCAAGGAAGCGCTGAATTTTCAGATTACCGTCGCCATCGCGGCAATGATCTGCTTTTTGCTGATGGTCATCGTCATTGGCTTCCCGCTGTTGATGCTGGTAGGGATTGGCGCCCTGGTGCTGACGATCATCGCTGGAGTGAAGGTTAACGACGGCATCGCTTATCGTTATCCGTTTACCTGGCGGCTGATCAAGTGATTTCGAATGGGCTGCATCTGTAGGAGCCGGGGAATACCGGACAAACAAAAGCCGACTTCACGTCGGCTTTTTTTTGGGCAACGGGGCGTCAGATGGTCAACGTCCAGTCGTAATCCACGATCAGCGGCGCATGTTGCGAGAAGCGCGGCTGGCGAGGAAGGCGAGCGCTGCGTACGAAACGGCGCAGGCCCGGGGTCAGCAGTTGATAGTCGAACCGCCAGCCCAGATTGAGCATCTCAGCCTGTTCGTTATCCGGCCACCAGCTGTACTGGTCGCCTTCGCGGCTGACTTCGCGCAGGGCATCGACATAACCCATATTGCCGACAATCTCGTCCATCCAGGCACGCTCGGGCGCCAGGAAGCCTGGAGATTGCTGGCTGTCGCGCCAGTTTTTGATATCCAGCTTCTGCTGCGCAACGTAGAGCGAGCCACAATAAATGTACTCACGACGTTTGCGCCGCTGCTTGTCCAGGTATTTGCCAAAGTCGTCCATGAGCTTGAACTTCTGGTTCAAGTCCTCATCGCCGTTCATCCCGGAAGGAAGCAGCAAAGTTGCGATACTGACTTTGTCGAAATCCGCTTGCAGGTATCGCCCGTACCGATCGGCTGTTTCAAAGCCCAGACCGTTGATGACCGCCTTTGGTTGCAGCCGCGAGTAAAGTGCCACGCCACCCTGGGCTGGAACTTCGGCATCGCAGGCATATAGGAAGTAGCCGTCCAGTTGGAAGGCTGGGTCGTCCAGTTCAAAGGCGGAGGCGCGGGTGTCCTGAAGGCAGATGACGTCGGCATTCTGGGCTTGCAGCCAACTGAGCAAACCACGCTCGACTGCAGCCTGAATACCATTAACGTTCACACTGATGATCCGCATAAATGGCCCCAAAAATCACGTGCGTGTATGATACCCGAGCTCTACCTAATTAGCTAAATCCGTGGTATTCGGGGCTTTTTTCATGCAGGCGTATCAGCGCGATTTCATTCGTTTTGCCATCGATCGCGGGGTTCTGCGCTTCGGTGAGTTCACTTTGAAGTCGGGACGCACCAGTCCTTACTTCTTCAATGCCGGCCTGTTCAACAGTGGATCGGCACTTGCCCAACTGGGTAAGTTCTATGCCGCTGCGGTCGTTGAAAGCGGCATTGCCTTCGATGTTCTGTTCGGGCCCGCTTATAAGGGAATTCCCCTGGCGGCCGCGACGGCCGTGGCTTTGGCTGATCATCACAACCTTGATCTGCCGTGGTGTTTCAACCGCAAGGAAGCCAAGGCGCATGGCGAAGGCGGCAGTCTGGTGGGTGCTCCGCTGACCGGCCAGGTGCTGATCATCGATGACGTGATCACTGCAGGCACGGCGATTCGCGAAGTCATGCAGATCATCGCAGCCCAGGGCGCGAGCGCGGCTGGCGTGCTTATTGCCTTGAATCGCCAGGAGCGGGGCAACGGTGCGCTTTCTGCCATTCAAGAGGTCGAGCGCGACTTCGGCATCCCGGTGGTGAGTATCGTTTCGTTGAACCAGGTCCTTGAGTTCCTGGCTGACGATCCTCAGCTCAAGCAACATCTACCCGCCGTCGAAGCGTACCGGGCTCAGTACGGCGTCTGAGTCGTCAAAGGATCTCGTTTTTATGCTCAAGCTGGGCACAGTAGGTCTTTGTTGGGTGTTGGGTGTGGGCTGCGTAGCCAGCGTTCAGGCCGACGATAGCCCGGGCATCGTGTTCTATCGCTACACCGATAGCCGCGGGGTGACGGTGCTGGATCGCCAGGGCGTGCCGGCGGAATACTCGGGCAAGGGATACGAGGTGTTGAATCAGCGTGGTCGCGTGATTCAGGTCGTGCCGCCTGCACCGACAGCCGAGCAGGCCCGTCAGGCTCAGGCAGCTGCGCAGGCGGCCAAGGTTCAGGCCGACGCCGACGCGCAGCTCACCCACCTGTATGGCAGCCTGACTGACATTGATCGTGCCCGTGCTCGCAAGCTGGCTGAGCTCGACGCGCTGATTTCGGTGGCTCAGGGCAACATTCAAGGCCTGACCACCCAGCAGGGCGCGCTGCAGACCCAGGCCGCAGATCAGGAGCGCGCCGGGCGGGCAGTGCCGCAGAGCCTGATCGATCAGATGAACGATGTGCGTGACCAGCAGCAGAACCTCAAGGTCGATATCCTGCGCTATCAGACGGCCCGGCAGCAGGCTGACGCCGACTTTGCTCAAGATCGCGCGCGGTTGCAGCAATTGCTCTCGCAATGATCGGCCAGTAACGAAAAGGCCCCGCCGGTTTGCGCCGACGGGGCCTTTTTGCTGGCGATGCCGCGATCAGTGACGCTTGCGGTTGCTGATCAGCGTGCCTACGCCAGTGTCGGTGAAGATTTCCAGCAGCACTGCATTGGGAACCCGGCCGTCGATGATGTGCGAGGTGGTCACGCCGCCCTGTACCGCTTCCAGTGCACAGCGGATCTTGGGAAGCATCCCGCCGTAGATGGTGCCATCGGCGATCAGCGCGTTGACCTGCTCGGTGGTCAGGCCGGTCAGTACCTTGCCTTCCTTGTCCATCAGCCCGGCGATGTTGGTCAGCAACATCAGCTTTTCGGCCTTCAGTGCTTCAGCAACCTTGCCTGCGACCAGGTCGGCATTGATGTTGTAGGACTCGCCGTCGGCACCCACGCCAATCGGCGCGATGACTGGAATGAAGTCGCCTTTGACCAGCATGTTCAGCAGATCGGTATTGATACCGACGACTTCGCCAACATGACCAATGTCGATGATTTCCGGCTTGGTCATCTCAGGTGTCTGACGGGTTACGTTCATCTTTTTCGCACGGATCAGCTGCGCGTCTTTACCGGTCAGGCCGATTGCGCTGCCGCCGTGACGGTTGATCAGGTTGACGATGTCCTTGTTGACCTGGCCGCCCAGGACCATCTCCACAACGTCCATGGTCTGGGCATCGGTGACGCGCATGCCGTCGATGAAATGACTTTCGATGGACAGGCGCTTGAGCAAATCGCCAATCTGCGGACCGCCGCCGTGAACGACCACCGGGTTGATGCCCACTGCCTTCATCAGCACGATGTCGCGCGCGAAGCCGGTTTTCAGCTCTTCGCTCTCCATGGCGTTGCCGCCGTACTTGATCACCAGCGTCTTGCCGACGAAGCGTCGGATGTAAGGCAACGCTTCGGAAAGGACCTTGGCGGCATTGGCTGCGGCATCACGTTCGAGGGTCATTTGGGCTCCACTCAAAAAGTTTGATCAAAAAGGAAGTTCTAGATCCGGTGCTACGTTTTTCAGCTGGGTGTGGAACACGTCCTTGATCCGTTGCAGCTCGGCCTCGGTCTCGGCTTCGAAGCGCAACACCAGTACCGGCGTGGTATTGGAGGCGCGGACCAGACCCCAGCCCTTTGGATAATCGACGCGCACGCCGTCGATATTCGTCAGGTTGGCATTCCCCCACTGCGCATCCCGCTCCAGCGCCTGGATGATGCTGAATTTGCTGGTCTCGGTCACCTTGATGTTGATTTCCGGTGTCGACAGATCGTTCGGGAAGGTCTGGAACAGTTCTTCGGCGCTGAGTTTTTCCTGGCTGAGAATCTCAAGCAGGCGCGCGGCGCTGTAGATACCGTCGTCAAAACCGAACCAGCGTTCCTTGAAGAAGATATGGCCGCTCATCTCGCCAGCCAGCAGCGCGCCGCTTTCCTTCATCTTCTTCTTGATCAACGAATGCCCCGTCTTCCACATTACCGGGCGGCCGCCATATTCCTGGATCAGCGGGATCAGCCGGCGCGTGCACTTGACGTCGAAAATGACGTCCGCGCCCGGATTGCGCTTGACCACATCGCGGGCGAACAGCATCAACAAGCGGTCCGGGTATACGACGCTGCCCGCGTTGGTGACGACACCGACACGATCGCCGTCGCCGTCGAACGCCAGGCCCAGGTCGGCACCGGTTTCCCTGACCTTGGCGATCAGGTCCTGAAGGTTTTCCAGTTTGCCCGGATCGGGGTGATGGTTGGGGAAGTTACCATCAACCTCGCAGAACAGGGGGATGACTTCGCAATTCAGGGCTGCGATCAGTTGTGGGGCGATGACAGCTGCAGCGCCGTTGCCACAGTCGATCACTACCTTTAGGCGGCGAGCCAGCACCACATCATTGGTGATTTGCCCTGCATACAGATCGAGAATATCGACCTTGGTCACGCTGCCTCTTCCAGGCGGCAGGTTGTTGCGCTTGATGCGTTCGTGCAACGCCTGAATCTGTTCGTTCGCCAGGGTGTCGCCGGCGATGACAATCTTGAAGCCGTTGTAGTCCTTGGGATTGTGGCTGCCGGTCAGCATCACCCCAGTCCTGCCCGCCAGCACATTGGCGGCGTAGTACAGGGCGGGGGTGGGAACCAGGCCGATGTCGCTGACGTGGCAGCCGCTGTCATACAGGCCTTTGATCAACTGGGCGACCAGCTGAGGGCCGGACAGCCGTCCGTCGCGGCCAACGGATACATTGGCTTCGCCCTGCGCCAGGCTTTGCGCACCGATGGCCCGGCCGATCCAGTAGGCGGTTTCGGCGCTCAGGGTCTCGCCGACGATGCCGCGGATGTCATAGGCACGGAAGATGGTGTCTGGAAATTCGGGGGCAATGGATACGGTGCTGCTCATTGCGTGGGATTGCTCCGACTGCAGGAAGTCCGGTGAATCATCGAGCAAGTCGATGTCGAGGATGTCGGTGTCTTGGAACAGCGGGTCGGTCAGCGCCGGTTCAGCTGAGTCGAGCGACGCGAATGTGGCGGTGCCGGTCATTGAAGAACCTGTTGCGGCCGTTGAGGCGCTGCTCGCCACTGTGACGGCTGCCGCAGGCTGATTGCGTAATGAAAACCGCGCCAGGCTCTGCGCCAGTCCGTTCAGGGCCGGCATGCTCAAGCCGAACGCTTTGACGGCCTTGCCACCCGATAGTTCTTGCAGCAGCTGCTCCAGCTGTCGGGCATCGGCAGCGACTCGACGCTTGAGCGCGCTTTCGTTCAGATACAGCCCCAACAGCACACTGCCAATCGCCACCAGGGCGGCGAGCAGCAGCATCAGTGATGGTGGTGATGTCTGCAGGGCCGGGCCCGCGGTGAATGTCAGTTTCCAGTTCGGATATCCGGTCGGGAAGTCGACGGCGCGGGTGGAATCGGCCTGTCCTCGTGTCAGAAAGCTCTGCGCGGGTGAGTTGCCGAATTGTTGGCTGAGAACGATCTGCCCGACATCGGCCGGGGTTTCCGGGACAGCGCTGGTGAGGCGTTGAAGATTGAAGGCCAGCAGCAAGGTGCCAGTGATCGGAGCGTCAGGCGCGGCTCGCAGGGCCGCGACACTGTAAATCACCCACCGATCGCCGACTTTGCGTGCTTCCGGCGGCGGTGACTCGCCCTTGCCGGCTTTGGCGAGCATGTCCAGCGTGGCGAAACTGACGGGCAATGCGCCCTGAGTGTCGACACTGTTGAAGCCGATCGGATTCAGGCGTGCGCCAAGTACCCCGTCGCGGTAGTGCAGTTGGTTCTGGGCGGTCTCGACCAGCGCGGGGTTGTTGCTCTGCAGGGCTTGAGCCAATGAGGCGTCCATGGCGGCCGCCTGGGTGTCTGCATTGATCTGGCGCAACGCCTTGCCGACCGCGCCAGCCTGCGCGCTTCCCCAGGCCTGGATCAGCTGGTCTTTCTGCTGAGGCTGGGCGAGAAGGCCCAGCCAGACCAGAACGGCCGCGGCGATCAAGCCGATGAGCGAAGGAAGAAGGCCCGGACTCGCCAGACTCAAGTTTGAGTCCTTGCCCGCTGCGTCAGTCTTTTCCTGGCGAGTGCTCGCCTTGGCTGTGCGCTTGATGCCTTTCAAACTTGACACTCCCTGCTCGATCATCGGGGGACGGTTTTATTTTTTGCATCGTGCGAGCCCGGTTCGGGCACTGGCAACAGGCTGACCAAGGTGGGCTGTACGGATCAATGGCTGCCGGAGTGACCGAAACCACCTGCGCCGCGCTGACTCTCGTCAAACTCCTGGACCACTTCGAAGTGCGCCTGGACCACCGGCACCAAAACCAGCTGGGCGATGCGTTCCCCGACGGAAATCTTGAAAGCCGTCTGGCCACGGTTCCAGCAGGACACCATCAGCTCGCCCTGATAATCGGAGTCGATCAGGCCGACCAGATTACCCAGCACGATGCCGTGCTTATGGCCCAGCCCGGAGCGCGGAAGGATCAATGCAGCCAGGCCCGGGTCTGCGATATATATCGACAGGCCGGTGGGAATCAATAGGGTCTGACCGGGCTCGAGCAGCGTTTCCTCTTTGAGCATGGCACGCAGGTCCAGACCGGCGGAACCGGTGGTGGCGTAGGCCGGAAGCGGGAATTCGCCGCCAATGCGAGGGTCGAGGATTTTGGCTTGTAGAGCATGCATGCGTGATTAAACCTGATTCATACGGTCGGCAATAAAAGTCACCAGCTGGCGGGCAATCTTGGCCTTGCTGGTCTGGGCGAAGAGCGTTTCTTGCAACGCTCGGTCGATCACGCTGCACGCGTTTTCTGCGCTATTGAAGCCAATGCTGGGATTGGCGACATCGTTGGCGACGATCAGGTCGAGGTTCTTGTCCTTGAGCTTGCGTGCGGCGTAATCGAGGAGGTGTTCGGTTTCTGCGGCGAAACCGACACTGAAAGGGCGATCCGGGCGTTGGGCGATGGTGGCGAGAATGTCCGGGTTGCGGACCATCTGCAGCAGCAGACCGTCACCACTAGTAGGGTCTTTCTTCAGTTTTTGTGGCGCGACGACTTCCGGGCGGTAGTCCGCAACCGCTGCGGAGGCGATGAAGAGATCGCAGGGCATGCCGGCCTCACAGGCAGCGAGCATGTCGCGGGCGCTGACCACGTCAATGCGCGACACGCGATCAGGAGTCGGTAAATTGACCGGGCCGGTGATCAACGTGACACGGGCGCCTGCCTCTGCGGCGGCCTCTGCCAGGGCGAAGCCCATTTTTCCGGAGCTGTGGTTGGTGATGTAGCGCACCGGATCTATGTTTTCCTGGGTCGGCCCGGCAGTGATCAGTACGTGTTTGCCGGTCAGCGTCAGGCGCTGAAAACAATCGGCAGCGGACTGGGCCAGGTCGTTGGGTTCGAGCATACGGCCGTAGCCCACGTCGCCGCAGGCCTGACTGCCGCTGGCCGGACCGAACATGCGCATGCCGCGTTGTTCAAGGAGCTGCAGATTGGCCTGCACCGAGGGGTCACGCCACATGGCCTGATTCATGGCCGGGGCGACTGCAATGATGGCGTCAGTTGCCAGCACCACGGTGGTCAGCAGATCGTTGGCAATGCCTTGCGCCAGACGCGCCATCAGGTCGGCGGTCGCGGGGGCGATCAGGACCATGTCGGCCCATTTGGCAAGCTCGATATGCCCCATCGCCGCTTCGGCGGCCGGGTCCAGCAGGTCCAGATGGACCGGGTGCCCGGACAGCGCCTGCATGGTCAGGGGGGTGATGAATTCGGCACCGCCCTTGGTCATGACCACGCGCACTTCGGCCCCGTGGTCGCGCAACCGGCGCACCAGCTCGGCACTTTTGTAGGCCGCGATGCCACCGCCGACGCCGAGAACGATGCGTTTCCGATACAGCCGCTGCATAGGCCTGCCTTTTTGGTCGAGTTAACACGCGGCAATCATGACGCCTCCCCAGGCCTGACTGTCGCGTAAAAAAGATGGCTAAGATAGCACAGCGACCGCACGGGAACAGCGGCGCCCACATACAGGGAGGTGCTATGAGTATTCGTGATTGGCCATTGGCCGAGCGACCGCGGGAGAAGCTGCTTGAGCGAGGAGCGTCGAGTCTTTCGGATGCCGAATTGCTCGCCATTTTCTTGCGCACAGGCGTTTCCGGAAAGAGCGCTGTCGATCTGGCGCGCCACCTACTGAGTCAGTTCGGCAGCCTGCGTGCGCTGCTGGATGCCAACCTTGCGGCATTCAGCCATGAACTGGGCCTTGGCCCCGCCAAATATGCGCAGTTGCAGGCCGTCATGGAGATGGCCCGGCGGCATATGGGCGAAGGCCTCAAGCGCGGCTCGGTGCTCAGAAGCCCGGCCCAGGTCCGCGGTTATCTCAAGGCGATGCTGCGCCATGAGCCGCACGAGGTGTTCGGTTGCCTGTTTCTGGACAGCAAGAACCGGGTACAGGGCTTCGAGGCGCTGTTTCAGGGTTCGATCAACGTCGCTCACGTGCATGCCCGGCAGGTGGTCAAGCGGGCGCTGGCCAATAACGCCGCCGGGGTCATCCTGTGCCATAACCACCCTTCTGGCGTCAGCGATGCCAGTCAAGCTGACATTGAGCTTACCCAGCACCTCAAGAATGCCCTGGCGATAGTCGACGTGGTGGTGCTTGATCACGTGATCATCGGCGATGGCGACCCGTTGTCGATGGTGGAGCACGGGTTGATGTAGGGGTTGCCCATGCAAAGGCAGGAGAGCTCTGCCCGAAGCTGTAGGAGCGGACCTGCCCCGCGCTGCCGGGCACCGGCAGTAAAACCCGCCGCCCGCGACCTGTCAGATACAGCGCGTTAGCCGGGTTAGGCGGGTTTGATGGCAAGCCGAGCTCCCACGCCCTCCGGCCAGGAGCACGTTCTGCATAAAGCAGTTACTTCAACATCACCCTGGAGAAGTCCTGCCGTCCGAACGGGCTGACGCTGTAGCCCAGCACGTTCCCGCGGGTCAGGGCGAAGGCGGTCGGGTGCGCCAGTGGCAGCCACAAGGCTTGTTTCTGAATCTGCTCCTGTGCCTGGTGGTAGAGCTTGCTGCGCTGGCCCTGATCGGTAACCGCTTTACCCTGGCTGATCAGCTTGTCCAGGCCTTCGTCGCAGTAGCGGGCGAAGTTGGTGCCGGACTTGACCGCCGCGCAGGAGAATTGTGGCGTCAGGAAGTTATCCGGATCGCCGTTGTCACCGGCCCAGCCCATGAACAGCAAGTCGTGCTCGCCCGTCTTGGCGCGGCGGATCAATTCGCCCCATTCGATGACCTTGATCTCGGCCTTGATACCGACAGCAGCGAGGTCGTTTTGCAGCAATTGCGCACCGGCACTTGGGTTCGGGTTGAGCAGGCTGCCGGTAGGGCGGGTCCAGATCGTGGTCTTGAAACCGTCTTTCAGGCCGGCCTTGGCGAGCAGCGCCTTGGCCTTGGCCACATCATGCTTGTAGCCAGGCAGGTCGCTGGCGTAACCCCAGGTATTAGGCGGATATGGACCGTTTGCCGCGCGCGCCGAGCCTTCGAACACCGCCTTGAGGTAGGTGTCCTTGTCGAATGCGAGGTTGATCGCCTGGCGAACTTCCGGTTTGTCCAGCGGCGGGTGCTGGCTGTTGATCGCCAGGAACGCGGTCATGAACGCGTCAGTCTTTTCGACTTTAAGATTCGAATCCTTGGCCGCTTCGACTACGTCCAGCGGCTTGGGTGACAGAGCCACCTGGCATTCGTTCTGCTTGATGCGTTGCAGTCGGACGTTGGCGTCCGGGGTGATTGCATAGATCAGCGTGTCGACGGCCGGTTTGCCGGCAAAATAATCCGGGTTGGCCTGGTAGCGGACCACCGAATCCTTCTGGAAGCGCTTGAACACAAACGGCCCGGTGCCGATCGGCTGGCTGTTGAGCTTCTCCGGGGTGCCGGCTTTCATCAGCTGCGCGGTGTATTCAGCCGAGTAAATGGAGGCGAAGCCCATGCTGAGTGTGGCAAGGAAGGTCGCATCCGGATGATCCAGCGTGATGCGCACTGTGCCGGGGTCGGGTGCTTCGACATTTTTGATCAGTGACGGCCACTGCATCGATTGAGCATGCGGGAAGCCCTGCACGGCGACCTTGTTCCACGGGTTGGCCGGATCGAGCATGCGCTGGAAGCTGAACACAACGTCCTGGGCATTGAAGTCGCGGGTCGGGGTGAAGTACTCGGTGTGATGGAATTTCACCCCTGAGCGCAATTTGAAGTCATACGTCAGGCCGTCCGGCCAGACGCTCCAGCTTTCTGCCAGACTGGCGACCAGCTTGCCGGTCTGTGCGTCGTAATCGACCAGGCGGTTCATCAGCACGTCGGCCGAGGCGTTGGTGGTGGTCAGCGAGTTATATTGCACCACGTCAAAGCCTTCGGGGCTGGCTTCCGTGCAAACGCTCAGGCTGGTAGCGGCTTGCACCGTCAATGGCACGGCTAGAGTCGCGAGCAAAAAGGGTAAAACAGCTAGGCGCATGGCGATTTTCCTTTCAGAGATAGCCCATCTGCCGGCGCAGTCTGGAGAGGGAGTAACCCTAGACCATGCATAAGCGCAGGACAATCGATCTGGCGCGACGAGTGGTATATTTCCCATCGAGCCCTTGAGCGCTGGCGTTGTCAGCCTTCAAGCCTTGGCTTTATTTCAGGTAAGTCGTCGTTTCTGTTGTTGCATCCCGGCCTTTCTGGTATAAAGCAGCGCTCTTTTCTAGGGGCCCGCTGCCTTCACCGCAGGTGTGGCCGGTAAGACCCCTGAAGAAACGCGGCGCCTGGCGCCAAATGACTGAGAGATTAAGCGGCCAACCCATGCCGGGTTGGGCATGTGGTTTTAGAGGGCTGAGGCATGTCGAGAGTATGTCAAGTTACCGGTAAGGGTCCGGTGACTGGGAATAACATTTCCCACGCAAACAACAAAACCCGTCGTCGTTTCCTGCCAAACCTGCAGCATCACCGCTTCTGGGTTGAAGAAGAGAAACGCTTCGTACGTCTGCGCGTATCTGCCAAAGGCATGCGCATCATCGACAAGCGTGGCATTACGGTCGTTCTGGCCGAAATCCGCCGTGCTGGCGCTAAGGTTTAAGGGAGAGAATCATGCGTGAATTGATCCGTTTGGTGTCGACCGCTAACACCGGCCACTTCTACACCACCGACAAGAACAAACGCACTACTCCGGACAAAATCGAAATTAAAAAATTCGACCCGGTTGTTCGCAAGCACGTGATCTACAAAGAAGCCAAAATCAAGTAATTGATTTTTGTCTCTTACGAAAAAGCCCGCAGCGATGCGGGCTTTTTTGTGGGCGATCGGTTTTGCGGGGCCGCTCACACCCCGTTGTGGAAGCCGGCTTGCTGGCGCACGCGGCGGGTCAGTGTCCAAGCGGTTGGCTGGCACACCGCTTTCGCGAGCAAGCTCACTCCTACAGGGGAACGGGCGTGCTCAGGCCTTCTGCTCGAAGACCACATAGATCTTGCGGCACGCCTCCAGCACTTCCCATGTCCCTGTAAAACCCGCCGGAATCACAAAGCGATCCCCTGCGCGCAGTGTCTTGGCATTGCCGTCATCGTCACGCAGCACCGAAACCCCCTGCACGATCTCGCAGTACTCATGTTCGGTGTAATTGACCTTCCACCGGCCGACTTCGCCTTCCCACACACCCGCGCTCATCTGGCCGCACGGGCTGTTGTAGTGGTTGTAGACCGTCTGCCCAGGGTCGCCCTTGAGGATCTTTTCCGCCGCAGGCTTGAAACGCTCTGCTGGCGTAGTGGCTTCGCTGAAGTCGACGACGCGTTCGATACCCATATTCCTGGCTCCTGAATCGGCAATGGAAGTGTGTTGTTGAAGGTGAATGGTCGGCGACAGTGCCGGGTTGCATGTGGACCTGTTGAATAAAATGCACGATCTGGCGTCGTTTTACCCCTTTTTGTCCAATATATTGGAAATTCCTCTAGCGCTGGTTTAGGGTGACGAATGCCTTTGGCCGATCTGACAGCCTGTCAGGTGCTGTCCTGACGCACGGTTCATGAGCGCGAGAGAGCGCACAATTCATAAGAGGAGGACGTTTGATGACCACCCTGACTCATGCTGACTGGGAAAAGCGCGCCCAGGATTTGAAGATCGAAGGCCGTGCCTTCATCAATGGTGAATACACCGACGCCGCTTCCGGCGCCAGCTTCGATTGCATCAGCCCGGTCGACGGCCGGTTCCTCGCCAAGGTCGCCAGCTGCGATGCCGCCGATGCCCAGCGCGCGGTCGAGAATGCGCGTAGCACCTTCAACTCCGGCGTCTGGTCGCGACTGGCACCGGTCAAGCGCAAGGCTGCGATGATTCGCTTCGCCGCGCTGATCAAGGAAAACATCGAAGAACTGGCGCTGCTCGAAACCCTGGACATGGGCAAGCCGATCAGTGACTCCTTCGGCATCGACATTCCGGGCTCCGCGCAAGCGTTGAGCTGGAGTGGTGAGGCGATCGACAAGCTGTATGACGAAGTCGCGCCTACCCCCCATGACCAACTGGGTCTGGTGACGCGCGAACCTATCGGTGTTGTCGCAGCGATCGTGCCGTGGAACTTCCCGCTGCTGATGGCTAGCTGGAAACTCGGCCCTGCGCTGTCCAGCGGTAACTCGGTCATCCTCAAGCCTTCCGAGAAATCGCCGCTGACCGCCATTCGTGTCGCTCAGTTGGCCATTCAGGCGGGCATTCCGGCAGGCGTGCTCAACGTGCTGCCCGGCTATGGTCACACGGTCGGCAAGGCGCTGGCGCTGCACATGGACGTCGACACCGCGGTGTTTACCGGCTCGACGAAAATCGCCAAGCAGCTGCTGATCTACTCAGGCGAATCGAACATGAAGCGTGTCTGGCTCGAAGCCGGCGGCAAGAGCCCGAACATCGTCTTTGCCGACGCGCCGGATCTGCAGGCCGCGGCCGAATCCGCCGCCAGCGCCATCGCCTTCAACCAGGGTGAGGTCTGCACCGCGGGCTCGCGTCTGTTGGTCGAGCGCTCGATCAAGGACAAATTCCTGCCCATGGTGATCGAGGCTCTCAAAGCCTGGAAACCAGGTAATCCGCTGGACCCGGTGACCACCGTCGGCGCCCTGGTGGACACCCAGCAGATGAACACCGTGCTGTCCTACATCGAATCCGGGCATACCGACGGCGCCAAGCTGGTCGCGGGCGGCAAGCGGATCCTGCAAGAGACCGGCGGCACCTACGTCGAGCCGACGATTTTCGATGGCGTGACCAATGCCATGAAGATCGCTCAGGAAGAAATCTTCGGTCCGGTGCTGTCGGTGCTGACCTTCGATACCGCAGAAGAAGCGGTACAGATCGCCAACGACACGCCGTATGGCCTGGCGGCAGCGGTGTGGACGGCTGATTTGTCCAAGGCGCATCTGACTGCCCGTGCGTTGCGTGCAGGCAGCGTCTGGGTCAATCAGTACGATGGTGGCGACATGACTGCCCCGTTCGGCGGCTTCAAGCAATCGGGCAACGGTCGCGACAAGTCGCTGCATGCGTTCGACAAGTACACCGAACTGAAAGCGACCTGGATCAAGTTGTAAGAGCTGGAAATACCTCTGTAGCAGTCTGGCTCGCCGGCGGTAGCGATCTTGAAGGTGCCACCGCCGGCAAGCCGGACTGCGACAGAGGAATGAATTCAAATTCAAGAACAGCCGGGTTTCCCCAAAGAGCCCGGCTGTTTTGTCTCATCCCTTTGAGCCACAGGAGCGTGGTGATGCGTTGGGGTACTTATTTTGCCGTGCTTGCGTCGGTGTTGAGCGTGGGCCTGGCGCTGGGCGTGAGCATGCCGCTGGTATCGTTGCGCCTGGAGGCCTGGGGGTACGGCGCCTTTGCCATTGGCGTGATGGCAGCGATGCCGGCCATTGGGGTGCTGCTTGGCGCCAGCCTGGCCAGCCGCCTGGCGTCGGCACTGGGCACTGCCAACGTGATGCGACTGTGCCTGTGGGGCGGTTCGATCTCGGTAGGCTTGCTGGCGTTGCTCCCCGATTACTGGATCTGGCTGGTGCTGCGGCTGATGCTCGGTGTCATCCTGACCATGGTCTTCATCCTGGGTGAGAGCTGGATCAACCAGTTGGTCACCGAAAATCTGCGCGGCAAGCTGGTGGCCCTATACGGCAGCTGTTATGCCCTGAGCCAACTGGGCGGGCCGCTGCTGCTGGGCGTCATCGGGACCGAGGGCGATTTCGGTTTCTGGGTAGGCACCGCGTTGCTCGCGACCTCGCCGCTGCTGCTGTTGGGCAGAACCGGCGCGCCAAGCGCGGAGTCGAGTCATGTGACGTTGCGCGATCTTGGCGGCTTCTGTCGCAAGCTGCCTGCGATTGCGTGGGCCATCGCCTTGTTCGCTGGATTCGAAGCGATGATTCTGACGCTGCTGCCGGTGTATTGCCTGCAACAAGGCTTCACCCCGGAAATCGCCTTGGCGATGGTCAGTACCGTGGTCGTGGGCGACGCGTTGCTGCAACTGCCGATTGGCGCGCTGGCCGACAAGGTATCCCGGCGTCGACTGTTCTCCGGCTGTGCCCTGGCGCTGATGCTGTCGAGTCTGGCGATCCCGTTGCTGGTCGATACCGTCGCGATCTGGCCGTTGTGGGTTCTGTTTGGCGCCAGTGCGGGCGGGTTGTTCACGCTGTCGCTGATTCTGATTGGCGAGCGTTATCGAGACGATGCGCTGGTGCGCGCCAATGCCCACGTCGCGCAACTGTGGGGCATTGGCTGTTTACTCGGGCCGTTGGCGGCGGGTGCCGGCAGCCAGTGGATAAGCGGGCAGGCGCTGCCGTTGCTGATGGCGGCCGGTGCGTTGGGGTTGGTGATTCTGTCGCAACGCCCGAAGGCGTTTGGCGTCCAGCCGGTGACCGCCTAGAGCATCCGCTCAAGGCCGACGGCGCTGCTGAACCAAGCGTTTAATCGGCGCCACCAGTCGCCTGGTTCCTTGTACAGGGTATGGATCCTGCCGTTGTCCTCTGTCACCCATACCACCCGGTCATTCTCCAGCCTGGCCTGATAACTGATCGCCGGCGCCATACCCTGGAGTGCCAGCTCACGCAGGTACTCGGTCAGCTCCGGGCTGTCGACCAGCACGCCGACTTCGGTGTTCCACAGCACTGAACGTGGATCGAAGTTGAACGAGCCAACGAAGATTTTCTGCCGGTCGAAAATCATGGCCTTGCTGTGCAGGCTGGATTCGGAGCCGCCCTTCAAGGTCTTGGTGCGCAGAAAGCTGGGGCCGCTGCCCCTGGCATTGCTGGGGTCGCCCGGTTGGCGGCGCAGCTCGAACAGCTTCACTCCATGTTCCAGCAACGCCTTGCGATACGGCGCATACCCGCCGTGTACCGCCGGCACATCGGTCGCCTCCAGAGAGTTGGTCAGCAGGTTGACCGACACGCCTTTGTCAGCCAGGCCGGTGAGGTAGGTCAGCCCCTGCGGCCCTGGGACGAAGTAGGCCGAGATCATCATCAGTTCCTGATGAACGCCCAGCAGATCCGGGCTTAGCTGGGTGGTCAGCAGCAGGTGCGGATCGGGTTCGCCACGCGACAGTACCTTGGTGGGCGCATCCCACAACGCCTGGTTGTGCGCCCAGATCAGCTTGTTGAGCCAGGTTTTCATGCGCGGCTGGGTCTTGTAGGCCATCAGCCGCTCATAGAGAGCCTTTTTCTCGACATGCGCTTGCTCGAGCGAAACGGCCAGACGCTCGCGGGCCTTGGCCAGATCTTTGGTGTCAGGCGGCCAGTAAAGAAAGTCGTCGACCGGTTTGCTCAGCGTGCTGTTCCAGTACTGATCGAAACTGTGCCCCAGTTGCTCGGCGACCGGTCCGACGCTGAGCATGTCGATATCGGTGAAATTGAGGTTTGGCTCGGCATCGAAGTATTCGTCACCCAGATTGCGCCCGCCGACAATCGCTACCGCGCTGTCGGCCAGCCACAACTTGTTGTGCATGCGCCGATGCTGCAATGACAGGTCGAACAGCCGACCCAGGGACCGCGTGGCGCCGGTGCTGCGGCCCAGATTGAGCGGATTGAAAAGGCGAATCTGGATGTTCGGATGCGCCGCCAGCGTTGCGATGACTTCATCCAGACCGTCACTGGTGGTGTCGTCCAGCAGGATTCGCACCCGCACGCCCCGGTCGGCGGCTTTGAGCAGTTCATCGATCAGCGCCCGAGTGCTCAGGCCGTCATGGACGATGTAGTACTGCAGGTCCAGGCTGCTCTTGGCGTTACGGATCAATTCGGCCCGAGCCATGAAAGCCTCGGTGCTGTTGGGCAGCAGGCGAAACCCCGAACGACCCTCGTGAGGCGCGGCCTGAGCCATGATCGAGCGACCGAACGGGGAATCGGCGGCTGGCAACGCCTGGCTCGGCCCATCATCCGGCACGGGTGTATGCGCGCAGCCGCCCAGGCCCAGGGCCAAAGCCAGAAAGAAGGGCAGTGCCCATTTGTTCGTCAACGCGCTCATCCAGAAGTCAAACCATGGCGATATGACCGCATGTTCTGCAAAAGGTTATGTCAGGCCGATTCGGCCTGGGCCATTAACAGGGCAGCTGCGGCACCGACCTTGCGCACGGCGTCCTCGATCCTGGGGGTAGGTTTGGCAGCAAAATTCATCCGCAAGCAGTTTCTGTACTTGCCTGAGGCAGAAAAAATGTTGCCGACCGCGATCTGTACGCCTTGTCCTTCGAGCGCGCGATTCAGGCGCAAAGAGTCGAAATCTTCCGGCAGTTCGACCCACAGCATGAATCCCCCCTGGGGACGACTGACCCGTGTGCCCTCGGGAAAATAGCGCGTTACCCAGTCGGTCATCAGATCGCGGCTGCGCTGGTACTGACTGCGCATCCGGCGCATGTGCGGCTCGTAATGCCCGGCCTGCAGAAACTCGGCAATCGCCAACTGCGGCTGGGTCGCTGTGGAACCGGTGCTGATGTATTTCATGTGCAGCGCCCGATCCAGATACCGTCCCGGCGCCACCCAGCCGACGCGCAGGCCAGGGGCCAGGGTCTTGGAAAACGAGCTGCAAAGCAGGACGCGTCCGTCTTCATCGAAGGATTTGATCGTGCGCGGGCGAGGGTAGGTGTAGGCAAGATCGCCATACACGTCGTCCTCGATGATCGGCACATCGAAGCGCTGCGCAAGGGTCAGCAGGGCGCGCTTGCGGTCCTCGGGCATGATGTAGCCCAGCGGGTTGTTGCAGTTGGGTGTCAGCTGTATGGCCTTGATCGGCCATTGTTCGAGCGCCAGCTCCAATGCGTCGAGGCTGATGCCGGTGATCGGGTCGGTGGGGATTTCCAGCGCTTTCATGCCTAGGCCCTTGAGCGCCTGCATGGCGCCGTGAAAGCTCGGCGAATCCACTGCCACGATATCGCCCGGCTGGCAGGTCGAACGGATGCTCACCGCCAGCGCCTCCTGGGCGCCGGTGGTGATGACCAAGTCGCCCGGATCGATGCTGGTGCCGGAGTCCAACAACAGGCGGGAGATCTGATCGCGCAGGCATTGGGTGCCGTGGATGTTGTCGTAATACAGGCCGGGCATGTCCTGCCGACGGCTGATCTTGCCCAGCGCCTGGGTCAGCGGGCGCAAGGTCGGGCTGGAAATATCCGGCATGCCCCGCGCCAGTTGCACGACATCGGGGCTGGGAATGGCGCGGGCCAACTCCAGTACCTGGTCCCACTGGGAGATATCCACAGGTCGCTGCGCCGGACGTCCTACCGCAGGCAGGGCAGGTGTCTTGCGACCGGCGGGCACGAAATAACCCGACTTGGGCCGTGGCGACGCCAGACCATTGTCTTCCAGCAACCTGTACGCCTGTTGCACCGTGCTCAGGCTGACGCCGTGCTCAAGGCTCAGCGCTCGTACCGACGGCAAGCGGTCGCCGGGCCGATAGAAGCCGTTTTCGATGCGCGTGCCAAGCAGGCCGGCAAGATTGACATAGAGGGTCATGGCGTACTCCCGCACACGTTTCGACGGTTTACCAATACAGATCGGGCGAAAATACAGCATTCAGCTACCGATGTATTGAATCTGTATGCAAAAAATTAGAATTCTTTGGATCTGTAATGGTTTTCCATACAGACCCATCATGGGATCACTTGAAACCCATGACGAGGTGTCTGCAAATGAGCGGCATGAGCGATGTTCGATTGACCCTGTATGCACAGGAACTGTTGCGCGAGCAGGAAGTCCGGGTGCGCTTCAGTGCGCCCAGCGACTTGAGCCTGTGGGAGCTGTTTGAGCACCGTCGCAGCACGCGTCGGGCGCTCTTGGGGCTGACCGATGATCAGTTGCGCGATATTGGCCTGAGTTATGAGCAGGCGCGTTGCGAAGGGCTTAAACCGTTCTGGAGAGAATGAAGCGGCCCGAACGTCGCGTGAGCCGATGCGTGCATCAGCTTATCTACCCGCCCGGGACCTGCTGGGGCACAATTGGCGCCTTTCACAGGGGAAACTCACGCGATGAGCTGCAACGGCCAGAAAATCCGCGATCTGCGGCGGCAGATCCCTTCGTTCGAGTGCGTGCCTGGCTGTCATGACTGCTGCGGTCCGGTGACCACGTCCTCCGAAGAAATGGCACGTTTGCCGCGCAAGACGGCTGCCGAGCAGGAGGCCGCGCTTAACGAATTCAATTGCGTTCACTTGGGGCCAAATGGCTGCACGGTCTACGACGAACGCCCGCTGATATGCCGATTGTTCGGCACAACGCCCACCTTGCCATGCCCAAACGGCCGGCGCCCTGAAGTGTTGATTCACCCGCAAGTCGAGAAGCAGGTGCATGAGTACATCGCATCGACGCGACAGGTGTTGGTCTGACAGCCGGTATCGAAATCCCGTAGGCGCGTGGCTGGTTCCGCGATCTGCCGCGAAGCGGCAGCAAGACCGGACCCTCTGGACGTGTCTGAGGCACCGCATGCAAGGGTGTCGCGGCCGTTTCCCGCACGATCGTGGAACAGGCCACCCTCCTACAGATCATCTCTGCGGTTACTCACTCCGGAATCGGCAAGTTCAGGCTTTCCTTCACCTCTTCCATGACGATATAGCTCTTTGATTCGCGCACATGGGGCAGCTTGAGCAGGATGTCCCCCAACAGCTTGCGGTACGAAGCCATCTCCGAAATACGCGCCTTGACCAGATAATCGAAGTCGCCCGAGACCAGGTGGCACTCCAGCACATGGGGCAGCTTCAGGACCGCCCGGCGGAATTCCTCGAAAGTATCCCCCGATTTGTAGTCCAGGCTGATCTCGACGAACACCAACAGACTAGCCTTGAGGTTCTGCGGATTGAGCCTGGCGTTGTAGCCCATGATGATGCCTTCGCGCTCCAGGCGGCGAACCCTTTCCGTACATGGCGTGGTGGACAGCCCCACGCGCTCTCCCAGCTCGGTGAAAGAGATTCTGCCGTCGCTTTGCAGGATGCGCAGGATGTTGCGATCAATCTTGTCCAGCTCACGTTTGGACTGATGTTGGGTGCGCATTGAAACCCCCCTCTGCTAAAGCGTTGGTTGCCGAGAATTAAATCCAAATATAGGTGCTTATACAGTGAAAAGCACTGCTCGCCGCTTCATATACTGCCCACATCCTTGCTTAAAACTTCAAAACGTCAGCGGATATCCGCGATGAGGAAAACAACATGCGCGTTCTGGTCCTGGGAAGTGGCGTAATCGGTGTCACCAGTGCTTATTATCTGGCGCGTGCGGGCTTCGAAGTGACTGTCGTCGATCGCCAATCCGCTGCCGCCATGGAAACCAGCTTCGCCAACGCCGGCCAGGTTTCGCCGGGTTATGCCTCGCCGTGGGCCGCGCCGGGTGTGCCGCTCAAGGCCATCAAGTGGTTGTTGCAGCGTCATGCGCCGCTGGCGATCAAGGCTACCGCCGACATCGGTCAGTACCTGTGGATGGCGCAGATGCTGCGCAACTGCACGCAAAACCGCTACGCAGTGAACAAGGAACGCATGGTTCGGCTGTCCGAATACAGCCGCGACTGCCTCGACGAATTGCGCGCCGAAACCGGCATTGCCTACGAAGGCCGCAGCCTGGGGACCACTCAGCTGTTCCGCACGCAAGAGCAGCTGGACAACGCCGCCAAGGACATCGCTGTACTCGAACAGGCTGGCGTGCCTTACGAGGTGCTGGATCGCGAGGGGATTGCTCGCGTTGAACCGGCACTGGCGAGCGTCAGCAATATTCTCAGCGGCGCCTTGCGCCTGCCAAACGACCAGACCGGCGACTGCCAGCTCTTCACGACGCGTCTGGCAGAGATGTGTGTGAAGTTAGGCGTTGAATTCCGATTCGGCCAGTCGATCGAATCAATCGATTTCGCTGGCGACCGAATCAATGGCCTGCGCATCAATGGCAAGCTGGAAACCGCTGACCGTTACGTGCTGGCGCTGGGCAGTTACTCGCCGCAATTGCTCAAGCCGCTGGGCATCAAGGCGCCGGTTTACCCGCTCAAGGGTTATTCGCTGACAGTACCGATCACCAACCCCGAGATGGCGCCGACTTCGACCATTCTCGACGAAACCTACAAAGTGGCGATCACCCGTTTCGACAACCGCATCCGCGTGGGTGGCATGGCTGAAATCGCCGGTTTTGACCTGTCGCTCAATCCGCGTCGGCGCGAAACACTGGAGATGATCGTCAACGATCTCTATCCTCAGGGCGGCGACCTGGCTCAGGCGAGTTTCTGGACCGGGCTGCGTCCCACCACGCCGGACGGCACGCCAATCGTGGGTGCCACGCCGTACCGCAACCTGTTCCTCAATACCGGCCATGGAACCCTCGGCTGGACCATGGCGTGCGGTTCCGGCCGTCTGCTGGCCGATCTGATCGCCCGCAAACAGCCACAGATCAGCGCTGAAGGCCTTGATATTTCTCGCTACGCAAGTGCAAAGGAGATCGCAAAACATGTCAATCCAGCGCCAGCTCACCAATGAGCGCATGAGCCAGTTCGTCGTCCACAACGGCACCGTTTACCTTGCCGGACAAGTGGGCGACGACATGGCGGCGGGTATCGAGCAGCAGACCCGCGAGACGCTTAACAACATCGAGCGCCTGCTGGACCTGGCCGGCACCGACAAGAGCCGCATTCTGTCGGTGACCATTTACCTTAAAGACATCGATGCGCACTTCGCGGGCATGAACAGCGTCTGGGACAAGTGGTTGCCAAAAGGCTTCGCTCCGGCCCGCGCCACGGTCGAAGCCAAGCTGTGCGAGCCGGAGATTCTGGTCGAGTTTTCGGTGACTGCTGCACTGCCGTAAGTATTCGGCGCGTTTGCGGCGCGAACTGCGCGCCCCCTGCAGGCGTGAGCTTGCTCGCGGTGCGGTATGTCAGTTGGCGTATTGGTATCAGAGAGCCGGCAACCGCGAGCAAGCTCATACCTACACATCATCGTTACCCAAAATTCCAATCAAGAAGCCCCCACCATGCGTCCAGCCCGCGCCCTCATCGATCTTTCCGCCCTGCGTCACAACTACCAATTGGCTCGTCAAACCACAGGTGCCAAGGCCCTTGCCGTGATCAAGGCCGATGCTTACGGGCACGGTGCGGTGCGGATCGCACAGGCGCTGGAAGGCGAAGCCGACGGGTTTGCGGTGGCATGCATCGAAGAGGCGCTGGAACTGCGTCAGGCAGGCATCGCCGCGCCAATTCTTTTGCTTGAAGGCTTCTTTGAAGCTGACGAGCTGGCGCTGATTGTCGAGCACGATTTCTGGTGCGTCGTGCACTCGCTCTGGCAGCTCGACGCCATCGAAAAGACCCGCGTGAGCCAGCCGCTGAATATCTGGCTGAAGATGGACTCGGGCATGCACCGCGTCGGTGTTCATCCAGCCGACTACCAGGGCGCGTATCAGCGGCTGCTGGCAAGCGGCAAAGTGGCGAAAATCGTACTGATGAGTCACTTCGCCCGGGCCGATGAGCTGGTCAACATGCGCACCGAGGAACAGGTCGCGATCTTTCAGTCGGCACGCCAAGGCTTGTCGGCCGAGGTCAGCCTGCGCAACTCTCCGGGCGTGATGGGCTGGCCGAACGTGCCGAGTGACTGGGTACGGCCGGGCATCATGCTGTATGGGGCGACGCCTTTCGATCAGCCGCAATCGGTCGCCGATCGCCTGCGACCGGTGATGACCCTGGAGTCCCGGGTGATTTGCGTGCGCGAACTGCCAGCCGGTGAGCCGGTGGGCTATGGCGGCGCGTTCGTGGCCGAACGCGATATGCGCATCGGTGTAGTGGCCATGGGGTACGCCGACGGTTATCCGCGTCAGGCGCCGACCGGTACGCCGGTGATGATCGACGGCCATCGCAGCCAGTTGTTGGGGCGTGTGTCGATGGACATGCTGTGCGTCGACCTGAGCAACGTGCCGGGCGCAGGCCTGGGCAGCCGTGTTGAATTGTGGGGCAAAAACGTATTGGCCAGCGACGTCGCAGCCAGTGCCGGGACCATCCCTTATCAGATTTTCTGCAACCTCAAGCGCGTGCCAAGGCTCTATTCCGAGGCTTGAAAGCCTCCCCTCGAAGTCCCCCACCTGACCTGTGCGCGGCTCATGGCAGCCGCCAGTCCTTTTGCTAATCTGGCTGTAAGTTCAAGTGTTGTAAATACTGAACGCTGTTGCGATGATGGCGACCACTTGAACCCCGTTGATTATCAGGAGGACTCCAGCATTGGACGTCGGTGAACGACTGCAATCCATTCGTAAACTCAAGGGTCTGTCCCAGCGTGAACTCGCCAAACGAGCGGGCGTGACCAACAGCACCATTTCGATGATCGAAAAAAACAGCGTCAGCCCCTCGATCAGCTCCCTGCGCAAGGTGCTGGGCGGCATACCGATGTCCATGGTGGAGTTCTTCTCCGAAGAGCTGGAGCCGGAAAATCCCACCCAGGTGGTCTACAAAGCCAGCGAGCTGATCGATATTTCGGACGGCGCCGTCACCATGAAGTTGGTCGGCAAGTCGCATCCGAGCCGCGCGATCGCGTTTCTCTCCGAGGTGTACCCGCCGGGCGCCGACACCGGTGATGAAATGCTGGTCCATGAAGGCGAGGAGACCGGCATCCTGGTCGAAGGTCGCCTGGAACTGGTCGTAGGGCTCGATACTTATGTGCTTGAGGCTGGCGACAGCTACTATTTCGAAAGCACCCGACCACATCGCTTCCGTAATCCGTTCGACGTCCCGGCGCGTCTTATCAGCGCTGCCACGCCTGCGAATTTCTGATCAGCGAGCCCCAGCCCATCCGTAAGTCTCTGGTGGGGTATGGACTGGCCCCAAGCACAAGGTCGAAGCGCCAATAACCCTGTCATGTTCAGGGATGTTACGACCAACGGGCTACCCGCTATACTTTTGCTGCCTGCCGATACCGTGGCCGCGGGCGCGTTATAGCCACCATGAGGGTGAAAGCGTGAACCTTACTAATAAGATCCTGGCTGCAGTCGCATTTCTCGCTTTCTGGGCGTTCGCCGCTCAGGCCTCCACTCAAGATGACCTGGCCAAACGCCTGGAGCCGGTCGGGCAGGTGTGCGTCCAGGGCAAGGAATGTCCGGGTATGGATGTTGCCGCGACGGCTGGCGGTGCGGGCGGCGCCAAATCCCCTGATGACGTGATCGGCAAACACTGCAATGCCTGCCACGGGTCCGGCTTGCTGGGCTCGCCGAAGATCGGCGACGGCGCCGACTGGGGCAAGCGCGCCAAGGAGCAGGGCGGCCTCGACGGCCTGCTGGCCAAGGCCATCACCGGAATCAACTCGATGCCACCGAAGGGCACCTGCGCCGATTGCTCGGATGAGGAGCTCAAGGGCGCAATCAAGAAGATGTCCGGCTTGTAGGGATCTCACCCTCAGCCGCTTTTGATTCTGGTCGCAGCCGGGCTCCCAGGCCTTCCACGCAAAAGCGACCAACCCCTGTAGCAGTCAGGCTTGCCGGTGGTTTGGCCCTCACGCTCGCCACCGCTGGCAAGCCGGACTGCGGCAGAAGCGACGACAGACTGCGGACCGTGCCGAGTGCAGTTCGACGGCTTTGCAGCAATTCCCTCTGTTCCCCGGTCCAAGCTCAATCGAATAACAAACCAGGAGAGGCCGGATGCCGCATTCCTGCTCGATCGAGCAAGCTGTCGATCATGTGCTGACTGAGTTGCCGGCGCACATTCGCATGGGCATGCCCTTGGGATTGGGTAAGCCCAACCGATTCGCCAATGCGCTGTATGCGCGCATCAAGACCCTTCCTGAGCGGCAGCTGACGATCTACACCGCCCTCTGCCTGGGGCGTCCCGACGCTGGAGACGGTTTACAGTCCCGGTTTCTCGAGCCGTTTCTGGAGCGCGTATTTGGCGATTACCCGGAGCTGGATTTTCTCGCGGACCTGCACAAGAGCAATCTGCCGGCGAACGTGCAGGTCGAACAGTTTTTCATGCAGCCGGGCAGCCTGCTGGGCAGCCCCCAGGCGCAGCAGGATTACGTCAGCAGCAATTACAGCCATGCGGCCCGGGACATCAACGCCAATGGCCTGAATCTCGTCGCGCAGTTGGTGGCCCATGACCCGCAGCGTCCTGACTCGCTGAGTCTGAGCTGCAACCCGGATATCACTCTGGATCTGCTGCCGATGCTGGAAAAACGCCGTGCGGCGGGCGAACGCATCCTGTTGCTGGGTCACGTTCACGCCGATCTGCCATACATGCCCGGCGATGCCGAAGTGAATATCGATAACTTCGACCTGCTGATCGAGCACCAGGAGCGCAGCACGCTGTTCTCCACGCCAAACATGCCGGTTGGTATACAGGATCATTTCATCGGGCTGTATGCCAGCACCCTGGTGCGTGATGGCGGCACGTTGCAAATCGGCATCGGCTCGATGGGCGACGCGCTGACCGCCGCCTTGCTGGCGCGGCAGGCAGATAACGAAACCTATCGCGCATGCGTGTCCGAGTTCGACGGCATCTCCACCTGGAAGCCGCTGATCGAAGCAGAAGGCGGCATGCTGCCGTTCGCCAATGGTTTGTATGGCTGCAGCGAAATGCTCGTCAATGGCCTGCTGGTGCTGCTGGATGCGGGAATCATCCGGCGCAAGGTCTATCCCGATCCCGACCTTCAGAAACTGGCCGACGCCGGTGCGCTGGACGAGTCGATTCACGGCAACGGCGTGCTGATCCATGGCGGCTTTTTCCTCGGCCCTCGCAGCTTTTATGAGCGCTTGCGCGAGTTCTCACCGAGCCAGATGGCCCGGATCAACATGACGGCCATCAGCTACATCAACGAGCTGTATGGCGATGAAACCCTCAAGCGTCTGCAGAGGCGAGATGCACGCTTCATCAACAGCGCCTTCACCGTCACGCTGCTGGGCGCTGCGGTGTCAGACCAGCTGGCCGATGGGCGTGTGGTCAGTGGAGTCGGCGGACAGTACAACTTTGTCGCCCAAGGCCACGCCCTCGAGGGCGCGCGTTCGATTCTGATCCTGCGCAGCTGGCGGGAGTCGGGCGGAGAGGTCAGTTCCAATATCGTCTGGGAGTACGGTCACACCACCATCCCCCGGCACTTGCGCGATATTGTCATCACCGAATACGGAATCGCTGATTTGCGCGGCAAGACCGACGCCGCCGTCATCGAAGCCTTGCTCAACATCACCGACTCGCGCTTTCAACCCGCGCTGCTCGAGCAGGCGCAGAAGGCGGGCAAGCTGCCCAAGGGTTTGCGCCTCGATCCGCTGTTCAGCCAGAACACCCCTGAGCGGCTCAAGGAGATCGGCGACCGGTTCCCTTCGCTGTTCATCGAGTACCCGTTGGGCAGCGATTTCACCGCAGCGGAACGTGATCTGCTGCGCGCACTCAACTGGCTCAAGAGCAAGTTCAAGCTCACTGAAATCATCGAATTGGGCAAGGCAACGCTGGAAGCACCCGAGCCGAGCGCGTTCCCGGAGCATTTGCAACGCATGGGGCTGGATCAGCCGCAAGGCTTGCGTGAGGAGTTGTATCAGCGGCTGTTGTTGACGGGGTTGCAGGCTACCCAGGCCTGACGAGGCGTTTCCTGCTCCCTGATGCAGGGCGATGTTGATTTTCTGGAGCAGCACGGCTTGCCGGCGCAGGCGGTTTCAAGGGCGCCGCCGTGGCAAGCCGTGCTGCTCCAGGTAAACGTGTCAGGTAAGGGTTTTGACCACCAGCAAAATCGCGGCCACGAACCCCGTCAACGCGAACAGCTGCTGCAACCTCGGCCCCGCCAGGAAGCGGGCGACTTGCCGCCCGGCGATCAAACCGACAACGGCTCCTGCAGCGAACGGCAGACCCACTGTCCAATGCATGGCACCGCTTACGCTGGCGCTAATCACACTGCCGGTAGACACCAGCGCGATCACTGCCAGTGACGTGGCGACGATGCTCTTGATGTCCAGATCGGTGTAGCGCGTCAGCGCCGGGATGATCACGAATCCGCCACCCACCCCCAGCAGCCCGGACAACAGCCCGGACATCACGCCCGTGATCGCCAGAGACCGCGCGCAGGGCAACGTCCACCTCAGGCGACCCTCCAACGGGTTGAGCACGCAGGGTCGAAATGCTGCTCGCTCAGGCGGCTGCCCATGATGAAGCTCATGCGCGGCTTTGCGGTAGATGCGCCCGCAGGCGTACAGCAACACCAGCGCGAAGCCCAGCGCCAGCGGCGCGTTGGGCAATTGGTGCGCCAGCCACAATCCCAGCGGCGCAAAACCGATGCCGATCATTGCGATGAACAGCGCGGCGCGATAACGAACGATGCCCTGACGCAATCCCAGCAGCGCCCCGACCGCTGCCGCAAGGCCTACCGCCAACAAGCCCACTGGTGCGGCTTCGACCATCGTCAGACCCAGCCCGAATACCAGCAGGGGCACCGCAAGAATCCCGCCGCCGGCCCCGGTCAGCGCCAACACTGCGCCGATGATCGTGCCCAGGCCGGCGCCGATCATTTCGTGCTCACCCATTGTGCGCAGCATCTGTTGTCGATGCCGGCCGAGCGAGCCATTCGCGCCCCTTGAGCATGCCGTTCCAGTAGAGCTGCGGCAGTGCAGTGGCTTTCAACCACCAGGCCAGACGCGTCGGCCTGCGCCCATCGAGCAGCCAGCGCGGGAAGCTCGGCGCCAGCTTGCCACCATAGGTGAACTCGGCGAGGACGATCTTGCCGCGCTCAACCGTCAGCGGGCACGAACCGTAGCCATCGTACTGCGCCAGACGCGGCGCGCGTTTCAACGCCACCAGCACGTTATTGGCGACCACCGGTGCCTGCTTTCTGGCTGCTGCCGCGGTCTTGGCGTTGCTGGTACTGCTCGCATCGCCAAGCCCGTGGACATTGCTGAACTGACGATGGCGCAGGGTCCCTGGGTCGACGTCTATCCAGCCTGCAGCGTCTGCCAACGGGCTTTGGCGGATGAAGTCCGGGGCCGCCTGCGGCGGGACCACGTGCAGCATGTCGAACGCGCGAATCGTCGTTTCGCTGGAGCCGTCCGCCAGGGTGCGGGCAAAGGTCGCCTGCTGGCGCGGACCATCAACGGCAACCAGTCTGGAGCCAAACCTGAGGTCGATAGCGTACTTGCGCACGTACTCCATCAACGCCGGAACGTAGTCGGCGACACCGAACAGCACACCTGCGGCGTTGTGGAACTCGGTGCAGACCTGCGACAAGCGCGCGGATCTGCGCCAGTGATCGCAAGCCAGGTACATCGCTTTCTGCGGGGCTCCGGCACATTTGATCGGCATCGGTGGCTGAGTGAACAGTGCGGTGCCCTGCTTGAGTCGCTGGGTCAGCTCCCAAGTGTAGGGCGCCAGGTCATGGCGGTAGTTGGAAGTGACGCCGTGGCTACCCAGGCTCTGGTTCAGTCCATCGATGGCATCCCAGTCCAGCTTCAGGCCCGGGCAAACCACCAGTTGCTCGTAGCCGATGATTTGACCGTCATTGAGCACGACGCGGTTGTGCACCGGGTCGAAACTTGAAACCGCCGCTTTGATCCAGCGGGCTTTGGCGGGAATCACGCTGGCCATGCTGCGGGCGGTGGACTCGGGCTTGAATACGCCGGCCCCGACCAGGGTCCAGCCAGGCTGATAGTAGTGAGTATCGGCCGGGTCGATCAGCGCGATGTCCAGAGTGGCGTCACGGGCCAGCAGGCTGGCAGCGGTGGCGATACCGGCCGCACCGGCGCCGACGATGAGTATCTGGTGGTGGGAGGTGTTGGCAGGCATGGCAATCGGGTCCGTGAGTGAAACGTTGCGCGCGCTCCCCGTAGCAGGGCAGCCAAGCGGCGTTCGGCGCTGCTACAGGCGATGATTTATAGGGCGTTGATGGGGATCTTCAGATAACGCACGCCGTTGTCTTCAGGCTCCGGCAGCTGTCCGCCGCGCATGTTGATCTGCACCGAGGGCAGGATCAGCACCGGCATTTCCAGCGTCGCATCGCGTGCCTCGCGCATCTGCACGAAGGCGTCTTCATCAATGCCCTGGCGGATATGAATGTTGTGGCTGCGCTGTTCGGCGACGGTGGTCATGAACTTCAATTCGCGTCCGCCGGGCAAATAGTCGTGGCACATGAACAAACGGGTTTGCGGCGCCAGGCTGAGGATTCTGGCGATCGAGCGGTACAGCGTGCGCGCATCGGCGCCGGGGAAATCGCAACGTGCCGTGCCGTAATCGGGCATGAACAGGGTGTCACCGACAAATGCCACGCTCTGGCCGTCGACTTCGATCAGGTAGGTCATGCACGCGGGCGTGTGGCCAGGGGTATGCATCGCTCTGGCCTGCAATGAACCGATCTGGAACTGCGCGTCGTCGTCCAGCAGGCGGTCGAACTGGCTGCCGTCACGGGCGAATTCACCCTTGGCGTTGAACAGCGTGCCAAATACTTTCTGCACGCGGGTGATCTGACTGCCAATGGCCACGGCACCTCCCAGCTGCGCCTTCAGATAGGCCGCAGCCGATACATGGTCGGCGTGCACGTGGGTTTCCAGAATCCATTCCACCGACACGCCCAGTTCACGAACTCTGGCGATCAGTTTGTCTGCCGACTCGGTATGCGTGCGGCCTGATTTGGGGTCGTAGTCCAGAACGCTATCGATCAGCGCGGCCTTATGCGTCGAGCCATCCATGACCAGATAACTGATGGTCCCGGTCTGCGGATCGAAGAACGCCTCCACGCACAGTTTTTCGCCGATGATCATTAATGCTCTCCAGTGCCTGACGCCAAACCGGTTGGCAGTCGCGGCTAAGCAGTTTCAATAACCATGCCAGCAGGTGAGTGAATATTTGGCGAGGCGAGGCGGTTGCACTGCGGGGCTGCAGGCCTTGGCGAGTCGCGGGCCGGGCATCGATGACTGCCAATATTGGCAGTCATCTGGCAGAGCATGGCAGCAGCTGGCAGTGGTGGGGGCATTGGAGTAGTCTCGGCGCACGCGCAGGAGACCCACATGACCACCGTTTCGAATGCCCTTGCCAGCCCACAAATGCAGGCGCTGGTTTCCTACCTTGAACACGACACCCACCCTACGATCGTGCTGGATATCGACTACAACATAGTCGCCGCCAACACGGCCTACCAACGGCAGTTCGGGGTAGAGGGTCGGCCCCACGTCGGCGCCAAGTGCTATCAGGTTTCACACCAGTTCGCGGTGCCTTGCGATCAGGCGGGCGAACACTGCCCGATGCGCAAGGCGTTCGAAACCAGGGTGCCCGAGCGCGTCCTGCACATTCACCACACCCCGCGCGGTCCGGAGCATGTGGACGTCGAGTTGCGTCCGATCCTGGATGCGCAGGGCGAGGTGTTCGCTTATGTGGAGAAGCTCAACAGCGTCGCCGTGGCCTCGGTGCAACCGCAGCACAGCGGGCTGGTAGGCCGCTCTGGCGCATTCAATGAGGCGCTGACCGCCTTGCAGCGTGCGGCGCCTTCGCAGATTCCTGTTCTATTGCAAGGCGAGTCCGGGACCGGCAAGGAGTTGTTCGCCCGTGCCCTGCACGCCAGCAGCCCCAGGGCCAGCGGGCCGTTGGTGGTGGTCGACTGCACGGGGCTGACCGAAACCCTGCTGGAGAGCGAGTTGTTCGGTTACGAGAAGGGCGCTTTTACCGGTGCCTTGCAACGCAAGATCGGCCTGGCGGAGAGTGCTCACGGTGGCACCCTGTTTCTCGATGAGATCGGCGAAGTGCCCTTGCCCATGCAGGTCAAACTGTTGCGCCTGATTGAATCGGGCAGCTTCCGGCCAGTGGGCAGTTTGCGCACTGTGCATTCGGACTTTCGCCTCGTCTGCGCAACGCACAAGCCGCTCAAGGAGATGGTCGCCGCTGGCAGCTTTCGTCAGGACCTGTTCTACCGGATCAGCGCATTCCCGATTCGTCTGCCGTCGTTGCGCGAGCGCAGTGAAGACCTGCCGCTGTTGATCGAAAGCCTGTTGCGCCGCCTTGCCCCCGGCATTGCGCCGAGGGTTGACGATGAGGCGATGAAGCTGCTCAAGCTCTATCCGTTCCCCGGCAACATTCGCGAACTGCGCAATATCATGGAGCGGGCGCGCTTATTCACCGATGACGGGGTCATCCGCGCCCAAGACCTGCCGCCGGAAGTACGGGTTCGGCACAGCGTGGCGTCTACCACCACGCCAGGCAGGCGCAATGACCTCGAATCACTGGCCCACGCGCTGCAGGCGTTCGACGGTTCGCGCAGTGAGCTGGCCCGGCATCTGGGGTTGAGCGAGCGCACGCTGTATCGGCGGCTGAAGGCGTTGGGGGTTAACGAGTAACCGGCGATGTCCTACCCGTGGGAGTGAGCTTGCTCGCGATTAGCGGTGTGTCTGAAACGCAAGAGTCAATTGACAGACCGCGATCGCGAGCAAGCTCATTCCTACAGGGGCGTTCACTGGTCAAACGAAGGTCACGACTCCGCCATTCAGCGATTTGACCCGCGCCAGGGACTCTACGCGGTAACCCTGGGAATCGAGCTCTGCGCGGCCGCCCTGGAACGACTTCTCGATCACGATACCCAGCCCGGCAACGCTTGCGCCTGCCTGTTTGATGATCGAGATCAGCGCCTGCGAGGCCTTGCCGTTGGCCAGGAAGTCATCGATGATCAAAACACGATCACTGCTGGTCAGGTGGCGGGTGGAGATGGCGATGGTGCTTTCGGTCTGCTTGGTGAAGGAGTACACCGATGCCGAAAACAGGTTTTCGGTCAGGGTCAACGACTGGTGCTTGCGCGCAAAAATCACCGGAACGCCCAGCTTCAGGCCGGTCATCACCGCAGGTGCGATGCCCGAGGCTTCGATGGTGACGATCTTGGTGATGCCCGAGCCTGCAAACAACGTGGCGAACTCGTCACCGATCTGCTGCATCAGGACCGGGTCGATCTGATGGTTGAGAAACGCGTCGACCTTCAATACCTGGTCGGAAAGTACGATGCCTTCCTCGCGAATTTTCTTGTGCAGTGCTTCCACGTTGCTGTTCCTCAGAGCGCAAATGCGCGAAATAAAAGTGGATCGGTTATAGGTCTGTCGGCGCCTAGCGTTTGAGCATGGCCCGTATGTCCGCCAGTGCTGTGTTGCCGCGAACGGCTTTCACTTCCACGGGCGTGTCGTCGTTGCCTTCCCAGGCCAGATCGTCTGGCGGCAGTTCATCGAGGAAGCGGCTTGGCAGGCAGTCGATGATTTCACCGTATTGCTTGCGCTTGGCAGCGAAGGTGAACGCCAGTGTCTGGCGGGCGCGGGTGATGCCCACGTACGCCAGGCGACGTTCTTCCTCGATAGTGTCGGCTTCGATGCTGGAGCGGTGCGGCAGGATTTCCTCTTCCATGCCCATGATGAACACGTAGGGGAATTCCAGGCCCTTGGAGGCGTGCAGGGTCATCATCTGCACGCCCTCGGCGCCGTCTTCCTCTTCCTGCTGACGCTCGAGCATGTCGCGCAAGACCAGCTTGCCGATGGCCTCTTCGATGGTCATGCCGCCTTCTTCGTCTTTCTCCAGGGTGTTCTTCAGCGCCTCGATCAGGAACCACACGTTGCCCATGCGGTAATCGGCGGCTTTATCGCTGGAGCTGTTCTGGCGAATCCAGTTCTCGTAGTCGATGTCCATGACCATGCTGCGCAGCGCGGCAATCGGGTCCTGGGTCGCACATTGCTGGCGTACGCCGTCCATCCAGTGCTTGAAGCGCTTGAGGCGGTCGGTGAAGCGGCCATCCAGATGCTCGCCCAAGCCGATTTCGTCGGTAGCGGCGTACATCGACACCTTGCGCTCAGTGGCGTAGTTGCCGAGTTTTTCCAGGGTCGTGGAGCCGATTTCCCGGCGTGGCACGTTGATCACCCGCAGGAAAGCGTTGTCGTCGTCCGGGTTCACCAGCAGACGGAAGTAGGCCATCAGGTCCTTGACCTCCTGACGCCCGAAGAAGCTGTTGCCGCCCGACAGTCGATAGGGAATCTGGTGATGCTGAAGCTTGAGCTCGATCAGCTTGGCCTGATAATTACCGCGATAGAGGATCGCGAAATCGCTGTACGGCCGGTCGGTGCGCAGGTGCAGGCTGAGAATCTCGACGGCCACGCGCTCGGCTTCGGCGTCTTCGTTGCGGCAGCGAATCACGCGGATCTCATCGCCGTGGCCCATCTCGCTCCAGAGTTGCTTCTCGAACGCATGGGGATTGTTGGCGATCAGTACGTTGGCGCAGCGCAGAATACGGCTGGTGGAGCGGTAGTTCTGCTCCAGCATCACCACTTTGAGCGACGGGTAGTCGTCCTTGAGCAGCATCAGGTTTTCCGGGCGCGCGCCGCGCCAGGCGTAGATCGACTGGTCGTCGTCGCCGACCACGGTGAACTGGCAGCGCGTGCCGATGAGCATTTTCACCAGCAGGTACTGGCTGGCGTTGGTGTCCTGATATTCGTCCACCAGCAGGTAGCGGACCTTGTGCTGCCACTTTTCGAGGATGTCGGCATGCTCTTCGAACAGCTTCACCGGCAGCAGGATCAGGTCGTCGAAGTCCACGGCGTTGTACGCCTTGAGCGTGCGCTGGTAGTGGGTGTAGACGATGGCGGCGGTCTGTTCCTTGGGATTGCGCGAATTGGCCAGGGCTTCTGCGGGCAGGATCAGATCGTTTTTCCAGGCGCCGATCATGTTCTTGATCTCGTCGACGCCGTCGTCGCCGGAGTATTCCTTCTGCATGATGTCGGTCATCAGGGCCTTGACGTCGGTCTCGTCGAAGATCGAGAAGCCAGGCTTGTAGCCCAGGCGCGCATGCTCCTTGCGGATGATGTTCAGGCCCAGGTTGTGAAACGTCGATACCGTCAGGCCGCGCCCTTCGCCGTTGCGCAGCAGGGTGCCGACCCGTTCCTTCATTTCCCGCGCCGCCTTGTTGGTAAAGGTCATGGCGACGATGTACTGCGCGCGAATCCCGCAGTTCTGGATGAGGTGGGCAATCTTGCGTGTGATCACGCTGGTCTTGCCGGAGCCAGCACCGGCGAGCACCAAAAGAGGGCCGCCGACGTAGTTCACGGCTTCCTGTTGCCGGGGATTGAGTCGGGACATGAGGAAAAATGGGATCGCTTGCGAAATGGGCGGGCATTTTAACAGGGTCCGAGGATTGTGCAGCGACCGTCCGACACTGTGATGCGCCGCGCTATCTATATTTCGCCGTTTTGTTACATTTGCGCATCTCGCGGCGCATAACCGCGTTTGACGGCCCTCGTTTGAGTGGCCGTCAATGTCTTTAGCTTGTGTGGGGAGTCAGCTTGTCTACGCCTGTCGAACCGTTGCGTTTGCTGCTTTTGGCGGACACCCCGCAATGGTCAGCGTTATTACGCCAATGCCTGGCGCCGTTGGGGGATGCCGTATCCCTCGAGTGCGCGCCGAGCTGGGACGCTATTGGCAATCCGGCGGATCATCCGCACTCCCTGATCCTGTTCACTCCAGCGCATTTGCAGCCTGCCGCCGGCCAGTGCAGCTGGCCGACGGTGCTGCTGCTCGATGCCGAGCCTGAGCAGGACCCGCTGGGTGTCAGTGACTGGCTGGTACGAGACACCCTGACCACTCACAGCATTCGCCGTTGCCTGCGCCACATCCGTGAACGCGGCCTGTTGGAAACCACCCTGCAGCGCCTGGCCGAGCAGGATCCGCTGACCGGCATCGCCAATCGCCAGGGCTTTCAGACCCTGCTGGTGGCACGTCTGGCTGAATTCGACGGTCGCGGGCTGGCGCTTGGGCATCTGGACCTGGACAACTTTCGTCGCGCCAACGATGCGCTGGGCCATCAGGCGGGCGATCGTCTGATCCTGCAAGTGGTGGCGCGTTTGAAGAGCCAGCTTGAGGCCTGTGACCAACTGGCGCGTCTGGGCAGCGACGAATTTGCCTTGCTGATCGACACACGCCGCGCACCGGAACGGGCCGAGTGGATGGCTGAGCGCATCACCGAGGCGTTGTCCGAACCGTACTGGATCGACGGCGAAAGCCTGCTGATCGGCTGTAGCCTGGGCATCGCCCATGCGCGGGTCGACGGCGGCGCTGATCCATTGATGTGGCATGCGCACATTGCCATGCAGCAGGCCAAGGGCACGCAGGGTTGTACCTTCCACGTCTTCAACGAGCGCATCAACCGCAACGCCCGCAGTCTGGCCGATCTGGAAGGCGAGTTGCGCCGGGCGCTGCGTCGCGACGAGCTGGAGCTTCACTATCAGCCGCGCCTGTGCCTGAACACCGGAAAGATTCTCGGGCTCGAAGCGTTGGTGCGCTGGCGCCACGCCGAACGGGGTTTATTGCCGCCCAGCGAGTTCGTGCCGCTGGCCGAGCAAAGCGGGCTGATCGTGCCTCTGGGCTACTGGGTGATATCCCGCGCGCTGCGTGACATGCAGACCCTGCGCGAAAAAGGCCTGGCGCCGTTGCACATGGCGATCAACCTGTCGTTCCGCCAGTTTCAGGACAATCAGCTGCTGGCGACTTTGAGCCGGTTGATTGCCGATCGTGGCGTCGATGCGCAGTGGCTGGAGTTCGAACTCACTGAAACCGCGGTCATGCGTCGCAGCGACCTGGTCAAACAGACCATGGATGCGCTGGGCCGACTGGGTGTGCGTTTTTCGCTGGACGATTTCGGCACCGGTTTCTCGTCCTTCGTCCACCTGAACAGCCTGCCGATCACCTTGCTCAAGATCGACAAGAGCTTCGTTGGCGAAATGGAACAACGCGAAGAGAACCGTAAGCTGGTCCACGCCATGATCAATCTGGCGCACAACCTCAGCCTCGAGGTGGTGGCCGAAGGCGTCGAAACCGCCGAGCAACTGGCCCTTTTGCGCAGTTTCAATTGCGACCAGGCGCAGGGTTACCTGATCAGCCACCCGCTGGCGTTACCGGAACTGCTGGATTACCTGATGTTCGATGAGAGCAATCAGCGGTTGATGTTGGGGGCGTAGCGACTGTCGCGCCCTTCCCGACTTTCATTTGCGCTCACCACTGTCTTGCTTCCAGCCGCAGGCGTTGGGAGCCAGCAAGCCGGCTCCTACAGGGGAGATGCGCTGAGTCAGCCCATCACCAATACACCGCTCGCCTGTTTGCGTAACAGCTTGGCGCTCTTGCGCTCGAAAGCGTAAGTCAGGGCGACCGCCGAGCACAGCAGGCCTGTCGCCAGGCCCCACCACACGCCCACCGCACCCTGATGTGCGAGAAAGCCCAGGCCCCAGGCCAGCGGCGCGCCAACCACCCAGTAGCTGGCAAGGCCGATGAGAAACGTCGTCTTGGCGTCCTTGAAGCCGCGAATCGCGCCCATGGCGATGGTCTGCGTGCCATCCAGGATCTCGAACCAGGCAGCAATCGCCAGCAGTTTGACCGCCAGATCCACCACGCCCTGGTATTCCGGCTTGTCGAGGTCCACGAACAGGCCGATGACCAGATGCGGGGCAACCCAGAACAGGATGCCGAACGTCAGCATCAGCAGCCCGCCAAAGCAGATGCCCATGCGCCCGGCGGTGCGCGCCAGCAACAGATCGCCCGCGCCATAATGCCGGCCGATGCGCATGGTCACCGCGTAGGAAATCCCCACAGGGATCATGAACGCCATCGATACCGACTGCAGCGCGATCTGATGCGCAGCCATTTGCGTGCTGCCCATTGCGCCCATGCAGAACGCGGCGAAGGTGAACAGCCCGACCTCCACCGCATAGGTCCCGCCAATCGGCAGACCCAGACGCCATAACTCCTTGAGGCAGCTGCGTGACAGATTCATCAGATCCTTGTGAATCGGATACGCGGCATAGGCTTTGTGATAGCGAATGTGCAGGGCGAGCGCCAGGGCCATGCTGTTGGTGACGATGGCGGTAACCAGGCCGATCCCCATCAAGCCCCAGTGCGGCAAACCAAACAGGCCATAGATGAAGGCGTAATTGAGCCCGAAGTTCAGTGCGACGCCGACCAGACTGATCACCATCACTGGCGTGGCCCGGCCCAGCGCGCTGGTGAAGCCGCGCAACGCCATGAAGCTCAGAAGGCCCGGCAGTGCCAGCGGCAGGGTAACCAGGAACTCGCTGGCCATGTGCACGTTGGCTTCATCCTGACCGAAGTTGAGCAGGATCGGCTCCAGGTTCCACAGGATCAGTGCGGCCACCAGCGCCATGCCCCACGCCAGCCACAGCCCAGCCTGGGTCAGACGGGTTGCGCCGGCGTCATCGTTGGCACCCTTGCGGATTGCCACCAGCGTACCGACGGCGGCCATCACACCGACGCAGAAAAACGACACGAAGTTATAGCTGGCAGCGCCCAATCCACCGCCCGCCAGGGACTGAGGCCCAAGCTTGCCCATCATCACGGTGTCGGTGAAAACCATCAGCATATGCGCCATCTGCGATGCGATCAGCGGCCCGGCCAGGCGCAGGATGATCCACAGTTCTTTGAAGGCTTGCTGTTGCATGGTCTGACGCTCGGCAGGGGGAGGCATTGATGAGCGGCTCATTGTGGTGATTCAGGCGCCAATGCACAAAGGGATAAATACGATCATTGGCATGAGTAAAACTCATCCTGATATTTTTCCCGTAGAGTGAGCGAAGCCGTCTATACCCTTGGAGGAAAGCTCCCCATGTCTCGTAGTCTTCCGCCGTTGTATGCGCTGCGTGCATTCGAAGCCGCTGCCAGACACAGTTCCTTCACCCGCGCCGCGCAAGAGTTGTCGATCACCCAAAGCGCGGTCAGCCGCCACATACGCACGCTGGAAGAACACTTTGCCTGCCGTTTGTTTCGTCGCAATGGTCGCAACCTGCAGCTGACCGAAGCCGCGCGCGAATTGTTGCCCGGCGTGCGCGAGGGGTTTTCGGCGCTGGAGCGTGCGTGCAGCGCTTTGATGGCCGAAGAGGGCATCTTGCGCATGAAAGCGCCGTCGACACTGACCATGCGCTGGCTACTGGCGCGACTCAGTCGCTTTCGTCATTTGCAGGTAGGCAACGAGGTGCAACTGACCAGCGCCTGGATGGACATCGACAGCGTCGACTTCAGCCAGGAGCCGTTCGACTGCGCGGTGCTGCTCAGCCGCGGGCATTTTCCAGCCGACTGGGAGGCGAGCTATCTGTTCCCCGAGCTGCTGATTCCGGTGGGCTCCCCCAGTCTGCTGGATGACACACCCTGGGACGCGGAGCGGCTGGCCAGTGCCGAGCTGCTACACCCCACGCCCGACCGACGCGACTGGCGCAGCTGGCTGGAGCGCATGGGTTTGTCGGAGCAGATTTCACTCAAGGGCGGGCAGGTGTTCGACACCCTGGAGCTGGGCATGATCGCTGCGGCACGCGGCTATGGGGTTTCCATGGGCGATCTGCTGATGGTCGCAGAAGATGTCAGCCAGAGGCGCCTGAGCCTGCCTTGGCGCACAGCCGTCGTCAGTGGTGAAAACTACTACCTTGTCTGGCCCAAGACCCGGCCGGGAGGCGAACGCCTGCGCCGGCTCAGCGATTTTTTGCAAAGCGAGGTGCAGGCGATGGAAATGCCGGATGTGACGATTCTGCAGTGATGACGCCGGGCCTTGCTGCACTGCGTCTGCCCGGAGGGGTAGGAGCGTGGCTTGTCCCGCGATCTGCCGGGCACCGGCAGTAGAATCAGGCAACTCGGTGCATCAGGTGCATCGCGTTCGCAGAGTTTGCTGCCGGTTCCCGGCAGATCGTCGGCAAGCCGGACTCCCACGCCTTCGGCAGAAGCCAGATTGTGAGTCGCCACCCTCCGTCCCAAGACCACGCGTAGGACTCAAGTATTTGCGCTGTCAGCCGAATGTGTAATTGCAGACCCGATTGTTCCAATCGGCTCATCGATTCCCTCTATTAGAATTAGTCCGAATGGTTTTCCTGAGATCAGGACGATCCAGTTGTTCGGCAAGGAGTTTTCATGCCTCAGCCCCGCGCCCGAATTGCCTCGCAACTTGGCATCGCCCTGGCCGTTATCCTGGCCGTTGTCATCAGTGGCAGTACCTTGTTCGCCTTGCGCTCACTGGACTCGGCCAACCTCGCCATCCGCGAAGAGCATATGGGCAGTGAAGCGCGGTTGCTGGCTGACCAGCTGAACACCTTCCACAGCACCCTGCGCGACAGCACGCAGCGTTTGAGCGGGTTGTTCGAAAAGCGCTTCAGCAGCGGCCTGACCTTGCAGGCCGATCAGCAAATCGTGGTGGCGGGCATGCAGACCCCCTCGTTGCTGCTCAACGGCAATCCGTTGAACAACGACTTCGCCGAAGTCGATGATTTCAAGAAAATGACCGCCGGTGTCGCGACGGTTTTCGTGCGCAGCGGCGACGACTTCATTCGTATCAGCACCTCGCTGAGCAAGCAGGATGGCTCCCGGGCCATCGGGACTTCGCTGGATCACAAGCATCCGGCCTATGAAAAACTGCTGGCCGGGCAGGGGTATGTCGGGCGCGCGTTGCTGTTCGATCGCTCGTACATGACCCAGTACACCCCGGTGCGTGACAGCGGTGGCAAGGTCATCGCAGTGCTGTTCGTGGGTTTTGATTACACCGACGCGCAAAAAGCCCAGTTCGACAATCTCAAGAGTTTCCGCATCGGCTCGACCGGCTCGCTGGCCTTGCTCGATGAGCAGAGCAAATGGCTGGTGCCGCCGGCAGGCGTCAGGGATCTGGATCTGGCGAGCAAGACCCTGGCAGAGTTCGTCAAGGCGCCGGGCAAGGGTCGCTTCTGGCAGGATGCTGGCGATGATTTCTACACCGTCGCCGAGCCGTTCGCAGGTGGGCCGTGGTCGATTCTGGCGATCATGCCCAAGGACGAAATCAGTGCAGTGACCTGGAGCGTAGGCACGCAGTTGGCCATTGGCAGCCTGTTGGCGATGCTGATTGCCGTGGGCTCTGCAATCTGGCTACTGCGCAGCAAATTGCAGCCGCTGTCGGACCTGGTCAATCAGGCCGAGGCCTTGGGTGCCGGTGATTTGAGCGTGCGTCTGAATATCGCCAGCCACGACGAAATCGGCCAGTTGGCCAGCAGCTTCAACAAGATGGGGCAGGCGCTGGAAACCATGGTCGCGCATATCCGCACTGCCGCTCAGGAAGTCAGCGGACGCGCGCAGGCGTTGTCCGGTCTGTCCGGCGGCGCCTATGAAGGCATGGAGCAGCAGTCGGGCGAAATCACCAGCATGGCCGGTGCCGTGGAGGAGTTCAGCGCGACGGCCCTGACTATTGCCGACAATATGGGTAATACCGAGCGTCTGGCTCAGGGCAACGCCCAGCAGACCCGAATCGGCCGCACCTCGATGGAAGAGGCCTCGGCCTCGCTGGAACAGATTGCGGGCTCGCTGGGCAGCACCGCAGCGGTGATCGATACGCTGGGTCAGCGCTCGCAGGAAATCGGCGGCATTGTCAGTGTGATCACCTCCATCGCCGAACAGACCAACCTGCTGGCGCTCAACGCCGCCATCGAGGCCGCTCGCGCGGGTGAACAGGGCCGCGGTTTTGCCGTGGTCGCCGATGAGGTCCGCAACCTGGCGTCGCGCACCCGCCAGGCCACCGACGAAATCTCCGGGATGATCGCCAGCATTCAGCAGGAAACCGGCAATGCCATCAGCACTATGGAACAAGGCAATGCGCTGATGCAGGATGGCCTGGCGCGCAACGCCAAGGTCGCCGCAGCGCTGGCGCAGATCGACGAACAGAGCCGCTCGGCGGGCGAACAGTTCGCCTCCATCACCACCGCCACCCAGGAGCAAAGCAACACCGCGACCCTCCTGAGCGCCAACCTGCAGAGTATTGCGCTGGCCAACAGCGAGCAGCGCGAGGTGGTCTCGAACCTGGCAGTGACCGCGCAGGAACTCAATGGGTTGGCAGCGGATCTGCGCAGGGAAGTGGATCGTTTTCGCTGATGTCCGCTTGACCGACAGCGACGGCGGAACGCCCCGATTCCGCCGTTTTTTTTAGGCGCAATCGCTTTTGATTCTGCCGAAGGCGTGGGAGCTCGGCTTGCCAGCGATCTGCCGGGAACCGGCAGCAAAGTCAGGCGCCTAGGTAGAGTCAGACGACCGCGCCGTCGGGTTTTGCTGCCGCTTCGCGTTAGATCGCGAGCAAGCATGCTCCTACGGCCTGCGGCCAGAATCGAAAAGCCCGTCTGCCTCGATCTCAAATGATCCGGGCGAGCTTCACCCCGCCGAAGGCCGATACTGCAACGCCTCGGCGATATGACATCGGGCGATAGCGTCCACCCGTTCGAGATCGGCCAGGGTGCGCGCCACTTTCAGCAGTCGGTGCGCCGCGCGTAGCGAAAGGCTCAGGCGTTCGCAGGCGGTTTCAAGCCAGGCCTCGTCTTCAGCGAGCAACGCGCAGTGCTGGCGCAGAGAAGGCAGATCGAGAAACGCATTGGCGCAGCCTTGACGCTTCTGCTGGCGTTCGCGGGCTTCGGATACCAGCAGGGCGGCGCTGGCGCTGTTCTCGCCAGTCTGAGGGGGCATCGCCAGTGATGTCGTTTCGCGCGCAACGGTCAGATGCAGATCGATGCGATCGAGCAGCGGACCGGACAGCTTGTTGCGATAGCGCTGGATTTGATCGGTGGAGCATCGGCAGCGCCCGGTCGGTTCGCCGTGATAACCGCAAGGGCAGGGGTTCATGGCGGCGCCGCGACCTGAGGCTGGGCTGCACTCCAGTTTGTCCAAGCCTCTACACTAGCACCGAGCGGGTAACCATCAGGCCGGTGCGGCCAAAGATTTTCTCTGCCGATACAGCGGAAGGTGGCAGCCGAAGTTCGGGATCATCACATGAACCAGCAGGCCTACAGTCGGAGTACGGGCACGTATCGGTGCTTGGATCAGTTTTTCGAATTGGCGATAGGCCCATTTCCCGCAGTTGGCGCTAGAACTGTTCGATGTGGATATGGTTATATCGCAGCTGACATATTGTGAAAACCACCATCGGCTATCAAAAGCCTCTTGGCCCAGCTGTAAGCGCGATCAATGAATAATGCTCCATTGATTACACGTGGCCAATTAGTTGCTCGGGGGTCGTGCAATCTCATATTTGGGTGCGCAGCGACATGCTCGCTTAGCAGCGTAATACCGTTTGAATTTTCAAGAAAATCCATGTTTTTAATCCATTTCAGATCTGGCAGAGGCTTCATGCCAATAAATTGCAGGGAAACGTTCCCTCTTGCGCTATACGTTAATAGTCAAATCATAAGGACTTTGTCTGAACGCTCTATCAAGTGTTCTATGACTCTGGATTTTTAGCCTTTCGCATTTCTAGCAACAAGAAGGGCTAGGCCCGCTCCCCCCAGAAGGGAGCCACAGATTCTATTGAATATTTTTTTTGCTCTAGTTTTAGCGAGCCATCGTCGCAGGTGCAGTCCTAGATATGCATAAATCGCGATTGCGATCCACTCTAGGAGTAAAAACATAGCTCCCAGGGTAAGAAACTGTGGGGAAACTTGGTGGTTCGGCACGATAAACTGAGGTAGGAATGCTGTAAATATAAAAATCGCTTTCGGGTTTCCGATTGCAACCATGAATTCCCGGCGCATTAGCGTAGTAATCCTTACTTTGGCTTCTTTTTCCGTATGAGCAATCGTGGGGCCATTGCTGGTCCAGAACTTATAAGCCAGATACATCAAATATGCCGCGCCGGTCGTTTTTATAATGATAAACATAGTTTCCGATGCAATGATAACGGCGGCAAGCCCGGCTGAAGCCAAACTGATCATTGTCGCAAATGCGATGAGCCTTCCAATTCCTGCGCAGCAAGATACTAAAAAGCCATGGTGAGCTGCGTTGTTTATTGACAGGAGATTGTTTGGGCCGGGCGCTAAATTCAAAGCAAAACAAGCCGGAACAAAAAGTAACAATGTCACCAGATCCATTTGAGAACCTACTTCCCTAAATAATTTTATGCCGATCGATGTCGGAATTTTTTACATTTAATTAAGGGCTATGTCAAGAGTCCGTCATGTAAATTCAGAACCGGCACAGATATTGTTATTTTTCCCGACACTTCTCAAGCGCATTCACTTTCTGGCGAAATGCTTCGATAGTTTAAGCCAAGATCTCGGTAGAAAGTACCAGCGCGATACCAAATAATCATGGGAAAGACTGTTTTCCTAAACGCGGGCCCTAATATTAAACATGGGTGATATCCGCTGGCTGGCATGTGTGATTGTTGTTTCCCATGGATTCTCCGCCATGTCCGGGCTTATATTATCCATCCGCGTAGAATGATTGGCTGGGGTAGTTTGGCAGTCTTAGATGGCTTGGACCTTTTCGAGTTGTTTATTTTGTAAGGGGATTCCGATTCGATTTGTGGGATTTGAGCCGGAGGTCGATTAATAAGGCTGATATGAAATCTTCGCCACTGCAATGGACAGACTGGAGAAGTGGTGACAACCCCTTTGGCTTATCACCCCGCCGAAGGCCGATACTGCAACGCCTCGGCGATATGACATCGAGCAATGGCGTCCACCCGTTCGAGATCGGCCAGGGTTCGCGCCACTTTCAGCAGTCGGTGCGCCGCGCGTAGCGACAGGCTCAGGCGTTCGCAGGCGGTTTCAAGCCAGGCCTCGTCTTCAGAGAGCAGCGCGCAATGCTGGCGCAGAGAAGGCAGATCGAGAAACGCATTGGCGCAGCCTTGACGCTTCTGCTGGCGTTCGCGGGCTTCGGATACCAGCAGGGCGGCGCTGGCGCTGTTCTCGCCAGTCTGAGGGGGCATCGCCAGTGATGTCGTTTCGCGCGCAACGGTCAGATGCAGATCGATACGATCGAGCAGCGGACCGGACAGCTTGTTGCGATAGCGCTGGATTTGATCGGTGGAGCATCGGCAGCGCCCGGTCGGTTCGCCGTGATAACCGCAAGGGCAGGGGTTCATGGCGGCGACCAGTTGAAAGCGGGCCGGGAAACGTACACGGTCACGCGCCCGCGAAATCACGATATGCCCTGATTCCAGAGGCTCGCGCAGCACTTCAAGCACCCGCCGGTCAAACTCCGGAAGCTCGTCGAGAAACAGCACGCCGTGATGGGCCAGGGTGATTTCGCCCGGTTGTGGGCGACTGCCACCACCCACCAGCGCCGGGCCGGAAGCCGAGTGATGGGGCTGCCTGAACGGGCGTTGTGGCCAACTGGTCAGCGGCGCATGGCTGGCGACCGATTGAATGGCTGCCACTTCCAGCGCCTCGCGCTCGTCCAGTGGCGGCAGGAGGCCGGGTAAGCGGCTGGCGAGCAATGTCTTGCCGGTGCCGGGCGGTCCGCTGAACAGCAGGTTATGTGCCCCGGCCGCCGCGACCAGCAATGCACGCTTGGCGGCAATCTGGCCTTGGACTTCACTCAGGTCGGGATAGGGTTGGGTCTGCAGGATCAGGCCGTTGGATTTGTACGGCGCAATCGTCGTGTGGCCGTTGAGATGCGACACCAGTTCCAGCAGATGACTGACGGCAATCACCTTCAATCCCGAAGCCAGGCAGGCTTCTTCGGCGTTCACTGCTGGCACGATCAGCGTATGCCCCGCCTCCCGCGCCGCCAGGGCCGCGGGCAATACGCCTTGCACCGGACGAATCGCCCCGGACAAAGCCAGTTCGCCCAGACACTCAATCCCCTCCAGTGCCAGCGCCGGCACCTGAGCGCTTGCCGCGAGCAAGCCCAGGGCAATCGCAAGATCAAAGCGCCCGCCGTCCTTGGGCAGGTCGGCAGGCGCGAGATTCAGGGTGATGCGCCGAGCCGGAAATTCCAGCCGGCAATTGAGAATGGCGCTGCGCACCCGGTCCTTGCTTTCCTTCACCGCGCCTTCCGGCAAGCCGACCAGCGTCAGCGCAGGCAAGCCGTTCGCCAGATGGGTTTCAACGGTGACAGCGGGCGCCTCGACACCCACTTGTGCGCGGCTCAGAACAATGGCCAGAGACATGACTTTCCTTGTTAACGGCACCGCGTCCTGCGGTGGGCTGAAGGATAGTCAGAGGTCAGGGGAGGGGGGTACTGCAACTTCTACGGCATGTGTCCTGCTGTGGGCGCGATGAGAAATACATCACCCTTCAGCACTCAGATGCCCTGGACGGGCGCGGGACTTCGCCCCGAGCGCACAAAGGGGTGCAGCAGCGAGCGCGCGAGCTACTCCTTCACTTGCCCCGCCAACTGCACTTCCATCTCGGCCATCTTCGCTTCCAGTGCCTCGAGACGGGCACGGGTGCGAGCGAGGACGATCATCTGGCTGTCGAATTCTTCCCGGCTGACCAGATCCAGTTTGCTGAAGCTGCTTTGCAGCAACGCCTTGAACTGGGTTTCGAATTCGTTGCGCGGCAGTGCGGTCTCGCCGTTGAACAACCGCGAGGCATGGCCACTCAGGGCATCTAGAAAGGCTTTGGGCGCGAGCATGATCAGCTTCCGGAATCAGATGGGCGGCAGTGTAGCACGCAGCGTCTATAGTCATTTTGCGGGCACCGGGTTGCACGATTTTCGCGCATCGGTGCGTGCACGTGCGCACTGTTGTTGTGCGGTCAGGTTCGATGGTGGCGATCTGGGCGCAGCGGATAGTGACCAACCGCCCGTAATCAGTGGGATCGAGTGAGATGGCAAGCTTTCTGCTTAGTGGCATATGACCCATGCACTGATGCAGTCGCTGTGACGAATGCAGTGCGGCAGGCGGAGCGGGGAAGTGTTTCGTCAGAAGCGGTTTTCTGGAGTTGGTCTGGTCTGTTTCGGGCCATCGACGCGTTACAAAGCCAGACACTGCGCTTAGACTTGAGTCGGGTTTGTTTTCCTGGGGCAAGTCCACCAATTCGGGAGAAAGTTTCATGAAGCTAGTCACTGCCATCATCAAGCCGTTCAAACTGGATGACGTACGCGAGTCGTTGTCCGAAATCGGCGTGCAGGGCATCACGGTAACTGAAGTCAAAGGCTTCGGACGTCAGAAAGGCCACACCGAGCTGTACCGCGGTGCGGAATACGTAGTCGACTTCCTTCCCAAGGTGAAGATCGACGTTGCGATCGACGACAAGGATCTGGACCGCGTTATCGAAGCGATAACCAAAGCGGCCAACACCGGCAAGATCGGTGACGGGAAGATCTTCGTGGTCAATCTGGAACAGGCTATTCGCATCCGTACCGGCGAAACCGATACCGACGCAATCTAAGCCGCCAACCCCAACGCCCCAGGAGAAAACAATATGACTCTGCGTCAATTCGCAGGGCTAGGAGCCCTGTTGTCCCTCGTAACCCCTGGCTTGGCCATGGCGGCAGACGAAGTGGCAGCCCCTGTACTCAACTCAGGCGACACTGCCTGGATGCTGACTTCGACCGCGCTGGTTCTGTTCATGACCGTTCCCGGTCTGGCATTGTTCTACGGCGGCATGGTTCGCTCGAAAAACGTTCTTTCTGTAATGATGCAGTGCTTTGCCATCACCGGCCTGATCAGCATCCTGTGGGTCGTCTACGGCTACAGCATGGCGTTCGACACCACCGGTATGGAAGCCAACGTCGTTAACTTCAACTCCTTCGTCGGCGGCCTGTCGAAGGCGTTCCTTACAGGCGTCACCCCTGCAAGCATCACCGGTCCCGCAGCTCTGTTCCCTGAAGCTGTGTTCGTGACCTTCCAGATGACATTCGCCATCATCACCCCCGCCCTGATTGTCGGTGCCTTCGCAGAACGCATGAAGTTCTCCGCGATGCTGATCTTCATGGCCATCTGGTTCACCCTGGTCTACGCGCCGATTGCGCACATGGTCTGGAGTGGTGTGGGTGGTCTGCTGTGGGACTGGGGCGTACTCGATTTCGCAGGCGGCACCGTTGTTCACATCAACGCGGGTGTGGCCGGTCTGGTGGCCTGTCTGGTCCTGGGCAAGCGCAAGGGTTTCCCGACCACCCCAATGGCTCCGCACAACCTGGGTTACACCCTGGTCGGCGCTGCGATGCTGTGGGTGGGCTGGTTCGGCTTCAACGCCGGCTCCGCTGCTGCGGCCAACGGCACCGCCGGTATGGCGATGCTGGTTACTCAGATCGCAACCGCCGCCGCTGCACTGGGCTGGATGTTCGCCGAGTGGCTGACCCACGGTAAGCCAAGCGCTCTGGGGATCGCCTCGGGTGTGGTTGCCGGTCTGGTTGCCATTACCCCTGCCGCCGGTACTGTCGGCCCGATGGGCGGCCTGATCATCGGCCTGGCGGCCGGTGTGGTGTGCTTCTTCTGCGCCACCAGCCTGAAACGCAAACTGGGCTACGACGACTCCCTGGATGCCTTCGGCGTTCACGGTATCGGTGGTATCCTCGGCGCGATCCTGACCGGTGTCTTCGCAGCACCTTCGCTGGGCGGCTTCGGTACTGTGACCGACATCGCCGCACAGGTCTGGATTCAGTGCAAAGGCGTAGGCTTCACGATCATCTACACCGCGATCGTGACCTTCATCATCCTCAAGGTGCTGGACGCGGTCATGGGCCTGCGTGTCACCGAGGAAGAAGAAGCGGTTGGTCTTGACCTTGCGCAACACAACGAGCGTGGCTACAACTTGTAATCACGGCGATAAAAAAAATGCCCGGGCTACCGGGCATTTTTTTGTCTGGAGTTTGTCGATAGCCAAGACAGTCAGTGAGTGACTTCAGTCGGGGGCGCGGTTCTTCGGGGCGGGTCTTCATGGGGCATTCCCGACGGTTATGGCGACGGGATACCAACCCGAATTCCGGGCTTGCAGATAACCGCACTCATTGACGCTTTGTTTTTTTTTCCAGCGCGTTAGAATGCGCGCCGAAGGGCGGAGAACGGTATGTGGCAACAGACCAGAATCACGCTGCGGGCAAGGCCTCGCGGTTTCCATCTGGTGACTGACGAGATCATCGCAGGGCTGGCTGAACTGCGTGATTGCCGTGTCGGGCTGCTGCATTTGTGGCTGCAACATACCTCGGCCTCGTTGACCATCAACGAGAACGCCGATCCAGCGGTTCGTCGCGATTTCGAGCGTTTTTTCAACCGGTTGGTGCCTCAGGGGCGCGACGGTTATGAGCACGATGACGAAGGTCCAGACGATCTGCCTGCGCACTTCAAGGCCAGTTTGCTAGGCTGCCAGCTTGTCCTGCCGGTGACGGACGGAAGGTTGGCGCTAGGGACCTGGCAAGGCGTTTATTTAGGAGAGCATCGCGATAGCGGCGGTGCGCGTAAAGTCCTCGCCACCCTTCAAGGTGAGAGGCACGACCGCTGATTGTCGGCGGTAGTTGAATTTTTTCCGGCTGTCTTAGAAATTAGGCGCAGCTGGGCTATAACTAATCTGCTTTCGCAAGTCATGAGGTAGAACATGAGCGACGATGACAACGAAGATCTGGTTGAAGACGGTCTGGAAGACGAGGACGACGGTGATGGGCTTGCAGCTGCTCCCGAGGACGATGGCTCGGAAATAGACGACAGCGCCGAAGCCGCGACTACCCCTGCCAAAGGCAAGGCCAAGGCTGCGGTCTCGGTCGATGAACTGCCAAGCGTCGAGGCCAAGAACAAAGAGCGTGATGCTCTGGCTCGCGCAATGGAAGAGTTTCTCGCCCGTGGCGGCAAAGTGCAGGAAGTGGAGGCCAACGTGGTCGCCGATCCGCCGAAAAAGCCTGACAACAAGTACGGTAGCCGCCCTATCTAAGGGTGTCTGATGCCTGCTGGAAAAAAGCCCGCTGTCGCTGCGGGCTTTTTTTTGCGTGAGGTTTTTGGGGTGTTGCGTTTGATTCTGGCCGGAGGCCGTGGGAGTCCAGCTTGCTGACGATTGAGTGCGAAGCGCTCACAAACCCAGACACCCTCGGTGGGGTCAGACAGAAAGCATTCGCCGGTCTTGCTGCCGGTCCCGGCAGATCGCAGGCAAGCCGAGCTCCCACGGCCTTCGGCCAGAAGCAAAAGCACCCAGGCAGCGCTATTTCACCCCCAGCGCGCCAACACCTCTGGCAACTGCGTCAGGCTGCCGATCTCGGCGTCCGGTCGCTTGTCGGCCTCCCAGGCCTTGCCGCCGGGGTTGTACCAGATGGCGCGCAAGCCAGCCTGTTGCGCGCCCGCAATGTCATCGCCGGGGTGGTCGCCGACGTGCACCGCGTTGTCCGCCTGGACATTGCCGCGTTTGAGGGCTTCCAGGAAGGGTGCGGGGTCGGGTTTGCCGATCCCCAGGTCCTCGGCGCACAGGGCAAAGGCAAAGTAGTCGGCCAGGCCCAGGCGGCGAACGTCGGCATTGCCGTTGGTGACCACGCCTAAGGTGTACTGTTTTGTAAGCAGTTCCAGGGTAGGCACGACTTCCGGGAAGATATCCAGCTGATGCCGGCCATGCAGGAAGACTTCGAAGCTGCGGTCGGCCAGATCCTGCGCTTCGCCGTGGCCATAACCTGCATCTTCAAGCGCCAAAAACAGCACCCGACGGCGCAATGCACTGATCCGGTGCTTGAACGTCGGATCGGCCTCGACCAGCCGCGAACGAATTTCCCACAGGCGCTCCACCGGCACCGGGCCCAGTTTCGGTGCGTGCTCGGCCAGCCAGTCGCGCAACATGGCTTCTGCGCTGACGATGGCCGGTGCGGTTTCCCACAGGGTGTCATCCAGATCGAAGGTGATCAGCTTAATGCTCATTGTCTGAAGAATCCTTGCGTTTGGCCCGTGGGTGGGCGCTGTCATACACCGTTGCCAGGTGCTGAAAATCCAGATGGGTGTAGATCTGAGTCGTCGTAATGTCGGCATGACCCAGTAGTTCCTGCACCGCGCGCAGGTCTTGCGATGATTCCAGCAGATGACTGGCGAAGGAGTGGCGCAGCATATGCGGATGCAGGTTTTGCCCCAGTTCGCGTTCTCCGGCTGCCTTGACCCGAAGCTGGATTGACCTTGGGCCAAGACGTCGGCCTTGCTGGCTGATGAACACCGCGTCGTCTTCGGGGTTGGCCAGCGCACGCAGCGCAAGCCACTGCTCCAACGCCTCGCGGGCCTTCCTGCCCACCGGCAGTACTCGTGTCTTGCTGCCTTTGCCAAGCACCTGGACCAGGCCGTCAGCCAGGTCCAGCTGTTCACAGTTGAGCCCCGTCAGCTCCGACAGGCGCAGGCCGGATGAATAGAACAGCTCGAGGATGGCGTGATCACGTCGCGCGATGAAATCGTCTTCGACGCCGCCTTCCAGCAACTGCAGCGTACGGTCGGCGTCGAGGGTCTTGGGCAGGCGTCGTTCGCCCTTGGGGGGCGCCAGGCCGTTGGCCGGGTCGTGATCGCAGATGCCTTCGCGGTTCAGGTAATGATAGAGGCCGCGTACCGCCGACAGCAGTCTGGCGATGCTGCGCGATGACTGGCCCTGCTGATGCAGGCGCGAAACCAGGCTGCGCATGGACTGGATATCCAGCGCCTGCCAGCTCTCGATCTGCAGTTTTTCGCAGAAGCCCAGCACCTTGCTCAGGTCGCGGCGATAGGCCTCAAGGGTATGGCTCGACACCTGGCGCTCACTGCGCAGGTGCGTGCAGTAAGCGTCCAGCAGCCGTTGCATGACTAGCGCACCGAACGCAGAGCGTTGGTGAAGCGCGGCAGCAAGCGACTCAGCACATCGGCGATATAGCTCAGGAACAATGTGCCGACCGAGCTTTTATAGTGCTGAGGATCACGGCTGCCAATGGCGAGAACGCCGTGCAGGCCCTGGTGGCTCAGCGCGACGATGGCCGTGGAGCCGACTTCCTTGCTCTGATCGGCACCGAACAGGAACTCGAGTTCGTGCTCGCGCAGGGCGCCGCAGACGGTTTTGCCACCGGAAATCAGGCCGCCAATGGCCTTCTGAGCTTCTGCGCTGCTGACCCAGCGGCCCACAGTCATCGGGTTGTCGCTGAACAGGATCAGGCTGACAAACGGCACCTGGAACTCCTGGCGCAGGCTGTCTTCCACTGCGATGACGATGTCTTCCAGGCTGGTGGCGTCCATCAGGTCGAGGATCAGGCGGCGGGTCTTGTCGAACAGACGGTCGTTGTCGCGCGCCACGTCCATCAGTTGCGACAGGCGATGGCGCATTTCGATGTTGCGCTCACGCAGCAGTTTGAGTTGCCGCTCCACCAGCGAGACGGTGTCGCCACGCTGGTGGGGGATGCGCATCGCGGTCAGCAGGTCGTCATGTTCGGCGAAGAAGTCCGGATGTTGTTGCAGCCAGGCTGCGACTGCCTCGGCTTCAAGGGCGGGCACTGCGTTATCGACAGGCGATTCGCTGGGTGTGTCGGTTGAAGTCTGAGGCTGGTCGGTCATTGGATACTCTCACTCATAGACGTACTTGGCCTTCATAGACCCGAACGGCTGGGCCGGTCATAAGCACTGGATGACCGGGACCTGCCCACTCAATGGACAGGCGCCCACCGGGCAGATCGATCAGCAGCGGTGATTCCATCCAGCCCTGACTGATGGCCGCAACCGCTGCTGCGCAGGCACCGGTGCCACAGGCCTGGGTTTCCCCGGCACCGCGCTCCCAGACACGCAATTGTGCGCGCTGTCGATCAACCACGTGGAGGAAACCGACGTTTACCCGAGCCGGAAAGCGTGGGTGGTTTTCGATCTTCGGTCCCAAAGAGTGAACCGGGGCATTGTTGATGTCATAGACACGCAGAACCGCATGCGGATTGCCCATCGACACGGCGGCCAGTTCGACAGTTTCACCCTCGACATCGAGCGTGTAGCTGATGGCCTGTTGCGGCGCATCGAAGGGAATCTCGGCGGGCGCCAGACGTGGCGCGCCCATGTCGACACTGATCTGGCCATCATTGCGGATGTCCAGGACGATGATGCCGCTCTTGGTTTCGACGCGAATCTGCTTCTTGGCCGTCAGGCGCTTGTCCAGTACGAAACGGGCGAAACAGCGCGCGCCGTTGCCGCACTGCTCGACCTCGGAACCGTCGGAATTGAAGATCCGGTAGCGGAAGTCCACATCCGGGTTGCTCGGCGCTTCGACCAGCAGCAGTTGATCGAAACCGATACCGGTGTGGCGATCGCCCCATTGCTTGGCGTGCTTGGGCAGGATGTGGGCGTGCTGGCTCACGAGGTCCAGCACCATGAAATCGTTGCCCAGGCCATGCATCTTGGTAAAACGCAGCAGCATGGGATTACTCCGGGAGCAGGCTTTCGCCGGCAAACAGCTCGGTCACGGTTTCACGGCGACGCACTTGGAACGCTTGATCGCCATCGACCAACACTTCGGCGGTACGTCCGCGGGTGTTGTAGTTGGAGCTCATGACGAAGCCATAGGCACCTGCCGAATGCACAGCCAGCAGATCGCCCTCGGCCAGCGCCAGTTCGCGCTCCTTGGCCAGGAAGTCACCGGTTTCGCAGATCGGCCCGACGATGTCGTAAGTGCGTGTCGCGCCATCGCGGGGTTGAACGGCAGTCACATCCATCCACGCCTGATACAGCGCCGGACGGATCAGGTCGTTCATCGCCGCGTCGACGATCGCGAAGTCTTTGTGTTCGGTGTGCTTGAGGTATTCGATGCGCGTCAGCAGCACGCCCGCGTTGGCCACGATGAAGCGGCCCGGCTCGAACATCAGCGCCAGGTCGCGACCGTCAAGGCGTTCACGCACGGCCTTGATGTAATCGCCAGCCAGTGGCGGCTGTTCATCGCGATAACGCACGCCCAGGCCACCGCCCAGATCCAGGTGCCGCAGCTGAATGCCGCAATCGCTCAGGCGATCGACCAGATCCAGTAAGCGGTCGAGGGCATCGACGAACGGGTCAAGGGTGGTCAGCTGCGAGCCGATGTGGCAATCGACGCCGATCACGTCCAGGTTCGGCAGCTGTGCCGCGCGTATGTAGACGTCTTCGGCGTCAGCGATGGCGATGCCGAACTTGTTTTCTTTGAGTCCGGTGGAAATGTACGGGTGAGTGCCCGCATCGACATCCGGGTTCACGCGCAGGGAAACCGGGGCGCGTACGCCCATCTCGGCGGCCACGAGCTGCAGGCGCTCGAGCTCGTCGGTGGATTCGACGTTGAAGCAATGCACGCCCACTTCCAGGGCGCGACGCATGTCGTCACGGGTCTTGCCGACGCCGGAGAATACGATCTTGTCGGCCTGACCGCCCGCGGCCAGCACACGCTCCAGTTCGCCACGGGAAACGATGTCGAAACCGGCACCCAGGCGTGCCAGGACATTGAGTACGCCCAGATTGGAGTTGGCTTTGACGGCGAAGCAGACCAGATGCGGCATGCCGCTCAGGGCATCGGCGTAAGCGCGATATTGCGCCTCGATGTGGGCTCGGGAGTACACATAGGTCGGCGTGCCGAAACGCTCGGCAATGGCAGACAATGCAACTCCCTCCGCGAACAGCTCACCGTCGCGGTAGTTGAAGGCGTCCATGGCTGATCCCTAGTAGGTCGAGGTCGGGTGCTTGTGCGAGTGCGATTTGGTCTGGCTGCTGCTGGCGTCGGACGAGTCGTCGTCGGGCAGGAACAGTGGACCTTTTTGACCGCAGGCAGAGACCAGGCACGCTACAGCGAGGAGCGCGGCCAGGGAGGAAATCAGGCGCTTCATGGCGAAATCCTTTGGATAAGCATTAATTGCGCCCGAGTATACCGACCAGCCTACAGCTTGCCTATGCGCCACGGTTCCCGTCCGGCGGGGCTTTGACGCAAGCAGCGGTTACGCAGCCGACGAGCGTGCGTTTTTTGGCGCGGCAACCGGCAATTGGGCGGGTATGCTTTGCATTTGCCGGGAAGCGACCGTATCTTGCGTCGCTGCGCCATCAGTAGACACTTTCGAGGTTCCTGCAATGAGTTTGACCGAAGCCCGTTTTCACGACCTGGTCGATGCTACCCAAGAAAAGCTGGAAGACATCTTCGACGAAAGCGATCTGGACCTGGACCTGGAAAGTTCGGCCGGCGTCCTGACCGTGAAATTCGAAAACGGCTCGCAGTTCATCTTCAGTCGCCAGGAGCCGTTGCGTCAGCTGTGGCTTGCGGCTGTCGCCGGCGGTTTTCACTTCGACTACGACGAAGAAGCCAAACACTGGATCTGTGACAAGACCGAAGAACTGCTGGGTGAGATGCTGCATCGTCTGACGTTGAAGCAGGTCGGTGTCGAGCTCGAATTCGACGCTATCGACGGTCATGAAGACGGAAACCGGCAGTGACCAACGCCACGCCGGTCAAAGCGCCAAAGCCGCTGTTCAGCAACGTCAGCCCGGCGGTTGTCTCGCCGTGCATCAGCGTCTGTCGGCTCGATGAGCTGAAGGTGTGCACCGGGTGTTTTCGCCATGTCGAAGACATCCGCGAGTGGCGCGCGGCGACCGATGAGCGGCGCCGGGAAATCGTCCGCCAGGCCGATCAACGCCGCGCCCAGCTTTGACCCTGTAGGAGTGAGCTTGCTCGCGGTAGGTGATGCATCCGCGCCAATGCATCGCCTAGCGCATCGAATCGCCAGCCAGCTCACTCCTACAGTTGGTCAGTCGTGGGCTTCAGGCCCCCTCCATCGCTTCATTCAACGAATTCTCCAGCTGCGCCTTGTAGCGCAGGAACAGAATCGTTTGTCCGCGCGCATCTCCCAGAACGCCGGACAGGTCCAGGTCGGTGATGTAGCAGCGATAGCGCTGCGGTTCGCTGCGCTGGTCGAGAATCTGCCGTGCCACCACGCTGAACAACTGCTCGCCGAATTCCAGCTCGGAAAACTCCATGTTGTCGCAATACAGCGTGACACTAACTTGCCCCGGTGAAGCTTCTTCGACGATGGCCTGCACGTCATAGAAAGGCCTGTCGGCAGGCATGACCGGAGGCAATCGTTGCTCGATGCGTTTGGCCCGCCCCGCGCCGTCCGGGGTAATACGGTAATAAAGCGTGTCCAGCGACGGCGATTCCAGCGGATTGTCCAGTGGCAACAGCGCTCCGCGACGGTACATCAGCGACTGCAGAAAGCGTTGCAACGGCATCAGCAGGCTGGGCTCATCGTGATACGGCAAGCGCTGATGCCACAGCGCATTGTGTTCATCGAGCAGATACAGATCGGCGTGAGGCTCGTTGATCCGGTAGAACACCTGGATGCATTCCGGCTGACCGTGGGGAATGATCAGCGACAGATCGCTGTCATCCAGTGCCTGAGGGTCGAGGTGGATCGGGCTGTATGCCGGTAATTCTCCGCCCAGGTAGTCGTAAAGTGCCGGCAGGCTGTGCAGCGCCACTTGCGTGACCTGTCCCGGAACCATTTCCAGGACGTGATAATGCTGCTCGATCTGGATCAGATAGCGGTGGTTCAGACGTCGTGCCAGAAGCAGTTGCGCCGTGTTGATCAGTTCCTCAACCCGCTGGGCGATGGCCGGGGCGCGGTTGTGACAGAAACAGCGCACGCGCACCACAGCCTTTGGCGACGTTTCGGGCAAGTTGTTGAGCAGCTCGGTCATGCAGTCGAGCAGCGCACACTGGCCGTCAAAGCGACTGACCAGCACCTCGTTCCAGCTGTTGAGCGTGATCTGGTCGAAGGTCAGCACCAGATTTTCCCGAACCCCGGCATAGCTCAACGAGTCCGTGCGCTCGGTGGTCATCAGGATATTCAGGTCCTTGTGATGCTTGAGCGGGTCGATGCCGACGTTCACCAGCAACAGGATTTCACTCGGGACACTGGGACGCAGCAGCGCCTGCTCGTGAACCATGTCCAGCGGCATCGGGATGTTTTGCTGCAGGGCGCCGAGCAGGTTGAACAGCTCGAATTCGGTCAGGTCGCTGCTGCCGGGATGCAGCGCCAGGCGCGTGCTGCTGTCGATTACATTGTTGCGATGGCACCAGGCGAGCAGCTCCAGTAGTTCCCGGCTGCGCTTGATGGGCGCGAACGACTCCCACTCATGTGCGCCCAGATTGCCGTTGTACAGGCCCCACTGATATTTGCCGGGCTCGCGCTTGTTGGGCGACTGCACCAGTGTCAGGGTGTCTTCGGCCAGGTCTGGCGCGATGCCCGGATTGACGAATTCGACCTTGCCTGCCTTGCGCTCGAACGCCGCATAAAGCCGACGTCCCAGTACGTTGAGATCACGCTTGTTGATCGAGCTGATGGCGTTCTGGGTGCGAGCGAACTGGGTCAGAAAGCGGTAGCTGTAGTTAAGCTCGCTGACCAGCGCACGGCGCTCGCTGGAAACCTGTCGCACCTTCCACTGGCTGCGGCTGTCGAGCAGCGCCAGCTGACGCTCGTCCCACTTCCACTCCTTGGCCAGCCGTTCCAGGAGCAAGCGCTGCCAACTGGTGGTTCGCTGGCGTGGCAAGGCAGTGAGTTTCTTGTTCACCTTCAGGTAGAGGCTGCGGCGCACCAGTTCCAGGCGCTCCGGTTCGCCGCGGGCGAGCAGATATTCCTCGATCCGCCGATAGACCATCATGTAGGGATCAAGCTCGTCGAGGTCCAGGTGGTTGGCGAAGACTTCTTTCTTGAGCCTCATGCTCAGGCACTGAACCTGCGGATACTCGCTGGCATAGACTTCGGTCAGCAGCAGTTTCAGGACGGATTTGTAAGGCGACTCGATGCCCTTGAACAGCTGCCAGAGCCCGGCGCCGATGAACTCGCCCGAGGGAATGTGCGACATGTTGCCCAAGTCGAGCACCTCGTCCGCCCGGATGAAGCGCTTGGACAGCAAGGTGTGGCTGTACTCGGCGTAGCGTGCTTCTTCGTAGACCGGCACCAGCCACCACATCGGCGTGCGGCCGGCCAACCAGATGGCCGTGCGGTAGAACTCGTCGAGCAACAGGTAATGCTGGGTCGTTCCGCAATCCTCGCCACTGAGTTGCGCATCGCGCTCCCCCAAAACGAACCGCTCGGGGTCGATGAGGAAAAAGTGCGCTTCGGCGCCCATGGTCGCCGCCCAGGTTTCCAGGGCCTGGCATTTTCTGCGCAGCTCAAGCACGTCCTCTGCCGACAGGCCGGTGTCATGGCAGATCCATACGTCCATATCACTCTGATCCGCCTGGGCCAGGGTGCCGAGGCTACCCATCAGGAAAATCCCGTGGATCGGTTGTGCAGGATTGCCGCGACGAGGCTTGTAGGAAAAAGAACGTGTCAGGCGCTGCGCTTCAGTCAGTGCCTGGGCCCCCGGTTCGTAGTTCGAGACGCCGGCGGGGGTGGTGCTGGAAACGTAGCCGGGCAACAGCGGGTGATTGACGTGGAAAAACAGCGGCAGCAGCGACAGCACCGATTGCTGACGGCTGGACAAGCCTTCATTGGCACGTCCCAGTCGCCCCTCATTGAGGGTCAGAAAACGGTTACGCAGCTGGCTGAGGACCTTGCGGTCGATGCCCTCATCCAGATCGGGGCGGATCTCGAAACTACGGGTCATCGCGACTCAAAGCCGGAAAGGCACTGCGGGAATGGAAGGCGACTACAGGAAAGAAGGTCCAGCATCAGATGCCTGTCGTAAGGCGGCTGCGTGTATTTTTTCTGGCGCCAGAATTTTATCGGCGCAGCATCTTACAAATGAAGGGTTCGCGAAACCTTTATTTCACGCCTGCGGCAAAGGTTTCGCGAGTCGCGGTATCAGGCCGCTTGCTGACTGACAGCAAGAATGGTCAACAGCGATTGTGCGTGTTCGGCGGCTTCCAGTCCCAGACTGGTCAGATAGCCTCCGTCGACCTGAGTGGTGAGGCCTTTTTCAAAAAGTCGTGTGGCAGCGGCGATGGCAGACGGTGCGGCAACGTGGTGGACCTTCAGACCCTCCTGGGTGTTGGTCAGGTTGAACAGTGACAGGATTTCCAGTTCGGCAACCAATTCAGGGGTAAACGACATAGATGCTCCAGACTTTTCTAATTGATGAAGCGGCGAAGGAATCGCAGACATGACAGCCCCGTAGGTCAAGCGGCAGCGAGGCATGTGGAGTGTAGTTAGCGTCTGGGGATTTTGCAGAAAGTATCTGGCCGGTCGTCAGGTTGCCTGTTTGGCAGACGTGATCGACATCGCGCCGCCTGTTGTTGATTCTGGCCTCAGGCCGTGGGAGCTCGGCTTGCCAGCGATCTGCCGGGCACCGGCGGTAAAATCATGCAGCTCGGTGGGTCATGTGCATGCCGTTGACAGGGTTCGCTGGCGCTTCGCATCAGATCGTCGGCAAGGTGGAGCGCCACCCCGGCAAACTCCCACGCCCTCCGGGCAGAATCAAAAGCACACGGTCGCTTTTATTCATTTAACCGCGTGCTCAAGCTCGTTGCCGTTACTGGCCGTCGTCCAGCTTCACGCCTGGCGGCATTTGCGGCAGGGCGCGCAGGGCCGTTTCGTACCACTGGGTGTTGAACGGGCGGTCTTCTTCGAGAATGCCGTCGATCTCGACCGCCAATACGTGCGCCATCATTTCCAGGATGTCATCACGCTCATAACCGACCAGGGTCAGCTTGTTGAACGTGGCTTTGGCTGCAGGCGGGTTGTCGCTTTCGATCTGGTTTTCAATCGCCTGGATCAAGGTGGTTGCAGCGAACTCTTCTTCGTCGTTGTCGATCTTGTCGCTCATGGTGTTCTCGATGTCCTGACAATTCAAAAGGGCCGCCACAGCGCACGGCCCATACAGTATTGGCTTAGCGGCTGGTCAGCAGTTGCCTGCCCCGCACCACGGCGGCCTTGACCTGTGCCGGAGCGGTACCGCCAATGTGGTCACGGGCGTTGACCGAACCTTCGAGGGTCAGCACGGCAAATACATCCTGCTCGATCTGATCGCTGAACTGGCGCAGTTCTTCCAGGGTCATTTCGGCCAGGTCCTTGCCGGTTTGCACGCCGTATTTCACGGCATGGCCGACGATTTCGTGGCAATCACGGAACGGCAGGCCTCGGCGGACCAGATAATCAGCCAGGTCAGTGGCGGTGGAGAACCCGCGCAGGGCCGCTTCGCGCATGATCGCGTGCTTGGGCTTGATGGCCGGGATCATGTCGGCGAAGGCACGCAATGAGTCACGCAGCGTGTCGGCGGCATCGAACAGCGGCTCCTTGTCTTCCTGGTTGTCCTTGTTGTAGGCCAGCGGCTGGCCCTTCATCAAGGTCAGCAGGCCCATCAACGCGCCGAACACCCGACCGCTCTTGCCACGTACCAGCTCCGGCACGTCCGGGTTTTTCTTTTGCGGCATGATCGAGCTGCCGGTGCAAAAGCGATCAGGCAGATCGATGAACTGGAACTGCGCGCTGGTCCACAGCACCAGCTCTTCGGAGAAGCGCGACAGGTGCATCATGGCGATGCTGGCGGCCGAGCAGAACTCGATGGCGAAGTCGCGATCGGAGACGCTGTCCAGCGAGTTGCCGCCGACGGCTTCGAAACCCAGCAGCTGACAGGTCAGTTCGCGATCGATCGGATAGGTGGTGCCGGCCAGTGCAGCGCTGCCCAGGGGCATGCGGTTGGTGCGCTTGCGGCAATCGACCAGGCGCTCGTAGTCACGGCTGAGCATTTCGAACCAGGCCAGCATGTGATGCCCGAAGGTCACCGGCTGCGCGGTCTGCAGGTGAGTGAAGCCGGGCATGATGCTGTCGGCCTCGCGTTCGGCCAGGCCCAGCAGGCCCTCTTGCAGGCGAGTGATCTCGGCCAGGATCAGGTCGATCTCGTCGCGCAGCCACAGACGAATATCGGTCGCGACCTGATCGTTGCGGCTACGGCCGGTGTGCAGCTTCTTGCCAGTGATCCCGATGCGGTCGGTCAGACGCGCCTCGATGTTCATGTGCACGTCTTCCAGGTCCACGCGCCAGTCGAATTTACCGGCTTCGATTTCGCCTTGAATGGTGTTCAGGCCGTCGATGATGGTGTCGCGCTCGGCATCGGTCAGCACGCCAACCTTGGCCAGCATCGTGGCATGGGCGACCGAGCCCATGATGTCGTGGCGGTAAAGGCGTTGATCGAAAGTGACGGAGGCGGTGAAGCGTGCGACGAAGGCGTCGACGGGCTCACTGAAGCGGCCGCCCCAGGACTGATTGGTCTTGTCGGTGCTCATGGATTCGCTCGCTGCTCTGCTGATGACTGTACTGATGACTGTTTTGATGAAGACGTGACGTGGCCGATTGTAAAAGCCGCCGGCGATAATAACAGCATTGCTGTTTTTTTATCCCGGACTGCTTGCCCGCGGGGGTACTAGCGCAGAGACTGGGTGCATGCACAATGAGCGCAAAAATCCGGGGCAGAGCGCCGCGCCCGGCAAAGAATTCTTCCTTCCCGAACTGTGCCTGCCGCAGGCGCTGCTGGTTCTGGTCGTGCTGGCCGAGCTGTTCGTTCTGGTGCTGGTGCTGGTCGAGCCGATGCATCCGACATTCGACTGGGTCCGGCTGGCGCTGATATCGCTGTTCGTGCAATGGATCGTGTTGCTCTCGGCAGCTCTGTTGTGCGGGCTGCGACCCTGGCTGGCGCGTCTCAAGGCGGGCGTCGCCGGTGCGACTGGCTGTCTGCTGGTGGTGGCGGTGACGGTGTTGTGCACCGCGGTTACCGACTACTGTCAGCTGGTTGGCACGATGCCGGGTGACGGGATCATCGAACGCTATCTGCGGTATTCGTTGATCGCGCTGATCATGTCGGCGCTGATGTTGCGCTACTTTTACCTGCAGAGTCAGTGGCGCAAGCAGCAACAGGCGGAGCTGCGGGCGCGGATCGAATCCTTGCAGGCGCGGATCCGGCCGCACTTTCTGTTCAATACGCTTAACAGTATCGCCAGCCTGGTCACCAGTGCTCCGGACAAGGCCGAGCAGGCGGTGCTGGATCTGTCGGATCTGTTTCGCGCCAGTCTGGGCAAGCCGGGAAGCCTGACGACGTGGCGAGAAGAGCTGGAGTTGGCCAAACGTTATCTATCGATTGAGCAATATCGACTTGGCGAGCGTCTACAGTTGGACTGGGACGTCAGCGCAATTCCCGACGACTTGCCGATTCCCCAGCTAACCTTGCAGCCATTACTTGAGAACGCATTGATTTACGGTATCGCGCCCCGTGTCGAAGGCGGCGTGGTCAGGGTCGAGGCGGACTATGAACGGGGAGTATTCATATTGCGTGTCAGTAATCCCTATGACGAAGTTGCCCCACGGCTGACTTCAAGCGGCACTCAGCAGGCCTTGGCAAACATCGGCGCCCGAATCACGGCACTTTTTGGCCCTCTCGCGAGTCTGAGCGTGGAGCGCCGTGACGGTCGTCACTTCACCTGTCTACGCTATCCTTGTGCGAGACTCACGCAGGAAGCCAGAGCAATATGAATGTCCTGATCGTTGATGACGAACCCCTAGCCCGCGATCGCCTGAGCCGTCTGGTGGGTGATCTTGAGGGTTATCGGGTCCTTGAACCCAGCGCCACTAATGGCGAAGAAGCCCTGACGCTGATCGATAGCCTCAAACCCGATGTGGTGTTACTCGACATCCGCATGCCGGGTCTGGATGGCCTGCAGGTCGCGGCCAGATTATGCGAGCGCGATACGCCGCCAGCGGTGGTGTTCTGCACGGCCCATGATGAGTTTGCCCTGGAGGCATTTCAGGTCAGCGCCGTGGGTTATCTGGTCAAACCGGTACGTCCGGAAAATCTGCTTGAAGCCCTGCGCAAGGCCGAACGGCCCAACCGCGTGCAACTGGCTGCGATGACGCGGCCTGCCGCCGAGAGCGGAAACGGCCCACGCAGCCATATCAGTGCGCGGACCCGCAAAGGCATCGAGTTGATACCGCTGGATCACGTGATCTATTTCATCGCCGACCACAAATACGTGACGTTGCGTCACGAGGATGGCGAGGTGCTGCTCGACGAGCCACTCAAGGCACTGGAAGACGAATTCGGGGACCGCTTCGTGCGTATCCACCGTAATGCCCTGGTTGCCCGTGACCGTATCGAACGTTTGCAACGTACGCCGCTGGGGCATTTCCAGCTGTTCCTCCGAGGGCTGAACGGCGATGCATTGATCGTCAGCCGCCGGCACGTGGCCGGTGTGCGCAAGATGATGCAGCAGCTCTAGAACCTGCAAGGCCGGTCGCTGTGCAGGAGTGGGCTTGCTCGCGATGTTCTGGAGCACTGGATCTGCGTTGGATGCACCGACTCCCGCGAGCAAGCTCACCCCTGCAGGGGTCGGATGTGCCGACGGCGACATGCCGTCGCATGGCGGATACCCGGCGATTGAGATCATGATGCGTGCAGATTAGATACAGTCATTCGGCCCGGTTGGGCCGAGCTGTTATTATCCGCCGCATTCACTCAGTACGGATTGATTCATGTCCTCTCGCGAAATCCGCATCGCCACTCGCAAAAGCGCACTGGCTCTCTGGCAAGCCGAGTACGTCAAGGCTCGTCTGCAACAGGCCCATCCGGGGCTGGTCGTGACTCTGGTTCCGATGGTCAGTCGCGGCGACAAGCTGCTGGACTCGCCGCTGTCGAAAATCGGCGGCAAAGGGTTGTTCGTCAAGGAGCTGGAGACGGCGCTGCTGGAGGACGAAGCGGACATCGCGGTGCACTCGATGAAAGACGTGCCGATGGACTTTCCCCAAGGCCTGGGGCTGTTTTGCATCTGCGAACGCGAAGACCCGCGCGATGCGTTTGTTTCCAATACCTTCGCCAGCCTCGATGAGTTGCCTGCCGGCAGCATCGTCGGGACGTCCAGCCTGCGCCGTCAGGCGCAACTGCTGGCGCGTCGTCCAGACCTGAAAATCCATTTTCTGCGTGGCAACGTCAACACGCGCCTGGCCAAGCTGGACGCCGGCGAGTACGACGCCATCATTCTCGCCGCCGCCGGCCTGATTCGTCTGGGATTCCAGGATCGCATCACCTCGGCCATCAGCATCGAGCACAGCTTGCCAGCCGGTGGACAGGGCGCGGTCGGCATCGAGTGCCGCAGTGTCGATGTCGAGCTGCATGCGCTGCTGACGCCCCTGCACCATGCCGACACGGCAGTGCGCGTCACCGCCGAACGTGCGCTGAACAAGCACCTCAACGGTGGCTGCCAGGTGCCGATCGCCTGCTACGCGGTATTGGAAGGCGAGCAGATGTGGCTGCGCGGTCTGGTCGGTGACCCGGCCGGCACGCTGCTGCTACGCGCCGAAGCCCGCGCGCCGCAGGTTGATGCACAAGCCCTGGGTGTGCAGGTTGCCGAAGCGCTGCTGGCGCAAGGTGCTGCGAAGATCCTCAAGGCTGTCTATGGCGAGGCGGGGGAGGAGTGAAAGGCTGGCGCCTGTTGCTGACGCGCCCGGCCGAAGAGTCGCAAGCATTGGCAAATGCGCTGGCCGAAGAGGGCGTGTTCAGCTCGGCATTTCCACTGCTGGAAATCGAGCCGCTGCCGGTTAGCGAAGAGAACCGCTCTATCATTTACGACCTGGCGGCCTACTGCGCAGTGATTGTCGTCAGTAAGCCTGCTGCGCGCCTGGGTCTGGAAATGGTCGATGAGATCTGGCCGCAGCCGCCGATGCAGAAATGGTTCACTGTGGGCGCGGCTACCGCTCAGATCCTCGACGACTATGGGCTGCACGTATTTTTCCCCGCTCAGGGCGACGACAGCGAGGCGCTGCTCGAGCTTCCACAGTTGCTGCACGTGCTCTCGTCCGTCCATGACCCCAAAGTGCTGATCATGCGTGGCGTCGATGGCCGCGAGCTGTTGGCAGAGCGCTTGCGCGAGCGGGGTGTTACTGTCGATTATCTGCCGCTGTACCAGCGTAACCTGCCCCAGTATCCGCCTTTCGCCCTGCCGCAGCGGGTTGAGGCGGAACGCTTGAACGGGCTGGTGGTCAGCAGTGGACAGGGTTTTCAACATCTGCGTGAGCTGGCGGGCGATGCCTGGCCCAGGCTTGTGCGGTTGCCTTTATTCGTACCGAGCCCTCGGGTCGCCGAACTGGCACGTGGCGCTGGCGCCCTGACCGTAGTGGACTGCCGTGGCGCCAGCGCTTCGGCTTTGCTGGCAGCGTTGCGGGAACAGCCCGAGCCTGCCTCCCAGGCGTCATGATCGACGATCCGGATTACGCGATTACGCCCAAATGCAAAGGATGGATACGTGAGCGAAACAGTCTTGCCAAAAAATGACGCTGAACCGGTGCTGGTCCATTCGGAGCCTCTACCGGATCCAGCGCACAAAGAACCTTCCAGTCGTCGCGGCAGTAATGGCCTGGCCATCCTCGCCCTGCTGCTGGGTGCTGCAGGCGTGGCGGTCGGCGGCTGGAGCGTGTGGCAACTGCGGGCCATTCAGGCAGGTCATCAGCAGCAGTCCGGGCAAATCGAGGACATCAATTCGCAGACCCGGATTCTCCAGCAGAGCGAGCAGCAACTGGTGGCCAGACTGGCGCAGATTCCGCCCGCCCAGGAGCTGGAAGAGCGTCGTCGGCTGGTCACTCAACTGCAGGGTGATCAGCAGCGTCTGAGCCAGCGTCTGGAAACCGTGCTCGGTGCCAGCCGCAAGGACTGGCGCCTGGCCGAGGCCGAGCATCTGCTGCGTCTTGCCAGTCTGCGCTTGTCTGCGCTGCAAGACATCAATAGCGCTCAGGCGCTGGTTCAAGGCGCTGACGAGATCCTTCGCGAGCAGGACGATCCGGGTGCATTCGCTGCTCGCGAGCAACTGGCCAAGAGCCTCGCGGCACTGCGCAGCGTCGACCAGCCGGACCGTACCGGCCTGTTCCTGCAACTGGCTGCCCTGCGCGATCAGGCCGCCCAGCTGAATGCGCTGGCGCCGGAATACAAGGACAAGGGTGAGTCACTGCTCGGGCTTACCGATGGCAGCGAAGACAGCTACTGGGCCAAATGGTGGGACAAGATTTCCCAATACATTCGCCTGGACTTCCACGCCGACAAGAACATTCGTCCGCTGCTCGCTGGCCAGAGCCTGACCCAGGTGCGACTGGCCCTGAGCCTGGCACTCGAACAGGCGCAGTGGGCGGCCCTCAACGGCCAAGCGCCGGTTTATACCCAGGCAGTGACCGAGGCACGCAGCGTGCTGGACGCCAATTTCAATCAGGACAACCCGCAAAGCAAAGTGCTGGGTGAGCGCCTGGACGAGCTGGCCCGCCAGCCGGTGTCGGTGATTACGCCGGACCTGACTCCGAGCCTTGCCGCGGTACAGGCTTATCTGCAACAGCGTCATCAGCCTGTGGGCGGTGCGCTGGATCAGCAGGCAGAAGGGGCGCAGTCGGGGACCAAACCATGAAGCGCGGCTATGTGATCGTGTTCATCCTGATCGTGGCGGCAGCGCTGGTGGGCCTTGCGATCTCCCGCCACGCGGGCTATGTGCTGATCGCCTATGACAGCTTCCGCTATGAGTCCAGCCTCTGGGCGGCATTGGCGTTGCTGGCGGCAATCGTTTTGCTGGTCTGGCTGGTTCGCGGTCTGGTGCGGCTGCTGACGACGTCCGGCGGCGTGGTCAATCCCTGGTCGCGGCGCAATCGCAGCCGTCGGGTACAGGTCGCGATAGAGCAGGGCCAGCTCGATCTTGCCGAAGGTCGCTGGGCCAGCGCTCAGCGTCATTTGCATCGCGCTGCCGAGGCTGAGCGTCAGCCGTTGTTGTTTTACCTCGGTGCCGCCCGTGCCGCCAATGAGCAGGGCCGCTATGAAGACAGCGACAACTTGCTGGAGCGGGCTCTGGAGCGTCAGCCCCATGCCGAGCTGGCGATTGCTCTGAATCATGCGCAACTGCAGCTCGACCGTGGCGACAGCGACGGGGCGCTCGCGACCCTGCAAGCGATGCAGGAGCGTCACCCACACAATCCACAAGTTCTGCGCCAGCTGCAGCGCTTGTATCGACAGCGTGGCGAATGGTCCCAGTTGATCCGCCTGATGCCGGAACTGCGCAAGGACAAAGTCTTGCCTGCGCAGGAACTGGCGGAACTCGAGAAGCGCGCGTGGGGCGAGAACCTCTCGCTGGCCGCGTACCAACAAACGGAAAATGAGACCGGGCCTGCCGGTTTGCCAGCGTTGGACACCGCCTGGCAGCAGTTGAGCTCAGCCCAGCGCCAGGAGCCTGCGTTGATACTGGCCTATGCCGAGCAGCTTCGCCGTCATGGTGCCGAGGTTCAGGCCGAAGAAGTTTTACGCGGCGCCATGAAGCGCGACTACAACAGTCACCTGGCGCGACTCTATGGCCTGGTCCGCGGCAGCGATCCGGGCAAGCAGTTGCACACCGCCGAGAGCTGGCTGAAAAACCATGCTGATGATCCCGGCCTGTTGCTGACGTTGGGCCGCCTCTGCCTGCAAAGCAGTCTGTGGGGCAAAGCGCGCGATTATCTGGAGGCAAGCCTGCGACTGCAACGCAATCCCGAGGCCTGTGCCGAGCTGGCTCGTTTATTGGGGCAGCTGGGTGAGACCGATCGCAGCAATCAGTTGTTCCAGGAAGGGTTGGGCTTGCTGGATGAGCGTCTATTGGCTCGTCCGCTGCCGGCCCTGGCTCGCGCCTGACTACCGGAAATACAACCTGCCCAAAAAAAGGCCCGACCAGGGCCTTTTTGCTAGTGTGCGGTTGTTCATGTAGGGCCTTGCCCGGGGCTGAAGCGATTTTTGCGTCATGCTTCGAATGGTCGGTATAGCTTCCTACGGCCGGTGTCGGTAATTCCCTACACAAGCTAAGAAATATCCTCCCCCGGTTGCCTTGAAAGGAAGTCTCGCTTTCCTCTACCGTAGCCGCCTTCGTCTTTTGTTTCGGATTTTCCATGCATCTGGCCCGCACGCGCTCCCTGTTCTTTCTGGCGTTTCTCGTTTGCGCACTGATTGTGGGAGCAGCTGTTTATCTGGAGCGTGTGGTGGGCTCTGCCCCATGTCCGCTATGCATCTTGCAGCGCCTGCTGCTGCTGGTCTGCTCATTCGTTTGCCTGGTCGCCGCGCTGCATACGCCCGGCAGATTGGGTTGGCGCATCTACTCCGGCATTCTCCTGCTCGTTGCATTGAGCGGCGCGGCGACGGCGGGCCGCCAGGTGTGGCTCCAGGCATCGCCGCCGGAAAACCTCGCGTCCTGCCTGGAAAACCTGCAGTACCTGCTCGACACGCAGCCCTACACCAAGGTCCTGGCCCTGGTTCTGGCCGGCAGCGCCGGTTGCTCTGAAATCACCTGGTCACTTTTCGGCATCAGCATGCCGGAGTGGAGCCTGCTGGCTTTCGCAGGCATGAGCCTGTTCGCCCTGTACTACCTTTTCATCGAATTTCGTGGGTCCGGATCAATGGATGTTGGGGCGGCGGATTAAACGCTTGTATGAACTTTAACTCCTGCGTACCTTGAAGCCTTGGTCGAGCGGGCATAATCTGGGCCGCACGCATCATCGGAATAATGCTGCTGTCGACGTTTTTCAGAGCCGGTTTTCATAAGCTTCGGGCCGGATCGCCAAGCGAATCAAGGCAGCATGCCCCTGAAGGGAAGAGAGAACATCATGCTGGAAAGTTGTCAGAATGCTCAGGAACGCTGGGGCGGGGTTAACAAGCTCATTGATCGTTGGCTGGAGGAACGCAACGAGCTGATCAAGGCCTACGATGATCTTGGCGCCGAGCCGGATGCGTTGTCCGAAACACGCAAGCAGCTGCAGGAATTCTGCGGGACCCTGGTCGATTACGTTTCGGCGGGTCATTTCGAAGTCTACGAACAGCTCACCGGCGAAGCCAAGGCGTTCAAAGACGAGCGCGGGCTGGAACTCGCCGATACGATTTATCCTCGCATCGATGTCATCACTGAAAAGCTGCTGGCGTTCAACGATCTCTGCGATGAAGGCAAGTGCGTTGCCGAGAAGTTCAAGGAGCTGGGTGGATTGCTCCACGAGCGCTTCGAACTGGAAGACTGCCTGATCGAAGTGCTGCACACCGCACACAAGCAGGAAGATGCGGTTCAAGCCTGACGGGTTTTTGCGCAGCAAAAAGGGTGCCCTCGGGCACCCTTTTTTGTGGCGTGTAGAACGCTTTCTGTAGCAGTCCGGCTTGCCGGGAGTGCCTGAGATCGCTACCGCCGGCAGACTGCTACAGGAGCGGTGAACGACGGGCAGCTTTCTTACTGCGATGCCGCCAGTAGTTCGATTTCGAACACCAGTGGCGTGTACGGATCGATCAGATCGCCCGCGCCCTCTGCGCCATAGGCCTGTGCAGAGGGGATTACCAGACGCCATTTCGCACCGACCGGCATGTCGACCAGTGCGGTGGTCCAGCCGGCGATCACGCTGTCCAGACGAAACCATTGAGGCTGCTGACTCTGATCGAAGATCGTGCCGTCAGGCAGGCGTCCGACGTATTTGACTTGAACGCGACCATTGATATCGGGCTTGGGGCCTGTGCCTGGGGTCAGTTCAGTCATCAGGATGCCGTCGGCGAGCTGGCGTACACCCGGCTTGGCTTTCTCGATATCCATGAAACGACGTTCTTCCTTCAGCGCGGCTTCGGTCTGCGGCTCTGACTGGCCAGAGTTCTCGGCCTGGGCCAGCGCGGCGTCGTGGTCGCTGAGGATCTGCTCCATGCGTTCCTGTTTGATCGCCAGTGGCTTGGCTTGATACGCCTGCTGCAAACCTTCGATCAACGCAGGCAATTGCAGGTCCGGCGCCTCCTGGCGCAGCCGTTCACCCAGGCTCGCTCCCAGGCTGTAAGCCAGGTCATGGGCGTTATCGGAGGGTGGAGCATCGGCCGCATGAGCAAAGGGTACCAAGAGGAATAACGACATCAACAAGTAGCGCGACATGAATGCTCTCCGGCCTGGGAAGTGCCGATTATGCCAGCGCCAGAGGTTGAATGTGGTGACGATCTGCAGTGATTTTGGCCAACTTGAAACAGACCCGGTTTTGTAGTGTCAAGATGCCCTAGCGGCGGTGCGGGCAGAGGTCTAGTATGAGCCGCATTCAAATCAGCCAGGAGGTAAGTCATGTCGGCCAACAAGAAGCCAGTAAACACTCCGTTGCATTTGCTCCAACAACTCTCGGGCAGCTTGCTCGAACATCTTGAAAATGCCTGTTCCCAAGCGTTGGCTGATGCCGAGAAATTGCTCGCCAAGCTTGAGAAACAACGCGGCAAGGCTCAGGAAAAACTGCACAAGTCCCGCACTAAATTGCAGGGCGCGGCCACTGCCGGCAAAGCCAAGGCGCAAGCCAAGGCCAAGGATAGTGTGGCTGAACTCGAAGCGCTGCTCGATGCGCTCAAGGATCGTCAGACCGAAACCCGTACCTACATCGTCAGCCTCAAGCGCGATGCTCAGGAAAGCCTGAAGCTGGCTCAGGGAATCGGTCGTGTGAAGGAAGCGGTTGGCAAGGCACTGAGTGATCGTGCAACCAAGGCACCCGCCAAGACTGCTCCGGCGAAAGCTGCTGGTAAAACAGCAACCAAGGCACCGGCCAAAGTCGCTGCCAAGCCTGTCGCCAAAGCTGCAGTCAAAACAGCGGCCGCCAAGCCAGCGGCCAAGGCACCGGCAAAAGCCGCTGCTAACACTGCGCTGAAAACCGCCGCAGCCAAACCTGTCGCTGCCAAACCTGCTACAAAAGCCGCCAGCAAACCGGCTGCCAAACCTGCTGCAAAAGCCCCGGTGGCCGCCAAGGCTCCAGCCAGGACCGCAGCCGCCAAGCCTGCTGCCACGGCCCCGAAACCTGCCGTCAAGCCAGCCGCTAAAGCCGCCGCCAAGCCAGCCGCAAAAGCCCCCGCTGCCAAACCAGCAGCGAGTGCTGCCGTAAAACCTGCCGCTAAAGCGCCAGCAAAACCAGCCGTTGCCAAGCCGGCTGCCAAGGCCACCACGGCGGCCGCCAAGCCCGCCGCCAAACCGGCTGCCAAGCCCGCGACCAAGCCTGCTGCTGCCAAGCCTGCAGCCGCCAAACCAGCCGCCCCGGCCAGCGCCACTGCTGCCAAGCCATCGGCGCCTGCGCCTGCAGCGTCAACTCCAGCTGCCGCCTCGGTTGCATCGGCTACACCAGCCGCCACTGCAACGGCTGGTTCGAGTTCGAACAGCGCTTCCTAAGCAAGACATTCCCCGGCGCGCCGCAAGACACCCAGCGCGTCCGGGGCTTGCTCTGCGGCTTGCCCTGCGAGCGCCTCCAGCCATTGGTTATTCGTTTGTGCAGGATGCTCAGGCCAGGCCTGAATCAGTCGCTGCAGCCTGACCAGCAGTTCACGCTCGGCGTCCAGCTCAAGCACCTTCAAGCGTTCGCGTAACGCCCCCAGCTCCTCGTCGGCAGCTGCCGCGGGCTTCCACTGCATGCGCAAGTCGCGTAGCGGTCCAACCACCTGATCATGCCAGGGCGTCGCCAATTGTCTGATTTCCTCTGCCCGCAACGGGTCGAAGCGGATGCTGCGCACGTCCAGCCATACACCACACAACAACACGCAGACGTTGGCTCCGCGGGCCTGTAGGGTCAGGCAAGCCTGCTCCATACCCGGTCGCGCGTAAAAATCCAGGGTGAAACTCCATAGGTCCGAGGGCATAGTCATCTACCTGTTTTGGGCGAAGCTGGTAGACTCCGCCGCCATTATGATCAGACTTCAAAGCCTTACCTTACAGCGTGGTCCGCAACGTCTGCTAGAAGACGCCGAGCTGACTCTGCACGCCGGCCAGAAAGCCGGTCTGATCGGCGCCAATGGCGCCGGTAAATCCAGCCTTTTCGCGTTGCTTCGGGGTGAACTGTCCCCCGACAACGGCGATTGCCTGCTGCCTGCCGATTGGCGTATCGCCCACATGCGGCAGGAGGTCGATACCCTCGAGCGCATGGCGGTGGACTACGTTCTGGACGGCGATCTGCGCCTGCGTCAGGTGCAAGCGGATCTGGCGGCCGCCGAAGCCGCTCACGACGGGGCGGCTCAAGCCCGCCTGCATTCGGAGCTGGACAGCGCCGATGGCTACACCGCCGATGCCCGCGCGCGCAAGTTGCTGGCCGGTTTAGGCTTCACCAATGAGCAGATGGAACGGCAGGTCGCCAGTTTCTCCGGTGGCTGGCGGATGCGCCTGAACCTGGCGCAGGCCCTGATGTGCCCCTCCGATCTGCTGTTGCTCGACGAACCGACCAACCACCTGGATCTGGACGCGATTCTCTGGCTCGAAGACTGGCTCAAAAGCTATCAGGGCACGCTGCTGCTGATTTCCCACGATCGGGATTTCCTCGACGCCGTGGTCGATCACGTTGCCCATGTCGAGCAGAAGAAGATCACGCTGTACCGCGGCGGCTACAGCGCTTTCGAGCGCGCGCGTGCCGAACGCCTGGCCCAGCAACAGCAGGCCTATGACAAGCAACAGGCGCAGCGCGCGCACATGGAGAAATTCATCACGCGCTTCAAGGCCCAGGCGACCAAGGCCAAGCAGGCGCAGAGCCGGATCAAGGCGCTGGAGCGGATGGAAGAGTTGTCTGCGGCGCACGTCGACTCACCGTTCGACTTCACCTTCCGCGAATCCAGCAAAATCTCCAGCCCGTTGCTGGACTTGTCCGAGGCCCGTCTGGGCTACGGCGACAAGACCGTTCTGAGCAAGGTCAAACTTCAGCTCACGCCCGGCGCGCGTATCGGCCTGCTGGGTCCGAACGGCGCGGGTAAATCGACACTGATCAAAAACCTCGCAGGCGAGCTTGAGCCCTTGAGCGGTCGCATGGTGCGTGGCGAGAACACCGTGGTCGGCTATTTTGCTCAGCATCAGCTGGATTCGCTCGATGCCAAGGCCAGCCCGCTGCTGCATTTGCAGCGCATTGCGCCCACCGAGCGCGAGCAGGCGCTGCGCGACTTCCTGGGCGGTTTCGACTTCCGTGGCGCGCGACTGGACGAACCGGTACTGAATTTCTCAGGTGGTGAGAAGGCGCGTCTGGCGTTGGCCCTGATCGCCTGGGACAAACCCAACCTCTTGCTGCTCGACGAACCCACCAACCACCTGGACCTGGAGATGCGGCTGGCCCTGACCATGGCCCTGCAGGAATTCAGTGGTGCGGTACTGGTGGTTTCTCACGATCGTCATCTGCTCAAGAGCACCACTGACAACTTCCTGTTGGTGGCCGATGGCGTAGTGCAGGAATTCGACGGCGACTTGGACGACTACGCACGCTGGCTGGTGGATTACCGCCTGCGCAATGCGCCGGTCAGCAGCGCTGTGGTCAATGCCGACAAGACCGACAAGAAAGCTCAGCGTCAGCAGGCGGCGGCTTTGCGTCAGCAACTGGCGCCGCACAAGCGTGAAGCCGAGAAGCTGGAAAAAGAACTCGGCTCGCTGCATGAGAAGCTGGCCAAGATAGAAACCGCCTTGGGCGACAGCGCGATCTACGAGGCTGCCAACAAGGACAAACTGCGCGACTTGCTGGCTGACCAGGCCAAGCTCAAAGCCCGCGAGTCGGATCTGGAAGAGGCGTGGATGGAAGCGCTCGAGCTGCTGGAGTCGATGCAGGCCGAACTGGAAGCGCTTTCCTGATGGAGTCCCTGGCGTTACCGGTACCGGCTTACTGGATCGAACCGCTGCTGGTGGGTCTGCAGATCCTGCTGATTCTGCTGGTCGGCTACACCTTGCAACGGGTGGTCGGGCGTTTTCTGACGCAACTGGCCGAGCGCTACCCGTTGCTGCCGCCGGAGCTGCTGGTGATGCTGCGCGGTGGGTTGCGCTGGCTGATCATGGGCACCGCTTTCGTGGCGGTGCTGGGACGCCTGGGCGTGTCGGCGTCTGTGCTGTGGGCGGCCTTGTCCGGTTTTGTCGCGGTCGCAGCGGTCGCGTTCTTCGCCATGTGGAGCGTGCTGTCGAACCTGTTATGTGCGGTGTTCATCTTCACCATGGGCCCGTTTCGCATCGGCGACGTGGTGGAGTTGGTGGACACCACGGATAAACCCGGGATCAAAGGCCGCGTCACCGCCATCAATTTGATGTTCACCACGCTGGTGGAGCCTGCCGAGTTGGGGAGCACCCTGGTGCAGGTGCCTAACAGCCAGTTCTTCCAGAAGTCGATCCGACGTTGGCGCGGCAACGATGGCATGCCGATCATCTCCGGCGAAAAACGCTCGGCCGAGCAAGTCCATCGCTGATGCACCCGCACAGCTGGCCTTCAACTCACCGCAACAGTTAGAAATAATTGGTCTTTAAGCCCCGAAGACACTAGGGTTAGAACGAGTTTCCGCTCTTGCCTGAGGTGTGTGATGTCGCTCGAAACGTGGCTGGCTTTCTTTGCCGCCTGCTGGGTTATCAGCCTGTCGCCGGGGGCCGGTGCCATTGCATCGATGTCCAGCGGTCTGCAATACGGTTTCTGGCGCGGTTACTGGAACGCGCTGGGGCTGCAACTGGCGCTCATCGTGCAGATCGCGATCATCGCGGCCGGGCTGGGCGCCGTGCTGGCGACCTCGGCACTGGCATTCACATTGATCAAATGGTTCGGTGTCGCGTACCTGGTTTATCTGGGGATCAAGCAATGGCGCGCGCTGCCCAGCGATCTCGCCGACGACGCTGCCATCCGGCCCATCGGCAAGCCGCTGGCGCTGGTCGCCCGGGGCTTTCTGGTGAACATCAGCAACCCCAAGGCGCTGGTGTTCATGCTCGCGATCCTGCCGCAGTTCATCGATACCCATCTGCCGCTGTTGCCGCAGTACCTGACCATTGCCGTGACCATGGTCAGTGTCGACCTGGTCGTCATGGCGGGGTATACCGGGCTGGCCTCCAAGGTGCTGCGCCTGCTCAAGACGCCCAGACAGCAGAGGCGCATGAATCGCACCTTCGCGGGGTTGTTCGTCAGCGCGGCGGCGTTTCTGGCGACATTGCACCGCGCGTGATCATTGAGAACCCTGCAGGAGTGCGCTTGCTCGCGATTCGCCATGTCTGCGACAACCGTTGTGACAGACCTATCGCCGATCGCGAGCAAGCTCACTCCACGGGGGGTGATGCATGAAGCCGGAGTTCAGCGCAGAATCTTCGGCGCCTCGTCGCGGGGCAGGTTACTGCGGGGTGCAGGTTGCTCCTGGGAGTACTCCACCTCGCCCCGTAGCTGCTCACGCAGTTGACGGGCGACGTCCATGCCGATCGACTTCGAGACTTCCCGCACGACACGACCACGGTTGGCAGAAACGCGAACGTCGTTGCCGTTGACCAGTTTGGTGTCCTGACCTTCGCCCATGGCAGTAAATGCCGAGGTGATTTCGAAGGTGCGCGTGTTGATCAGGCTGAAGTCGCCCACCAGTGTCAGCCCCAGCACTGAGGAGTGCGAGTTGGTGTTGGCGATTTCGTTGACGTCCTGATGGAAGTCGATGTCCGACACGGTGCCGAACAGTACGTAATCGGCGCCCTTGAAATTGCCGTTCCTGATGCGCTTGATGACGTCGTACACGTCCTCCTTGGACTTGGCGGTGTACGGCGTGCCCTGCACCAGCTGAAACATCCCGGACTTGAGAATCTCGCCCTTGATGTCGCCACTGAATTTACGCAGCTCACCCTGTTCGATGTAGGTGTTGCGCGACTCGTACTCGTTGTAGCTGGCCGAGGCGCTGGCGCTGTAGGCGTTGGCCTGGAAGCCGGTCTGCGCTGAAACGGTGTGGATGTACTCCTCCACCTGTTGTTCGAACGCCATGTCGGTGACTGCAACTTTCGGCGCGGCCTGAACGCCAACCGCACACAACAGCCCGAGAATGCCTATCCATGCACGCATCGGTCAGCGCTCCGTGGTTTTGCGGATTTCTTTTTCGTCCATCCACTCGGCCAGACCGCTTTCAACGTCGATCAGTTGCAGGCTGAATTTGTAGAAGACGTCCTTGTAATCACTGCTGCGTTTGACGATCGAGCTGATCGAACCTTCCAGACGGTACTTGGCGGCGACCATGTTGCCAGTCTTGTTGACGGTCGATTTCTTGTACAAGCCGCTCTGGTTCTGCAGCTTGAGCTGGTCGACCTGGCTTTGCATGTCGGTGTTGTCGCTGGCGAAGCGCGCGGTGCCGGACTTCATCAGCTGGGTCTTGATCGAGGTGGTGATCTCACGAGTGTCGATGTATTCGCTGGTCTTGTTCTTCACGTCATAGACCTGAACCACCGGGCGACCCTGAAGCGTGCCGGACTGGGCCAGCGAGCGGGTCATGCTTTCGGCAATCATCTGCAAGTCGGTGGAGCCGAACTCGTTGGTGACGGTTTCGACGGCCTTGGTGTCGCCGTAGCTGATGTTCTTGCTACCCAGTACCGGTGAGTTGTTGGCACAGCCAGTGGCCAGAAGGGCGACGGCGGCGATGAGAGAAAGGCGGATGGACAGCATGTCGGGGATCTCTTTGGCTTGGCGAATCTTGGCGGGTTAAGGGGTTTTGACTTCAAGACGGAAGTCAGTGGCCTTCGGCACCGGGGCGATGGCAGGCACAAAGCTGCTCTGCGAGCCATACAGCGTCAGGCTTTTCCAGGTCTCGGGTTCGGCTACCGGGAAACCGTCGTTACCCAGCCAGGCGAAGCGGTAGTACATCGTCTTGTTGTAGCTGCTGGTGTTGTGCAGTGACACGTTGACGGTCATGAAGCCGTTTTCCCGGGCGACGCGCATCGGCCCGATCTCGATGTTTTTCAGATCGCCCATGGCGACCACTTTGCTGGCAGCACTGCCGGCTGCTGGCGGTGGCGGGGTGGCACAGCCGGCGAGTAACGCCAGTGCCATCAGGCCAAGAAAGGTGCAACGCATGGAGGTGTCTCCGTTCACGGTTTGTTGACGGCCACGGCCTGAGGCAGGATCGAGGGGATCACTTGCGCAGCGAGGCCGCTGGTGTAGACCTGGTTGCCGATGGCGCGCAGGGTGACGACCTGATAGGGACGGTCGATCTTGAGCTGTACGTGGGTGCCGCCCAGCGAGGAGGGCAACACCACCTGATGCTCACCCGGTTTGAGTTTCAGGCGCGCTACCAGGGTGTTGTCAGGCAAGGTGCGCCAGGTCCGGGTATCGGCGCCTTCGGTAATGGCCGAGGCGATCCCCACCGCCAGACCGGCCAGGGGGTTTACGTCGTTGAGTTTCTTTTGCGCTACGCCACGGGTGATGGCGCGGACGGTGGTGCGCACGATGATGCCGGGCATGTCGTCACGCAGGGCGCGGCGAGACATGGCGGTGGTGCTGTTGAGCGCGGTCAGGTTGACCTGCTGGCCATCGAGACCGATCTGATTGAATAACGGCGTCGAGGTATCGGCCTTGATGACTGGAAATGACAGCGGCGTGATCACCAGATTGTTATTGATCGGCAGGGGCAGCGGGATACGCACCGAATCACGCGCCGGGGCGAAACCGGTCTGCACGACGATCAACACTTCGCTGCCGTCGGTCTTGCTGTTCTTGCTGCCAGCGGCGTCCAGACCCAGCAGCGCCTGATCGAGCAGGGGTGTGTTGGGACGCAGTTCGGCGGCTTGGCGATAACCGGGTGCGGCAAGGTCTTTTTCGCCCAGTGCTTCGTAGACGAAGCCGGACAGGTAGTGGCTGAACGCACTCTGATAGCTGTTCTTGAGCCCCACCACTTCAGGGGCGTCGAGCGATTCCACCGGATAGCCCTTGAGGTCCTTGTACTGCGTGGTGACACCGTGGCTCTGCGCCTCGTCTTCGCTCTTGAGGTACTGCTTGTCGCGCAGGTCGGCGATCACCGCCTCGCGTTCGTGAGTCTTCTTGATTTCGGTTCGGGCGCCGTCGAAGTCGTTCTGCGCCAGCAGGTTCAAGGCCATTTGCGTGGTCAGCATGACTTTTTCGTAGTCATAGCCTTCGTAGCGGCGCACCTTGTCGTTGACCAGAAAGCTGCCGAACTGGGCCAGGTATTTGCCGCTGTCGAGTTTGACCGAGTCCTCCCAGGCGACGACGGTCTGGTCGGCATGCCGCCAGGCCGTCTGGCTGCCGACGAGGTCGCCCTTGGAGCGCAGCAGTTCGCCTTTCTCGAAGTAATACAGCAGGTCTTTGTCGTCGCCTGTGTTGTTCTTTTCCAGAACGGTCAAGGCACCGTCGACGTTGCCGCTCCCCAGCTGCTGGTTGGTCTGTTGGAGTTCGGTGTCGTAATTGCGAAAAGCCGCACAGCCGGTCAGTTGCACGGCCGCGATCAGCGCGAGTGCAGTCAAGGCGCGGGAAGACATGGCGATCAGTCCTTGAAAAAATAGCCAGCCTGGCAGTACTGATTGCCAGCTGTACAAGTCCGTTTGTGAAGGCCTGGACCTTCGATGGAGTGACGGTCAGCGGTGGTGGCTGACTGCCATGAGCGGCGGGATTATAAAGAGAGTGACGCTCATGACAATGGCTTTTTGATAGCGATTGGCATTTTCGGACCTGTCTGACACACGTTTTGCGCGTTTACCCCACGCCATGACCGACTGGCGCTCAGGTACGGAGCGGATTGTGCAACGGCCCACAGACGCAACGCTTGAGTGTGTTGCCCTGTGCGGGAACAATGGCGACCCTTGAACGGCGGCCCGGTCTAGCGGCCAGCTGTTGGGAATGATGTCTTTAACCTTGATCGTGGAGTTCATGTCATGCGCGTCTGGATCGATGCCGACGCTTGCCCCAAGGCAGCCAAGGACCAGGTCATCAAATTCGCCCTCAAGCGCCAGTTCGAAGTGGTGCTGGTGGCCGGGCAGAGCCAGATCAAGCCGAGCCTGACGCTGGTCAGACTCATCGTGGTGCCCAGCGGCCCCGACGCGGCTGATGATTATCTGGTGGAGCACGCAGTGCCGGGCGAGCTGGTGATTTGCAGCGACGTGCCGTTGGCCGATCGCCTGGTCAAAAAAGGCATCGCCGCACTGGATCCGCGTGGCAAGGAGTTCGATGCCCAGAACATGGGTGAACGACTGGCTGTGCGCAATCTGTTCACTGACCTGCGCGAACAAGGGCAGGCCAGTGGCGGGCAGGGGCCTTATGGCGATCGGGAAAAGCGCGCATTCGCCAACTCGCTGGACCGGATCCTGACGCGGCTGGTGCGTGAGTATCCCGCCTGATCGGTGATGCAAAACCTGTGGCATTCGGCCAGAGGCTCGATCAGACGAAACTATCTGTGGCAGTCAGGCTTGCCGGCAGTGGCTTTCTTCAACGCCGTGGCCGCAGGCAAGCCGGGCTGCTACAGGTCAAATGTCAGGTCATGATCAGGTCATGCATCAGGCCAGGCAGCCATTCCCGCAACGGCGCAGTGGTAGTGCCTTCACGACGAAGCCTTGTCCTCGTTCTCCTGCACCAACTCCAGCACCCGGTCGACCAGCTTGTTGATGCCCGCTGCCGCTTCACCGATCGACTTGGCGACCATGTAGGCCGGGGTGCTCACCAGCTTGCGGTCCGTGTCCTCGACGATGTCCGTCACGTCACAGTCCTGGTGCTTGCCGCCCATGCGGGTAATGGCTGCCGCCGTGTCCGGGTCATTGCCGATGGTGCAGGTCACGCCCGGACCATAGATTTTCGCTGCAAGGGCCGGCGACACGCAGATCAAGCCAATGGGCTTGCCGGCCTCGGCGAAGGCTTCAGCCATGGCCAGTACCTCTGCCTGGACCTTGCAGCCTGAGCCCTGGGCGGCGAAGTTGGATAGATTCTTCGCCGCGCCAAAGCCACCGGGAATGATCAGTGCATCGAATTCGCTGATGTCGGCTTCGCGGATGTCTTCGATAGCGCCACGTGCGATGCGCGCCGACTCCACCAGCACATTTCGCGTCTCGGGCATTTCTTCGCCGGTCAGGTGGTTGATGACGTGGTGCTGGGCGATGTTCGGCGCAAAGCATTTCACCTCGGCGCCGCGCTGATCCAGGCGCAGCAAGGTCAGCACGCTTTCATGAATTTCCGCGCCGTCCTGAACGCCGCAACCGGAAAGAATGACGGCCACTCTCTTGGTCATGCTGTGCTCCCTTTCATGGGCGATCCGGATCGCGCCGGGTACGCCGCTGGTGTCGTTTTCCATGGCGGCTTGCGAGTACTCGCAAGCGCCAACGATGTCGTCAAATGTCTACTAATTTGTCATTCGTTGCCATAGGGTTTTGCCGTGGCCGCACCTAATCTTCGATGTTTCATCGCTGGGTGGCGTTGATGAATTTCATTCTGTACGCAGTACCGTTTTTCTTCGTGCTGATTGCCGTCGAACTGCTGGCCGATCGTTGGCGCAGGGTCAGCAACTACCGGGTGGCCGATGCTATCAACAGCCTCAGCACCGGGGTGCTGTCGACCACCACGGGGCTGTTGACCAAAGGCGTAGGGCTGGTCACTTATGCCTTTGCCCTGGAACATCTGGCCTTGTGGCGTTTGGCTGCCGACAGCGTCTGGGTCTGGGTGCTGGCCTTTATCCTTTATGACCTGTGCTATTACTGGCTGCACCGCATGGGTCATGAACGCAATATCCTCTGGGCCGCGCATTCGGTGCATCACCAGAGCGAGGACTACAACCTCTCCACGGCCCTGCGTCAGACCAGCACCGGCTTTCTCCTGAGCTGGATCTTCTACCTGCCGCTGGCGTTGGTGGGCGTGCCGTTGGAGGTGTTCGTCGCCGTGGCATCGCTCAATCTGCTGTATCAGTTCTGGGTGCATACGCGGCACATTCCCAAGCTTGGCTGGTTCGAGTGGTTCTTCGTCACGCCGTCCAATCATCGGGCCCACCATGCGCAGAACCTTGTCTACATGGATCGCAATTACGGCGGGGTGTTCATTCTCTGGGACCGGCTGTTTGGCACTTTCCAGGAGGAACTGAACAGCGAACCACCGATCTTCGGGGTGACCACACCCTTGCGCAGCTGGAATCCGCTTTGGGCAAATGTGCAGTTTTACGTACAGCTTGCAGAGGATGCGCGGCGTGCCGGAGCCTGGCGGGACAAGCTGCGGATCTGGTTCATGCCCACCGGCTGGCGGCCAGAAGATGTCGCCGACCGATATCCGCTCAACAAACCCGACCTCAGTCAGTTTCGCAAATTCGAGGTACCGCTGAGCCGGCTGCAGCAAGTCTATGTCGGGGGGCAGTTCTTCCTCTACACGCTGCTGGGCAGCTATTTGCTTTCCAACGGCGAAGCGTTGCCGTGGCCGGCGCTGGTGCTCGGCTGGTCTTGGGTAGCATCGGGCTTGTTCGTGTTCGGTGTGGCGCTGGAAAACCGGTCGGTGGCGTTGAAGCTTGAGGGTTTGAGACTGGCGGCAAATCTGCCGCTGATGGCGCTGGCGCCGATGGTGGGGCTCTGGCAGATCAGTTCACTGGGGTGGGCTGTGTTACTGACCTATACCCTGTTGAGCGCAGTCGCGGTGTACTGCGCTCGAGGGCATGTCACTCCTCTGGCCGATTCTTGACCTCGACCGTGACCGGTGCCGCCAGCTTGGCTTCCCGCGCAATGCGCGCGTTTTTGATGCGCCGCCAAATCCATAGCAAGACGCCAACCACCAAAAGGGCACCGAGCACCCACAGCTCGTATTTCTTGACGTTACCCAGCAAACCTTCGAGTACGGCGCCGAATTTGTAGGCTGCCGCGCCCAGCGCCGCTGCCCAGACCGCAGCTCCCAGGCCGTTGAGCAGCAGGTAGCGTCCTGGCGGATAGCCTGACAGGCCAATCGCCACCGGCATGACCGTACGCAGCCCATAGACAAAGCGGAAGCTCAGCACCCAGATGTCTGGGTGCCGGCGGATGTGCTCCAGCGCCCGGTCACCGAGCAATTGCCAGCGCGGTTTGCGTGCCAGGAGCTTGCGGCCGTGCTTGCGCCCCATGAAATACCAGAGCTGGTCGCCTGCGTAGCTGCCGAAAAACGCAACGACGACGACCAGGTTGATGTCCATGTATCCGCGAAACGCAAGAAATCCGGCAAGGACCAGGATGGTCTCACCTTCAAAAAAGGTCCCGAGGAAAAGGGCGAAGTAGCCAAATTCTTGTAAAAAATGCTGGAGCATCATTTGGGTGCTGGCGAAATGAACGCGCAGCCTAACGCGCCCAAGACATTCAGGAAAGTGTGCAAATGTGTCTCCTCGTTAAAGTTTCCTACAGCCTCGAGCGATTAGTCGCTTGGAATGCGGGTTTGCGTCTGACGCTCTGTGTCGAAATCGATACTGTCACGCAACCGTCATAATGCTCGCATATACGTGCTGTCAGCCGATTTGCGCTTGCAGGACGCCGAGAAATGCGTAGCGTGGGAGTCAACGCGCGTACAGCATCGCTCCTCGGGTTGGCCATCATTTTTCGCCCCCGAGTCCGGCCTCTGCGCTGGCACCGTCCCGTGTCAGGCGTGACCGGCCAGAGTTCCTGGACGTCACCACTGTTGTGGCGCAGACGGCATGCCGAACTCATTGGCCGTTCGCGCGGCCCAACTGATACAAGGCCAATTGCCTTACAGGATTATTCATGAGCACCGAAGGAATTACCGAAGCGGCAGTCGAACTAGATCCCCAGGCCCTGACCCAGGAAATCACCGCCATGGTCGAGCCGACCATCGAAGTGGTGCCGGCCCACGAGCCGCATCACCCGGCGACCCCGGCGATCGTGATCCCCAACCTGGATGACAGCAGTCTCTACATCCATCGCGAACTGTCGCAGTTGCAGTTCAACATTCGCGTATTGGAGCAGGCGCTGGATGAATCCTATCCGCTGCTTGAGCGGCTCAAGTTCCTGCTGATCTTTTCCAGCAATCTGGATGAGTTCTTCGAAATCCGTGTCGCCGGGCTCAAGAAACAGATCACCTTTGCCCGCGAACAGGCCGGTGCCGATGGTCTGCAGCCGCACCAGGCGCTGGCACGCATCAGTGAGTTGGTGCACGGGCATGTCGACCGCCAGTACGCGATCCTCAATGACATCCTGCTGCCTGAACTTGAAAAGCATCAGGTGCGCTTTATTCGTCGTCGCAACTGGACGACCAAGCTGAAAACCTGGGTTCGTCGTTATTTCCGCGACGAGATCGCGCCGATCATCACCCCGATCGGGCTCGACCCGACGCACCCGTTTCCGCTGCTGGTGAACAAGTCGCTGAACTTCATCGTCGAGCTCGAAGGCATCGATGCCTTTGGCCGCGACTCGGGGCTGGCGATCATCCCGGCGCCGCGCCTGCTGCCGCGCATCATCAAGGTGCCGGAGGAAGTCGGCGGCCTTGGCGACAACTACGTGTTCCTGTCGTCGATGATCCATGCCCACGCCGATGACCTGTTCCAGGGCATGAAGGTCAAGGGCTGCTATCAGTTCCGTCTGACCCGTAACGCCGATCTGGCGCTGGACTCCGAAGACGTCGAAGACCTTGCCCGTGCATTGCGCGGCGAGCTGTTCTCACGTCGGTACGGCGATGCGGTGCGCCTGGAAGTGGCCGATACCTGCCCCAAACATCTGTCTGACTATCTGCTCAAGCAGTTCAACCTGAGCGAGACCGAGCTGTACCAGGTCAACGGGCCGGTGAACCTGACCCGTCTGTTCAGCATTACCGGCCTGGACAGTCACCCCGAGCTGCAATACATGCCGTTCACTCCGGCCATTCCCAAGCTGTTGCAGAACAGCGAAAACATCTTCAACGTGATCAGCAAGCAGGACATTCTGCTGCTGCACCCGTTCGAGTCGTTCACGCCGGTGGTGGATCTGCTGCGCCAGGCAGCCAAAGACCCTCATGTCCTGGCCGTACGCCAGACCCTATATCGCAGCGGTGCCAACTCGGAAATCGTCGATGCGCTGGTGGATGCGGCGCGCAACGGCAAGGAAGTGACTGCGGTGATCGAACTGCGTGCGCGCTTCGACGAAGAGTCCAACCTGCAACTGGCCAGCCGTCTGCAAGCGGCAGGTGCGGTGGTGATCTACGGCGTCGTGGGTTTCAAGACCCACGCCAAGATGATGCTCATCCTGCGCCGCGAGGCCGGCGAGATCGTGCGCTACGCGCATTTGGGCACCGGTAACTACCATGCGGGCAACGCGCGCCTGTACACCGACTACAGCCTGCTGACATCCGATGACGCGCTGTGCGAAGACGTTGGCAAGCTGTTCAGCCAGTTGATCGGCATGGGCAAGACGTTGCGCATGAAGAAGCTGCTGCATGCGCCGTTCACCCTGAAAAAGGGCATGCTCGACATGATTGCCCGCGAGACTCAGTTCGCCGCCGAGGGCAAGCCGGCGCACATCATCGCCAAGTTCAACTCCCTGACCGATCCGAAGATCATCCGCGCCTTGTACAAAGCCAGTCAGACCGGGGTGAAGATCGATCTGGTGGTGCGTGGCATGTGCTGCTTGCGTCCGGGGGTACCGGGCGTGTCGCACAATATTCAGGTGCGCTCGATCATCGGGCGGTTCCTGGAACACACGCGGGTGTTCTATTTCCTCAACGGTGGCGAGGAGCAGATGTTCCTGTCCAGTGCCGACTGGATGGAGCGTAACCTGGACAAGCGCGTCGAGACTTGCTTCCCGGTTGAGGGCAAGAAGCTGATTCTGCGGGTCAAGAAGGAGCTGGAAGGGTATCTGACGGACAACACCCATAGCTGGCTGCTGCAGCCGGACGGGCGCTACATCCGCAGCACGCCGACCGGCAACCAGAATCCGCGCAACGTGCAGGCAGCGTTGCTGGAAAAGTTGAGCAACCCGGTCCTCAGCGTACGCTGAGGACGATGCCGACCCGGGTCAGCCAATCGGCTTCCAGGCCGAAGTCGGCCTGAGTCAGCTGGTTGTTTTCCAGCCAGCCATCGGGGAACAGGATTTCCAGATGGTTGCCGCTGGCGGTCAACAGCGGTTGCGGCATCTCTTGAGTGCCGCGAATGTGGTGGAACAGGATCGCAAATCGCAGCAGCACGCACAGGCGGATCAGCTTGACCCCTTCGTCGCCAAATTCGGCGAACTTGTCCTTGGGGATGTTGCGCCGATGCCCGCGCACCAGCAGGGCCAGCATTTGTTGGTCTTCGCGGGAAAACCCTGCCAGGTCAGAGTGCTCGATCAGGTACGCGCCATGCTTGTGATAGTGATAATGGGCAATGTCCAGGCCCACTTCATGCACCTTGGCGGCCCAGCGCAGCAGCTCGCGGTATGAGCCGTCCTCCAGCTCCCAGGCCTTGGCCACCTGCTCCAGCGCCGACAGCGCCTTGCGTTCGACCCGCTCAGCCTGCTTCAAGTCGACGTGGTAACGATCCATCAGCGAATTGAGGGTGCGCTCACGGACGTCTTCGTGGTGATGACGGCCCAGCAAGTCATACAACACGCCTTCGCGCAGCGCGCCTTCGCAGTGGTCCATGCGTTGCAGGTCGAGCGCGTCGAAAATGGCCTCAAGAATCGCCAGGCCCGCCGGAAAGATCGCCCTGCGGTCAGGCTTGATGCCGTCGAAATCGATCTTGTCCACTTCACCAAGCTTCATCAGCTTGCGCTTGAGCCATGCCAGGCCTTCGGCGTTGACTTCGCCATTGCCATGACCGCCAGCCTTGAGCGCCAGGCCAATGGCGCGGATGGTGCCGGACGAGCCGATGGCCTCATCCCAGCTCAGGCGATGCAGGGCGTGTTCGATGCTCATGATCTCCAGCCGCGCCGCCGTGTAGGCCTGGGCGTAACGCGCCGGGGTGATTTTGCCGTCCTTGAAATAACGCTGAGTGAAACTCACACAACCCATTTGCAGGCTTTCGCGCAGCAACGGTTCAAAGCGCTGACCGATGATGAACTCGGTGCTGCCGCCACCAATGTCGGCAACCAGCCGCTTGCCGGGGGTGTCGGCCAGGGTGTGGGAGACGCCCAGGTAGATCAGGCGCGCTTCTTCACGGCCGGAGATGACTTCGACCGGATGGCCGAGGATTTCTTCGGCGCGATGAATGAATTCGTTGCGGTTGCGCGCTTCGCGCAGGGCGTTGGTGCCAACGATGCGTACGGCGCCCAAGGGCATACCGTTGATCAGTTGGGCGAAACGCTTGAGGCAATCGAGCCCGCGCTGCATGGATTCTTCGTTGAGCTTGCGCTCATCGTCGATTCCGGCGGCCAACTGGACTTTCTCGCCAAGCCGCTCAAGGATGCGGATTTCGCCCTGATTGGCTTTGGCTACAACCATGTGAAAGCTGTTGGAGCCCAAGTCGATGGCGGCGATCAGCGAGAGATTTTTGGCTGTTGATGGCGGCATGGTGAAAATGTCCCGGTCGATAACCCCGACATCGTGCCACGATCCATCACTGCCGCCAAACAGGGAAGCCAATGTCGACGCTTCTCAGCCAACAGCAGAACGGCTTCTGCCGAAGGCGGGGGAGGCCGGCTTGCCGACGATCTGGCGCCAAGCGGCCGCAAAACCTGAGCTCCCGATATGCCTGTCACACCCTGTTTACCCGGTTTGCGGCTGCTGTGCAGCCGATCGCCGGCAAGCCAGGCTTGCACGCCCTCCGGGCAGAATCACAAGCACGGCGCCTCAGGCCTGCTCCACCGACCCGATGAAATTCGCCAGCTCCTGGGTTTTCGGGTTGGCCATCAGCTCTTTCGGGTCTCCCACCTCGTGCACCTTGCCCTGATGCATGAACACCAGCTTGTCGCCAACTTCGCGGGCGAAGCGCATTTCGTGGGTGACCATGATCAGGGTCATGCCATCCTTGGCCAGCCCGCGTACCACGCTGAGCACTTCGTTGACCAGTTCCGGGTCCAGCGCCGAGGTGATTTCATCGCACAGCAGCACTTTGGGCGACATCGCCAGGGCGCGGGCGATGGCCACGCGTTGCTGCTGGCCGCCAGACAGGCGATCAGGGAAGGCGTCGAACTTCTCGCCCAGACCGACCCGCTCGAGCATCTCTTTGGCGAGCTTCCTGGCCTCGGCCTTCGAGACCTTCTTCACCACCTGAGGCGCGAGCATCACGTTCTCGCCGACGGTCAGGTGCGGGAACAGATTGAACTGCTGGAACACCATGCCGACTTTCTGCCGCAGGCTGCGCAAGTCGGCGCGGGCTGCATCCAGGTATTCGCCATCGACCTCGATCACCCCGTCGTTGATCGACTCAAGGCCGTTGAGCGTGCGCAGCAACGTGCTTTTACCCGAGCCACTGCGGCCAATGATTGCCACGACCTGGCCTTCCTCGACGCTCAGGTCGATGCCTTTGAGCACGTGGTGATCGCCATAGTATTTGTGCAGGGCGGAAATTCTAAGCAGAGGCATGAAGTCTCCTTTCCAGGTAGCGCGCGCTGAGCGACAACGGGTAGCAAAGCAAAAAGTAGCCCAGGGCGACGAAGCCATAGACCATGAAAGGCTGGAACGTGGCGTTGGCGAGCATGCCGCCCGTCTTGGTCAGCTCGGTGAAACCGATGATCGAAGTCACCGCCGTGCCCTTGACCACCTGCACCGAGAACCCCACCGTCGGTGCGACCGCAATACGCAGGGCCTGCGGCAGGATCACATAACGCAATTGCTCGAACGGCGTAAGCGCCAGGCTGGCCGACGCTTCCCACTGACCACTGGAGATCGACTCGACGCAACCGCGCCAGATTTCGGCCAGATAGGCGCTGGTAAACAGGGTCAGCGCGAAAGCGGCCGCGACCCAGGGCGAGATATCCACACCCAGCAGCGCCACCCCGAAGAACACCAGAAACAGCTGCATCAGCAGCGGAGTGCCCTGGAACAGTTCGATGTAGCAGCGGGCCAGGGTGCGCAATGCAGAGGTATCGCTGATGCGCATGGTCATCACCAGCAGCCCGATCACGCCGCCGCCAATGAATGCCACCAGCGACAACGCCAGCGTCCATTGAAGGCCCGTCAGCAGGTTGCGCACGATGTCCCAGAGGGTGAAGTCCATCAGCTGTTCCTCGAGATGTAGCGACGACCGATCCAGGCCAGCAGCTGACGAATCAGCAGCGCCATGCACAGGTAGATCAGCGTGGTGATGATGTAAGTCTCGAAAGCGCGGAAGTTGCGCGACTGAATGAAGTTGGCGGCGAAGCTCAGCTCCTCGGTAGCGATCTGCGAACACACCGCCGAGCCAAGCATGACGATGATGATCTGGCTGCTCAGGGCCGGCCATACCTTGCCCAGCGCGGGCGCCAGGACCACGTAGCGGAAGGTCTCGAAGCGTGTCATCGCCAGCGCTGCCGAAGCTTCCAGCTGCCCGCGGGGAATCGCCTGAATACCTGCGCGGATGATCTCCGTGGAGTAGGCACCCAGGTTGATCACCATGGCCAGCACCGCCGCCTGCCACTCGGAGATCTGCAGCCCCAGTGAGGGCAGGCCGAAAAAGATGAAGAACAGTTGGACCAGGAACGGCGTGTTGCGTATCAGCTCGACATAGATGCCGAACAGGGTCGAGAACGGCTGGATCTTCCAGGCTCTGACGATCGCACCGACGATCCCCAGACTGACCCCCAGCAGGGTGCCGATGGCGGTCAGCTCCAAGGTGAACAAGGCACCGCGCAGCAGCAGGTCAGCGTTTTGCAGAACCGGAATGAAGTCGAACTGATAAGCCATCTAAAGCCCCGAATCAGATGCAGTGACGAAAAGAGCTGCGATCAGAGATCGGCTGGCAGCGGCTGTTTCAGCCAGGTCTGCGAGTTCTTTTCCAGCGCGCCGTCTTTCTTCGCCGCTTCGAGAATTTCGTTGACCTTGGCCAGCAGTTCCGGCTGCCCCTTGTTTATGCCGACATACACGGGCGAGTCCTTGAGTTTTACTTTCAAAGCCGGGATGCGCTTGGGGTTTTTCTCGCTGATCGCGACCATGACCACGTTGCCGCTGGCGATCAGGTCGGTCTGGTTGGCCAGATAGGCGGCGATGGTCGAGTTGTTGTCTTCGAAGCGTTTGATGGTCGCTTCTTTCGGCGCAACGGCAGTCAGCTCGATGTCCTCGATGGCGCCGCGGGTCACGCTGATGGTTTTGCCCTTCAGGTCATCCACGCCGCTGATGGCGGCATCAGGAGGACCGAACACCGCGAGGTAGAAGGGAGCGTAGGCGCGGGAGAAGTCGATGACTTTTTCGCGATCCGGGTTCTTGCCCAGGCTTGAGATCACCAGATCGACCTTGCCAGTGGTCAGGAAGGGGATGCGGTTGGTGCTGTTGACCGGTGTCAGCTCCAGCTTGACCTTCAGCTGGTCGGCAATCAGTTGCGCGGTGTCGATGTCCAGGCCCCGCGGCTTCATGTCCGGGCCGACCGAGCCAAACGGCGGGAAGTCCTGCGGTACAGCGACTTTCAGGGTGCCGCGCGTGGTCACATCATCCAGGCCGTTGGCGTGGGCGGGGGCCTGGCCGAGCATGAGGCTGGCAAACAGGGCGGCAAGCAGAGCGCTGGAACGCTTGGTCATGTGACGTCTCCGAATCGAACGAATATGTAGGCAGAGCATGGGTGCTGGCCAAGCATCAGTGCACAGCCCATGCCAGTCGTTGACCGGCGACCGGTGAATGCGGGTTGCAAGGCTGTTGCGGTCTAACTGGTCTGAACAGTCAGCGGATCCTCCGCCCCGCTTTGGCGCGCCGCAAAGCCCCGGCGCCCCTCGCTTGGGCGTCACTTGCCGAATCACTGCGATGGCTATACAAGAGGATTTTTCCACGGTTATTGCGCCTGAATCGCCATGCACCCGAGCCCTATTGCAGTACCTGAAGCCGCCTTCCAGGCGATCCGCAAACTGATCGCCGAGCAGGGCTATGGCCCCGGCGACAGCCTGCCCTCCCAACGGGATCTGGCCGTTCGGCTGGGGGTAAGTCGGGCGTCGCTGCGTGAAGCTTTGTCTTCGCTGAGCGCCTTGGGGGTAGTCAGCGTGCAGCCCGGCAAAGGCGTGTTCGTTCAGGGGATTTCTGAACCACAAAAGAGCACGAGTGGTTTTTCCTGGCCTTATGCAGCCCATGCATCGCCATCGGAGACCTTTCAGTTGCGTTATGCGCTGGAGGGCTTCGCCGCCGGGCTGGCAGCGGTGACGCTGACGGCCGATGAGCGCGATGTGCTGGAAGACAATGTCGAAGCAATGCGCCTGGAGCTCAAGGCCGGCGACTTCGAGTGCGCTGCGAGGCTTGATTTCGACTTCCACCGACGCATTCTCGTGGCCAGCGGCAACCAGGCGATCCTCGGCATCATCACCGCCAGCGCCGACATCTTTCTGGAAAGTCAGAAGCTGCCGTTCATTCGGGCCGGGCGCGCGATGGAGACCTGGCAGGAGCACCGCAAGATCCTCCGCGCCCTGGCCCGCAACGCCTCAGGCCCCGCGCAGAAGGCCATGCAGGAGCACATCAGGGGCGCGGCGCTGCGGACCGGAATCATCTTCGTTGCGCCGTCGGGGTGATTGCTTTGATTCTGGCCGCAGGCGGTGGGAGTCTGGCTTGCCAGCGATTTGCCGGGGACCGGCGGCGAAATCAGGCGACTCGGTAGGTCAGGCGCATAGCGTTCACAGGGTTTGCTGGCGCTTCGCGCCAGATCGTTGGCAAGCCGAACTCCCACGCCCTTCGGGCAGAAGCAGTCGACCTCTGACGGGCTGCGGGCAGAAGTGATCGGCATCTGTTGCGCCGGCCGCTTTTGATTCTGGCCGAAGGCCGTGGGAGCCTGGCTTGCCAG
>NZ_JBJDOA010000007.1:207952-387010 GCF_044900785.1 Pseudomonas sp. NPDC087358
GTTCACAGGGTTTGCTGGCGCTTCGCGCCAGATCGTTGGCAAGCCGAACTCCCACGCCCTTCGGGCAGAAGCAGTCGACCTCTGACGGGCTGCGGGTAGAAGTGATCGGCATCTGTTGCGCCGCCCGCTTTTGATTCTGGCCGAAGGCCGTGGGAGCCTGGCTTGCCAGCGATTTGCCGGGGACCGGCAATAAACCCGGCGGCAGTTAAGCATCAGGTACATCGCGGCGGCAGTGTTTGCTACCGCTTCGCGCCAGATCGCCTGCAAGCAGGGCTCCCACGGCCTGCCGCCAGAACGAGACGACGCCAGGGCCAAAGTCACTTCGATAAACATAGCCATCAAACTCCATAGCAAGAGACAATCGCCTTCGCCTTCCTGTCGCGGCGTGACACAGTTATGATGGTCCACGTTTTTTTGCCTATGACCTCGGAGAAATCTCATGAGTAGCGACCTTATCAAACACGTCAGCGACGCGAGCTTCGAAGCCGATGTCCTGAAGGCTAGCGGTCCTGTGCTGGTGGATTACTGGGCTGAATGGTGCGGCCCGTGCAAGATGATCGCCCCGGTTCTGGACGATATCGCCGGTACCTACGAAGGCAAGCTGACCATTGCCAAGCTGAACATCGACGAAAACCAGGAAACCCCGGCCAAGCATGGCGTGCGCGGTATTCCGACCCTGATGCTGTTCAAGGACGGTGAAGTGGCGGCGACCAAGGTCGGCGCTCTGTCCAAGTCTCAGCTGCAAGCGTTTCTCGACGCCAACATCTGATGGCGCAAAAGCCCCGCAAATAGCGGGGCTTTTTTCTGGCGTTGCACTAGACGCTTGGAAAATCCAGTGGTACATTCGGCCCCGCAACGGTTTCTCCGTTGCCCCCTGCTAGCCGTCGCCGACGCTCTCCTTTCGATTTGTACGCGATCCTGTCGCCTTCTCTGCGGCGCGGCCTCATTAAGCCAAAAGCTTAATTTCCCCCTCCATACATGATTACGTCATTCCTATATGAACCTGACTGAACTCAAGCAAAAGCCTATTACCGATCTGCTCGAAATGGCCGAACAGATGGGCATAGAAAATATGGCCCGTTCGCGCAAGCAGGATGTGATCTTCTCCCTGCTGAAAAAGCACGCTAAAAGCGGCGAGGAAATCTCGGGTGATGGCGTGCTGGAGATCCTCCAGGATGGCTTCGGCTTCCTCCGCTCTGCAGACGCCTCTTACCTCGCCGGCCCGGACGACATCTACGTCTCGCCGAGCCAGATCCGCCGCTTCAACCTTCGCACGGGCGACACCATTGTCGGCAAGATCCGTCCACCGAAGGAAGGCGAGCGTTACTTCGCACTGCTCAAGGTCGACACCATCAACTTCGACCGTCCAGAAAACGCGAAGAACAAAATTCTGTTCGAAAACCTGACGCCGCTGTTCCCCACCATCCGCATGAAGATGGAAGCCGGTAACGGCTCCACCGAAGACCTCACCGGCCGTGTCATCGACCTGTGTGCTCCGATCGGCAAAGGTCAACGTGGTCTGATCGTTGCGCCGCCGAAGGCGGGCAAGACCATCATGTTGCAGAACATCGCGTCGAACATCACTCGCAACAACCCTGAAGTCCATCTGATCGTTCTGTTGATCGATGAGCGTCCGGAAGAAGTAACCGAAATGCAGCGCACCGTGCGCGGCGAAGTGGTTGCCTCCACCTTCGATGAGCCACCCACCCGTCACGTGCAGGTCGCCGAAATGGTGATCGAGAAGGCCAAGCGCCTGGTCGAGCACAAGAAAGACGTGGTCATCCTGCTCGACTCCATTACCCGTCTGGCCCGCGCCTATAACACCGTCATCCCGAGCTCCGGCAAGGTATTGACCGGTGGTGTCGACGCCCACGCGCTGGAAAAACCAAAGCGCTTCTTCGGTGCGGCTCGTAACATCGAAGAAGGCGGCTCGCTGACCATCATCGCTACCGCGCTGGTTGAAACCGGCTCGAAGATGGACGAAGTGATCTACGAAGAATTCAAAGGCACCGGCAACATGGAACTGCCTCTGGATCGCAAGATCGCCGAAAAGCGCGTGTTCCCGGCCATCAACATCAACCGCTCCGGTACCCGCCGCGAAGAGTTGCTGACCGCCGACGACGAGCTGCAACGCATGTGGATTCTGCGCAAGCTGCTGCATCCGATGGATGAAGTTGCTGCCATCGAGTTCTTGATCGACAAGCTGAAACAGACCAAGACCAACGATGAGTTCTTCCTGTCGATGAAGCGCAAGTAACGCGCTGAACGGCTGTAGAAAAGTGGTGTCCCTTTGGGGCACCATTTTTTTGACTTTTTTTCGGCATACAACGCGGACAAGGAGCGTCATGCATACGTTTGGCAATCGTCGCGACATCGATGGGCTGCGGGCGCTGGCGGTTATTCCGGTGGTGCTGTACCACTTCGGGTTCGGCGCGTTCAGCGGTGGCTTCATCGGCGTCGATGTGTTCTTCGTCATTTCCGGCTTCCTCATCACCTCGATCATTCATCGAGAGATCAGCGCCGCACGCTTCAGCTTTGTCGATTTTTGGGCGCGCCGTGCCCGTCGCATCATTCCGGCACTGAGCGTCATGATGCTCGCCACGCTGCTGGTGGGCTGGCTGCTGATGCCGGCCAACGACTATTCGCAGCTGGGCCGGGCAGTGCGTTATCAGGCGATGTTCGTCTCCAACATCCTGTTCATGCGCCAGGACGGTTATTTCAACCCGGCCTCCGATTTCAAACCGTTGCTGCACACCTGGTCACTGTCGGTCGAGGAGCAGTACTACATCCTGTTCCCGTTGCTGATGGTGCTGTTGACCCGGTTTTTACGGCATTGGCGCTGGATGCTGTTCGGTCTGCTGCTGGTGTCATTTGCGCTGAACGTCTGGGTCATCAAGCGTGAACCCGATGCGGCGTTTTTCCTCTTGCCGATGCGCGCCTGGGAGCTATTGTGCGGGGCGATGCTCGCGGTGATACCTGCCTCTGCCCGCAAGCTGTCGCCCTGGGTGTATCAGGGTGCCGCGTTGGCCGGGCTTCTGGCGGTGCTGTACGCCATTTTCGGTTTCGACAAATACACGCCGTTCCCGGGCTGGGCGGCGTTGCTGCCGGTGTTGGGTGCGACAGCCATGATCTGGGCGGGCGGTCATGGCCAGACGCTGGTCGGGCGGCTGTTGAGCCTGCGGCTGATGGTCGGCGCGGGCCTGATTTCCTATTCGTGGTACCTCTGGCACTGGCCGGTATTCGTCTACGCCAACGCGGTGTCGGTCGATGGCATGCAGGCATTTGAGGCTGGCGGATGGGTCGCCTTCAGTCTGGTGCTGGCCTGGCTGAGCTGGCGCCTGGTTGAACTGCCTTTCCGGGAAAAACGTCTGCTGGCTGGGCGCAAGCCGGTGCTGTTCGCCGGGCTGGCGACGTTGCTCATTCTCGGCGCGGCCGGGCAGTTGGTTCGCGACGGCGATGGCGCACCGGGGCGGTTGTCGGGTCAGGCCCGGCAATATGCCGAGGCGCGGCATTGGCAGCGTGGACAGATGGAATGCCTGCAGCAGCGCGACAGTAAGGATCTGACCCGAGTCTGCCGCTTTGGCGGTGATCAGCAGACGCCGCCTGTGCAACTGGTCTGGGGTGACAGTCATGCCGCGGCGCTGCTTCCGGCAATTGAGGCGGATGCCGCCCGCTATGACGTTCCGGTATGGCTGGCGAGCCTGTCTGGTTGCTTGCCGATTCTGGGGCATGAAACCCGTCAGCAGTGTCAGGATTTCAATCAAGCCACCCTCCAGTCCATTCGCACGCACAAGATTCGTGACGTGGTGCTGGCAGCACGCTGGAGCCTGTACCTGTACGGCGAAGAGGACGGCGACAGGCAGCATGTCCTGTATCGCAACGACAGCCGCCCGGTGGCCGAGCAGGAAGTGGCCAAGGACCTGAGCGCAATGGTGCACAGCCTGCGTGAAACGGGTGCGCGGGTCTGGATCTTCAAGGAGGTGCCGCTGCAGCGCCAGGGCACCGTTGCGCGTCTGGCCAGCCTGGCGATGGTGGGACGATCGGCCGAACGACTGGGTCGGCCTATCGCCGAACATCTGGACCGTCAGCGGTTTCTCGATTCATTGTTCAGCCAGCTAAGCCAGCAAGATCCGCAGGTCCGCATTCTCGATCCCACCCCGCTGATGTGCCCGGGCGGCATCTGCCGGGCCGAATTCGACGGCCATTCCCAGTACATGGATGAAAATCATCTGTCGGACACCGGTGGCGAGCGCATGCAGCCTTTGCTGGCGCCAGTCTTCCTCAGTGAAAGCACCGCTCGAGGCGGATGATTACGCCTGCGGCTGCTGCTGTCGGCGGCCAGAGCAGGTAGGATGTGCATCTATTTGTTAAGTGGCCGGGTTAATGAAATTCAAGGATCTACGGGATTTCGTGCAGCAGCTTGAGCAGCGCGGAGAGTTGAAACGCATCCAGGTACCCGTCTCCCCAGTGCTGGAGATGACTGAAGTCTGCGACCGGACCCTTCGCAACAAGGGGCCGGCACTGCTGTTCGAGAACCCGACCGGCTACGACATCCCGGTGCTCGGTAACCTGTTCGGCACGCCTGAGCGGGTGGCCATGGGCATGGGCGCCGAGTCCACCAGTGAGCTGCGCGAGATTGGCAAACTGCTGGCGTTTCTCAAGGAGCCCGAGCCACCGAAGGGCCTCAAAGACGCCTGGTCGAAGCTGCCGATCTTCAGGAAAGTCATCGCGATGGCGCCGAAAGTCGTCAAGGACGCGCCTTGCCAGGAAGTGGTCATTGAGGGCGACGACGTCGATCTTGGCATGCTGCCAGTGCAGACCTGCTGGCCGGGCGATGTCGGTCCGCTGATCACCTGGGGCCTGACGGTTACCAAAGGGCCGAACAAAGAACGCCAGAACCTGGGTATCTACAGGCAACAGGTGATTGGCCGCAATAAAGTCATCATGCGCTGGCTGAGCCATCGCGGCGGCGCGCTGGACTTCAAGGAGTGGTGCGCCAGGCATCCTGGGCAGCCTTTCCCTGTTTCGGTGGCCCTGGGCGCTGATCCGGCGACCATCCTCGGCGCCGTCACACCGGTGCCTGACAGCCTCTCTGAATATGCTTTCGCCGGACTGTTGCGCGGCAATCGCACCGAGCTGATCAAGTGCCGGGGCAATGATCTGCAAGTGCCGGCCAGCGCGGAGATTGTGCTGGAGGGCGTGATTCACCCCGGTGAAATGGCCGACGAAGGTCCGTACGGCGACCACACCGGCTACTACAACGAGGTCGACAGCTTCCCGGTGTTCACCGTGGAGCGCATCACCCATCGCATCAAGCCGATCTATCACAGCACCTACACCGGCCGTCCACCGGATGAGCCGGCGATCCTCGGCGTGGCACTGAACGAGGTGTTCGTGCCGATCCTGCAGAAGCAGTTTCCCGAGATCACCGATTTCTACCTGCCGCCGGAAGGTTGTTCGTACCGCATGGCTATCGTGACCATGAAGAAGCAGTACCCGGGCCATGCCAAGCGCGTGATGCTCGGTGTCTGGTCGTTTTTGCGACAGTTCATGTACACCAAATTCGTTATCGTTACCGATGACGACATTAACGCCCGGGACTGGAACGACGTGATCTGGGCGATCACCACGCGCATGGACCCCAAACGCGATACGGTGATGATCGACAACACGCCGATCGACTACCTCGACTTCGCCTCGCCGGTTTCCGGCCTGGGGTCGAAGATGGGACTAGATGCCACGCATAAATGGCCGGGCGAGACTACCCGTGAATGGGGAAGGGTCATCGTCAAGGACGAAGCCGTCACTCGCCGGATCGACGATATCTGGAATCAGCTGGGAATAGATTGATGCGCGTAACCTTGCAGCCTTCCGGTGCAGTACTTGAGACATTGCCGGGCGAGCGGATCCTCGACGCCGCCCAACGACTGGGCTACGAATGCCCTCAGAGCTGTCGCAACGGCAACTGCCACATCTGCTCGGCGCTGCTGGTTGAGGGCAGTGTCGCGCAGTCCGGTGAGCTGCTGGGGCACGGCGAAATCTACACGTGCCTGGCCGTACCGCAGCAAGATTGCGTCGTGTTGTGGGACAGCGTGTTGCCCCTGGGCGAGTTGCCAGTGCGCAGCTTCGCCTGTCAGGTGACCGAGTGCGTTGAGGTCGGCGGCGATGTCTGGCGGGTGATGCTGCGCGCGCCTGCCGGCAAACCGCCGCGATATCATGCCGGCCAGTACCTGATGATCGCCCGCGATGACGGTGAGAAGTCGGCCTTTTCCATGGCCTCGGCGCCCGAGAGTGGCCGCGACCTGGAATTCCATGTGCTGGCGCGCGAGGCCAGTGCGCAGAATCTGATCAAACAGCTGCAGCGTGACGGCATGGCCCGGGTCGAATTGCCATTTGGCGATACCCATCTGGGCGAGCTTCCCGATGGTCCGTTGGTGCTGATCGCTGCAGGTACGGGCATGGGGCAGATGCACAGCCTTATCGAGCACTGTCGCTCCAAGGGCTTTCCGTATCCAGTGCACGTGTACTGGGGTGTGCGCCGGCCGGAGGACTTCTATGAGCTCAAGCATTGGGACGAGTGGAAAGCCTTGCCCAACCTGCACCTGCACAAGATCGTCAGCGACCTGTGCGGATGGGAAGGGCGCTGCGGCATGTTGCATGAGGCCGTTTGCGAGGACTTCGCCGACCTGAAGTCGATTGAGGTCTATGCCAGTGGGTCGCCCGCGATGGTCTATTCCACGCTTGATGCGTTGGTAATGGCGGGTATGGATGCCCGGCAGATGCGCGCCGATGTGTTTGCCTATGCGCCTCGTTCCTGAGGCGCGGGACTAGAACCTGAGCCCCACGTTCGCCATCGCGGCGGACGCTCCCAGCAGCACCACCTCTACGCTCACAGCGCCCAGCCTGACCCCCACGCCCGGAATGAACGCGGGCGCGACGCCAAAGTGGTTGAGAGGGATCTTGTTGCGGTACTGGCCTTTGTATCCGTAAAGCAGCCCGCCGCTGAGCTTGGCGTATACCGGGTAGTCGGCACTTTCAAATCGCTTGCCTGCATAGGCGTAGACCGACTGTTGATCAAACGAATTGCGAAAGGTGGCGGCACCGTAGAGCCAGCCTGACGCTTCGTTGCGCTCCAGTCCCAGCAGGTTTTGCCGATTGTTGTGTTCCGGGGATGAAGAAAAGTGCCGGGTATAGGCGCTGGTCTGCACCTGCCAGAAGGCGTCTTGCTCGTTGCTCTGGGCAGGCCGGGCAATGCAGGCGAGGGCGGCACAGAATGCCACGGTGATAACTGTTCGAAATGTGCTCACTTTGCGTTCTCATCTGCTGATCTGCGCACAACTGGCGGCAGCCGGCGGACTTATACGTAATAGACCCTCTCCTCATAAAGTTGAAGATTCCTCAGTTATTGTAGGAAAACGCCTATTTCTCCAGCCGACAAATGGTCGCTGCCCTGCACACCGCACTCTGCCGGGCGGCGCGGCCGATGGAGTGCTAATTGCATCGGATAAATCAGCAATGCGGGTTTCCTGGCGTGACGGATGCCGTCATGGTGGAGTCTGATAGCCATGAGGTTGTGAGCGACATCTGCAAGCGTTCATCACCGGTTTCAAATGTTCTCAGCGTTGCGCTGGCCTGAATCGGGTCAGAAGGAAGTCAGATGGGTAATCAAATCAACAATTTGGTGGTGGCCGTACACGACGGCCTGGGCCTGACTTATCCGCCAGTCATCGATTTGGGGCCCAAGCTTACCCGCGAGCAACTTCTTGCTTCCATGCACGCCACCCTCTCTCGTCACGAGGGTGGGCCGGTCTGGCTGTTTGCATACGGTTCATTGATATGGCGCCCGGAGTGCTCCGCAGTGGAGCGTCAGCGTGGCAGGGTGCATGGTTATCACCGCGGCTTGTACCTGTGGTCCCACGAGCATCGCGGCACGCCGGAGCAACCGGGGCTGGTGTTCGGTCTGGACCGGGGAGGCTCATGCAGTGGCTTCGCCTATCGCCTGCCTGAGGAGAACATCGAAGAGTCGTTGCTGGCCCTGTGGCAGCGAGAAATGCCGTACCCGTCTTATCGCCCGCACTGGCTTAATTGCCGACTTGAGGACGGGACCAAAGTGCAAGCGCTGGGTTTTGTGCTGGAACGCCATCTGCCCAGCTATGCCGGCAATCTGCCTGACAGCGTGCTGACCCAGGTACTTGCCAGCGCCAGCGGCCGCTACGGCACCACGCGCGAATATGTCGAACAGACCATCCACGCCCTGCGCAACCACGCCATGCCGGATCTGAGCCTGGAGGAGCGGTTCAAACGGTGCAGGCCGATATTGCTCGCGGTATGAAGAGTCTTACCTGCCTTTGATTGCGGATGCAGGCCGTGAGGGCACAGCTTGCTGCGCTGCGCCCCTGGGGGAGAAACAGGATGGCGAGTCAATCGCCACCGCCGGGTCATCGGATAATGCTTATGCAACCGCCTCGCGGGACTGACTGGCGACCTGCGTGTGCCGCAACGTCGGTGCCAAAAACACGATCGAGAGCACGCACGCTGCAACCAGAATCACGAAACCGCCATCCCAGCCAAAATGGTCCACGGTGTAGCCCATCAGCGCACTGGCCGCGACCGAGCCGCCCAGATAACCGAACAGGCCAGTAAAGCCCGCCGCAGTCCCTGCCGCTTTCTTGGGCGCCAGTTCGAGCGCCTGCAGACCCACCAGCATCACCGGGCCGTAAATCAGGAAGCCGATGGAGATCAGCGCGATCATGTCCACCGTCGGGTTGCCCGGCGGGTTGAGCCAGTACACCAGCGTCGCCACGGTGACCAGCGCCATGAACACGATCCCGGTCAGGCCACGGTTGCCGCGGAAAATCTTGTCCGACATCCAGCCGCACAACAGGGTGCCGGGAATGCCCGCCCACTCATAGAAGAAATACGCCCATGAGGTGGTGTCCACAGTGAAGTGCTTGGCTTCTTTCAGGTAGGTCGGCGCCCAATCCAGCACGCCATAACGCAGCAGGTAAACGAAGACGTTCGCCAATGCGATGTACCAGAGCATCTTGTTGCGCAGCACGTATTTGACGAAGATTTCCTTGGCGCTGAATTCTTCTTCGTGGCTTGCGTCGTAGCCTTCCGGATAGTCGTTCTTGTACTCCTCAACCGGTGGCAGGCCGACCGACTGCGGCGTATCGCGCATCATGATGAAGGCGAACAAGGCAACGAACAGAGCGACTGCGGCAGGCACATAAAAAGCCGCATGCCAGTCGTTGGTCCAGCCAAGCCCCAGCAGGAACAACGGACCGATCAGACCGCCGCCGACGTTATGCGCCACGTTCCATACCGACACCACGCCGCCACGTTCCTTCTGCGACCACCAATGCACCATCGTCCGCCCGCTCGGCGGCCAGCCCATGCCCTGCGCCCAGCCGTTGATGAACAGCAGGATAAACATGATGGTGACGCTGGACGTCGCCCAGGGCGCGAAACCGAACACGAACATGGTCGCCGCCGACACCAGCAAGCCAAACGGAAGGAAATAACGCGGATTGGAGCGATCTGAAACCAGCCCCATGAGGAACTTCGAAAGGCCATAGGCAATGGCGATCGCCGAGATCGCCACACCCAACTCACCACGTGTGTAGCCCTGGTCGATCAGGTAAGGCATGGCCAGCGAGAAGTTCTTGCGCAGCAGGTAGTACCCCGCGTAGCCAAAGAAAATACCGGCAAATATCTGCCAGCGCAGGCGGCGGTAGGTGCTATCGACGCGCTCTGCAGGCAGCGGGGCCTGGTGCGCGGCAGGACGGAAAAAGGCAAACATCGAACACTCCACAGTTTTTATATTCTTATGCGAATCCGAATATTACATTTTCGTTACAGAAAATAGGAAGGGTTCTCACCAGCAAATCTATAGGTTTTGTTCGTTTTGCGGTGTTGGATTACGAACATGGCTTGAATGTGTATCTCGATGTTCGATCTTTAGGATCGGTCCTACCTGTTAACAGGAATTGGTCACCTTACGGCCGCGGGTATCAGGTCGTAGCATCGCCCCCTTCCAAGCTGTGGCGTTCGGTGCCGAGGGTGTTTGTGAGGATCTACGCGTTTATCTTCCTGCTGTTGTTATCGCTGCACGGCTGGGCCAGCGAATACAGGCTGGCACCCATCTTCACGCCAGCGCCTGAATATCCGCCGGCGCTCGTCGAGGCGCGGTACACGGGCAAGGTTCGTGTGCATCTCACTATCGGGCCATCGGGCAGTGTCCAGAGCGCCAATGTGCGTGAAAGCAGCCACCCCGATCTCTTGATCGCGGTTCAGCGCGCGGTCGTGCAATGGCGCTTCAGGCCTTGGGACGATCAGCCAGACGGACCCGCAAAAATCGAGTTCCCGTTGCTGATTCTGTTTGGTGCTCAGGGTATCGAGCCTTTTTCCAGCGAACTCTCCCTGGGACTGAACAACGCTCTCTGCGCTTATCTCAACTACGAGGTGCGTATGAGCAAACGTGACTTTCCCAAAGCGCCGTTAAGTAAAGTCGATCTGTTCTGGTACACAGCCGAGTTTCTAGAAAGCGATTACGCCGCGCTGCGAGTGCCGGACGAAAACCAGCGCAAGGCTTTGCTGACACTGCTCGAAAGGTCGGTCCCGCAGGTCGTCTCCAGCTGCAAAAGCAAGCCGGACAGCAGATACGCCGCGCACTTGCCCAGCGAAATAGGTGGGTTGTTGGTGGATGTGAAGCGGAATCGGACATCGATCAATAGTTACAGCTGGAGCCCAACTTGGTGGGCTGGTGCTGCTTGGCAGCAAGTACGGCTAATCGAAACTACAGAAGGGATTCGCGAGTGAGAAAGTGGATGTTGTGCGCCGCAATTATTTCAGCCGGGCCGGCCCAGGCCGAGGGGCCGCCGATGGCGTTCGAGTTCCAGACGGCACCCAAATACCCGCTCACGCTTTACGAAAGAGGCGTCTCGGGCTCGGTTTTGATCGAGCTCAATGGCCATAAGGACGGTTCCATCACGGATGTGAAAGTGGTCGACAGCTCACATCCAAAGTTTGCCAGGAGCGCCGAACGAGCAGTTCCCCAATGGCGCCTGAAACCCTGGAAAGTCAGCGCCGAAGCGCCGGAGACCATCGCGTTCCGGGAGGAGATATATTTCACCCATACGCGAGAATGGGGGGGTGCTCAGGGATGGATGCGCAACCAGATTCGCTTGTTGAGCTGCCGCACATTCAACGAAGCTGTTGCGAATTTCCGCACCCAGTCGCCCGACCGGGATCTGTCCGATATGCATGTATTCAGACACACCTTCAGGTTGCTTGCCCGTTCTGCCACGCGTCAGAAAATGTCGGACGACGAACGAGCAGAGTTGGGAGACAGGTTCGTGAGCAGGGTTCCGGCGATTCTTGCCTTGTGTGAGGGCCAACCGCAGCTGCGTTTCAAAGAGGCGTTGCCCAAAGACATTCGAGCGCGGTTGTAGGCGTTCGGCATTCGTGTCCGAAGCTGTGTAGGGGTGGAAAACGCAGACTTTCCGTCTGCGTTCCTCCTGTTGCGTCAATCGACGCATTGCCGGTTACGGAGCGGCGCGCACGGCCACCTCTCGCGCGTTCAGATATGGGCTGATCGCTAAAGCGTATCGATCCACCGCAGCATCAATACCGTGTTTAAGGACCAGCGTCGCGCGGTCAATTTCCGCCATCGCTTCCGGCCCTGGCATGAAGAAAATCGTTTGAGCTGAACGCATATCTGTCGACACGCTGGTCAACGAAGTTTCCGCTCCAACAGGTGCTTGTTGGGTTGGTGTAGTGTTAGCGGCCGCAGCCAGCTCCAATACTAGACGTGCTTCCTGCACAGCAGCTTCTCGCGCTTTTTGTTGGGCAAGTGCTGCAGCTGCTGCTTGGGCTTGTTGCTCGGCAAGTTGGCGGGCCGCTAACCGGGCAGCCTCTTCGGCCTGACGTTGCTCCAGTTGGCGGGCGGCTTCTTCAGCTACGTGTTGAGCGTGCAAACGCGCTGCCTCTTCAGCCTGACGTTGGGCGAGCTGCCGAGCTGCTTCCTCTGCTTGGCGTTGGGCCAGCTGACGCGCGGCCGCCTCGGCCTGGCGTTGAGCTTGCAGGCGAGCTGCCTCATGCATCCGGGTTATCACTGCGAGGAGCTGGTGGACGAAGTTATCCAAATACCAAGCACATTCAGAAGCGATAAAATGATTTATCACCTCCGTTAGCTCCGGCGACACTCCGACTGAAGGCCCCAAACCATTGAATTCCTGCGGTGCCATATGTGTATCATTAGATTCATAGCCTGGCGGCAGCGTCGCCAGTTTTACAGACCTCAGCCACCAGGCAACGTCTTTATACCTTGTGGCGATCTGAACCTCTGACATACCTGCGGTTGAACCCAAGTGTGTCGCTATCTCTAGCCTAACTCGCTGAGGCAATTGGTTGAATAGGGTTGTATAGTTGGTCATTTGAAAATATCTCAATATTGGTTCTTGGTAACTTGATCACATTATTTTTCAGATTTGAAACCAGGCTTTCCATTTTCGACACGCCATTCCTTGATTGTTTTGACGATGCCTGCCGGTGAATTATCGGCCAATGGCTTTGGATAATAAATTAAGTCGGATCCATCAGGATGTTCGCACAATCTCTCGAATTCTAAAATGGCATTGGTGTGCTGCCGCTCAGTCATATGTTCGGCCGAGCAGATTTCTTTGACCAGTTTAAGGAAATCTTCTTCTGTGATTTGTTGGATAACCAAGTCGCTCATTGAGATTTCTCCTGTTGACGTAGTATTTTGTGGATGCTGTCATGGTTTGCTGGCGTACTGAAAACCAGATTATCGATTCCATAGACATTACCTCCGTTGGAAATCGGATCTTTGTGATGTATTTCATACCGAATTCGACCGCCTTTGCGCTCCCCTCTTGGAGCGATAGGAGACTTGCCGCTCCGGATAAGCGCTATGTTCATTTCATCCATATGTTGAGTGATTTCTGGGAGTTTTGAAATTTCCCTCCAGATCGCTTTTTTCAAGCTTCGAAATTCTGAATACTCTCTACCACGGAGTGCATCCGCAACCGCGGAAGGTATCTGTGATCCCATGCCTTGGGCGGCCGCCCGTTCCCAGTTTGGATCGATATCGCCACCATTGCCACTCACTACCCCAGGTAAATACCTTGGGCTTTTGAACATGACATAGACGGGGGGTAGACCCGAATCTGCCGGAAAGACCAGGATGTAATCTTCAATGTCTTCCAAGTCGTAAGTCGGGCAATCCCCCAACTGGTCGGTGACCGGCGAAACGACCTTGCCCGGATCTTTCGCAAGCGCGGGCGCTTCACTCGGTGTCAAGGTTGAGCTGCTTTGCGGGGCAACTGCTGGTGTCCAGACAAGGGACGGCGCAGTACCATCGTCGCGAACGAACTCGTACCGTTTGGTGCTTGGGTTATAGGTAAACGACCTGACTCGGACCTTCGTGCCAGTGACTACACCGTCTGGAACGGTCCATGCTGTCTTGAAATCATCATCCGTTTCTTGGAGTTGCAACCGATGCGTAACGTTGACGTTTCCTTTGCGGCTAGCAATGAAGTCGAGGTCTATGTCAGTGGCCACGCCTATCTCTGAAGCGGGGGTGGCGAGGATCGAGGGAGGCAATTCGCCGTTGGCCAATTCCGTTGGGTACAGCAAGACGAGGTGTGGTAGCGCTCTGCCCAAGGCTCTGGCTGCTTGTTGGGTGAATATCTTTTCGGCGATGGATTTGGCTATATCCTTCGCGGTGGGTGCGTTCTGTGGGTAAGTATTTGGTCCCGCCACCACTTGCCACAGTCGGCTTATTTCGGACGCCTGTTTTATCGAGAGTCTCTCGTGCTCAACAGAGCTGTGTTGCAGCGCCCAGCTCTCTTCGGCATAGGCTTTAGAAAGAGACTCGGACCTCTCAAAAAGGAGTCGTTCTGAATCAACATGTACTATTATTTCCAGCGCATCGGCGTAGGCGGTCGCCCACGCTTGATGGATGCGATGGGCTTGTTCTGCGGTAGTACTGCGAGATAGCAAAATGGCTCTGTACTGTTCGCCATCGATACTTAGCGGGTCGGCCCCGGTAAATGAATAAGCATTTTTTATGTTCTGCTCACGTAAGCCAGACTTGTGGGCAATCAAGTAATTGATCCGGGCTTTCTGCTGCAGAATCTCGTCCAGCAGTTGCTGTCCCGTGCTTGAGGGGCTGGGAGCTACAGATTCAATCTCTGATTGCAGACGCTTGGCCAAAGCCGCTTTTACGTCGGAATGACTCCGGTCGAGACTGGCTTTTGTCGCTGGCTGAGCTTTCGAAAGGGATTCCACAGTTTGGTTGTGAGCAAGCTGGACGCGCTCACGCTCTGCTTGCGCTTCGGCCGCAGCTCGGGCCTGGGTTTCTGCGTGAGTTCGGGCCTGTTCTTCACCTTGCGCCTTGGCATGCGCTTCAGCGGCGGCGCGTGCTTGTGCATCACGTTGGGCTTGCGCAGCCTGTGCTGCTTGAGCCGCTGCCTGAGCTTGGGCGTGGATGTTGGCTTCTGCTTGCTGTCGGGCTTCTTGTTCCCGTCGACGCTTATCGGCTAGGCGTAAGCGTCTTCGTTTAGAGCCAGAGAGGGTGCCCGGGCGCCCCCCTTCGCCACGCCCGCCTCCAGAACCACCAAGCCCAATGGTCCACCCATCCTTCGAACCCGGTACCCTGCCAGGGGATCCATAGGGGTCACGTTCTTTTTGACCCTCCCTGACATGAATATTTTTCTCGTCATTATCGCTCATACAGTTACTCCTTTTTGTCTGTATGGCGAGTACCTAATACAACGTCTTAAATTATCGCAATCCGACACTGATATTTTTCCAGTGTCGGTTTGTTACTTTATGTGAGAGGATTTTAAAAGACTTGATAATGGTTACGTTCGCGAGCTTTCATATTTCCCGTTAATTAGAATCCTGATAAAGCTGCGAGGGTTTTAATTATCTAGACTTACCTAACCCCAACAACAACCTTCCCAACCGCCTTCCTCTGCCCCAATGAATCAATCGCTTCCCCCGCTTGTTCCAGCGGATAAACCTTCGACACCAGTGGTTTTAGCTTCCCTTCGCCATACCACGTGAATAACTGCTGAAAGTTTGCCGCGTTGTCCTGCGGCTGGCGTTGGGCAAACGAACCCCAGAACACCCCGACTACCGATGCGCCCTTTAATAGCGCCAGATTGACTGGCAGTTCCGGGATGCGGCCGCTTGCGAAGCCGACGACGAGGAGGCGGCCGTTCCAGGCGATGGCGCGCACGGCCTGGTCGAAGAGGTCGCCGCCGACGGGGTCGTAGATGACGTCGACGCCGTTGCCGTTGGTCAGGCGTTTGAGTTCGTCCTTGAGGCTGGTTTCGCTGTAGTTGATGAGTTCGTCAGCGCCGGCGTTTTTGGCCACGATGAGTTTGTCGGCGCTGCTGGCGGCGGCGATGACGCGGGCGCCCATGGCTTTGCCGATTTCTACGGCAGCCAGGCCGACGCCGCCCGAGGCGCCGAGGACGAGCAGGGTTTCGCCGGGCTGCAGGTTGGCGCGTTGTTTGAGCGCGTGCATGGAGGTGCCGTAGGTCATGCTGAAAGCGGCGGCGGTGGTGAAGTCCATGGCCTCAGGGATCGGCAGCACGTTGTAGCCCGCTACTGCGATCTGTTCGGCGAAGCTGCCCCAGCCAGTCAGGGCCATGACCCGGTCGCCGACTTTCAGGTGGCTGACTTTCTCGCCCACTGCCGCGACGACGCCTGAGGCTTCGCCGCCTGGAGAAAACGGAAAGGGCGGCTTGAATTGATATTTGCCCTCGATGATCAGCGTATCGGGGAAGTTGACCCCGGCCGCGTGGACGTCCAGCAGGATTTCGTTTTTCTTCGGTTCGGGGCTGGGAACGTCTTCCAGCACCAGATTTTCGGCAGGGCCGAAGGCTTTGCAGAGCACGGCTTTCATCGGGGACTATTCCTTTTCCAGTGATGGCCGATAAGTGTAGGTAGAGAGGTTGTGGGGTCAATCAGCATGCCCCTGCCTGATAGGCGTGCATAAGCTTTAGTAAGCTATGGCGCGAACCGGATTGAGGAGTGGACTGTGAAAGCGTGGATTCTGATGTTGTTGGCGTTGTCGATGCCTGTGATGGCGAACGAAGAGGGCGGCGAGAAGGAAGACCTGAACAAGGTCTCGTACGTCGCACTGACGCCGCCTTTCGTGGGCAACTATTCGCTGGACGGCAGCCCCAAGCTGCACGTTTACAAGGCTGACGTGGCGCTGCGCGTCACCGGCGCTGAAGCGCAGAAGCTGGTAAAGCAGAACGAGCCGTTGATTCGCAATCAGCTGGTGGCGCTGTTCACTCAACAGACTGTCGAGAGCATGGGTAACGTCGACGCCAAGGAAAAGCTGCGTCAGGAGGCGTTGAAGCAGACGCAGGAAGTGCTGACCCAAGAGACTGGCAAGCCGGTAGTAGAGGACCTGCTGTTCAATAACTTCATTGCACAGTAAGTGTGGCGGGCAAACCTCTGTAGCAGCGCGGCTTGCCGGCGGTAGCGATTCTGATGGCGCCACCGCCGGCAAGCCGAACGGCTACAGGTGATCATGCGTGCCCCGTCAATGACGTGGCGGCGCAATCGCGGGCAAGCGCGCCAAGGGCAGTGGATTATCTTCAGCGTAACGCCAGCACAGCTGCCCACTGCTCGGGCGTCACCGGCATGACGGAAAGGCGGCTGCCTTTTTGTACCAGCGGTAGCTGTTCCAGCGCGGCCTGCTGTTTCAAATGACCTAGACTCAGCACGTTCGGAAAAACCTCGACAAAGGCGACATTAATGGCGCTCCATGGGTTCTTGACGTCGCTGGCCTTGGCGTCGAAGTAGTGGCTCTCGGCGTCCAGGGCGGTAGGGTCAGGGAAAGCGGCTTCGATTATTTTGCCGATACCTGCAATCCCGGGTTCCGGGCAACTGGAGTGATAGAAAAAGAACTCGTCGCCGACGGCCATGGCGCGCAAGAAGTTACGCGCCTGGTAATTGCGAACGCCGTCCCAGCGCGCTTCCCCGAGCTTTTTCAATCCGGTGATCGATAGCTCGTCGGGCTCTGATTTCATCAGCCAATAGGCCATTTATAGCGGCTCCTTGATGGGAATTGGGCAGGTTGTCCTACGGTTTCATGACAAACCGACAGTCGGCTGGCGCCAGTATTTGCGTGTTGGTTCACGTTATCGCAGAATGCCGGGCTTTTCAGCGCTACACCGTTACACGGCCTACAGAAACAAGCCGTGAACGCCAGGTTTTGGTTTGCCAAAGGGGGGCAATCAATGCGACGCAAGCCGGATTTACTGTGGATATTGGTCATTTTGTTCGGCTTGGGTATTGTCACCACCGGTTACGCGCAAAGTCTGTGGGCCGCCAAGGCCGATGCGCCGGTTGAGATCACTCAGCAGCAGCAACCACAGCCTCGCCGCTAACGCCCCGCCTCACATGCACCCGTAGCAGTCCGGCTTGCCGGCGCTGGCGTCCGCAAAGTCGCTACCGTCGGCAAGCCGGGATGCTACAGGGTAGATCCAAGCGATCGATGTTGTTTCAGATTGAGTAATGGCAACTCACGCCATGTACCAACCTTTGTCCGACACCGTGCCCCGCAGCGGCACATCCCAACTGGCCACCGCCAGCTTCCCGACCTTCTGACACTCATGGGCAAGCCCGAGCAGCACGGGTTTCTGCCAGGCTTTGCGGCGCGCCTGATAGGCCAGGCTGCGATCATAAAACCCCCCGCCCATGCCCAATCGGCCGCCTTGGTCGTCGAAGCCCACCAGGGGCATCAAGATCAGATCCAGCGTCCAGATTTTGCGTTGGCGCCTGGGGCAGATGAGCGGCTCGGGAATTCGAAAGCGGTTAGGACGAAACGTTTCCCCTGGCCGAACCCGCTGGAACACCATCTTGGTCCGTGGCCAGGCGCTGAGCACCGGCAGGTAGGTTGCCTTGCCGCGGCGTTGAGCTTCACGCAGGAGCAGGCGCGGGTCAATTTCACCGTCCATCGGAAGATATAAAGAAATATGCCGAGCGCGGCGAAAAAGCGGGTTTTGAGCCAGTTGTCGGTACAAACCCTGCGCCGCTTGTCGCTGTTCTGCGCGATTGAGCGCACGGCGGGCCTTGCGTAACAGGCGACGCAATTGAGGGCGGGAAAGGGCAGAGGGATCGTTCAGGGAAGCGGCGCCAGAAGAGGTCATGCAGGCGAGTCCATGAGTTCAAGGGTGGATCGTGCAATCAGGCGATTCACGATCCCCATTGCCAGACAGGACGCCTGGCAATGGGTAGTAGATTCGAGACTCCCCGACGAACCGCTGTCGGTGTAGCCCTTGAACCCGAAAGTTCAAGGTGGAGATTGCAGGAGGCTTTAAGGCTTTCCGTCGAGCGGACATGCACACCAACCCCAACGTGCAACCCCCGTGGTTGTGCGTATCGGCTCAGGGACATGACCGACTGGCAAGCACTCCAGGGAGCGGTGGCAAGTATAACGAATCATGTCCGAACAATCAGCCTTGTGCTTTATCTGAATCCGTGGCAAGGACCAGGTCCACACGGTCCAGAAGGTCGCGCACCTGCTCTCGGGTCGAACCGCTGGCCTGGGCTTCAGGCAGTTCCTGTTTGTGCAACAGGTCGTGAGTAATGTTCAGTGCTGCCATCACTGCGATGCGATCCGCGCCGATGACTTTGCCGCTGCTGCGGATCTCGCGCATCTTGCCATCCAGGTAACGCGCGGCGCTGACCAGGTTGGTGCGCTCCTCCTGAGGGCAGATGATCGAATACTCTTTGTCGAGAATTTGCACGGTGATGCTGTTGCCATTACTCATGAGTCTTGCTCCAGGGCCTTGAGGCGCGAAATCATTGACTCGACCTTCTGCCGGGCGATTTCGTTCTTTTCGATGAGGTGAGCGCGTTCCTCGCGCCAGGTTTTTTCCTGAGCTAGTAGGAGTCCGTTTTGACTTTTTAGTTGCTCGACACGATTGATCAATAACTCCAGTCGGGCCATCAGCGCTTGCAGGTCGTTGTCTTCCATTGTTTTCCACTGATTACTTTCAGATGAGTGGTGCAGGAGCTGGCGTCTGGATTCGCCTTGGGTTTCGCCTGGATAGCTTGGGCGCGTCTGCCGGTGCTACGATACAAGGCCTTCATTCTAGACATTGCGCCGCTTGGCGCCTAGTTGCCCATGCCTAAACAGAATTCCCCGTACAACGCATTCGCCACCCTGCTGGAAAGCAGCGGTCATCCTGTCTCTCCTGCCGAGCTGCAGGGCCTGTTGCTGGGTCGCAGTTGTGCCGGTGCCGGCTTCGACGCCGATGACTGGATTGCCGATGCTGTCCTGCTCCTGGAAACACAGCCTGAGGCCAACGTCCGTCAGGCGTTGATCGGCTTGCAGGAGATGGTGAAAAACGAACTCACCGGCGACGACATCGCCGTCGTCCTGCTGCTGCCCGGTGACGATGAGCCTTTGGCCGATCGTACCGTGGCGATCGGCCAGTGGTGCCAGGGTTTCCTCAATGGCTTCGCCCGGGTCGGCAGTCAGTCGCTGAGCGATGATGCCCGCGACGTGCTGCAGGACCTGGCGGCCATCGCCCAGATCCAGGACGCTCTGGAAGAGTCCGAAGACGGCGAGAGCGACTACATGGAAGTCATGGAGTACCTGCGTGTCGCCCCGCTACTGTTGTTCACCGAGTTCAACAAAAAAGCCGCGCCTGAAGCCAAACCGTCTTTGCACTGATTGCTCATCGTTGCCGATCCGGTTGTTGCCGCCACCCGCGTCGATGACCGGAGCGCACCTCTGGAGGACCGTAGTTGCCCATGATCCATATCCCGAAAGCCGAATACGCCCGTCGTCGCAAAGCCTTGATGGAGCAGATGGAGCCCAACAGCATCGCCATCCTGCCGGCGGCTGCCGTGGCCATTCGCAATCGTGATGTTGAACATGTGTACCGTCAGGACAGTGATTTCCAGTACCTGAGCGGCTTTCCCGAACCTGAGGCGGTGATCGTGCTGATCCCTGGCCGGGAGTACGGCGAGTACGTGTTGTTCTGCCGCGAGCGCAACCCGGAGCGTGAGCTGTGGGACGGGCTGCGGGCCGGACAGGATGGGGCGATCAGTCAATATGGCGCCGACGATGCTTTTCCCATCACCGACATCGACGACATCCTGCCCGGCTTGATCGAAGGTCGCGACCGGGTCTACTCGTCCATGGGCAACAACCCTGAATTCGACCGCCATGTCATGGAGTGGATCAACGTCATCCGCTCCAAGGCGCATCTGGGCGCGCAACCGCCCAATGAGTTCGTTGCGCTGGATCACTTGCTGCACGACATGCGTCTGTATAAATCGGCGGCAGAAGTGAAAGTCATGCGCGAGGCTGCGCAGATCTCCGCGCGGGCGCATGTCCGGGCGATGCAGGCCAGCCGCGCCGGGCTGCACGAGTTCAGCCTGGAAGCGGAGCTGGACTACGAGTTTCGCAAGGGTGGGGCGAAGATGCCGGCTTACGGGTCGATCGTCGCCTCTGGCCGCAACGCCTGCATCCTGCATTACCAAGAGAACGACGCACCGTTGAAGGATGGCGACCTGGTGTTGATCGACGCCGGCTGCGAGATCGACTGCTATGCCAGCGACATCACCCGCACCTTTCCGGTCAGCGGCAAGTTTTCCGCCGAACAGAAGGCCATCTACGAGCTGGTACTCAAGTCGCAGGAGGCGGCATTTGCGGCCATCAAGCCGGGTAACCACTGGAACCAGGCCCATGAGGCAACGGTGCAAGTGATCACCAGCGGGTTGGTGGAACTCGGCCTGCTGCAGGGAGCCGTCGATGAGCTGATCGCCAATGAAGCGTACAAGGCGTTTTACATGCATCGCGCCGGGCACTGGCTGGGCATGGATGTGCACGACGTTGGCGAGTACAAGGTTGGTGGTGAATGGCGAGTGCTGGAGGTCGGCATGGCGCTGACGGTCGAGCCCGGCATCTATGTGTCGCCGGACAATCAGCATGTCGCGAAGAAATGGCGCGGTATCGGCGTACGAATCGAGGACGATGTCGTGGTGACCAAAAAAGGCTGTGAGATCCTCACCGTTGATGTTCCCAAATCGGTCGCCGCCATCGAAGCGCTGATGGCGGCTGCGCGGACCGAAGCTGCATGAGCCGCTTCAATCTGGCAATCGTGGGCGGCGGCCTGGTCGGAGCGAGCCTTGCGCTGGCGTTGCAGGCCGGGGCCAAGGCCCGAGGCTGGAAGATTGTCATGATCGAACCGTTTGCACCGGGCGATACCTATCAGCCGAGCTACGACGCGCGCTCGTCGGCGTTGTCGTTCGGCGCACGTCAGATCTACGAACGACTGGGCCTCTGGCAGCAGATCAGCCGACGTGCCGAACCCATCCTGCAAATCCAGGTGTCCGACAAAGGTCGCTTCGGTGCCGCGCGTCTGTCCTCAATGGAGGAAGGCGTGCCAGCGTTGGGTTACGTGGTGGAAAACGCCTGGCTTGGCCAATGCCTGTGGCAAGGGCTGGACAAGGACGTGGTCAGCTGGCGCGTACCCGCCGAAGTGAAACACATGCAGGCGCTGGCCGATGGTTATCGCCTGACCCTGAACGACGAAACCCAGCTGGACTGTGACCTGGCGGTGCTCGCCGATGGCGGTCGCTCCAGCCTGCGCGAGCAGTTGGGCATCGGCGTGCGCTCCACGCCCTATGACCAGAGCGCCCTCATCGCCAACATCACGCCCAGTGAGGCCCATTGCGGACAAGCATTTGAGCGCTTCACTGACGAAGGCCCGATGGCCTTGCTGCCGCTGCCGGAAAACCGCTGTGCGCTGGTCTGGACGCGCAAGGCAGATGAGGTGCAGCGTCTGATGGCACTGGATGACCGCAGCTTCCTCAATGAGCTGCAGGGCGTGTTCGGCTATCGTCTGGGTGCGTTGAAGCAGGTCGGCGTGCGTCATACCTATCCGCTGTCGCTGATTGAAGCCGAAGAGCAGGTGCGCTCGCACCTGGTCGTGTTGGGCAATGCCGCCCACAGCCTGCACCCGATTGCCGGGCAGGGCTTTAACCTGTCGTTACGCGATGCGGCCTCGCTGGCGGAGGCCTTGCTTGCCAGCGATGCGCTGCCGGGCGATCTGGCGACATTGCAGGCGTATCGGGACCGGCAGCGTCTTGATCAGAAGCTCACGGTCGGCTTTTCTGACCAGGTCACGCGCCTGTTCGGCAGTCAGCAGCCGCTGATCACTGCCGGCCGCAATATCGGCTTGCTCGGCCTGGACCTGCTGCCGTCGGCCAAGAGCTGGTTCGCCCGTCAGGCCATGGGCCTGGGGACGCGCGCCGATGTCTAACCCCTTCATTCATCAGTGGCGACTGCCACTCGCGGGAACGATTTAAAGCATGGAAACGCGCGCAGATCTGCTGATTGTCGGGGCCGGAATGGTCGGCAGCGCGCTTGCGCTGGCGCTGCAAAACAGCGGATTGAACATTCTGCTGGTCGATGGCAGCCCATTGAGCGTCAAGCCGTTCGACCGCGAAGCAGCGTTCGAACCCAGGGTCAGCGCCTTGTCGGTTGCCAGTCAACGCATCCTCGAGCGTCTGAACGTATGGGATGGCATCGTTTCACGTCGCGCCAGTCCGTATGGCGAGATGCATGTGTGGGACGGCAGCGGAACCGGCAAGGTGCATTTCTCTGCCGCAAGCGTGCATGCCCAGGTACTGGGGCACATCGTTGAAAACCGGGTCGTTCAGGACGCGTTGATCGAGCGTCTGCACGACTGCGATATCGGCCTGTTAGCCAATGCGCGGCTTGAGCAGATGCGCCGCTCAGGCGATGACTGGCTGCTGACTCTGGCCGATGGCCGGACCTTGCGTGCACCGTTGGTGGTGGCTGCCGATGGCGCCAATTCAACGGTCCGACGCATGACTGGAACGGCGACCCGCGAATGGGACTACATGCACCACGCCATTGTCACCAGCGTGCGCACGGCGCAATCCCACTGCAAAACCGCCTGGCAGCGATTCACCGATGATGGTCCGCTGGCTTTCCTGCCGCTTGAACGCGAAGGCGAGCATTGGTGTTCGATCGTCTGGTCGGTGACGCCCGCAGAATCCGAGCGTTTGATGAAACTCGACGACGAGGTGTTCTGCCGAGCGCTGGAAAAGGCTTTCGAAGGATGCCTGGGGCAGGTGATTTCGGCTGATCCGCGACTGTGCGTGCCGCTGCGCCAGCGTCATGCCAAGCGTTACGTGGCTGAAGGACTGGCGCTGATCGGCGATGCCGCGCACACCATTCACCCGCTGGCCGGGCAAGGCGTGAACCTCGGGTTTCTGGATGCGGCTGTTTTGGCCGAAGTGCTGCACAGCGCGGTCGAGCGCGGCGAGCGTCTGGCTGATCCGAAGGTGCTGAGCCGTTACGAGCGTCGGCGCATGCCGCATAACCTGGCGCTGATGGCGGCAATGGAGGGCTTCGAGCGCCTGTTCCAGGCTGACCCGCTGCCGGTTCGCTGGCTGCGCAACACGGGGCTGAAGATGGTCGATCAATCCGCCGAAGCCAAGGCGATGTTCGTGCGCCAGGCGCTTGGGCTGACCGGTGATCTACCGGAGTTGGCGAGGATCTGAACGCCAGCCAGTCTCTCACCAGATGTCCGTCATGAGCCCCTGCAACATCTGGTAACTGCTCAGTCCGGACTTCGGTTGAGATGCCAGATGCGATTCACTACCATTTCGCCTCATTTTGCCCTCTCTCTCGTAATCAGGAGACCTCAGCATGCAGGCGAGCAAGCGTATATTGGCTGTCCTGGCACTGCCCCTGCTGGGCAGTACCGCCCAGGCCGCTGATGAAGTGGTGGTGTATTCCTCGCGTATCGATGAGCTGATCAAGCCGGTGTTCGATGCCTACACCGCCAAGACCGGCGTCAAGGTGAAGTTCATCACCGACAAGGAAGCGCCGTTGATGCAGCGCATCAAGGCCGAGGGCCAGAACGCTACCGCTGACCTGCTGCTCACCGTCGACGCCGGCAACCTGTGGCAGGCCGAACAGATGGGGATCCTGCAGCCCTTCACCTCGCCGGTGATCGACGCCAATATTCCTGTGCAATACCGCTCCTCGACCCACGCCTGGACGGGCTTGAGCCTGCGAGCGCGGACCATTGCCTATTCGACCGACAGGGTCAAACCCGAAGACTTGACCACCTATGAAGCGCTGGCGGACAAGCAGTGGGAAGGGCGTCTGTGTCTGCGTACTGCCAAGAAGGTGTACAACCAGTCACTGACCGCCACCCTGATCGAAACCCACGGCGCCGAAGCCTCGGAGAAAATCCTCAAAGGCTGGGTCAACAATCTGTCCACCGATGTGTTCTCGGATGACATCGCGGTGCTTGAAGCGATCAACGCCGGGCAGTGCGACGTCGGCATCGTCAATACTTACTACTACGGTCGCCTGCACAAACAGAACCCTGATCTGGCGGTGCGGTTGTTCTGGCCCAACCAGTCGGATCGCGGGGTGCACGTGAATTTGTCGGGTATCGGCCTGACCCGCTACGCACCGCATCCGCAAGCCGCGAAGGCTCTGGTGGAATGGATGACCGGGCCTGAGGCGCAGACGATTTTCTCCGGCACCAACCAGGAATTCCCTGCCAACCCCAAGGTAGCGCCGTCTGAAGAGGTCGCGAGCTGGGGAGCATTCAAGGCCGACACCATCCCCGTCGAAGTGGCCGGGCGGCGTCAGGCCGAGGCGATTCGCATGATGGATCGCGCTGGCTGGAACTGACACCCCACCCCACTGTAGGAGTGAGCGTGCTCGCGATTGCGTCTGTTGCGCCGCAATCGGCCTGACACGGCGCAATCGCGAGCAAACTCGCTCCTACACGTCTGGATCTACGTAAAACCGAGAATCCCCCTTGGCCCATCCCGCCCAGCGTCGCTGGTACCCCCTGGTTTTTTCCATCGCCGCGCTGGTGCTCTTGCCGCTCAGCGTGTTGCTGTTGTCCTGGCAGACCATCGATCAGCAGATCTGGTCGCACCTGTGGCAAACCCAGATGCCACGATTGTTGGGCAACACCCTCACGCTGGTGGTTGGGGTGGGCGCCGGGGTGACCGTGCTGGGTGTCAGTCTGGCCTGGCTCACGGCGCTGTGTGAGTTCCCGGGGCGGCGCTGGCTGGACTGGGCATTGATGCTGCCGTTTGCCATCCCTGCCTACGTGCTGGCGTTCGTTTTCGTTGGCTTGCTCGACTTCGCCGGTCCCGTGCAAAGCTTGCTGCGTGAATGGTTCGGCACTGGCCTGCGTCTGCCTCGCGTGCGCTCGACCGGCGGGGTAATCATCGTCCTGGTGCTGGTGTTCTATCCCTATGTCTATCTGCTTGCCCGCACCGCCTTTCTCGCCCAGGGCAGGGGCCTGATGGAGGCGGCGCGGATTCTGGGGCAAACACCCTGGCAGGCGTTCTGGCGCGTGGCGCTGCCGATGGCGAGACCCGCTATCGGTGCGGGCATAGCCTTGGCGCTGATGGAAACCCTGGCCGACTTCGGCGCTGTTTCGGTGTTTAATTTCGACACCTTCACCACCGCCATCTACAAGACATGGTACGGCTTCTTCAGTCTGTCCAGCGCAGCACAACTGGCGAGTCTGCTGCTGTTGGCGGTGATGCTGGTGCTGTACGGCGAACATCGCGCCCGGGGCGCCAGTCGCCCGGGCAACGAGCGGCCACGGGTCAAGGCCCTGTACCGCCTGCATGGGCTCAAGGCGTTTGCGGCCAGCCTCTGGTGTGGATTGGTGTTCGCCTGTGCGTTCGTGGTCCCGCTGCTGCAGTTGCTGGTCTGGGTGTGGCAGCGTGGCCGATTCGACCTGGACGAGCGCTACACCGGCCTCATCCTGCACACACTCTATCTGGGGGGTATCGCAGCGCTGGTCACGGTCTGCGTCGCGATGATCCTGGTATTTGCCCGCCGCCTGGCGCCGACGCGGGCAATACGCACCGGGGTGGGTCTGGCCAATATCGGCTATGCCCTGCCGGGGTCGGTGCTGGCCGTCTCGATCATGCTGGCATTCAGTTATCTGGACAGAGAGCTGGTGGTGCCGCTTTCGAGCTGGCTTGGCGGCGCAGGCAAGCCTCTGCTACTGGGCAGTCTTGCCGCGTTGGTGCTGGCTTATCTGGTGCGTTTCATTGCCGTGGCCTATGGGCCGCTGGAAAACAGCCTGTCGCGCATTCGCCCGTCATTGCCCGAAGCCGCCCGTAGCCTGGGGGTCAGCGGGCCGCGTTTGTTTTACAGGATTTATCTGCCGTTGTTGGTGCCCGGCACCTTGAGTGCCGGGCTGCTGGTCTTCGTCGACGTGCTCAAGGAAATGCCGGCCACCTTGCTGATGCGCCCGTTTGGCTGGGACACGCTGGCCGTGCGGATCTTCGAAATGACCAGCGAGGGTGAGTGGGCGCGAGCCGCCTTACCCGCGCTTACGCTGGTGATTGTCGGTTTACTACCGGTCATTGGCCTGATCAGACGTTCGGCCAGACCGATCGCCTAGGTGCGAGGTCACAACCTTGCGGCTACAATGCGCCGCAATCGACGTGGTCTGTCAGACATTTCCGCAAGTTAACAAAGGTTCCAGACCCCAAGTCATGGGGGATTTGCGAGTGATGCGATTGACCACGTCTTCGCCAAGCCCGGAAGGAGAAACCCATGGGACAGCGTACGCCCCTCTTTGACCTGCACCTCGCGCTCGGCGCGAAGCTGGTTGATTTTGGTGGTTGGGATATGCCGTTGCACTACGGTTCACAAGTCGAGGAGCACCACCAGGTGCGTCGTGACTGTGGGATTTTCGACGTGTCGCATATGCATGTCCTTGACGTTTCAGGCAGTCAGGCCACGCAATGGCTGCAGTATCTGCTGGCCAACGATGTTGGCAGATTGCAGCTTGGGCGGGCGCTCTACAGCGCGATGCTCGACACCCAGGGCGGCATCGTCGACGACATGATCGTCTACCTGACCGACGAGGGGTACCGACTGGTGGTCAACGCCGCCACCGGCTCCAAGGATCTGGCCTGGATGAGCGCTCATGTTGGCGACTTCGACGTGCAGGTGACTCATCGACCCGAACTGGCCATGCTGGCGATTCAGGGCCCCCACGCCCGGCAGAAAATCGCCGAACTGGTGACTCAACACCGCGCAGAGCTCATCCACACGCTCAGGCCCTTCGAGGGCCGGCAGGAAGGTGACTGGTTCATTGCGCGCACCGGCTATACCGGCGAGGACGGGCTGGAAATCATTCTGCCAAGCGATCAGGCCTGCAGTTTCTTCAATGACATGGTTGGCGCGGGTATCTCGCCGATTGGCCTTGGGGCGCGCGATACGTTGCGTCTGGAGGCGGGCATGAATCTCTATGGGCAGGAAATCGACGAGCAGGTTTCGCCGCTGATCTCCAATATGGCGTGGACCATAGCGTGGTCGCCCAAGGATCGCGATTTCATTGGTCGGGCTGCGCTGCAAGCCGAACGATCAGAGGGTATCGCGTCCAAGCTTGTCGGGCTGGTGCTTGAAGAGCGAGGTGTTTTGCGCGCGCATCAGGTCGTCCGAATAGCGGAAGTTGGCGAAGGAGAGATTACCAGTGGTAGTTTCTCTCCTACGCTAAGCAAGTCGATTGCCCTGGCGCGCGTTCCGATGGCCACCGCTGACCGTGCCGAAGTCGAAATTCGCGGCAAATGGTACCCGGTCCGAGTGGTGCAGCCGACGTTCGTACGTTACGGCAAGGCGCTGATCTGACCCATATTTCATAAGTAACCCCTGGCGGGTTTCTCCGCTGACCTGATGATGTAGAGAGGATAAAGACATGAGTGATATTCCCGCCGAGCTGCGTTTTGCCGAAAGCCATGAATGGGCAAAAAAAGAGGGTGATCTGATTGTTGTCGGTATCTCCGATCATGCGCAGGAAGCGCTGGGCGACGTGGTATTCGTTGAGCTGCCGGAAATCGGCAAGGTGTTCGCAGCCGGTGACGCTGCCGGCGTGGTGGAATCGGTAAAAGCCGCTTCCGATATCTATTCACCGGTTGCCGGTGAAGTGGTTGAAGTCAACGAAGACCTGGGCGGTGCCCCAGAAGAGCTGAACAATGCGCCTTACAGCGCGTGGATCTTCAAGCTCAAGCCAGCCAATGCCGAGGCCGACCTGGCCAAGCTGCTGGACGCTGCAGCTTACAAAACCGCCATCGGCGAGTAAGCACGGGCGCAAACTGCGCACTTTCTCGCACGAACAAAAATGCCGCTGAAACCAGCGGCATTTTTGTTTATGACCGGCTTGCTGTTACTGCTCGGCGACGAGGTTCTTGGCCAGAATCGCATTGGCCAGATCCATGTCCGAGGCTTTCAGGCCGGGATTGTCCTTGCGGACCTGATCCATGGCCGCTTCCAGATACGGCCCACGGATATCACCATTGCTGGCGACGAAGCTGCCAGCGTCATCCTGTGCCGCGACGATCAGCTTGTGATGCCGGAAAGTAAGGTAGGTGGAGCCAGTGGTTGCGCCAGACGAAAGGACGTCGCGCAGAAAGCCGTCAGCCATTGCTGAACCGATCGGCAGGGAAAGCAACGCTAACGTGGCTACAGCAAGTTTTACACGCATGACGGGTACTCCGACTTTGGTTGTTCTGAAACGGTTTGATATGCCCGGACATGATTCAGTTCCATTGCCGCCCGGGGTCAAACCACTTCGACCCTCAAAATAGCGCCGTCCTGCGCGATCACCCGCACCTGACTTCCCGCCGGCGTGTCGGGGCCCACCACCATCCATACACCGTCGCCCACCTTGATCTTGCCGCGCCCGCTGACGATGGCGTCATGCACCACGAAGGTTTTGCCAATGAGTTCCGAGCCACGCATGTTCAGGCCCGGCTGATCGGACTTGCGCAGCACGCTGCGTTGGCGCCTCCACCAGTACAACGCGGTCAGAACCGAGAGCACGGCGAACAGCAGAAACTGCAGCTCCCAACTCATGGCCGGAATGATGTAAGTAAGAATGCCGACGCCGGCAGCCGCCACGCCTATCCACAACAGATAACCGCCTGCGCCGAACACCTCCAGGATAAGCAGCACGGTGCCGAGCCCCAGCCAGTCCCAGAACGACAGGTGTTGCAGGTAGTCCCACATGGCTCAGACTCGCTTGCCGGTTTCGGCCCTGCTCTTGTCGAGAGTGCCCTTGTCGAAGGTTGCCTTGACGATCTCGCCAATGCCGCCGATGGCGCCGATCATCTGGCTCGCTTCCAGCGGCATGAGAACCACTTTGCTGTTGTTGGCCGAGGCCAGCTTGCCCAGCGCGTCGATGTACTTTTGCGCAACGAAATAATTGATGGCCTGCACGTCGCCAGCGGCAATCGCTTCGGACACCACCTGCGTTGCGCGGGCCTCGGCTTCGGCCTGCCGTTCGCGGGCTTCGGATTCCAGGAACGCCGCCTGACGCTCGCCCTCGGCTTCAAGAATCTGTGCCTGTTTCTTGCCCTCGGCAGTGAGGATCGCCGAAGCGCGAAGGCCTTCGGCCTCGAGAATCTGCGCGCGTTTGATCCGTTCGGCTTTCATCTGGCCGGACATGGCCGCCATCAAATCAGCCGGCGGGCTGATGTCCTTGATCTCGATGCGGGTGATCTTGATGCCCCACGGCGCGGTGGCTTCATCGACGATGCGCAGCAGACGCTCGTTGATCCCGTCGCGCTGGCTGAGCATGGCGTCCAGCTCCATGGAGCCGAGCACGGTACGAATGTTGGTCTGCAGCAGGTTGCGGATCGCATGTTGCAGGTTGTTGACCTCGTAAGCCGCCTGGGCGCAATTGACCACTTGGTAGAAGCATACGGCGTCTATCTGCACGGTGGCGTTGTCAGAGGTGATGACTTCCTGGGGCGGGATATCCAGCACGGTTTCCATCATGTTGATCCGGTGGCCGATGCGGTCCACGATCGGCACGATGATATTCAACCCGGGTTTGAGGGTGTTGGTGTAGCGGCCGAAACGCTCCACGGTCCACTGATAACCCTGGGGCACGACCTTGAAGCCCATGAACACGATGGCAATGGCCAACGCGACGAAAAGCAGAACCACACTACCGATTTGCATAACCAATCCCTGTTGATGATTGCGGGTGAAAAGACGATCCGGCAGAGAGTACGGTGATCGCAATCCGCTCTGCGAATATTTGTTGTTTCAAAAAAGCTCTTCGGGGAGGCAGCACAGCCTCGTCAATGATCCTTCCCACGCTGCGCCTGGTAACGCCGCTGCGGACGCTCTGCGTTCAACCGACGGCGACGCGCAGCGTCAGGCATTCCCACGCGGAGCGTGGCCACGATCAAACCGCTAAGGCTCTGTGGTGAAGAATAGCTCGCGCATCAGATTGAAGACGGTGGTCTTCAGCGCGGTGTCCAGTGACGCCCAGGCCAGGCCTGTCACTGCCCGATAATCGCCTAGCTGCAAGGGCCGCGACACTACGTCTGGCGGCAAGGCGCGGCCTGCGTGATGAGGCAACAGACCGATGCCCAGCCCCGCCGCTACCAGTGCCAGCATGGTGGTGAACTCTCCCAGTTCGTCCGCTACTTCCAGCTTGCCGCCTTGCTCGGCGATAGCCCGTAGCAGCCCGTCATGAAAGCCCGCTGCATACCGTCGGGCCAGCATCAGCACCGGCAATTGAGCCAGCATTGCGGCTTCGATCACCGAATGCGCGGTCAGTGGATGATCGGCAGGCAGCGCGACAATGATCGTTTCTCGCAGCACGACCTGGGTCTGCACCCCGGCGTGCGGAGCTGGCAGGCGCATCAGACCGAAGTCCAACTGGCCGCTTTTAAGGGCCCGGATCTGGTCGGGACCGGGCATATCCTTGAGTTCCAGGGTGATGCCGGGGTAGCGCTGGTGTGCCTGACGAATCAGCATCGGCAGCAATTGCGGCAATACTGATGAAACAAAGCCCAGGCGAATTCGCCCGGTTTCTCCGCGTCCCAGGCCTCTGGCCACGTCGGCCGAATGCTGCGCCTGATGCAGTGTCGCGCGCGCTTCATCGAGAAACAGCCGACCCACCTCCGTAAGCGTCACCGAGTGGCGGTTGCGGTCGAGCAGACGAACCCCCAGCCAGGCCTCAAGGGCTTTTATCTGCATGCTCAAGGCTGGTTGCACGATGGCCAGTCGTTGCGCCGCACGACCAAAGTGCAGCTCCTGCGCCAAGGTGACAAAGGCCCGCAAATGCTTGAGTTCCACGAAGTCTTCCTGAGTAATCAAAATCCGTGATCAGGACATCATCAATCACCATTGGACGGTGCCCGAGGTTTGCGCTGAAGTACCATCCCAGCAGGATGATGAGCGTACCGATGAATCATCACAACCGGTGATTCGATCAACGCCGCACAAACCGGAGAATCAACTATGTCTGTTCTGCAAAGCTTTCGTCTCGACGGCAGGGCCGCGCTCATTACCGGTTCCAGCGCCGGCATTGGTCTGGCAATCGCTCGCGGCCTGGCCGAGGCGGGCGCCAGGGTCATCCTCAACGGGCGCAATGCCGATACGCTGCAGTCAGCGGCTGCGGTGCTGGTCGCCGAGGGTCACGACGTCCACACTCAGTGCTTTGATGTCACCGACATCGAGGCTGTCGCCGCTGCGGTGCAGGACATCGAAACGCGTGTCGGGCCGCTGGAGATTCTGGTCAACAACGCCGGCATTCAGCGTCGCGGAGCATTGGCGCAGTTCACCGCAGCGGACTGGCACGAGCTGATGCGGACCAATCTGGACAGTGCATTTTTTGTCGGTCAGGCCGTGGCTCGCTGCATGATTCCCCGAGGCCGTGGGCGCATCATCAATATTTGCTCGGTGCAGAGTGAGTTGGGCCGGCCGGGCATCGCGCCCTATGCCGCGAGCAAGGGCGCGCTGAAGATGCTGACCAAGGGCATGGCGATTGACTGGGGGCAGTTCGGTTTGAACGTCAACGGCATCGGCCCTGGCTACTTCAAGACCGAGCTCAATGCCGCCCTGGTGGCCAACCCTGAATTCAGCGACTGGCTGGTCAATCGCACCCCCAGTCGTCGTTGGGGTGAGGTATCGGAGCTGGCCGGCGCCGCGGTGTTCCTGGCCTCCGATGCTGCCAGCTTCGTCAACGGCCACATTCTTTACGTCGATGGCGCCATCACGGCGTCGTTGTGATCCGGAGAACCCACATGCAAGCCATTGTCTGCCACGCCCCCAAAGACCTGCGCGTCCAGGCCGAAAGCGACGCGCCAGCGCTTGAGCCTGGCCAGTTGCGCGTTCGTGTCGCGCGGGGCGGTATCTGCGGTTCGGACCTGCATTACTACCAGCACGCAGGCTTCGGCGCGGTGCGTCTGAAGGAGCCGATGGTGCTGGGCCATGAAATTTCGGCAGTGATCGAGGAGGTGGGAGACCCGCAAGGTGGCTTCAGCGCGGGTCAACGCATTTCCGTTTCGCCTTCGCGCCCGTGTGGTGGCTGCAAATTCTGCCACGAGGGGATGCTCAATCATTGTCTGAACATGCGCTTCTACGGCAGCGCCATGCCGTTCCCGCATATCCAGGGTGCGTTCCGCGAAACACTGGTGATCGAGTCCAGCCAGGCGCACTTGCTGGCGCCGACTACCACATTGGCTGAGGGCGCTCTGGCCGAGCCGCTGTCGGTTGGGCTGCACGCGATCCAGCGCGCCGGCGGCGTGTTCGGCAAGCGGGTGTTGGTCACTGGCTGCGGGCCGATTGGCAACCTGCTGATTGGCAGTCTGCGAGCCGCGGGCGCGTTGCAGATTGTCGCGGTGGATCTGAGCGACAGCGCGCTGCTCTGCGCGCGGCGAATGGGCGCCAGTGAGACCCACAACCTCAATGACGAACCTCAAGCGCTGGCGCGCTATACCGCTGACAAAGGTCATTTTGATGTGATGTTCGAAGCCTCCGGCAGCGCGCAGGCGTTACGCGATGGCCTGACCTGCATTCGGCCGCGCGGGATCGTGGTCACCGTCGGGCTGGGAGGCGATGTGTCGATTCCGCTGAATCTGGTGGTTGGCAAGGAAATCGATCTTCGCGGCACTTTCCGCTTCCACCCTGAGTTCGCGCAGGCGGTCGATCTGCTCAATCGCAAGGTGATCGATGTCACGCCAGTGATTTCCCACACCATTCCCTTCAACGACGCGGTGCAGGCATTCGAGCTTGCCGGGGACAAGCAGCAGGCGATGAAGGTGGTGCTGGATTTCGGGGTGAAGGAATAACGGGCTCTTGATTCCGGCCGCAGGCCCTGGGGGCCAGGCCTGTCGGCGATCTGCCGGAAACCGGCAGCAGTACAGGAAAAACGCGCTCTGCCTGACGCACTACGTCGCCTGGTTCTGCTGCCGGTGCCCAGCAGATCGTCAGCAAGCTGGGCTCCTACGCTTTTGGGGCAGAAGCTCGATTTTCAGCGCTGGTCGCTCTGCGGGGTCACGCGCAGCACTTCCTCCATCGTGGTCAGCCCTGCGGCGACTTTCTGCGCGCCCGATAGCCGCAGGCTGCGCATGCCGTCCTTGAAGCCTTGCCGGCGCAGCGCCGTCAGGTCCAGGTCGGCGGTGATCAGCGATTTCACTGCGTCCGACATGAGCATGATCTCGTATACCCCGGCGCGTCCCCGGTAGCCGGTATCGCGACACTCGGCGCATCCCACCGCACGCTGGGCGCCGGCAGGCACCGGTGCCTGCCACGGACGGGTCAGCGTCTGCCAGTCAACCTCGTCGATCTCTATCGGCGCCTTGCAATGCGGGCACAGCGTACGCACCAGGCGCTGGGCCATTACCCCGAGAATCGTCGCCTTGAGCAGGTAGTGCGGTACACCCAGTTCCAGCAGCCGGCTGATTGCGCTTGGCGCGTCGTTGGTGTGCAAGGTCGACAGCACCAGGTGACCGGTAAGTGCCGCCTGAATCGCCATCTCGGCGGTCTCCAGATCGCGGATCTCGCCGATCATGATGATGTCCGGGTCTTGTCGCATCAATGCGCGCACGCCGCTGGCAAACGACAGGTCGATGTTGTGCTGCACCTGCATCTGGTTGAAGGCCGGCTCGACCATCTCGATCGGGTCCTCGATGGTGCAGAGATTGACCTCTGAGGTCGCCAGCTTCTTGAGCGTGGTGTAGAGCGTGGTGGTCTTGCCCGAACCGGTCGGGCCGGTCACCAGAATGATGCCGTTGGGCTGATGGGTCATGCCTTCCCAGCGGCGCAGGTCGTCGCCCGAGAAGCCCAATTGGTCGAAATCCTTGAGCAGCACCTCCGGATCGAAAATCCGCATGACCATTTTTTCGCCGAACGCAGTGGGCAATGTCGACAGCCGCAGTTCCACTTCGCCGCCATCGGGGGTCTTGGTCTTGACCCGGCCATCCTGCGGCTTGCGCTTCTCGGCAACGTTCATCCGGCCAAGGCTTTTCAGGCGGCTGGTGACGGCCATGGTCACCTGCGGCGGGAATTGATAGACGTTGTGCAGCACGCCGTCGATGCGAAAGCGCACGGTGCCGGCTTCGCGACGGGGTTCGATATGGATATCACTGGCACGCTGCTGGTAGGCGTACTGGAACAGCCAGTCAACGATGTTGACGATATGCGCGTCGTTGGCGTCCGGCTCCTGATCGCTGGCGCCGAGCTTGAGCAGTTGCTCGAAATTGCCCAGGTTGCTCACTTTTTGATCGGTGGCGCTGGCGCCGCTGACCGATTTTGCCAGTCGATAGAATTCCACTGCCAGCTTTTGCACATCCACCGGATTGGCGACCACGCGCTTGATCGGCATCTTCAGCACGTGAATCAGGTCGGCTTCCCACGCCTTGACGTAGGGTTGCGCGCTGGCGATGGTCACCGCTTCGCGATCCACCGCCACCGCGAGAATCTTGTGGCGCTGCGCAAAGGCGTAGGACATCAGTGGTGTGACGGCGGCAACGTTGATTTTCAACGGGTCGATGCGCAGGTACGGCTGACCGGCCTGTTCGGCCAACCAGGCGGTGAGCGTTTCCAGGTCGAGTTTCTTGCCTGGGCGCTTGGGATTGTCGAACTGCTGGGCGGCGACGAATTCCAGCGGATGGGTTTGCAGGTTCTGCGCGGTACGGCGCAAGGTCAATGCGTATTCGGCATTGTCCTGATCGAGGTATCCCTGCGCGACGAGATCGCGCAGCACTTCATTCAGATCCAGCCAGCGGTCCTGGGAAGATGGGGCAAGGACGGACATGCGGGCTCCTTTGGACGAGACGGCTTACTTCGTGAATAAGCAAGAGTAGTCCCAAGCGTGCCAGTTGTTGCGTCCTGCAGGTAGCCAAGCGTTGCCAATATTTTCGGCGCGCTCAACCGACAGCGAGTGAGACGGGCTCGGATAGGACGTGAAAATCGCCGATCGGTTCCAGATCCACTGAACAAACGCTGATCAGGTTGCGCATTTTTTCGCCAATGACCTGGGCGCGATGCCAGGCCATCCCGTCCACCTCAACCTCGATCATCAGCATGCCTTCCTGCTGCAGCACGCTGACTTGTTGCGGAATCAGATACTGCATCGCAAGCAGGTTCAGCACCCGGCAGATCAGGTCTGGTTCGGCCTCGGCAAGGATCTGGTAGCGGGACCGGCAGTGGGCATTATTCACCGACCATGCGTCTGGACGAAGCTGGGCGTTGCGGACTGTTTCGAGGTGCATGCTGACTCTCCTGTTTTCGTCACCGCAGCGTTCATCAAGGTCAGTGACGAGCTGTTTGAGTGAGGGAGATTCTTGCATGGCAAAAAAGAAATATCTGGTCCATGATCGGCCGATTCGAGTCTTGTATGACTTGTTAATGCGTATTAAGACGTTTATGGAAATAGATTATGCAAATAGAGCTGGATGTCTACGATCGCAAGATTCTGGCGCTGTTGCAGGAGGACGCGTCGTTGTCCAGCGCGCAGATCGCCGAGCAGGTAGGACTGTCCCAGTCGCCATGCTGGCGCAGGATTCAAAGGCTCAAGGATGAAGGGGTTATCCGGCGCCAGGTGACGCTGCTTGATCGCAAGAAAATCGGGCTCAATACCCAGATTTTTGCCGAGGTGAAACTCAATGCCCACGGTCGGTCCAACTTCACCGAATTCACCGAGGCGATTCGCGGCTTTCCCGAAGTGCTGGAGTGTTATGTGCTGATGGGCTCGGTGGACTTTCTGCTGCGCATCGTCACGCCGGACATCGAAGCGTACGAGCGGTTTTTCTTCGAGAAGCTGTCGCTGGTGCCGGGGATTCAGGAGGTGAATTCGACGGTGGCGTTGTCGGAAATCAAGTCGACCACCAGTTTGCCGATTTCGAAGTGAGGAGGGCGGGCGCTGCAGCAAGCACGCCTGATCACTTGTAGGAGTGCGGCTTGCCGGCGGTGCGATTTTAGCGCCACCGCTGGCAAGCCGGACGGCTACAGGTATTGCCTAGAGCTTCAACAATGTCTTCCACGCCCGGCTCTGCAGCACGGTGATGGTTTGTTGTACGCGGGCTTCGAGGACTTCGTCGCTGATGTCCTGGTGAGCCAGCAACTCGAGTTTGTTCAGCTCGCCGTACAGACGATCAAGCTCGGGCAGGTCCAGCGTCTGACGGGCGTGGTGCAGCCAGACTTGAATGCGCTCGATACGCGGTAGCTGTTCTGCCAGATCTTCAGGCTGATTCTGGTAGCGCGGCAGGTTGAGAGCAGTCGCCTCATCGCCGAGGAAACGCGGGACCCAGCTGCTGAGCATGGCGTTACCCTGGCGATTGCCACGGTTGTTGCGCTCCACCGTCCAGCTGCGCGCCATCAGCCAGCGCGAGGTGGTCAGGGAGAACAGGCCCCAACGGGTGTCGTCCAGTTCTTCAATGAACTGCTCATGGGCGGCAGCGCGAACGTCGGCATCTTCCTGGCCGGCGTGAACCAGCGTACGCCAGTCTTCGAGCAAGGCATCCAGGGCCGCGCGCAGATCGTGAGTGGTCGCGCGTGGTGCCGCCTGACCCAGACTGCCGGTCAGGGCGCGCAACTCGGCGAGCATTTCGACCCAGTCCTGCAGCAGGCTCCAATGACCGTTGAAGCGATATTGCTCGGCCAGTCGCTGGCTGCTGCCCAGCAGGTACCAGGCCAGCGCGCTGTAGGCGTCGTCCACGGACATCTCGGGATGCAGTTCCGGCATTGGCAACTTGATCGAGTAGCTGCTGGCGTCGAACAGGCGATAGCCGCGCTCGGCCTTGCTGATGTCACAAGGCATCAATGCCAGTTTCTCGGCGAGCTCTGCGGCCAACTCCAGCAGCGCCGAAGGGTCTCCCTCGCGCAGCTCCAGCTCCAGCTCGCAGATTTCTTCTTTCTGCTTGCCAACGATGACGTTACCCAGATCCAGAGCGGCCTCGATGACCACTTTGGACTTGCCGCGACCCCAGGAAATCTCGGCTTTTTCACGGACGAAATCGGTGGTGAACAGCGGCTTGATGGTTTTTTTGTCCAGCTCCGCCAGTTGCTCCGGCCAGCACTCGCCGTCGAGCTTCTTCAGGTCCAGCTTGGCCTTGGCCAGGTCCCAGTTGTACTCGTTGCGTTCAGACAGGCCGGCAACGCTCTGGCCGCGGGTCTTGAGGGTCTGGATGATCGCGTCGCCGTCGCGGCGCAGGCGCAAGGCGACCTTGGCCTGAGCCAGCTCGCGCTCGGGGGTGTCGAAGTACTGATTGAACAGCTCCAGGCGTTCCCAGCCACCTTTGTTGCGCTTCTTCAGCAACGGGTGCTCGCGCAGGGCAATGAGGGTTTCGCGGCTGACGCGGAGTTTGATTTCGGTTTCTTTGTGCATGGCCGGAGAATCCAAGCGCTCTATCGCTGATAAACAGGGTACGCAGCCGGAATCGACACAGCTGCGTGGGTCGTGCAGTGTACAGGACATCACCCTGGACGGTTTATTCATGCTGTCCAATGACCCTATGATGGGTCGCATGTCGTACCTGTACCGAGGAGTCGCTTATGCCGTTGCCGTCCATGAAAGAGCAGTTCGCGGCCCTGATCGCCGCACCATCGGTGAGTTGCACGCAACCCTCGCTGGATCAATCCAACCGCCCGGTGATTGATCTGCTGGCCGGTTGGCTGGGAGATCTGGGTTTTTCCTGCGACATCCGGCAAGTGAGTCCGGGCAAATTCAATCTGCTGGCAACCTACGGTTCCGGCCCCGGCGGCCTGGTGCTGTCCGGGCATAGCGACACGGTTCCTTACGACGATGCCCTGTGGAAGACCGATCCGCTGAAGCTCACCGAAGTCGACGGCCGCTGGGTGGGCCTTGGCAGCTGCGACATGAAGGGTTTTTTCGCGCTGGCCATCGAGGCCCTGCAGCCATTGCTGGGTCAGCCTTTCAAGCAGCCGCTGATCATCCTCGCCACCTGCGATGAAGAAAGCTCGATGTCCGGCGCCAAGGCGCTGGCGGCAGCCGGTGGAGTGCTTGGGCGTGCGGCGGTTATCGGCGAACCCACGGGTCTCAAGCCGATTCGTCTGCACAAGGGCGTGATGATGGAGCGCATCGAGATTCTCGGGCGCAGCGGCCATTCGTCGGATCCCAGCCTGGGCCACAGCGCCCTTGAGGCGATGTACGACGCGATCGGCGAGCTCAAGGGGCTACGCCAGCAATGGCAAGCCCAGTATCGCAATCCGCAGTTCAGCGTGCCCCAGCCAACCCTGAATTTCGGCTGCATCCACGGCGGCGACAATCCCAACCGCATCTGTGGCCAATGCTCGCTGGAGTTTGACTTGCGGCCGTTGCCCGGCATGGAGCCGGAAATGCTCCGCGCCGCGATTCGGCAGAAATTGCAGCCGCTGGCCGAGTTGCATCAGGTCCAGATCAACTACGCCCCGTTGTTCTCCGAGGTGACGCCATTCGAGGAGAGCGCCGACGCGGAACTGGTGCGCGTTGCCGAGCGTCTGACAGGTCATACGGCTGAAGCGGTGGCATTTGGCACCGAAGCGCCTTATCTTCAGCGCCTTGGTTGCGAAACGATCGTGTTGGGGCCGGGTGACATTGCCTGCGCGCATCAGCCCGGCGAGTATCTCGAAATGTCACGTTTGCAGCCTACTGTGCGTCTATTGCGTCAGTTGATCGAACATTACTGCCTGACTCCCGCATGAGTCGGCGCCACCTGAAAAACCAGCCCAGAAGGAGAGTACGCGTGTTGCGATGCCTGTTCCGACGATAAAGCTCATGCCGTCGTGAGTGTTTCACCCTTCGTCCATTTTCTTGCAGGCTCTTTCGGATATGCCCGATTACGTAAATTGGCTCCGCCACGCGTCTCCCTACATCAATGCCCACCGCGATTGCACCTTTGTCGTCATGCTTCCGGGCGACGGTGTTGAGCACCCCAACTTCGGCAATATCGTGCACGACCTTGTGCTGTTGCACAGTCTGGGCGTGCGCCTGGTGCTGGTTCACGGCTCCCGTCCGCAAATTGAAAGCCGCCTGCAAGCGCGCGGCCTGACCCCGCATTTTCACCGCGATATGCGCGTGACTGACTTCGCCACGCTGGAATGCGTGATCGATGCGGTCGGGGCCCTGCGTATTGCTATCGAAGCGCGTCTGTCCATGGACATGGCCGCCTCGCCGATGCAAGGCTCGCGTTTGCGCGTGACTGGCGGCAATTTCGTCACCGCGCGTCCGATCGGCGTGCTCGAGGGCGTCGACTATCAGCACACCGGCGAAGTGCGCCGGATCGACCGCAAGGGTCTCAACCGCCTGCTCGATGAGCGCTCGATCGTGCTGCTCTCGCCACTGGGTTACTCGCCGACCGGCGAAATCTTCAACCTCGCCTGCGAAGATGTCGCCACCCGCGCCGCCATCGACCTGGGTGCGGAAAAACTGCTGCTGTTCGGCGCCGAGTCCGGTCTGCTGGATGAGCAGGGGCGTCTGGTGCGCGAGTTGCGTCCTCAGCAGGTGCCCGCGCATCTGCAGCGGCTGGGCAACAACTATCAGGCTGAACTGCTCGATGCGGCCGCTCAGGCCTGCCGCGGGGGCGTGGCGCGCAGCCATATCGTCAGTTATGCCGAAGACGGCGCGCTGCTGTCGGAGCTGTTCACCCGTGCTGGCGGCGGTACGCTGGTGGCGCAGGAGCAGTTCGAACTGGTGCGCGAGGCGTCGATTGGTGACGTCGGTGGCTTGATCGATCTGATCACCCCGCTCGAAGAGCAGGGCATTCTGGTGCGCCGCTCCCGCGAAGTGCTGGAGCGCGAGATCGAGCAGTTCAGTGTGGTGGAACGCGAAGGCATGATCATCGCATGTGCGGCGCTGTATCCGATTGCTGACTCAGAGACTGGCGAGCTGGCGTGCCTTGCGGTCAATCCTGAATACCGCCATGGCGGGCGCGGCGACGAATTGCTCGAACGCATCGAGGAGCGTGCGCGGGCGCAGGGCCTGAAAACCTTGTTCGTGCTCACCACCCGTACCGCGCACTGGTTCCGCGAACGTGGTTTTGAGCCCAGCAGCGTCGACCGCCTGCCCAGTGCGCGGGCGTCGCTGTACAACTACCAGCGTAATTCGAAGATTTTCGAGAAAGCGATCTGATACACAGTATGCCCCGTAGAAGTGAGCTTGCTCGCGATTGCTGTTAGCCGGTCCATCGCTGGCACCTGACGTAACGTCCATCGCGAGCAAGCTCACTCCTACAGTGATGTGGGGTTGTAGATAAACAAACGGCGTGCCTTGGCACGCCGTTTTTTATTCACTCATCGGATCAATTACTGATCGCCAGGATGCTCGCCTGATACGCGCCGACGAAGGTGTCGAAATCCACCGGCTCCTCGGTCTGTTCCAGTTCTGACTGCTGGGCCAGCGACTCACGAGCCTTGGTTTCGAAGCTGGCCTGATCCTCGGCGCTCAGCGGCCGGCTGCGGAAGTAGTCGGCATGGGTCCGCGCCTGGCGCATGGAAAACGCGGTAAAGCCTTCCTCGTGCTCGGTCATGGCAGCCAGCACCTGGGCCGATGGGGTGAGCGAGATATCCGCAACTTTTGCACGCTGGGCGACCAGTGATTTGGCGTGCTCCTCGATGCCCTGGCTCTGATCCAGCAAGCGGCTGATAGGCTCGATCTTGTCCAGCAGCTCCTCGGCCCAGACTTTCAGGTCGATGGTCGAGGTGTTGCGGCTCAATTGCAGGCCAGGGCGGCGACCTTCCTTGACCACGGTCAGGAAGTTGCTGCTGGCGTTGCCGCATTCGCAGTCAGCCAGTTGCGGGCTTTCCTGCAGGGCGCAGAACAGAATGAACGCGTCGATGAAGCGCGACTGTTGCAGGTCGATACCCACCGGCAGGAACGGGTTGATGTCCAGGCAGCGCACTTCAACGTACTGCACGCCTCGGGCCACCAGTGCCTGGATAGGGCGCTCGCCGGAATAGGTGACGCGCTTGGGACGAATCGTCGAGTAATACTCGTTTTCAATCTGCAAGACGTTGGTGTTGAGCTGAATCCACTCGCCATCCTTGTGCGTGCCGATCTCCACATAAGGCGCGTAAGGAGTTGCCACGGCCTTGCGCAGGCTGTCGGTGTAGGTCAACAGATCGTTGTAGCACGGCGTCAGGTCGGCCTGGGCGTTGCTCTGATAGCCCAGATCGCTCATGCGCAGACTGGTGGCGTAGGGTAGGTACAGCGTGTCCGCGTCGAACTGCTCCAGTTGGTGCGAGCGCCCGCGCAGGAAGCCCGCATCCAGCGCCGGTGAAGCGCCAAACAGGTACATGAGCAGCCAGCTGTAACGACGGAAGTTGCGAATCAGCCCGATGTAGCTCTCGGACTGGAAGTCACGGTCGCTGCCTTCGAAGGCAACGTTGTGCTTGAGCACCGGCCAGATGGCTTCAGGCAGCGAGAAATTGTAGTGAATACCGGCAATGCATTGCATGGTCTTGCCGTAGCGCAGCGCCAGGCCCTGGCGATAGACGTACTTGAGCTTGCCGATGTTCGAGGTGCCGTAATAGGCGATCGGGATGTCTTCCTCGGCCGGAAGCGGGCACGGCATCGAGGGGCTCCAGATGTATTCACCGCCCAGTTTGCTGTAGGCGAAGCGATGGATTTTCTCCAGGCTTTCCAGCGTATCGGCCGGGTTGGTCAATGCCGGGGTAATGAACTCCAGCAGCGACTCGGAATAATCCGTGGTGATCTGTTCGTTGGTCAGCGCAGAGCCCAAGGCTTCAGGGTGCGGTGTCTGGGCCAGACGTCCTTCGCCTGTAACGCGCAGGCATTCACGCTCGATACCATGCAAGCACTTCTCCAGAAGGGAGAGGTGAGAAGGCTCGCCGAGCAAAGCCAGGCGGCGGTTGAGAAGTTCGCTCAAGTTGGATTCCTTCACGCGTCAGTCGGCCCTATATGGGGGCGATATGGCGGTCTACAAGGGTGAAGAAAGGAACTGGCGTTTTCGCCTCGTCTTTGGTCCGAACGCCGATGCCCGTCGCTGATGGTTCTTACAAGAAAATCAGAAAATTTCGACACTGATACACAATGCCGAAATTAACCCATATCCCCATCGGACAGCTAGACGATGGCGAACGTGCCTTGCGCTTTAGCGACCAGCTTGTCGTCCTGGCGCACTTCGGCTTCGACCACCAGCGTGCGCCGACCGGCATGCAGCACGGTACTGACGCAGGTGACTTCGCCATCGGCCACGGCACGAACGTAATTGATCTTGCACTCCACGGTCACGCTGCGTTGATCGAAGCCATGGGAGCTGGAGCAGGCCAGGCCCATGGTGATATCGACCAGGCTGAACAACGCCCCGCCGTGCATCACGTTGCCGCGATTGCGCAGGTGCGGCTCCAGCGCCAGCGCGACCTCGGCAACACCCGCATCCAGTCGCAAGACGCGACAGCCCAGGGTCTTGAAGTAATTGCTTTGCGTCAGATCGTCCGGGATATCCATCAGCGCTTCTTCAGTTGCTTGGCGTTGGCGAACAGCGAGGCCATGGCGTTGTTGGCGGCAGCCGCCGGCGCGGTTTCATTGCGTGGGGCGCTGCTCTGTTGCTGGCGAGGGGCCGCGCCAGGACGCGCGCCACGGGCGCCGTCGATCTTCTCGCCCGGCGTATCGCTCATGCGCATCGACAGCCCCACGCGTTTGCGCGGAATGTCGACCTCCATGACCTTGACCTTGACCACATCACCGGCCTTCACCGCTTCACGTGGGTCTTTGATGAACTTCTCCGAAAGCGCGGAGATATGCACCAAACCGTCCTGATGCACGCCGATGTCGACGAACGCGCCAAAGTTGGTGACGTTGGTCACCACGCCCTCCAGAATCATGCCCAATTGCAGATCCTTGAGGTCTTCGACGCCGTCCTGAAATTCGGCCGTCTTGAACTCCGGACGCGGGTCACGACCAGGTTTTTCGAGTTCTTGAAGGATGTCGGTCACGGTGGGCAGACCAAAAGTCTCGTCAGTGAACTTCTTGGGGTCCAGGCGCTTGAGAAAGCCGGCGTCGCCGATCAGCGAGCGGATGTCGCGGTCGGTCTCGGCGGCGATGCGCTGCACCAACGGATACGCTTCCGGGTGAACGGCGGACGAATCCAGCGGGTTGTCGCCGTTCATCACGCGCAGAAAGCCTGCGGCCTGCTCGAAGGTCTTTTCGCCCAGGCGAGCGACTTTCTTCAGCCCTGCGCGGGTCTTGAAGGCGCCGTTCTCGTCACGGTGGCTGACGATGTTTTGCGCCAGGGTAGTGTTGAGGCCGGAAATCCGTGCCAGCAGCGCGACCGAAGCGGTGTTCACATCGACGCCGACGGCGTTCACGCAATCTTCTACAACGGCATCCAGGCCGCGCGCCAGTTTGAGTTGGGACACGTCGTGCTGGTACTGGCCGACGCCGATGGATTTCGGATCGATCTTCACCAGCTCCGCCAGCGGATCCTGCAGGCGGCGGGCGATGGATACCGCGCCACGGATCGATACGTCCAGATCCGGGAATTCCTTGGCTGCCAGTTCAGACGCCGAATACACCGAAGCGCCTGCCTCGGAGACCATGACCTTGGTCATTTTCAGGCCTGGGTATTTTTTGATCAGATCGGCGGCCAGCTTGTCGGTTTCGCGACTGGCGGTGCCGTTGCCGATAGCGATCAGATCGACCGAATGCTTGGCACAGAGAGCGGCCAGAACGGCGATGGTCTGATCCCACTGGTTTTTCGGCACATGCGGATAGACCGTTGCGTAGTCCAGCAACTTGCCTGTGGTGTCGACCACGGCGACCTTGCAGCCGGTGCGCAGGCCCGGGTCCAGGCCCAGGGTAGCGCGCGGGCCAGCGGGGGCGGCCAGCAGCAGGTCGTGCAGGTTGTGGGCGAACACGTTGATCGCTTCGGCTTCCGCACCTTCGCGCAGCTCACCCAGCAGGTCGGTTTCCAGGTGCGAGTAGAGCTTGACCTTCCAGGTCCAGCGCACCACTTCGCCCAGCCATTTGTCTGCCGCACGGTTGCGATTCTGCAGGCCGAAACGCTCGCTGATCATCATCTCGCACGGATGCAAGGTGCCGGGCAGTTCCTCACCGACTTTCAATGCAGAGCTCAGAATGCCTTCGTTGCGGCCCCGGAAAATGGCCAGGGCGCGGTGCGACGGCATGCTCTTGAGTGGCTCGTCGTGTTCGAAGTAATCGCGGAATTTCGCGCCTTCTTCTTCCTTGCCGGCCACTACGCGTGCGCTGATCACGGCCTCATGCTTGAGGAAACTGCGCAGTTTCTCCAGCAGCGTGGCGTCTTCGGCGAAGCGCTCCATGAGGATATATTTAGCGCCTTCGAGCACGGCCTTGAGGTCGGCGAAGCCTTTTTCGGCGTCAATGAAACGCGCAGCTTCAGCTTCGGGAGTAAGGCTCGGGTCGTTGAACAGGGCGTCAGCCAGCTCGCCCAGGCCGGCTTCCAGGGCAATCTGGCCCTTGGTGCGGCGCTTTTGCTTGTAAGGCAGATAGAGATCTTCGAGGCGGGTCTTGGTGTCGGCGAGCTTGATGTCGCGGGCCAGTTCCGGGGTCAGCTTGCCTTGCTCTTCAATACTGGCAAGGATGCTGATGCGACGCTCGTCGAGCTCGCGCAGGTAGCGCAGGCGCTCTTCCAGATGACGCAGTTGCGTGTCATCGAGGCTGCCAGTCACTTCTTTACGGTAGCGAGCGATGAAGGGCACCGTGGAGCCTTCATCCAGTAGCGCGACGGCCGCTTCGACCTGTTGCGGGCGGACACCGAGTTCCTCGGCGATGCGGCTGTTGATACTGTCCATAAAACCACCTGGCAAATATGTGTGCAAAAAATCCGGCTGCTGGCGAACCGCCTTGAGCAGGTGTTGCCTGACTTTGAGGGCGGCGCATTATACCCAGTGGACTTCGATTAGGGGATCGCCCTGTCAGTTGCCCGCAGAACCGGCCCCTTGAACCAAAGCCCGGGGTTCGCAAAGGCGCAAGGAAGCGCGCCAGTGGCGGCTCAGGAAAAATCTGCTAACAATGCACACGGTGCGCATCACAGCAGCTACGCCATAATGCGCGCCGAGATCAAAGGAGCATCCAATGAGCAGCACTGCACAAACGGCTGAAGGCGAAAAAATTCTCATCGTTGACGATGACCCGGGCTTGAGCAGCCTGCTGGAACGCTTTTTCACCAGCAAGGGCTATCGCGCCCGGGCTGTGGCCAACGTGGAGCAAATGGACCGACTGCTGGCTCGCGAAGTATTCAACCTCGTGGTGCTGGATCTGATGCTGCCTGGCGAGGACGGTTTGTCCGCCTGCAGAAGGCTGCGCGCCTCGAACAACACAGTGCCGATCATCATGCTCACCGCCAAGGGTGATGAGCTGAGCCGCATCAAGGGTCTGGAGTTGGGCGCTGACGACTACCTGGCCAAACCCTTCAATCCCGACGAGCTGATGGCTCGTGTCAAAGCGGTCCTGCGTCGCCAGACGACCCCCGTTCCTGGCGCACCTGCCAGTGAAGACGAGACCGTCACCTTCGGCGACTATGAACTGTCCCTGGCAACCCGCGAGCTCAAGAAGGGCGACAAGGTCGATATGCTGACCACCGGTGAGTTCGCGGTTCTCAAGGCTTTGGTGATGCACGCGCGCGAACCGCTCACTCGTGACAAATTGATGAACCTTGCCCGTGGTCGTGAATGGGATGCCCTGGAGCGCTCCATCGACGTGCAGATCTCGCGTCTGCGTCGCATGATCGAGGTAGATCCTGCCAAACCACGCTACATCCAGACAGTCTGGGGCGTGGGTTACGTATTTGTACCGGACGGTACCGGCAAGTCTTAGCCAGGTCGACAGGCAGCATGCCAGGCGCATTGCATGCTGCCTACGCTAACCAGTCACCCTGATTCTCCGGAATGGAGCTATCGGGGTGACTGGTTTTGCTGTCTCTTGCTATCCGCGAAATTTCGCGAGCCTGGCTCGCTCCTGCAAAGTGTGTAGCTGCTGTTATGAAGACACCGCTCTGGTTCCCGCAAAGCTTTTTTTCCCGCACCTTGTGGCTGGTGCTCATTGTCGTGCTGTTTTCCAAGGCCCTGACCCTGGTTTATCTGCTGATGAACGAGGACGTGCTGGTGGACCGCCAGTACAGCCACGGTGTGGCGTTGACCTTGCGGGCGTACTGGGCAGCCGACGAAAGCGACCGACAGACCATTGCCGACGCAGCGGGCTTGATCCGCGTGGTGGGAGGCGGCGTACCGGAGGGCGAGCAACATTGGCCGTACTCGGAAATCTACCAGCGGCAGATGCAGGCCGAACTAGGCGCCGACACCGAAGTTCGACTGCGCGTCCATGCGCCACCGGCATTGTGGGTGCGGGCACCCAGCCTTGGGGACGGCTGGCTGAAAGTCCCTCTCTATCCGCATCCTCTGCGCGGGCAGAAGATCTGGAGCGTGCTGGGCTGGTTCCTGGCGATCGGGCTGCTGTCCACGGCATCGGCATGGATTTTCGTCAGTCAGCTCAATCAGCCACTCAAGCGTCTGGTCTTCGCCGCCCGCCAACTGGGGCAAGGGCGCAGTGTGCGTTTGCCGGTCAGCGACACCCCCAGTGAAATGACCGAGGTGTACCGCGCCTTCAACCAGATGGCCGAAGACGTCGAGCAGGCGGGGCAGGAGCGCGAATTGATGCTGGCTGGCGTATCCCATGACCTGCGCACGCCGCTGACGCGCTTGCGTTTGTCACTGGAGCTGATGCCAGCCAACAATGAGTTCATGGACGGGATGGTGCGAGACATCGAGGACATGGACGCGATTCTCGATCAGTTCCTGGCGTTCATTCGCGACGGGCGTGATGAAGAGGTCGAGGAGGTCGACCTGGTTGAACTGGTTCACGAGGTCGTGGCTCCGTACAACAACCCGCAGGAACAGGTGCGGCTGTGCCTGGAGTCGATTCCTCCATTCCCTTTGCGGCGGGTCTCCATGAAACGCCTGCTCAACAACCTCATCGGCAACGCCATGCACCACGCCGGCGATGGAGTGGAAGTTGCCGCCTATGTCTCCGGCGACAGCGGCGCGCCCTATGTGGTGCTGAGTGTGCTGGACCGCGGCATGGGCATCGATCCGTCAGAGCTGGAAGGCATCTTCAACCCATTCATCCGCGGAGACCGCGCACGCAGCGGCAAAGGCACCGGGCTGGGGCTGGCGATCGTCAAGCGCATCGCCTCGATGCACGGCGGCAACGTCGAACTGCGCAACCGTTCGGGTGGGGGGCTTGAGGCCAGAGTGCGATTGCCACTGGGGCTGATGTTGCCCAGGGACGCGGACTGATGGAGCGCAGGACATCGATCCACTGAAAATCTGCTTTTGATTCTGGCCGCAGGCCGTAGGAGCGCAGCTTGCTCGCGATCTAGCGCGACGCGGTAGCAAAACCATACGCACAGGTCGTCCCCGGCACCGTGCTTTTGGAGTTTGCTGCCGTTCCCGGCAGATCGTCGGCAAGCCGGACTTCCACGCGCTGCCGGGCAGAAACACAGACGGCAGGAATCGCCGCTCCGCTTTTGTATTCTGGCTGCCGGAGAAGCTGGGTGTTATCGCTCGGTTATCCCGTCAACCCTTGCCCTTGGTCCGCGTCATGTGCGGCCCGCCATTTTTCTCGATGTACTGGATGATCATCCCCGCCACGTCCTTGCCGGTTGTGGTTTCGATGCCTTCAAGACCTGGGGATGAGTTCACCTCCATCACCAATGGCCCGTGATTGGAGCGCAGGATATCCACCCCGGCCACGCTTAGGCCCATGACCTTGGCGGCACGGATCGCAGTCATGCGTTCTTCAGGGGTGATCTTGATCAAGCTGGCGGTGCCGCCACGATGCAGGTTGGAGCGAAATTCGCCTGGCTTGGCCTGGCGCATCATCGAGGCGATGACCTTGTCGCCCACCACGAAACAGCGGATGTCCGCACCGCCCGCTTCCTTGATGTACTCCTGCACCATGATGTCCTGCTTGAGCCCCATGAACGCTTCGATCACGGACTCTGCCGCGGTTGCGGTTTCACACAGCACCACGCCGATGCCCTGGGTGCCTTCGAGCACCTTGATCACCAGCGGGGCGCCATTGACCATCTGGATCAGGTCGGGGATATCGTCCGGTGAGTGGGCGAAGCCTGTGACGGGCAGGCCAATACCGCGTCGCGACAGCAATTGCAGCGAGCGCAGCTTGTCCCGGGAGCGGGCAATGGCGACCGACTCATTGAGCGGGAACACCCCCATCATTTCGAACTGGCGCAATACAGCGCAGCCGTAGAAGGTCACCGAAGCGCCAATTCGCGGGATGACCGCGTCGAAGCCTTCCAGTGGTTTTCCTCGATAGTGAATCTGCGGCTTATGACTGGCAATGTTCATATAGGCGCGCAGGGTATCGATCACCACGACCTCGTGACCACGCTCGATACCCGCTTCGACCAGGCGACGAGTTGAATACAGACGCGGGTTTCGCGAAAGCACAGCGATCTTCATGCAACACCTGTGACAGAGGAATTAGAAGCCGGGAATGCCGGCTTGTCCTGAACGTATGTAATGCCCGGATTGACCACCAATTGGCCGTCAACCAGAGCTTTGGAGCCCAACAACAATCGATAACGCATGGCCTTGCGGCAGGCCAGGGTGAATTCCACCGGCCAGACGCGATCACCCAGCGCCAGCGTCGTACGAATCACGTAACGCACCTGTGAATGCCCGTTTGAGCTCTTGATGGTTTTCATCGCGACCAGCTGAGCCTCACAACGGCGATGCCGCAGCTGCACGACGGTCCCCAGATGCGCGTTGAAGCGCACCCACTTTTCACCGTCACGCTCGAAGGGCTCGATTTCCGTGGCATGCAGGCTTGACGTGCTGGCCCCGGTGTCGATCTTCGCGCGCAGACCGGCCACTCCCAGATTGGGCAGCGCCACCCATTCGCGAAGGCCGATGACTGTGAGATGGTCGAATGTTTTCAAAGCGATTCCGTACGGTTCATGCGTTTTGCCAAGCACCCGGGGGCACCTGGGCCAGCGCTTTGAATGCAGGTTTGGCGAACCAGTAGCCTTGCATCAGATAGATTCCACAGTCGGCAAGAAAGTCGCGTTCTTCGGCATGCTCGATGCCTTCAGCCACGACTGTAACGCCCAACTCCGTACACATTGTGACAACCCCTCGCACGATAGCCTGACGCACGCGATCACGGTGCACATCTCGTACCAGCGCCATGTCGAGCTTGATCAGGTCCGGCTGAAAGTCCGCCAGCAGCGTCAATCCGGCGTAGCCTGCGCCAAAATCATCGATGGCGGTCTTGAACCCGAATTCACGGTATTCACGCAGGATATGAGTGAGGTGCAGGTTGTTGTCCAGTTGCTCGCTCTCGACTGTCTCGAAGATCAGCCGATCGAGCGGAAAATTGTGGGCGCGGGCCGCTTCCAGGGTGCTGCGGATGCACAACTCGGGACGGTAGACCGCGTTGGGCAGGAAGTTGATTGAAAGGTGCTCGCGCATGCCCAGCTGGGCGGCAGTTGAAATTGCCCGGGTTCGGCACAATTGATCGAACCGGTAGCGGTTCTGATCATTGATGCGCTCAAGCACCGACTGAGCGCCTTCTCCGTTGACACCGCGAACCAGCGCTTCGTGGGCGAAGATCGATTGATCCCGCAGGTCCACGATGGGCTGGTAGGCGAAAGAAAAGTCGAAGTTCAGCTCCGGTGCGTTTTTGCAGCCCGCGCAGCCGCCCGTCAATGAAGTCGGAAAATCTGTCACAACGCACTCCATGGGTAAGGCGCCATTTGTCTTGGCGGGCATTCTAAACAAGGGTTCGGATTACTGCGTGCTCTGCGTTGCGTAGTAAAGTTCTGACTATCCGCAGATCGAGGAATTCAGATGACACAAAAGTCAGACGAGGACGACAAGGTTCGTCTGGATAAATGGCTATGGGCAGCGCGTTTCTTCAAAACCCGTGCGTTGGCCAAAGCGGCCATCGAAAGCGGTAAGGTGCATTGCCGTGGCGAACGTTGCAAGCCGGGCAAGGAACCTCGGGTGGGTGACGAGTTTCAGATCCGGGCCGGATTCGACGAGCGTACGGTGGTGGTTCAGGCTTTGTCCATCGTTCGACGAGGTGCCCCTGAAGCCCAGTTGCTTTACAGCGAAACGCCGGAAAGCCTGGCCAGGCGCGAACAGGCCGCCCAGATGCGCAAGGCCGGAAGCCTGGGCGTGACCACCGACGGCAAACCGACCAAAAAGCAGCGGCGACAGTTGTTTCAGTTTCATTCGGGGGATGACTGAGCGCCGCTCGATTGCTGGCTGCATGGAAGAACTGTCTCAGGCCGTGGGAGCCGGCTTGCTGGCTCCCACAGTGTTAACGCGTCAGTCTCGCGCACCCGGCTTCATGATGCTCAGGCGACCAATCAGCGGCAGTCGACCGAACAGATTGAAGATCGGCGCGGTGATGCGCAAAAGAAACCGGGTAATCACGGCGACGAACGGCGTGTAGCAACTCCAGCCAAGGGCGAGCAAGGCGATCATCACGCCGCCGATGTAGTCGTCCTGGCCCCAGTGCGCACCGGCGACCAGGCGCGGCATCATGAACAGGAAGGCCAGCGCCCAGATAATCACGCGTTGGCCCGCTGTGCGGCTGAATACGCTCATGAACATCGCCCAGATCAGCAATACCGAGGCATGGTCGCCGGGGAAACTCTGGCTGGAGCTGTCCTTGAGCTGCCACTTCTTATCAAGGCCGGGGAACAGATCGCTGAGTTTGATGGCGTCGGCAATAACCACCGAAGCACTGTCATGCTGCAGGGAAGTCTGATCGATGATCTTCGAGAAAACCGTGCGAATGATCAGCAGTACAATCAGCGTCAGCACAAAGCCGATCAAGGCCGCCCGGGTCTGCACTGCCTTGAACACCCAGTCGCCCTTGATCAGCAGCACCAGCAGGATGAGGCCGACCACGATATCGAAGGGGCGCATACTGGCAACAGTCCAGATCCACAGCCACACTTTGCTTTGCAGCAGCGGGCGGTTGAGCAGATGGAAAAACCACTCGTCGAATTGGGTGAAAACGGCATGACCCGCAGGCCAGATCCACACCAGCAGCAGCGCCAGCGCCAGCAGATTACACAGCAAGAATTTTTTGGCGTTCCACTTGGGTTGGAACAGCGCGGGATAGTCCATAAAATGCCCCCATCGGCATGGCAGTGCATAAACCGCGTTTTATAAGCGCTTGTCATCACTTTGTCATTACTTCAGATACCTTTCTCTTATGCATGATTTCCCGGATATCGATTACACCCAACGTTTCATCTTCGACGAGAGCGACGTGCGCGGAGAGCTTGTAGCGCTGGAGCGCAGTTACGCCGAGGTGCTCGCCAAGCATCCCTACCCGGAGCCGGTCGCGCAATTGCTCGGCGAGATGCTCGCCTCTGCGGCCTTGCTGGTCGGCACCCTCAAGTTCGACGGCTTGCTGGTGTTGCAGGCACGCTCGCTCGGGCCGGTAACGCTGTTGATGGTCGAGTGCTCCAGCGAGCGTGAGCTTCGCGGGATCGCTCGTTATGACGAGAGCCTCATCACCCCGGACGCTACGCTGCAACAGCTGATGCCCGACGGCGATCTGACCATGACCATCGACCCGCGTCAGGGCAAGCGCTATCAAGGCATCGTCGGCCTCGATGGCGTCGATCTCTCGGCTTGCCTGTCCAGTTACTTCGTGATGTCCGAGCAGTTGCCTACACGATTCTGGATCAAAGCCGACGGCAAACGCGCCCGCGGCCTGCTGCTCCAACAGTTACCAGCGGCGCGCCTGACCGATCCAGAAGAGCGCGAAGCCAGCTGGCAGCACGTCAACACTCTGGTTGACACCCTGACCGCCGAAGAATTGCTGAGCCTGAGCAACGAAACCGTGTTGCATCGTCTGTTCCATGAAGACGCCGTGCGCATGTTCGATATTCAGCCTTTGGTGTTCCGTTGCAGCTGCTCGCGCGAGCGCTCCGCCAATGCGCTGGTCAGCCTTGGCCTGGAAGATGCACAGCAGTTGGTGATCGAGCACAACGGCAGCATTGAGATCGATTGCCAGTTCTGCAACCAGCGCTACCTTTTCGACGCAACCGATGTAGCGCAGCTGTTCGCAGGCGGCGGGGTCGACACCCCTTCGGACACCCGTCATTGATGTAGTGCGAACGCCGGGCTGAATGGTTTCCGCCCGGCGGGCTTGGTTCTTCATTATGTAGTTCTGACAGGAGGGCCCTACCTTTTCTGGGCGTTTCTGGCATAATCCGGCCCACTTTTTAGCTGTAGTAGTGTGGGTTTTTCTACTACAAAACGTTTGGAGCACTCGGCCAGCGGGCCGACGGGGAATCTCATGACGCAAGCCAATAACGCCGTTTACACCGATCTCAGTGTTGACGATCTGGTTAAAGAAGCCCTCAAACGCGAAGAAGGCGTACTGTCCGATACCGGCGCACTCGTCGTCGAAACCGGCCATCGCACCGGTCGTTCGCCAGTTGACCGTTTCATCGTCGAAGAGCCGACTACTCAGGCCGCAATCGCCTGGGGCCCGATCAACCGCAAATTCCCTGCTGATAAATTCGACGCCTTGTGGGACCGCGTTGCTGCCTATCTGGGCGAGCGCGAGCGTTTTGTCTCCCACGTGCACGTAGGCTCTGACCCGGCGCACTACCTGCCGGTCAAGATGACCACCGAAACCGCATGGCACAACCTGTTCGGCCGTTGCCTGTTCATCAACCCCGAGCACTACAACGAAGGCGGCAAGCAAGAGTGGCAAGTCATGAACGCCCCTTGGTTCGTCTGTGAGCCAGAGCGTGACGGCACCAATTCCGACGGCACCGTGATCATCAACTTCGCAGCCAAGAAAGTGCTGATCGCTGGTATGCGCTACGCCGGCGAAATGAAGAAAGCCATGTTCTCGGTACAGAACTTCCTGCTGCCAGCGGCCGACGTTCTGCCCATGCACTGTGCGGCCAACATGGGCGAAGACGGCGATGTAACGCTGTTCTTCGGCCTGTCCGGCACTGGCAAGACCACTCTGTCTGCTGACGAAAGCCGTTACCTGATCGGCGACGACGAACACGGCTGGGGCGTGGGCGTGGTGTTTAACATCGAAGGCGGTTGCTATGCCAAGTGCATCGATCTGTCCGAGAAAAACGAGCCTGTCATCTGGAAAGCCATTCAGCACGGCGCCGTACTGGAAAACGTCGTCCTGGATCCCGTCACCAAGACAGCCGACTACGCCGACAGCAGCCTGACCCAGAACAGCCGCGCAGCCTACCCGCGTGAACTGATTGAAAAACGCGCGCCGAAAAACCTCGGTGGCGAGCCAAACGCTGTGATCTTCCTGACCTGCGACCTGACCGGCGTACTGCCGCCAGTCTCGATCCTCAGCGAAGAGCAAGCGGCCTACCACTTCCTGTCGGGCTACACCGCGCTGGTGGGCTCCACTGAAATGGGTTCGGGCAGCGGCATCAAGTCGACCTTCTCCACCTGCTTCGGCGCGCCGTTCTTCCCGCGTCCGGCTGGCGAGTACGCAGAGCTGCTGATCAAGCGCATCCGCGGCTTCGGCTCCAAGGTTTACCTGGTCAACACCGGCTGGACCGGCGGTGGCTACGGTGTCGGCAAACGCTTCAACATCCCGACCACCCGTGGCGTCATCGCAGCCATTCAGAGCGGCGCGTTGATCGGTGCAGAAACCGAACACCTGGACACCGTGAACCTGGACGTACCGAAGCTGGTACCTGGCGTCGACACCGCATTGCTCAACCCACGCAACACCTGGGCTGACAAAGCAGCGTACGACGATGCGGCAAAAGCACTGGCCGGTCTGTTCATCGAGAACTTCAAGAAGTTTGAAGTCAGCGACGCGATCAAGGCAGCGGGTCCCAAGTTGTAAGACTGGGTTCTGCTGAAAAGAAACCGCCCTTCGGGGCGGTTTTTTTATGGCTGTCGGTTGCTGCTCTGGAGCCGTCCGGCTTGCCAGCGATAGTGATCGTGAGTCCGCCGCCGGCAAGCCGGACGGCTACAAACCGTAATGATCGGAGGCTGATCGTTCCGATGTCGAGAAATTCTTTGATGGTCTAGGCATTCAAGGCTTCAAGTTCTGCGGTGTCCAACGACGAGTTTCAATCGCGTGATGCAGCATGGCCAGGGTAAGGGGAATGCTCCCCCGTCGATCCTTCGGCCGCCGCCATTTGAGGAGGTCATACCCCTCCGGGTTGAAATACCTGTAGGCGCATGGACCGGGTTTGCTCCCGCTAGGCGCCAGACCGTCCGGATGCGCTCAGAGACAAGCTTGCTCCTGCGCCCTGCGGGCAAAATCAGAAGCGCAGGCTTACCTGAAAACCGCATCTTTCAGAGAGCGGATAAGGCGTCAGCCCGCCTTGTTGGTCGCCGGAAAATCCTGGGTAATGTCGAAGCTGCCCTTGGCGACCACGCTTTTCGCCTCACACAGCTTCGCGTCAAAGCCCGGGTGGCGTTCGCCGTGTTGCGCGGCGTACGCGGCGGCTTCCTTTGTGCAGTCGTCACTGGGTTGTTCGGGAGAAAGCGCGGCGTTGAACTTGAAGGTGCCGACGAGGCGATAGCGGTCCAGCAGTTTGTTGCTGGACTCGAGTTTTTCAATCTTGCTGAAGTTGAGCTGGACGTTGCTGTTGGCGCCGCTTTTGTCAGCGTCGAAATATTGATAGTACGAGCCGGTGTCATACGAGGCGCTGTTTTCGTCGTGCGCAACTTCCACGCGGCCGCCCTGGAACATGATGGCCTGCTTTTCCTGGTCCGGGTTGTCGAATGAGAAACCCATGATCGGCCCGATGCTCACCTCGTTGCGATCGCCCTCGGCTTCCTGATCCGCGCTCAGGGTCAGCCAGTTGGCACCCGGCAGTTTGCCGGGCAGAAAGCCGACCGCGACGGCATCACCCTTGGCCTCGTAATGCAGATTCAAGGCACCGCTGACATCCACCGTCATCGACTTCGACAGGCCACGCGCGTCAGCGGCGGCGGTGCCGGGCTTCGCCGCATCCTTGTCGCCGCAGCCAGCAAGGGTAGCGACCAGGGCGATGAGCAAGAAGGGTAAATAGCGTGCTTGGGTCATGACGGATTCCTGAAGTGATCGGCGTGAAAGCCTCTGCTTGGCGCAAGGTATGACCGTCAGAATCGGTTTTTGTCGGTGCTGGGGGTAGAAAAACTACTAACTCATCGGATTGAAGCTGCTTGCCGCGCTGCAATATCGCTGATGGGACGACTCAGTCCCACCACGTCGGCATTGTTCCTTGAACCAGATCTTCGCGCCTTTGCGACACTCACGGAACTCAATGGAACCCCGCCGATAGTTGGCGCATACGCTGGTGCTGTCGATCTGGTTGTCCAACACTTGCCACCGGGCGGTGTACCAACCGCGACCGTCCCATTGCTGGATGAGTTGGTTTTCCGAGAATTGCTCATGGCTTTTCTGAGTCTGTGGCTGCTCCGACTTGAAGCGTGCCATGTAGGCGTCTGAAACCATGCCCTGGGCTTGTAAGCCTTCACGGGGTTGCGGATGTCGACCAAAGCGGCACCGGACCACGCTTTCATCGATTAGATTTCCATCCTTGATGCAGTCTGCCAGCGGCTGTGTCGTAGCGGCACGCGCCTCGGAAGGAGGACGTACTTCTTGCAGCGGTGGTGCGAGCGCGCGTGTCTGGTTGGTCGTCGGCGGGTAGGGTGATCCCGGTTTCTTTTGGCCCAAATACTGAGTGGCCAGATAGGCACCAGAGCAGAGCAACGCAATGGTGATGACGACGTTGCGATAGAGACTCGAACTTGCGACTGGCCCACGACGTCGGGCGCGCGGAGCGATCTCATCGTCATCCGGGGTGAGATGCTCGCGCCGGTTCCAGTCGTCCTGGTCACGATTCATGAAATTGACTCCAGCGAGACACGCATTTTTTTCTCCTTTCCTACGCCAGCTTGCCAGCGCTGACGCTCCCCAAAACGCTGCCGCCAGCAGACGGTTTTGCGTCAGGTTTGCCGTGCTTCACGGCTGGTACGTGCGCGCTGCCTCGCAGTACTGTTCCTGGGCCAGCTTGATCTTTTCGTCCTTGTCTTTGGCCAGGCGTTTGCTCCAGTCGCTGCACATGTCCTTGAAGTACGGGGCGGCGGCGCGGCGGCATTCGCGGTACTCGACGCTGTCGCTCTGGAAGTTCATGCAGACGCTGCTGGTTTCGATGTGGTTGTTGTAGATCCGGTAGCGGGCTTCGTAGCGGTTGCGGCCGTCGATTTCGCGGATGAACACTCCGGCCACTTCATAGCGCCGGCCAGTTTCGGCCTTGGGTCGGGGGGCGGTTGATTTGTATTGCGCCATATAGCGGTCGGATACCATGCCTTGCGGGCGAGGGGCGTTGTAGTCCGCCGGCTGGGCTTCGCCGAAGCGGCAGTCGATGACCTCGCGATCGATTACGTTGCCTTCTTTCAGGCAGTCATCCAGCGGTTTGGCGGCCACTGGCTGGGCTGTTTCCAGCTTGGGTGCAACGTAGACCACCTGTTCCGTCGTGCGAATGTCGGGTACAGGGCTCAGGGTCGGTTGCTCGCTGATGGTTTCAATGACCGGCGGCGGGGCGATGGAAACCTGGGCGATCTTTGGCGTATGAAACATCTGAAACGCGAGATAGATAATCGTCGCCAGCAGCGCCAGACAAATGACCACACTGCTGAGGGGCCAGCTCTTTGTAGACGGTGGGACATTTCGTTTGGCGGGATGCGAGCCGAGTACGACGTCAAACTGATCGGGTGTCAGACGTTGCATGACGATTTGCCCGTCGTCCTTGGGCGGTTGTGTGGATTGCATTGCCTCTCCTTGGCCTGCCGCGGTTCTCGGACGTTCTTGGGTGTGTCCGGAGGGGGGGCGTGGATGTATCGGGCGGCGAGGTTAAACGCCGCAATGCTGTTTTGCTAGTACTGCGTATCGATACCGTGTCCGGGATGTATGCTGTTTGGCATTTCTGTAATGGTTCAGGGGTATTGCGCCCGAACCCGCCGCGTTAAGGTCAGCACCTTTCGACGGCCCATGGAGTGGCAGCCAATGCATCAAACTCTTGAGCAGGTTTTCGGTTATCGGCAGTTTCGTCTCGGACAAGAGGCCGCGATCAGCGCGGTTCTGGCGGGCCGGTCCGCAGCAGCGATTTTTCCGACAGGCTCCGGCAAGTCGCTGTGCTACCAACTGCCAGCGTTGTTGCTGCCGCATCTGACGCTGGTGGTTTCGCCGTTATTGGCACTCATCCAGGACCAACTGGCGTTCCTGCAACGTCATGGCATCGCTGCCGCCAGCATAGATTCAGCGCAAAGCCGCGAGGATGTCGCCGACGTCATGGCCCGCGCGCGTTCGGGCGAGTTGAAAATCCTGATGATTTCGGTCGAGCGCCTGAAAAATGAACGCTTCCGGCATTTCATCACTCAGGTGCCGATTTCCTTGCTGGTGGTCGATGAGGCGCACTGTATCTCCGAGTGGGGGCATAACTTCCGGCCGGATTACCTCAAGCTTCCGGACTACCAGCGCGAGTTTAATATCCCACAAGCATTGTTGCTGACGGCCACCGCCACGCCGCAGGTGATCGCCGACATGCAGAGCAAGTTCGCCATTGCCCCGCACGATGTGGTGACCACAGGCTTTTATCGGCCAAACCTTACGCTGCTGGTCGAGCCCACGCCGGGCCGTGACAAGCGTCGCCGTCTGGTGCAGTGGCTTGGCGAGCGCGCCGGCCAGCCGAGCATTGTGTATGTCACGCTGCAGAAAACGGCGGAGTTCGTCGCCGCACACCTGGCGCAAAACGGACTGCCGGCCCAGGCCTATCACGCGGGTCTGCCTCACGATAAGCGCGAGTCGATTCAGCGCCAGTTCATGGACGGGCGACTGAACTGCATCGTCGCCACCATCGCGTTCGGCATGGGCATCGACAAGAGCGATATCCGCAACGTCGTGCATTTCGACCTGCCCAAATCCATCGAAAACTACAGCCAGGAGATCGGTCGGGCGGGACGCGACGGTGCCGTTTCGCAGTGTCTGGTGCTGGCCAACCGTGACAGCCTCAACGTCCTGGAGAACTTCGTGTATGGCGACACGCCGGAGTGCGAAGGCATTCGCCGGGTGCTCGATGATCTGCTCGGCGCTCGCAGCGAGGGGCAGTGGGAGTTTCTGCTGTTGCCGCTTTCGGACTTGAGCAACATTCGCCAACTGCCGCTCAAGACCCTGCTGGTGCAGCTTGAGCTGCGCGGGATCATCGCCCCGCGTTATTCGTACTTTGCCGAATATCGCTTCAAATACCTGATAGAGCCGCAAACGCTGGTGCAGCAATTCCAGGGCGAGCGTCAACAATTCGTGCAGGCGTTGGTCGAGACTTCCAGCCGCGCGAGAACCTGGGCCACGGTCAACTTCGAGGCGATGTACCAGCTATATCAGGCTGAACGTGCGCGTGTAGTGACGGCGCTGGATTTCTTTCAGGAGAAGGGCTGGATCGAGCTTGAAAGCAAGCAGATGACTGAGGTGTACAGCTTGCAGGCGACGGATTTCGATCCGCAGGCTTTAAGCGAGGAGCTGCACGATTACTTTGTGCACCACGAGACCACCGAGGTAGCGCGCATTCACGCCATGCTGGCTCTGTTTGCTAGCGAGCAGTGCCTGAGCCACCGGCTGGCGCAGTACTTCGGCGATAACCGGGCTCCTGAGCGCTGTGGACACTGTTCGGTATGCTCCGGCCAGGTTGCGCATCTGCCTGAAGCGCCTGCGCTGGTTGCGCTCGATCAACAGGACTTCGACGGGATGTGCGGTGAGTTCATCAACAAACATCGCCAAGCCCGTGGCGCTGAGCCCAGCGCCGAATGCCTGACCCGGTTTCTCTGCGGGATCAGCGTGCCGTTGTTCACCAAACTCAAGGCGCGGAATATCGCAGGCTTTGCAGCGCTTGAGGATTATCGGTACGCAGAGGTACGCGAATGGGTCCAGCGCCATGGCGACCCGCTCGCGCATCAGTAGCTGCACGACATGCCGGGGATGGCGAGTTCTGAACCGCTACCGCTGGCAAGCCGGACGTAAGCGTCAGACGAACCCACCTTGCATGGTTAGTTGGCGCCGGTTATGCGGTAGCAACTGTTCAATGCCACTTATCGGCAAAATTAGAACTGGCATCGGCATCCGGGTCAGCACGTCCCTGAGGTATTCGGGTGCCTCCCCTAGGTGGTAACGCAGTGTTGACCGCAACCCAATCAACCGTAGGAACCTGCGCGTAGTATCTCCTAACGTTTTGGATCTACTCCGCGACCTCCTATGGTGGAAGCTCGCCGTTGCTCTGCATCGGCTCCGTCCGGTATCTGCTCACGCTTCGAGCAGTCGCTCGCTGTCAATTTTAGAGTTGCAGACATTTTGGGTAGAGGGCGTGCCGCTACCGGATGGAGCATCGGTAGGGGATCCCACCGGACATCGAGACTTCGCATCGCTACACAGATGCGCCAGGAGGAACGAACCATCAAGCTACCCAGCCGCTATAACTGCGCCTTCGTTCTCCCATACCTAGTCGGTGAAACCCCCGTATGTCGAATGAACGCAACGGTAAAGGTGCTCGACGAACCATAACCTGTACGCTGCGCCACCTCGCTAACAGCCATTTTGCCTTGACATAACCACTGTTTGGCCAGCGCCATGCGCCAAGTCAAGAGGTAAGCCATGGGCGATACACCCATCACACGGTTGAAGCGCTCGAAAAAACCTGATCGGGAGAGTGCAGCCTCTTTTGCCAGTTGCGCCACCGACCAAGCCCGTGCCGGGTCTTCGTGTAATTTGCGCAGGGCCATGGCCACGCGCTCGTCACCCAAGCCGCACAGAAATCCCGGCGCGTACGTGCTTATGACTGTGGAACGCAGGGCTTCAATGAAAATCACATCCATAAGTCTTGCCAATACAGTATGACGAACCGGACGCAACTCAGAGAACTCATCACCTACCAGTTGCACCACGATGGCAAGCCTGGGATTTGCGCGCACGTGCAGCACCTGAGGTAGCAGCGATACCAGTAGATCCGCATCAGCGGAAGCAAATGAGCAGTGACCAACCACCATACGTAAGGCGACAGTGGCCCCCTCAGGGCCGAGGTGGTACTCACTGGGCCGCAGCTCGACGGGCACAGTGTCCACAGCATCGACCGAGACCGGTTCCATGCTGTACATCCTGAAGTCGTATGCCGCAGGAATAAGTACAAAATCGTCGCGTTGCAGCAATTTGGGAGCGTACCCCTCCACCGCCAGCCAGCACTCGCCGGCTAGCACTGCGCAATAAAATGGCTGTCCGGATTCGGAGCGGCTGACCCGCCATGCGCCGGCGGCGGTGATCATCTTTGAGTAAGCGATTGAAGGTTGTAGCAGGGAGACGAGTTCGGCCAGGGGATCGGTCATTTTGGACTATGGGAGATTTTATGTGGACTCACTATGATAGTCAGTCCAGAGCCGCGCGTATATCTTGGCCCACTGTCAATTCGTATGTGTGGAGTGAGTTTATGAACAACCTGATAAATATGGCCCGCCATATCCCCGTCAATCAGACCGTACCAGCGGTTTCCATTAGCCAAGTCACGCTACCCTCGGATACTCGCTTACTTCCTCTTGAGTTGCGGGTGACGGCCCCCATTACTGGCGATGGTCTAGCTGTCATCCTTCTCTCCCATGGGCATGGCCCATCACTTTACTTGCCCTCCAAGGATGGCTATGGCCCGCTGGTCAACTTCCTTGCCGAGCACGGCTTCGTTGTCATCCAACCTACCCATTTGAATTCCAAGGTTGCTGGGCTGGATGCCGAAGCACCCGGAGGGCCATTGTTCTGGCGCTCACGGACTGAAGATATGACGCTCATCCTGGATCGTCTAGACGATATCGAAACGCAGGTGCCGTTCCTTGCCGGGCGCATTGATCACAGTAAGGTTGGCGCAGTAGGTCACTCGTTGGGCGGTCATACTATAGGTCTGCTGTTAGGGGCACGAGTGAGCGACCCTGAGATTGATGGCGCGGGCACTGACATGAGTGATCGTCGTATCAAGGCGGGTGTATTACTTGCCCCTCCGGGTAGCGGCGGGAAGGATCTAAGCGAGTTTGCCGCAGCGCACTATCCAGCGTTGGGCCTTGATTTCGCGCATATGCATACGTCCGCGTTGGTCGTAGTGGGGGATAATGACGTCTCCCCGCACTTAACTATCCGCGGTGCCGACTGGCATGCCGATCCCTATCACCGGAGTCCGGGAACCAAAAGCTTGCTGACACTGATTGATGGTAAGCACGGACTGGGGGGGATTGCTGGCTACGACGCTGCGGAGACCCAAGACGAAAACCCTGATCGTCTGGCAGCTGTGCAACGCCTAGCATGGGCGTATCTACGCTCTGAGCTGTACAGCGACGATTCAGCGTGGCAGTCGGCATGCACAGCGTTGGCCCTGCACGCTAGTGCGTTGGGGCACATCGAACACCGCTAGTTATTGAAATAGAATGGATGCTTCTGGCCGATCGGGACTGACGTTGTTCCGAAGTTGACCGAGACCCGCTCCTCGTCGGTAAGCGGCTAGCGGCCATAAATTGCACCGATCAGTCAGGCACCCATCGATTTTGCTGATCGGGCCTTGCTGGGGATGGTAGTTTCATCGGAACGAAAGCGGGCAGCGTCGGCGCCAGGGAATCGCGTTAAACAGGTATCCACTTTCGAACCAAGTTGGCGTTGATGCCGTGGCGCTGGGCAACGCTGGCTAGGGTTGCGCCGGGTTGCAGGCATTCCTAGACAATCTGGGCTTTAAGGGGGTTGGGGTAAGAGGTTCTTTGGCGCAGGGCAATCCTGAAGATAAGGGCAATGGTGTCCAGGTACTTTTAAGTGGAGAACATCGCCCTTATTGTGAGGATCGGGTAGGTGACTTTGCCGGACGGTTACAGCCGGACTGCTACAGGGGCAGGAACAAGGCCAAGTACAGAGATAGGCGCAGTGACAAAGGACATGCACGTCCGTAAGCGACGTGTCGTCAGACCAGGATCAGAAGCAGCCAGGAGGCAACATGAGTCAGACCCACCCACGCAACGACTATCGCCATTTCCATCCCATCACCACGCGCTGGCATGACAATGACATCTATGGGCACGTGAACAATGTCACCTATTACAGCTTTTTCGACAGCGCCGTGAACAGCTACCTGATCGAGCATGGCGGCCTGGACATCCACGACGGCGAGGTGGTGGGGTTTGTGGTCAGTTCATCCTGCGACTACTTTGCGTCGATTGCCTACCCGGACCTGATCGAAATCGGTCTGCGGGTCGGCAAGCTGGGTAACAGCTCGGTGCAGTACGAATTGGCGGTGTTCAAGGCAGGCGAGGAGCAGGCGTGCGCGGCCGGACGGTTCGTGCATGTGTTTGTGGAGCGGGCATCGAATCAGCCGGTGTCGATTCCCGCCGACCTGCGTCTGGCGATGGAACGGTTGATGGTCTGAAACGACAACCGGCCGCGTTATCGGCGGCCGGTAGTTTGATTCGGAAGAAGCAGGCTGGACTCAGCGGTGGTGCCAGTCGCGACCATGCTTGCGGTGACCATAGGCGTGGCCACGACCGTGGTGATAGTCACGGCGATCGCCACGATAGCCACGGCGGTTATCGTCGTCACGACGACTCTGCTCGCCCATGTAGTTACCCAGTGCGCCACCGGCGCCGCCACCTGCGGCTGCGCCGATCAGGCTGCCTGTGCTGCCACCGACGCTGCGGCCGATGACGTTACCACCTGCGGCGCCGAGACCACCGCCAATGGCCGCTTCAGCGCGGTTGTGCTTGTTCGCACCCACTGCGCCACCGGCCGCACCACCCAGGCCTGCACCAATTGCAGAGCCGGTGCTGCCACCGATTTGTTGGCCAACGACAGAACCCAGTACCCCACCCAATGCGCCGCCTACACCAGCCGTCACGTTGTCGCCAGCTGAGGCGATACCGCTGGCCAGGGAGAGAGTCAACAACAGAATCGAGGAATACTTCATGTATGGATGCTCGTAGGGATGACGGCGCGATCCTGCAATTATGTAGAAAATGTCACAATCTAAATCCGACGAATAACACGACTTGTATACAAAACGCTAAGTTACTGTTTTTGAATGGGAACTTAAGTGGGTTTGGTGAGTCATAAATAACTTCACACAGGCCCGAATCATGCGATTCGGGCCTTTTTTGTGGCCTGGAATTATTGCCGCACAATCGGTAGGAGTGAGCTTGCTCGAGATAGCGATACGTCAGACGACAAGGTTGCCTGAAATGCCGCCATCGCGAGCAAGCTCACGCCTACAGGGGGGCTTTGGATAGTGAGCAAAGGCCTGAAGGTCCAGGCTTTTGTCTGGTGTTAATCAAATAATCCGCGCCACTTCGCTGTGCCGCTCCAGCTTGATCGCCACGAACTTTGAGGTCGGTGTGTGGCTGCCGTCCCCAACGCTTTCCAGCGGCACCAGCGGATTGACCTCCGGGTAGTATGCGGCGGCCTGACCGGCTGGAATATCGAACGGCAGCAGGGTGAAGCCCTTGACCCGCCGCACGATATCGTCGCCCCAGATCGACACGATGTCGGCTTTCTGCCCCGGTACGAAGCCCAGGCGAATGATGTCGGCCTCGTTGAGGAAGATCACGTCTCGCTGACCCTTGACCCCGCGATAACGGTCGTCCAGGCCATAGATGGTGGTGTTGTACTGATCGTGGGAGCGCATCGACTGCATGATCAGATCCGGCACGATGCCAGTCCCGCGAATGCTCTCGTGCACCAGATCGACCGGCAGTTGGTTGGGCTTGAAGTTGGCGCGAGCGCTCGGCGTATTCCAGCGACGTGTAGCCGCGGTATTGCCCAGATAGAACCCGCCCGGGTGCTTGATCTTCTCGTTGAAGTCCTTGAACGACGGAATGGTGTCGGCAATCAGGTCACGGATGCGGCTGTAGTCTTCCACCAGCCACAGCCAGTCGACCGGCTGCTTGCCCAGCGTTGCGTTGGCGATCCCCGCCAGAATCGCAGGCTCTGAACGCATATGGCGCGACAGCGGCTTGAGCTGGCCATTGGAGGCGTGGACCATGCTGAACGAGTCTTCCACGGTCACCGCTTGCGGGCCCTGAGCCTGGATGTCGATGTCGGTGCGGCCATAGCACGGCAGGATCAGCGCGTCCTTGCCGTGGGTGAGGTGGCTGCGGTTGAGCTTGGTGCTGATCTGTACGGTCAGGTCGCAGTTGCGCAGCGCTTCAAACGTACGCGGGCTGTCCGGCGTTGCCTGCGCGAAGTTGCCGCCCAGGCCGATGAACACTTTTGAACGGCCTTCGAGCATTGCATGAATCGCTTCGACCACGTTGTGGCCGTTGTCGCGCGGAACCTTGAACTGGAAACGTTTTTCCAGAGCATCCAGGAAGAACGCCGGTGGGCGCTCGTTGATGCCCATGGTGCGGTCGCCCTGCACGTTGCTGTGGCCACGCACCGGACACAGTCCGGCACCCGGGCGTCCGATGTTGCCGCGCAGCAGCATCAGGTTGGCGACTTCCTGAATGGTCGGCACCGAATGGCGATGCTGGGTGATCCCCATCGCCCAGCACATGATCACGTTCTTGCCTTTGACGTACATGCGCGCTGCGCGCTCGATGTCGACCAGCGGCAGCCCCGATTGCTCGACGATGAACTCCCAGGAGGTATCGTCGATAGCGTTCAGGTATTCCAGCACGCCCTGGGTGTGTTCATTGAGGAAGGCGTGGTCGAACACGGCCGCCTCGCCCTTGGCCTGGGCATCACGTTCCCACTGCAGTACGAATTTGGCCATGCCGCGCAACAGCGCCATGTCGCCGCCCAGGGCTGGGCGGAAGTAAGCGGTGTTGGTGGGCTCGGAGCCATTGCTGAGCATTTCCAGCGGATGTTGCGGATGCTGGAAGCGCTCCAGGCCACGCTCTTTGAGCGGGTTGACGCAGACCACCTGAGCACCACGCTGAACCGCCTCGCGCAGGGGTTCCAGCATGCGCGGGTGATTGGTGCCGGGGTTCTGGCCAAGGACGAAAATCGCGTCCGCGTGTTCGAAATCGTCGAACGTTACAGTGCCTTTGCCAACGCCCACGCTTTGCGACAAGGCAACGCCACTGGCTTCGTGGCACATGTTCGAGCAATCGGGAAAGTTGTTGGTGCCATAGGCGCGGACGAACAGCTGATACAGATACGCCGCTTCGTTGCTGGCCCGGCCGGAGGTGTAGAACTCGGCCATGTTCGGGCTTGGCAGGTTGTTCAGGTGTTTGGCGATCAGCGCGAAAGCATCGTCCCAGGCGATGGGCTTGTAACGGTCGGACTCGGCGTCATAGACCATCGGCTCGGTCAGGCGGCCCTGGTATTCGAGCCAGTAGTCGCTTTGCTCGAGCAGGGCGCTGACGCTGTAACGGGCGAAAAAGGACGGATCGACGCGGCGCTTGGTGGCCTCCCAGTTGACCGCCTTGGCGCCGTTCTCACAGAACTTGACCATGCCGCTTTCCGGCGAGTCGCCCCAGGCGCAACCCGGGCAGTCGAAACCGCCGTTCTGGTTGGTCTTGAGCATCATGCGCAGGTTTTTCAGCGCGTTGTCGCTGGTCAGCCATGCCTGGGTCACGCTGATCAGGGCGCCCCATCCCCCCGCCGGACCTTTGTAAGGCTTGTAGCGAGGAACGGGGGTCTTGTCGGCTTGTTTGTGCATGCTCACGCTTAATTCTCCAAGGCAGGACTGTAGACCCGCGGCGCACTGTGTTTTGGCAAATGAATGAGATTGAGGTTGTGACGGCGTGCCCATTGCAGCGCCAGGCCGGTGGGCGAGGACAGGCTGACCAGGGTCTGAATACCGGCACGCAGGACCTTTTGAATCAGCTCCAGGCTGCAGCGGCTGGTGACCACCGCCAAGCCGCCGGTGGCCGGGATGTTCTGGCGAATCAGCGCGCCGATCAGCTTGTCCAGGGCGTTGTGTCGGCCGATGTCTTCGCGGCCCATCAGCAACTGACCCTGAGCGTTCATGAACATCGCGGCATGGACCGCGCCGCAGTGCTCGCCCAGCGGCTGGAACTCGCTCATGCGCTCACGCAAGCCGTTGAGCCATTCGGCTGGTGGCAGCGGGGCACCGGCCAGCACCTTAAGCTCGGGCAAGGCCTGTTCGACCGCTTCCACGCCGCACAGTCCGCAGCCGCTGGTGCCCGCCAGCTGTCGGCGCTGGGTCTTGAGGTTCCAGAACGCGCGACTGGCAATTTCCACCTCTGCCGTTTGTGCAGAGCCACAGCCACCGAGCTTGATGTCGTAGATCTCGTCGGGCGACTCGATAATGCCGCTGCCGATGCTGAACCCGACGATGAAGTCTTCCAGATCGGTGGGCGTGACCAGCATCACAGCCTGGCTGATGCCGTTATAGGCAATGGCCAGCGCCACCTCTTCGGCGAGCACGTTGGGCTCAGAGGTATCGTGTTCCAGGTTCGAGTAGCTGTAAGACTGGCTTGCGGCAGGCGCGGGCAGTTGTCTTGCGGGCGTCGTGCTCTCCGTGGGCTTGGCACGCATCGGGAAGTACCGGCAGAGTATTCAGGCCTTAAGCCTAGGCCTGCGCTCGAATAACGTCTAATCGCTAGTACTGATGTCTTGATAGATGACGTCGATCAAGATGGCTCGATCATTTTCTGATACACGCCAAAGCACGCCTCCGCCAATGCTGAACGTGGAGCCGTGCGGCGCATGATCAAGCCCAGTCGCGCGAGCGTCTGAGCCTGTTCGATAGGCTGCAGGCGCAGATGCTCGGTCAGGGTTTCCAGCCCGCCGTCGAGCGGCATGATCGCGCAGCAGAATCCGCCATGCACCGCCTGCAACAGCTGGTGCACGGCGTCTGTCTGGATCAGTGGCTGGGGCTGCAGGCCACGGCTGTGGAAGTTATGGTCGATGGACTGGCGAAAGTGCATGCCGCTGGTGAGCATGCCCAACGGCAGTTCGATCAGGCTTTGCCAACTCAGCGGCTCAGCGCCAAAACTGAAGTGACGCCGGTCGTACATCAGCCCCATGCGCGTTTCGGCCAGCTGCAGCGAGTCGAAACGGTCTGTGTCCAGCCGGTCGAGGTACGACACGCCCAGATCCAGGCGGTTGCTCGCCAGCTGATCGAGGATCTGCTCGGAACTGAGCGACGACAGTTCGAAACGCATGTTCGGGTGAATGCTGTGCAGGCGTTGCAGCAATGGCAGCGGGTCGAAGTTCGACAGCGGCACCACGCCCAGTCTCAAGGTGCCGACCAGATGCCCACGACAGGCCGCAGCCTCGGCCTGCAAGCCGTCATAAGCGGCCAGTACCGTGCGCGCCCAGGCCAGCACGCGCTCGCCGGGAGCGGTGAAACCTTCGAAGCGTTGGCCGCGATTGACCAGCGGCAGATCCAGCTCTTCCTCAAGGCTGCGCAAGCGCATGGACAAGGTTGGCTGAGTGATGTGACACCGCGCAGCGGCCTGCCCGAAGTGACGGGTTTCGTCGAGGGCGATCAGGAATTTCAGCTGTTTGATGTCCATTGTCACTCCGCAAGGCACTGGGCTGGCCCGGCGATTCTAACGCGACAGGATGTCGCACGGGGTGCTGAACTGCAGGAGTGAGCTTGCTCGCGATATGTTTTTACATCTGACAGCGATGCAGCGAATGTACTGGCCGCTCGCGAGCAAGCTCACTTCTACATTGGATCGCGGGTCACAACCCCTCTATCAACGCCCGATAATCCTCGAGCGCGGCAAACTCCTCGGTGTCTTTCGGGCCTTTGCGGCTGTCCGGCTCGCGCACTGCCAGCAAGTGCTTCACACCATAACGCCCGGCGCTGCGCAGGATCGGCAGGGTGTCATCGATGAACAGGCTGCGTGCCGGGTCAAAGTCGATCTCGGCGTGCAGGGCGTCCCAGAACTGCGGGTTTTCCTTGGGATATCCGTAGTCGTGAGAGCTGATCAGCCGCTCGAAGTACGGCGCCAGTTGCAGGCGTTCCATCTTCAGCGACAGTGAGTCACGGTGGGCGTTGGTGATCATGATCACGCGCTTGCCCGCCTGCTTGAGCGCCGCCAGAAAGGTCTGGGCGTCAGGCCGCAGGGCGATCAGATGGGCGATCTCGACTTTCAGGTCCTTGACCGACAGTTTCAGCTCGGCGCTCCAGAAATCAGTGCAATACCAGTTCAGCGTGCCTGCATTCTTTTCGAACAGCGGCAGCAGCTCCATTTCAGCCATGGCCCGGCTGACCCCATGCAGTTCGGCGTAGCGCTGGGGTAAGTGTTCAAGCCAGAAATGATTGTCGAAGTGCAGGTCCAGTAGCGTGCCGTCCATATCCAGCAGAACGGTGTCGATATCGCGCCAGGGCAAAGAAGGCATACGGATCTCTCGGCGTTTATGGGTTCTTTCCGACAAAGACATTCGGAAAAGCCACGGTATAGTACCCCGTCTACGCCAAGGAGCTCGTCATGCGCCAGAAACCCACCGTCCTCGCCCGTGAAATCGTCGCGAGCAGCCGCCTGTTCCGAGTCGAGGAAGTGCAGTTGCGCTTCTCCAACGGCGTCGAACGTGTCTACGAACGTCTGGTCGGACGCGGTAATGGCTATGGCGCGGTGATGATCGTGGCCATGCTCGACGCCGAGCATGCGGTGCTGGTGGAGGAATACTGCGGCGGCACTGACGAATACGAAGTGTCGTTGCCCAAAGGCCTGGTCGAGCCCGGCGAAGACATACTGGCGGCGGCAAATCGTGAGCTCAAGGAGGAGGCGGGCTACGGCGCGCGGCAGTTGGAGCACCTCACCGAACTGTCCCTTTCGCCCGGCTACATGAGCCAGAAAATCCAGGTGGTGTTGGCCACCGATCTGTACGAAGAGCGCCTGCCGGGCGATGAGCCCGAGCCGATGCGTGTCGACAAGATCAACCTGCGAGAGCTTGCGAGCCTGGTGCAACACCCTCAGTTTTCCGAAGGCCGCGCACTGGCCGCGCTGTACCTGGCGCGCGACCTGCTGACGCAACGCGGAGCCTTTCAGCCATGACGCGGACCTTTGCTGATTTGCCGCATCCGTTGCTGGCTCCGGTGATCGATCTGTGCCGGCGTGCAGGCGACGTCATCCTGCCGTTCTGGCGAGCAGGCGTGGAAGTCACGACCAAGTCCGATGACTCACCTGTGACGGCCGCCGACCTCGCGGCTCATGAATTGCTGGTTGCAGGGTTGAAAGCGCTGGATGCGCAGATTCGGATTCTGTCCGAGGAAGACGCCGACATCGCGCTGAGCGAGCGCAGTCAATGGCAGCGATGGTGGCTGGTCGACCCGCTGGATGGCACCAAGGAGTTCATTTCCGGCAGTGAGGAGTTCACCGTCAATGTCGCGCTGATCGAGAACGGCCGCGTGGTGTTCGGTGTGGTGTCGATGCCGACCAACAATCGTTGTTATTTCGGTGGTGCGGGGTTGGGCGCATGGCGCAGTGACGATGCTGATCACATCGAGCCCATCAAGGTGCGCAACCAGCCCGCTGCGGGAGAGTCATTCACCGTGGTTGCCAGCCGGCGCCATTCCAGTGCGCAGCAGCAGGCGTTGCTCGCCGGTTTGTCGACGGTGGTGGGTGAGTTGCAGCTGACCACCATCGGCAGCTCGCTGAAGTTCTGTCTGCTGGCTGAAGGCGCTGCCGATTGCTACCCGCGCCTGGCGCCGACCTCGCAATGGGACACCGCCGCCGCTCAGGGAGTGCTCGAGGGTGCGGGCGGGGTGGTGTTGAATCTGGCTGGCGAGACGTTCGACTATCCGGCCCGGGAGTCGCTGCTCAATTCGTTTTTTCTGGCGCTTCCCGCCGAGGCGTCCTGGCGTGATGCCCTGATCCAGTTGGCAAGGCAGGAGCAGGAATAACACACGGGCGAGCTTGCGAGCCAGGATTACCGACCCTCGATCGCTCCCACGCTCCGCGCGGTAGCACCTCGCCAGACGCTCCGCGTCGCCTGTGGGTGACGCAGAGCGTCACGGGCTGCATTCCCACGCGGAGCGTGGGAACGATCCCTCCATAGCGCCGCGTGCTTGATCGCTCCCACGCTCCGCGCGGTAGCACCTCGCCAGACGCCCCGCGTCGCCTGTGGGTGACGCAGAGCGTCACGGGCTGCATTCCCACGCGGAGCGTGGGGACGATCCCTCCATAGCGCCGCGTGCTTATGATTCTGCCCGCAGGGCGTGGGAGTCTGGCTTGCCAGACGATCTGGCGCGCAGCGGCAGTAAATGTAGCCAGCGGGGTGTGTCAGGCAAAAACCCAGGTCTCACATTTACAACTGCGTCGCCAGCAGGTCAGGCCCCACGCCCTGCGGGCAGAAGCGGGTGGCAGTCAACGATGCAACACATACTGCCCCTCGAACTCCACCGCCGAATCGTCCGAACCCTCGGCCACGATTCGCGTCTTCAGCACCAGCCGCGCCCGTCCACGGCGCTGGTACGTCTTCAGGAACCTGTCCCAGGTCGCATCGTCCGGTGCGTCACAGATGGCCACGCCGTCGCGCTTGACCGGCAGGGGATAGCTGATCTGACCCTCCTGGATCACGATATGACCGTCGTCGATCCCCGCCTCTTTGAGCCGCAGATACAGCCAGCCCCAGCCCGCCAGAACGGCGCCGCAATAGAGGCTGCCGCCGAACAACGTGCTTTTGTGGTTGATGTTCTGCGCCAGCGGCAGGTGCAGGCGCAACTGGTGATCGTGCCAGGCAAGGACCGTCACGCCCATGTCCCGGGTCAGCGGAATGTCCTGATGCAGGACGGCTTGCAAAGTCTGGATGGCACCGGGTTCGGTCATGGTGTTATCTCTGTCGTGTACCTGACCTCGCCAACACACCAATACCTGTAGCGGTCCGGCTTGCCGGCGGTGAGGTGGGTAAAATCGCCACCGCCGGCAAGTCGTGTTGCGACAGGTGAGTGTGGTGCTTGCTCAATCATTGTCATCGGAACCGCTGCCGCTGAAGTTCAGGCCATGCTTGCGCAGCTTGTCGTGCAGGGTCTTGCGCGGCACGCCCAGGGCTTCGGCCAGGCTGCGTACCGAACTGTGAGGGCGAGTCAGTTCGGCGGCGATCAAGGCCCGTTCGAAGGCCTCGACCTGTTCACTGAGGCCACCACCGGTCGATGGCATGTCCTGTTGTGCAGCACCTTCGAGCTCCAGCTCAAGGCCCAGGGCGAAGCGCTCCGCGGCGTTTTGCAGTTCGCGTACGTTACCCGGCCAGTTATGACGCAGCAACATCGCCCGCTGCCCCGGTTGCAGCTCGTGACGAGGCAGGCCGTGGCGCAGGCTGGCGGCGTCGGCAAAATGCTGGAACAGCACCAGCGCATCCTCGCCGCGTTCGCGCAGTGGCGGGATTCGCAGGGGCGCGACGTTCAGCCGGTAATACAAGTCAGCCCGGAAGCGGCCCTGATCGGCGGCCTGGCGCAGGTCTTCCTTGGTCGCAGCGATGACCCGGATATCCAGCGCAATCTGTTGATTGCCACCCAGACGCTCGACCACCCGCTCCTGCAATAGACGCAACAGCTTGACCTGCACGTCCATGCTCATACTCTCGATCTCATCGAGAAACAGCGTACCGCCGTTGGCGAACTCGAACTTGCCGATGCGCCGCTTCTGCGCTCCGGTGAAGGCGCCCGGCTCATGACCGAACAGCTCGCTTTCCACGACCGATTCGGCCAGTGCCCCGGCGTTGATCGCCACGAACGGGCCGCTGCGCCGATTGGACAGGTCATGCAGTGCCCGGGCGACGACCTCCTTACCGGCGCCGGTTTCTCCCAGAATCAACACGTCGGCCTTGGTCGCGGCCAGCGCGCCGATCTGATCGCGCAGACGCAGCATCGGCGCCGACAGGCCCACCAGCCGCGTACTCAACTGCTGGCGATCGCTCAGTTCCAGGCGCAGGCTGCGGTTGTCCAGCACCAGTCGACGCAAGGCCAGCGCTCGGCGCACGCTGTCGAGCAGGGCATCGCTGGCGAACGGTTTTTCGAGGAAATCATAGGCCCCCGCGCGCATGGCCTGTACCGCCAGCGGCACGTCGCCGTGGCCGGTGATCAGCAGCACCGGCAAGTCCGGATCCTGAGCGTGCAACTGGTTCAGCAGTTCAAGGCCGTCGATGCCCGGCATGCGAATGTCGCTGACGATGACCCCCGGCCAATCGCGCTCGATACGCGCTTGCAGGCCTTTGGCATCGCCCAACGGCAGGATTTTCAGACCGGCCAGATCCAGGGTCTGGGTCAGTGCCTGACGCAGATGCGGGTCGTCGTCGATCAGCACAACCTCAATCCTGCTGTCGATGGCGGTGTCCGTGGTCATGCAGATAGATCCTCTGGCGGTTGAAGGCTGACTCCCGATGCCCCGGCGCGCATGCGCAGGGTGAGCAGCGCGCCGCCTTGCGGGTGGTTGGCGAACAGCAGCTCGCCGCCCAGTGCGAGCATCAGGGTATCGCAGATCGCAAGGCCCAGGCCCAATCCTTGAGTACGGGTCTTGGTGGTGAAGAACGGCTCGCGGGCATGCTCCAGCGCTTCCCGGGAAAACCCCGGACCGTTGTCGCGAATGTACAGGTTGACGCCCTCGGCGCTGTGCTCGGCACTGATCCACAGTTTGCGCGGCGGACCTTTCTCGGTCAGCGCATCCAGCGCATTGGCCAGCAGATTGCCCAGCACCTGGCGCAGACGGGTTTCACCGGCCTGGACCCACAGCGTGGCATCCGGCAGATCGCGTATCAGCTCGACTTCCATGGCGCGTCGGCGTTTGGCCAGCAACGCCAGCGCGTCATCCAGTGCCGGTTGCAGCGCAACGCTTTCCGGTGCGTGGCGATCACGGCGGGCGAAGGCACGCAGATGCGCGATGATCGAGGCCATGCGCCCGGTCAGTTCGCTGATCAACTTCAAATTACCGCGCGCATCGTCGGTGCGCTGATGATCGAGCAGCACCTCGGCGTTCTCTGCGTAGCTGCGGATGGCTGCCAGTGGCTGATTGAGTTCATGGCTGATACTGGCCGACATCGTCCCTAGGGCTGAAAGCTTGCCCGCCTGAACCAGCTCATCCTGTGCCCGGAACAGCTCCTGTTGCGCGTGTTCGCGCTCCAGCACTTCCTGGCGCAATCGCCGGTTCAGGCCTTCCAGGTCACTGGTGCGCTCGACCACTCGCACCTCCAGCTCGCGCCGTGCCTCGCCTTCGAAGTTGATGCGGTCCAGATAATGACGGCGGCGTTGCATCATGATGCCCAACAGCAGCATCACCACCAGCAAGGTGGCGCCGCCAATTGCCACGACGGTGCGCACGGGCCGGGAGACCAGCACCTTGGGCGCCAGGATATTCACGCTCCAGCCCGTCTCATCGATTTGCTGGGTCTGCGTCAGCCAGCCGTTTTGGTCCAGCTGCAACGGCCGTGGATCGCGGGTCGGGTAGGGCATGACGGTAATGATGGCCTGCTTTTCTTCCTCGCTCAGCGGCCGGGTCGCGCGAAAACGCCAGGCAGGGTTGGAGGTGAGGATGACCACGCCGTTATGGTCGGTGACCAGCAGCTGCTCCGGGGTCTTGCCCCACAGGGTCTCGGTCAGGTCCAGGTCGACCTTGACCACCAGTACGCCGATCACCGTGTTGCCGTCGCGCACGGCGGCGGCAAAGAAATAACCGCGCTTGGCCGAGGTGGTGCCCAAACCGAAGAAGCGTCCGAGATTACCGGCCATGGCGTTGCTGAAGTAGGGCCGAAAGGCAAAGTTGCGGCCCACGAAACTGTCGCGCTTGTCCCAATTGGAGGCGGCCAGGGTGTCGCCATTGGGGGCCATCAGGTAGATGACTTCCGCGCCGGTCTGGCTGGCGATATTCATCAGCAACTGATTGGCGTTGTTCTGGGTCGAGGTGTCCTGGGGGTTGGCCAGGGTGGCGCGCAGGCCGGGCAGGTCGCCGAGGATCTGCGGCAGGACCTCATAGCGGTGCAGGGTACCGAGCAGGTTGGCGACGTACAGGTCCAGGGTCTGACGATTCTGGCTCAGCAGTTCGTTGCGATAGTAGTGCTCGGCCAGACGTTCGAGCGGCCACAGCAGCGGCGCCAGGATCAAGGCCAGCAATGCAAGGCTGCGCCAGCGGGGGCGACGAGGGAGAGCGGAAGAAGTCATCGGTGGCGTACGCCGGTTCATATCGGATGTACGCCGCATTATGCCTACCGCTGCTGTGCTAAGCACTCCAGCAATGCGTCATGCCAGTCCGGCTGGGTGACACCCCATTGGCGTTGCAGCAGGCTGCAGTCCAGCCGCGAGTTGAGCGGGCGCAGCGCCGGGGTCGGATAGGCGCTGGACGGGATGGGCTCCAGGGTCGCGCAAGGCTTGCCGGCCTTGGTCAGTTGCTCGCCAATGGCCTGGGCAAAACCGAACCATGAGGTCTGGCCACTGGCGGTGAGGTGGTAGACACCCCAGGCGCCCGGCGTGCTGTCGCGCCAGCGTTCGATCAGCTCACGCGTGCTCTGGGCGATGGTGCCTGCCCAGGTAGGCGCGCCGATCTGATCGGCAACGATGCTCAGTTTTTCGCGCTCTTGCAGCAGGCGCTGCATGGTCAGCAGAAAGTTGCGACCGGTCAGGGAGTAGACCCAGCTGGTGCGCAATACCAGATACTGCCCGCCGGCTGCGGCAATTGCCTGCTCACCGGCCAGTTTGCTGCTGCCGTAGACCCCTAGCGGATTGGGCGCGTCCGCCTCATTCCACATTCCATCCTTGCTGCCATCGAACACGTAGTCGGTGGAGTAGTGGATGAACGGAATCCCCAGCGCGGCGGCTTCCTCGGCGAAAATTCCCGGGGAAGTGCCATTGATCGCCAACGCCAGTTCGGGCTCGCTCTGCGCCTGATCCACCGCCGTGTGAGCGGCGGCATTGATGATCAGGTCCGGTTTGACCTCTCGCACCACTGCGCGGATCGACTCCGGCTGGCTGAGGTCCAGCCGCTCGCGGCCCAGCACGATCAATTCGCCAAGATCCTTCAGGCTCTGTTGCAAGGCCTGCGACACCTGGCCGTGCTGACCGCTGATCAGAATCCGCGGCGGCCTACTCATTCGAACAGGTCCGCGTCTGCCAGGGGCTTGCCGACCTGATCCTTGGCCGAGAGCCTGGGCTCCTCGGTCAGGCCCCAGTCGATGGCAAGTTCGGGATCATTCCAGCGGATGCAGCGTTCGGCGGACGGTGTGTAGTAGTCGGTGGTCTTGTAGAGGAACTCGGCGTAATCACTCAGCACCAGGAAACCATGGGCGAAGCCTGGCGGAATCCAGAGCTGTTTCGCGTTTTCTGCCGACAGCTCCAGGCCGAACCATTTGCCGAAGTTCGGCGAGCTGCGACGGATATCCACGGCGATGTCCAGCACGCTGCCCGCAGTGACGCGCACCAGCTTGCCTTGGGCGTTTTCGATCTGATAGTGCAGGCCGCGCAACACGCCCTTTTGCGAGCGTGAATGGTTGTCCTGCACGAAAGGCGTGTTGACCCCTGTTGCCTCGGCGAACGCCTGGGCGTTGAAGCTCTCGTAAAAGAACCCGCGCTCATCGCCGAACACCTTGGGTTCGATGACCAGCACTTCAGGCAACTCGCTCTTGATGACTTTCACTGATTTTCCCCCGCAATCTTGAACAGGTACTGACCGTAACCGGTCTTGCCGAAATAATCAGCCCTGCTCAGCAGGTGCGCGCGGTCGATCCAGCCGTTCTGGAAGGCAATTTCTTCAAGGCAGGCAACCTTCAAGCCTTGGCGGTGCTCGATGGTCTGCACGTACTGCGAGGCATCGAGCAGGCTGTCGTGGGTGCCGGTATCCAGCCAGGCAAAGCCGCGTCCGAAGCGTTCGACACGCAGGTCGCCACGTTCCAGATAGGCGTTGTTGACGTCGGTGATTTCGAGCTCGCCACGAGGGGAGGGTTTGACGTCCTTGGCGATCTGGATGACTTCGTTGTCGTAGAAATACAGACCGGTTACGGCATAGCTGGACTTCGGCGCCTTGGGTTTTTCTTCGATGGACAGCGCATGGCCTGCTTCATCGAAATCGATCACACCGAAACGCTCGGGATCCTTGACCCAGTAACCGAACACGGTGGCCCCGGCGGCATGGTTGGCGGCGCGTTTGAGCTGATCGCTGAAGTGCTGACCGTGGAAGATGTTATCGCCCAGAATCAGGCACACCGAGTCATCGCCGATGAACTCTTCGCCGATCAGGAACGCCTGGGCCAGGCCGTCGGGCCTGGGTTGCTCGGCGTAGTGAAAGTGCACGCCGAACTGGCTGCCGTCACCGAGCAATGCCTTGTACTGCGGGAGGTCCAGCGGCGTGGAAATGACCAGGATTTCCTTGATGCCAGCGAGCATCAACACCGAGATCGGGTAGTAGATCATCGGTTTGTCGTAGATCGGCAGCAGTTGTTTGGATACGCCGAGCGTGATCGGGTGCAGGCGTGTGCCAGAGCCACCGGCCAATACGATTCCTTTAGTCATGCGATCAAATCCTTCACGTGGGTGCCCAAGCGTTCGCCCTGGTAGCTGCCGTCCTGCACGTTGCGGCACCACTCAAGGTTATCCAGATACCACTGCACGGTTTTGCGCAGTCCCGATTCGAATGTCTCTTGCGGCTTCCAGCCCAGCTCGCGTTCGATCTTGCTGGCGTCGATGGCGTAGCGCATGTCATGGCCGGGGCGGTCGGTCACGTAGGTGATCAGCTCGGCATAGTTGGCCACGCCCTTGCGTTGTTCCGGCGCCAGCTCTTCGAGCAGTGCGCAGATACCACGCACGACGTCGATGTTCTTCTGCTCGTTGTGGCCGCCAATGTTGTAGGTCTCGCCGACCTTGCCCTCGGTGACCACCTTGTACAAGGCGCGGGCATGGTCCTCGACGAACAGCCAGTCACGCACTTGCAGGCCATTGCCATACACCGGCAGCTTTTTACCCGCCAATGCGTTGAGGATCACCAGCGGGATGAGTTTCTCCGGGAAGTGGAACGGCCCATAGTTGTTCGAGCAGTTGGTGATCACCACCGGCAGGCCGTAGGTGCGCTGCCAGGCGCGGACCAGGTGGTCGGATGCGGCCTTGCTGGCCGAGTACGGCGAGCTTGGCGCATAGGGCGTGGTTTCGGTGAACAGGTCATCGACGCCGTGCAGGTCGCCATACACCTCGTCGGTAGAGATATGGTGGAAGCGGAACGCAGCCCGCTCGGCGTCCGGCAATGCCTGCCAGTAGCCACGCGTGGCTTCCAGCAGACTGTAGGTGCCGACGATGTTGGTCTGGATGAATTCCGACGGGCCATCGATGGAACGGTCGACATGCGACTCCGCGGCCAGGTGCATGATCGCATCAGGCGCGAAACGCTCCAGCACCTTACTGACGGCGGCCTGATCGACGATATCCTGCTGCACGAATTCGTACCGGGTGTTGGTCACGATACTTTGCAGCGATTCAAGGTTGCCAGCGTAGGTCAGTTTGTCGAAATTCAGTACGTCATGTTCGGTGTTGTTGATCAAATGGCGGATCAGCGCAGAACCGATAAAACCGGCGCCACCGGTGACAAGTATTCGCATGGCTAAACCTTCTTCCCTGGATGGACGTCAAGATTACGAAGCATAGCTTGTGGGCGGGCGGTGACCGGCGCAAGGCGCAATGTGCCCAGAGGCCATGAAATTAATTGATGGCCGAGCCTCTGAAGCGTCATAAAACCGCCGCGAGTGTTTCATCGGTGTAACGCCCTCGCTATCTATCGATCAGCAAAGCGAAATCTTTACTCTGATAACGCGCAGGGTTGCTTAACCTCGTCTGTACTGGCGATATTGGGCGTCCAACCTTGCCCGCCGGGACCTCTGACATGCCGCTCGCCACGCTGATTCGTCGATCCAGTCTGCCTTGCCCTGAGGTCAGCACTGACCAGGCCGCCGAGTTGCTGTCGATTCACTACGCTCTGGCGGGCTCGCTCAAAGAGCTGGGCAGTCATCAGGATCGCAACTTCCTGCTCGACTGTGGCGATGGCCGGCGCTTCGTCCTGAAGATCTGCCACGGAGATTATTCGCCGATCGAACTGGCTGCCCAACATGCGGCGTTGCGACATCTGCGCGATCAGTCCGATGTGCGCGTGCCGAGCGTAATGCCAGCCTTCGACGGGCAGGACCTGCTGTCGCTCGAGGTAGCGGGTCACGCGGTGCATGTGCGGTTGCTGGAGTTCATCGATGGTCGATCGCTGGCGCATGTGGAGCATTTGAGCCAGCAGGTGGTGACAGGCCTTGCCCGGCTCTGCGCGCGGGTCGATGTGGCACTGGCGAACTTCGAACACCCCGGCCTCGAACGCATCCTGCAATGGGACCCTCGTCATGCCAGCGCATTGATTAAACATCTGCTGCCGGTGATCGAAAACCCCGAGGAACGTGCCTGCATCGCCAAGGCGGCGGATCTGGCCCACGCGCGCTTGTTGCCGTTGATCGCTGCGTTGCCGGTACAGGCGATCCACATGGACATCACCGAGTACAACGTGGTCTGGAGCCGGGACGATCACGCGATGTGGCAACTGCAAGGACTGATCGACTTCGGTGATCTGGTGCGCACCTGGCGCATTGCCGATCTGTCGGTAACCTGCGCGGCGCTGTTGCACCATGCCCAGGGGGACCCGCTGTGCATCCTGCCGGCGATCCAGGCCTACCACGCGATCAATCCGTTGTTGCCCCAAGAGCTGCAGGCGCTGTGGCCACTGATCGTTGCGCGTTCGGCGGTACTGGTGCTCAGCAGCGAGCAGCAGGCCAGCATCGAGCCCGACAACGCTTACATTCAGGCCAACCTGGACAGCGAATGGAACATCTTCGACGTAGCGACTTCGGTGCCGATGGCGCTGATGGAAGCGGCGATTCTCAACGCCGTCGGGCAGGCGACAGGGCAGGCGGTCGCCGAGTCGTACTCGCCCTTGTTGCCAAGCTTGAGCGGGCAGGCGTTCACGCTTGTGGACCTGGGGGTGCTCAGCGAGCATCTCGACGCCGGCAACTGGGAGCAAGCCGGCATCGATGAGCACTTGCTCAAGGAAGCCGCCTATAGGCATGGTCTGGCCGCCAGTCGCTACGGTGAATACCGCCTGTCGAGAACGTTGCCAGACAGCGCCCGCGAGCCAGACACCTTTGCACTGCATGTCGAACTGCTGATACCCCATGGCACCGCCGTCCACGCGCCCTTTCACGGGACCTTGCGGCATACCGCAGACGGCGCCCTGATGCTGGTCGGCGCGCGGTCGAATCTGCGCCTGTGGGGGGTGCGCTCGGACTTCGATTCCGGGGTCGAGTTTGGTGCTGGCGATGTGATCGGCCAGGGTGGTGGCTCGTTGATCGTGCAGTTGTGTCTGGAGCCTGAAGTCAGCCCGCCGCTGTTTGTCACGCCTTCGCGGGCGCCAGCCTGGCGAGCGCTGTGCCCGTCGCCCGGATCACTGCTGGGCTTTGATTGCGATGCGCCGGCGCTTGAAGATGCCGCGCAGCTGCTGGCCCGCCGCGACGCCAGCTTTGCCCGCTCGCAAAAGCACTACTATCAGGCGCCACCGCAGATCGAGCGCGGCTGGCGCAATCACCTGATCGACATGCAGGGCCGTTCCTACCTGGACATGCTCAACAACGTTGCGGTGCTCGGCCATGGCCATCCACGCATGGCGCAGGTCGCGGCAAAGCAATGGTCGCTGCTCAATACCAACTCGCGTTTTCATTACGCGGCCATTGCCGAGTTCTCCGAGCGCTTGCTCACGCTGGCGCCTGAAGGCATGGACCGGGTGTTTCTGGTCAACAGCGGCACCGAAGCCAATGATCTGGCGATTCGTCTGGCATGGGCCTACAGCGGCGGTCGCGATGTCTTGAGTGTGCTCGAGGCCTATCACGGCTGGTCGGTCGCCACCGATGCCATTTCCACCTCCATCGCCGACAACCCGCAAGCCCTCAGCACGCGACCGGACTGGGTGCATCCGGTGACGGCGCCCAATACCTATCGAGGGGAGGCGCGCGGCGCGGACAGTACGCCTTTCTACCTGCAAAGCGTCGAGGCGCATCTGGCTCGCTTGCAGGCGCAAGGCCGGCAGCTGGCCGGATTCATCTGTGAGCCGGTCTACGGCAATGCGGGCGGAATCTCGCTGCCGCCGGGTTACCTGCAACAGGTCTATGCCCGGGTGCGTGCCCAAGGCGGGGTGTGCATCGCCGACGAGGTGCAGGTCGGATATGGACGTCTGGGCGAGTATTTCTGGGGTTTCGAGGAGCAGGGTGTGGTGCCGGACATCATTACCATGGCCAAGGGCATGGGCAACGGTCACCCGCTGGGCGCGGTCATCACTCGCCGCGAGATCGCCGAGGCGCTGGAGGCTGAGGGCTATTTCTTCTCCTCATCGGGCGGCAGTCCGGTCAGTTGCCGCATCGGCATGGCGGTGCTGGATGTCATGCAAGAAGAGCAGCTGTGGGAAAACGCCCAGCGTGTCGGTGGCTACTTCAAGGACCGCTTGCTGGCGCTGATCGATAAACATCCGTTGGTGGGTGCAGCGCACGGCTCGGGCTTTTATCTGGGGCTGGAGCTGGTCCGTGATCGTCAGTCCCTGGAACCTGCGACCGAAGAAACCGCCTACCTGTGTGATCGACTGCGTGAGCTGGGAATTTTCATGCAACCGACCGGGGACCATCTGAACATTCTCAAGATCAAGCCGCCGATGGTCACCACCCGCCGTAGCGTGGACTTCTTCGTTGATAACGTGTCGAAGGTGTTGGGTGAGCTGGAGGGGTGATTGGTTTGATTGCGACATATCCCCTGCAGCAGTCCGGTTTGCCGGCGGTAGCGATCTCCTGGCCGCTGCCGCCGGCATACCGGACTGCTACGGGGATTTATATGGATTAATATCGGTATTAATTCTCTATATTTTCTAGCTTTGACTGATTGATACTTCTAAAGCCGATTTTTATCGGCTATAAAGGCGCTCACATTGTCATCGTTCGTCTTTGCGCTGACTGCCTTTCGCATCTGCTGCCGGAGGAATTTTCGTGAGCCGTATCGTTACCGTCGCTGCTACTCAAATGGCCTGTTCGTGGGATCTGGAGGCCAACATCGAGACCGCTGAAAGGCTGGTCCGCGAGGCTGCTGCCAAGGGTGCTCAGATCATCCTCATTCAGGAGTTGTTCGAAGCGCCGTACTTCTGCCAGAAACCTGATCCGGACTATCTGCAACTGGCGACGCCGACCGAGACCAACGTTGCAATCGCGCATTTCCAGAAGGTCGCCAGAGAATTGCAGGTGGTGCTGCCGATCAGTTTTTTCGAACTTGCCGGGCGTGCGCGTTTCAACAGCATCGCGATCATCGATGCCGACGGCAGCAACCTGGGGGTCTACCGCAAGAGCCATATCCCGGACGGTCCCGGCTATCACGAAAAGTACTACTTCAACCCCGGCGACACGGGCTTCAAGGTCTGGAACACCCGCTACGCGAAGATCGGCGTGGGCATCTGCTGGGACCAGTGGTTTCCCGAATGCGCGCGCAGCATGGCGTTGCAGGGCGCAGAGATCCTGCTCTACCCGACCGCCATCGGCAGCGAGCCTCACGACAAGACCATCAGCTCCCGCGATCACTGGCAGCGCGTGCAACAGGGCCACGCTGGCGCTAACCTGATGCCGCTGATTGCCAGCAATCGCATCGGCAACGAAGAGCAGGACGGCTACGACATCACTTTTTACGGTTCATCGTTCATCGCCAATCAGTTTGGCGAAAAAGTCGAAGAACTCAACCAGACCGAAGAGGGCGTGCTCGTGCACAGCTTCGACCTCGACGAGCTGGAACACATCCGCAGCGCCTGGGGCTCTTTCCGTGACCGTCGTCCCAACCTGTATGGCGCATTGAAAACCCTCGACGGTTCACTGGAGTCTTGATTAGCATGACCACCCTCAACAGCACACCGCGCGCCGACGGCTTCTACATGCCAGCCGAATGGGCGCCGCAGACCCAGACCTGGATGGTCTGGCCCGAGCGTCCGGACAACTGGCGCCTGGGCGGCAAGCCGGTGCAGACCGCGCACGTGGCCGTGGCCAAGGCGGTAGCCCGGTTCGAGCCGGTGACCGTGGCGGTATCGGCAGCCCAATACGACAACGCTCGCGCCCGCCTCGACGTGCCCAACATTCGGGTCGTCGAAATCAGCAACGACGACGCCTGGGTACGCGACACCGGCCCGACTTTCGTCATCAACGATGCGGGCGAAGTGCGCGGCGTGGACTGGGGGTTCAACGCCTGGGGCGGTTTCGATGGCGGCTTGTACGCGCCGTGGAATCTGGATGAGGCGCTGGCGAGCAAGGTGCTGGAAATCGAGCGTTGCCCGCGTTACGTGACGCCAGGTTTCGTGCTCGAGGGCGGCTCGATCCATGTCGACGGCGAAGGCACGCTGATCACCACCGAAGAATGCCTGCTCAATCGCAACCGCAACCCGCATCTGTCCCGCGAAGATATCGAAGCGGTGCTGCGTGATCATCTCTCGGTGGAGAAGATCATCTGGCTGCCGGACGGCCTGTACAACGACGAAACCGACGGTCATGTGGATAACTTCTGCTGCTACGTAAGACCGGGCGAGGTACTGCTGGCCTGGACCGATGACCCGAAAGACCCCAACTATCCGCGCTGTCAGGCGGCCATGGGCGTGCTGGAAAACGCGCGAGACGCCAAAGGCCGAGCATTGATTGTGCATAAAATGCCGATCCCGGGTCCCTTGTTCGCCACCGAAGAAGAATGCGCGGGCGTTGATCAGGTGCACGGCAGCCAGGAACGCAACCCTTCGGTGCGTCTTGCCGGCTCCTACGTGAACTTTCTGATCGTCAATGGCGGGATCATCGCGCCGAGTTTCGACGATCCGCTGGACGAAAGCGCGCGGCAGATTCTTCAGCAATTGTTCCCCGAGCACGAAGTGGTGATGGTGCCGGGGCGTGAGCTATTGCTGGGCGGCGGCAACATTCACTGCCTGACCCAGCAACAACCGGCACCGCATCGCCGCTGAGTTGGTTCGCTTCTTGCTGTCTTCAAAGCCCATCGGAGGATGGGCTTTTTTGTGGCTGACGATTGCTCGTTTGCCAGGCGAACGTGCGCGCGGGGTCTGCTCAAGCTTTCCCGGCTTCGTTCGTCTGTAACAAAAGCGCCGTAGATTCCGCCGCTCAAGACGCAAGAGGTTGTCCCTATGAACGCAGGTCAGGAGTCGCGTGTGACTCGAGGTTTGTCTGCGAGCAATGAAGCACGGCAGATAGTGGCGGACTGGTTAAGGACTACCCAGGCCCCAAGAATTGAAATGCCCGATTACCGGGCGATGCTGACCCGGCGCTACCCGGCAGGTCTGATCAACGACGCGGAAATGGAGGCGTTGCTGGGCATCATCCACAATGGATAGAGGCGCTTTGGCGCCGTTTGCAGAGTTGTTGCCGCATGTTGATTCGGGGTTCATCAAATTGACACACCCCTGGGCCGCGGATAGCATTCGCGCCTCCACCGCCTGTGGCCTAGCGCCATGTACGTGCATCAGTAGTCCACTGCGATGATTTCGTGCGGGCTTGCGGGGCGTTTTCACCGCCTCGCAGGACGCAATTACCTGTCCGGTATTTGCCACAGCGCGCGATCAATCTGCTTACAAGGACAACAAGATGAAACAGCGTATCGGCCTGCTCGCCCTGGGCATCCTGGCCGCCAGTCACGCAATGGCTGACGGGCAAGCGGACTCCAAAGGCTTCGTCGAAGACAGCAGCCTGAAGGTCAACCTTCGTAACGCCTACATCAACCGCGACTACAAGAACGGCCCTCAGGACCGCTCCGAATGGGGCCAGGCGTTCATGGCCAACTATTCGTCCGGCTTCACCCAGGGCACTGTCGGTGTCGGCGTGGATGCGTTCGGCCTGTACGCTGCGCGTCTGGACGGCGGTAAAGGCAAGAGCGGCGCCGGTGGTATCGACTTCTTCAAGCAGGGCGACAGCGGCAACGCGGCTGACGATCTGTCGCGCTTCGGCGGCGCGGTGAAATTCCGCGTATCCAACACCGTACTCAAATACGGCGACATGATGCCGGAGCTGCCGGTGTTGAGTTACGACAACTCGCGCCTGCTGCCTGAGAGCTACACCGGCACCATGATCACCTCCGAAGAGATCAAGGACCTCAAGCTGGTGGCTGGCCGTTTCACGGCCCAGACCCGCAAGAGCGCCGAAGGCCGCGACAGTGGCGACCTCAAGAGCATCAACGTCTACGGCGCAGCGTATAAATTCACCGACGCCTTCAGCGGTGCGTTCTATGCGTCCGATGATCAAGACGTGCTCAAGAAGCAATACCTGAACCTGAACTACGTCTGGGCCCTGCCAGAGGATCAGTCGCTGACGTTCGACTTCAACGGCTACAAGACCAAGCTGGACAAGGACTTCGCCGTCGACGACGCACGCGACAACAAGATCTGGAGCCTGGCGGCGACATGGGCTGTGGGCATCCACTCCTTCACCATCGCGCACCAGCGCAGCACCGGTGAAACCGGGTATGTCTACGGTGGTTATCGCAACAACGGCGGCACCAGTGATGGCGGCAACTCCATCTACCTGGCCAACTCCTACTGGTCGGACTTCAACGGCAAGGACGAGCGCTCCTGGCAGCTGGGTTACGGCGTCAACCTGTCCACCGTCGTTACCCCGGGCCTGAGCTACAAGGTGGCGTACGTGCGCGGCGACAACATCGACGACGGCACCGACCGTGGCCGTGGCGAAGAACGCGAGTGGTTCAGCCAACTGACCTACGTCGTTCAAAGCGGCCCGGCCAAAGACCTGTCCGTGCGCCTGCGCAACTCCTTCCTGCGTGTGTCCAACGACGTTGACCAGTACAACGTCGGCGGCAATGAAACCCGCATCTTCGTCGACTACCCGATCAACGTCTTCTGATGTTCGACGGCTGTTGAGTTGAAGCTGCAAAGAGCGCCCCGGTCCAGAGATCGGGGCGTTTTTGTTTGGGAGAGATGCCAGGTGATCAATAAATCCAGTTACGGGTGGTATTGGGGTATTGCCTGCACGGCCCGCTGATGGGGGTACAATGCCGCTCGCACCGTCTATGCTCCAGACTTCCCGAGACAGAAACCAATATCCATGTCCAAAGCCACGCGTAATCGCCTGATCAACGCCATTGTTTTCTTTGCCGAGAACACGGAGTGCTGCGGCAAGATCAAACTGTTCAAGCTGCTTTATCTGCTTGATTTCGAACATTTCAAACAGACTGGCAAGAGCGTCACGGGCTTTGAGTATCAGGCATGGAAGTTCGGTCCGGTGCCGGTGGACCTGATGGAGGAGTGGGAAGACCTGGGGCCTGACCTTGCCCGGGCCGTGCAGATTGTCCCCCAGCGGGTTGTCGACTTCGAGCGCATGCAGGTCGAGGTGTTGCCTGGCGTCGAATTCGATTCCGATGACTTCACCACGCGCCAGCTTTCGATCATGCAGGCCTTGGCCGATCGCTACAAAAGCATCTATTCACCACGCATGATCGACGTCACCCACGAGCAGAACGGTGCATGGGACAAGGTGTGGCAGGGCGGTCACGGCAGCCACGAAGTCATCCCCTATGCCTTATCCATTGCCGATGACGCGCAAGATCGCGCAGCCTTTCTGAAAGTAGCAGCGCAGCAGGCGATGTATCAGTCGGCGCTGGAAGCTGCGCGCATCAACGCGGGTAGCTGATGGCAACGGTTACGCCTGAGGCCGGGCAAATCTGGCGGGATGATTGTTACTACTTCGATCAGGTCACAGGGGAGTGCAAACGTAAATTCATGCTCGTGCTAGCAGTGGACCCGAGGTCGCAGGATCTGGTCACCGCCGTCTTCACTTCAAAGTCTCATGGCCTTGCCGACGACCCTACATGTTCTCTCGGACCGCCGCGTGCTGGATATTACGTAGGCATCGCGGGAGAAAGCCTGCCGCTGGAAAGCTGGGTGGAGTTCAGCAGCGTCGATACGCTGGATATCGACGATCTGATTATCCATGCCAGCAGCGGTCGTAAACGTCTGATCGATCAACGTCTGTCGGCCCCGATGTTTTGTGCGGTACTAAGGTGCGTCCTGCAGTCGCCGGATATCTCCCAGCGGCAAACACGCTGGATTGGCGACACCGCCGCGGCCCTTGGTTGCTCGTGACGCCGTATCTGTAGCGACATCTGGACGAGCTGGGTAACATTGCCGGCTCCAGTCCCTGACCGGTCACCCCATGGCCCTTGCCGCCCCTCCCGATCTTTCCGACACCGCCGTTGCGGTCCGGCCGTTGTCCCGGACGTATCCGCGTGGCCTGTATATCGAGCCGCACGAGCATGACTGGGGGCAGGTGTTGTATGCGATGTCCGGGGTAATGTGGGTCGAGACGCCCAATGAGGCGCTGGTGGTGCCACCGCAGCGTGCGGTCTGGTTGCCGCCGGGCGTACCCCACGGTATACGCGTGGTGTCTGACTTGCAGATGCGCAACATCTATCTGCGTCCGGCGTTGGCTCAAACGCTGGAAACCACGGTTCAGGTGTTTGAAGTGGGCCGCTTGTTGTGCGAGCTGATCGTCAATCTGGTGGACGAGCAGGACAAGGAATCGGATTACTACGCTGCTCTGGTGGGCCTGGCGTTGCTCGAACTCAAGCGCGCCAAGCGCTCGCTGCTGAAAGTCCCGATGCCTGACGGCAGCGACCGGCGCCTGATCAATGTCTGTCAGGCGGTGATGGTCGAGCCTTCCATCGACGTGCCGTTCGAGCAGCACGCGGAGAACGCTGGCGCCAGCGTACGCACGCTCTCGCGGCTGTTTCAGGCAGTGCTCGGCATGGGCTTCGCCGAGTGGCGGCGGCAGGTGCAATTGGCGACTGCGGTGGCGGAAATCATCCAGGGCGTGCCGGTCAGCAGCATCGCCCGCTCCATGGGCTATTCACCCAGCAGCTTCAGCGACATGTTCCGCCGCGAACTGGGCATGGCGCCCTCGCAATACCCGCTAGGCGAACAAGCCGGCTGAACCCGTCACGCGTCTGTGCAGCAGCACGGCTTGCCGGCGCTGGAGTCCCTGAGATCGCTACCGCCGGCGAGCCGGACTGCTACAAGTCGGCGTTTTTCAGCACTCGGAAATACCAGGCCCTGATCACTGTCCGAAATTCAGAAGTACTTGGCCGGTAGCTTCTGCGCCCGGTCCTTACACTCTGGTCATCGCTTAACGCCGCCGTGCCCCAGTCTCGCCGCACTGCGCCAAGCCCCGGAGTTCATCATGAGCTACATCATTTCCCTCGCAATCGGTATCGCCGTTGGCCTGTTGTACGGCGCCCTGGACTTCCGTTCGCCAGCGCCGCCGTTGGTCGCTCTGGTCGGTCTGCTGGGCATGCAGGCCGGCGAGCAGCTCTGGCCGATGGGCCGCCAACTGATCGCCAACCTGACCTCCTGATTCGACCCGTTTCCGTTTATTGACTGTGGATAAGAACATCATGAAAGCACTGCAATTTTCCCGAACCGGCGACCTGGCTGCGCTGCAAGTCGTCGATCTGCCGACGCCCGTCCCTGCTCAAGGTGAGGTTCTGGTACAGATCAAGGCCGCCGGCCTGAACCCCAGCGACGTCAAGAATGTGCTCGGTCGCTTCCCCTACACCACGCTGCCACGGGTGCCCGGGCGGGATTTTGCAGGGGTCGTGGTTCAGGGCCCGGCAGAGCTGGTGGGCAAGGAAGTCTGGGGCACCGGCAAGGAGATCGGCTTTCTGCGCGATGGCTCTCACGCCCAGTACATCACCCTTTCAGCCAAGGGCGTGGCGCTGAAGCCGACGTCGCTGAGCTTTGCCCAGGCCGCCAGCCTTGGTGTGCCCTACACCACCGCGTGGGATGCGCTGGAGCGCAGTCTGGTCGTTGCTGGTACTCGCTTGCTGGTGATTGGCGCCAACGGCGCTGTCGGGACGGCGGCGATCAACCTGGCCAAGGTGCGTGGCGCGCAGGTGCTGGCGGCGGTACGTCGCTCCGAGCAGGTCGAGGCCTTGCAGCAACGAGGATTCAATGCCATCCAGCTGGGCGAGCCTGAAGGCTTGAGCGCGCAAGTGAACGCGGTGTTTGCCGGCGGCGCTGACGTGATCTTCGATACCACAGGCTTCTGGCTGCCTGGCGCTGTGTCCGCTCTGGCCCCGTTCGGCCGTATCGCTATCATTGCCGCGCCGGTCGATGGCCATGTGCAGTTGCCAGCGCTGGCGTTGTACCGCAAGGGCGGCTCGGTGGTCGGCATCAACTCGCTGCTGTACGGCGTCGAGGCATGCGCGCGGATGCTGGAGCAATTCGGTAAGTTGTTCGATGATGCAAGCGTGCCACTGCCCAGCGGCCTGCTGGAATCACCGTTGGAGGAGGGTCTTGCCCGTTATGCCGAGGTCAATCAGGGTGGGGCCGATAAGGTGATTTTGCTGCCCTGATCAGCTGCAAACCAGGGTCCCAATCAAAAGCACGCAGCGCGACAGATGTCGACCGCTTCTGCCCGCAGGGCGTGGGAGTCCGCCGGGGTGGCGCTCCACCTTGCCGACGATCCACACCCTGTGAATGGCATGAACCTGACACACCAGGTGGCCTGATTCTACGGCCGGTACCCGGCAGATCGCTGGCAAGGTGGAGCGCCACCCCGGCAGCTCCCACGGCCTCTGGCCAGAATCAAAAGCACGCGGCGATAAATGTCGATCGCTTCTGCCCGGAGGGCGTGGGAGTCCGGCTTGCCGACGATCTGGCGCGAAGCGCCAGCAGACCCGGTGAACGCCATCACCAGACCGGAAGTCCCTTCAGATACCCCGCTTCGATCCCGCCAGCCGATCCGTTCGCCTGCAGCGTATCGATCGCTGATCGTAAACCTTCCACCAGTTGCGGATCGCAGTCCTTTGAACACGCAAGGTAGATGTTTGCCGTCATCAGCACGCGGCTCATGACCAGGGGGCGGTCGCTGAGCTGCTTCCAGATGTAGCGGGTCTCGGGTACCCCGTTGAACCAGGCATCAACGCGCCCCTTGAGCAGCATCTGCGCCGGGTTGTCGCCGATCTTCAGCGGATAGATCTGCGCGGCAGGGAAGCCTTCTTCACGCAGGCGCATTTCCTGTGCGGAGCCGATACCCACGGCGATCAGCTTGAAGGTTCTCCTGGCCTCATCGAAGCTTTCGACACGTTTGTCCAGACTGAAAAAAGTCCGGTCCATCGTGAGCAGCGGGGCGATCCAGGTGAAGCTGTTTTCCCGACTCTGGGTACGCGTCAGCGGCGCGATGAGCATGTCCTTACCGGCGGCTACGTCACGCTGCGCCCGAGGCCAGGGTGGAGAGAGGAAGTGCGTGGAATACCCGGCCATCGCCATGGCCTGGAGGGCGATGTCCCCCGCGATGCCGTGCTGTTCGCCCTGGTTGCCCATGGTCAGCGGCGGGGCCTCGGGGAAGTAAAAATCAACCGTAGGGGCGGCAAGCGTGATCGACGACCACGCCAGCAACGCGCCTGACGCATAGCGAATACAGCGGGAAATCCATTTCATGGCAGCAGTGCTCAAGGTAAATACAGGGCCTGTCGGTGCAGGCCTCTTGCCTGGCTCATGAATCAGTGTTGCACAGGTCCATGACGTTGCCCGGGGCGTTCGAGCCTGCCGCATCAGACTCTGCAGTCAGGATCACGACGCGATGCTCCACTGTCAGGTCTTGTTGTTCTCGTTGGCGTAACGGCCACTCAGTTCCCAGCCGCATTCGAGCAGCATTTCGAGCCAGCCCTCGTAGGAGTCGTCAACATCCAGCAGATTCATGAACTGGTCTTCGATATGGCAGCGGAAAGTCTGTTCTTCGACGTTCCATTCAACGTCGCGGATGCGCCAGGCGAGTTGGTCGGGCAGTTGAATGTTCAGGTTATGAAACGGTACGAATGGCAACTCCACCTCGTACAGCAGCTTCGACCATTCGGAGGAAATCTCGGGTGTCGGATGCGTCCAGACGTATTTGATCAATCGGACTTTGTGCACGGTTGGACCTTCTCTCGTGTTTCGATTTGCGGGGCGCTGTCACCTTGTAAAAAGGTGATGGTCCATCGGATAAGCCTATACGTTACTTGAAGGCAGCGTCGTCGAGGAAGGGGCGGGCTTGGAGCAATGTGTCTGAGCGGCGTGATGCTGTGTTTGTCAGACAGCATTTTTGCGTGCAAGTGAGGCTGCGCAAAGGCGAGCGCGGGCAGGGTGCACCGTCTGGCGGAATTCATCCGTGCACCGGAATGAATCGACATCCGCCAGGCTAACCGTGCTATCTAAATAGCCAGTTGTACCTCATCAATGGCCTGTTCGAGTCGTTCCCGCAGTGGGTCGATCAGACAGAACATCTGGTCGGCGTCGAATTTTTCGGCATGTGCCGAGTCGAGCAGCTGCACCATCAGGGCAAGCGCTGCGTTGACGTTGGAAATTCGCTGAAAGGCTGAACTCAGCTCGCTGAACTGCACATTCATTGCATCGACTTCGTTCAGCCACTTGCGGACTGTCGCTGCCGGCACAGTCGTCTCGTTCTCCAGACTTGCACCGAGCGAGTCTTGCAGACTGGCGAGCTGTACTTCGATATTCATAACAAGCGCACTCTGATCCGTGAGTACCACCGCTTACTGGAAGGGTGGTGTGTGACGTTACGCCTACCGCAACGGCATCCGCCGGAGAGCATAGCCCAGTTTCTCTTGGATCCTAAGCATGTCTTAGTATGAGGGCGCGCTGAATCCAAGAGTCTCTTAGCCTTTTAGCGGCTGATCAATGAGCGTTTTCAGTAAGAGATTGAAGGAAGCCCGCACGGCATCGGGGCTGTCCCAGGAGCGTCTGGGTATCGAATCGGGGATCGATCCAGCCTCCGCCAGCGCGCGGATGAATCAGTACGAGAACAATAAGCACACGCCTAACTCATTGACCATCATCCAGATTGCCGCCGCCCTGAATCTTCCCCCTGCCTATTTTTATAGCGCCAACGACGAAGAAGCCAGAATGCTGGTGCTGTTCTATCGGCTCGATTCTCCCGGCAAAAAACAGATACTGACCCTGGCCGTTGAATTGCACGGCTTGATTGCTATTGTGCCCATCAAGCGCTAACCATGTTGTCAGCACTCAAGTGCACAGCCCCGCTCACACGGTATAAAAACCGCGCGCCGTGAAAACACTCCCCAGGCACTGAAAAGTCCCCCTCCCGCTTTGCGTGTATTCTTGCCCTCGCCCAGTGGCCGAGAGCTTCCCATGTTGCATAAAAATCTCATTCGTCGCCTCGATCTGATCACCCTCAAGCTGTTTGTTGCAGTGCATGAAGAAGGCACCCTGACCCGCGCTGCGGCGCGTGAGGCGATTGCTGTGTCAGCCGCGAGCAAGCGCCTGATGGAGCTGGAGGAAGTGCTCGGCATTGGTCTGTTCGTGCGCAACGCCAAGGGCATGCTGCTGACGGCGGCGGGCGAAACCCTGTTGCACCACGCCCGGCGCATGCTCTTCGATCTGGAAAAGATGGGCCTTGAGCTAGACGAGCACCTGCAAGGCATGCGCGGTTATGTGCGCATGCTGGCCAACCTGTCGGCGATCATCCAGTTTCTGCCCGAAGACCTGCACGAGTTCACCAGCAGCCATGAACGGGTCAAGATCGACCTTGAAGAGCGGCCCAGCAACGGCGTGGTCCAAGGGTTGATCGACGGTGTCGCGGACATCGGTATCTGCTCCGAAGACACTGACGCCCAAGGCCTGCACAGCGTGCCTTACCGCCGGGACGAGCTGGTGGTGGTCATGCGTCCCGACCATCCGCTGGCCAGGCGTGACCAGGTGGCGTTCGAAGACACCCTTGGCAGCGACCATATCGGCTTGCACGCCGCCAGCTCCATCAACATGCGCACCCACACCGCCGCCCGGTCCCATGGCAAGCCGTTGCGGGTGCGTATTCATGTGCCGGGGTTCGACGCCATGTGTCGGATGGTCCAGGCCAACATGGGGATCGGCGTCTTGCCGCGCAAGGCCTTCGAGCTGCTCGGCACGCCGCTGGGGCTGACGGCCGTCTCCTTGAGTGACCCCTGGGCGCAGCGCACGCTGATTCTGGTGGTGCGCGACAAGCACGCGCTATCGCCGGTCAGCCTGCTGTTGTTCGAGCATCTCCAGCAGCACAATCACTAGCCTTCGCGTTTCGCGAACGAGTCTTGCCAACATACGGTTGGATTTGCCAAACCCCGGTCCTCTAGTCTTGGTTGCAAATTCCAAGAAACACTTGAGGTATCCGCTATGACAGGCCCCCTGAACGGTGTGCGCGTAATTGAAATCGGCACACTGATCGCCGCGCCCTTCGCCGCACGCCTGATGGGCGAGTTCGGCGCCGAGGTGATCAAGATCGAATCGATGGGGCAGGGTGACCCTCTTCGTAAATGGCGAAAGCTGCACGAAGGCACCTCGCTGTGGTGGTACCTGCAGTCGCGCAACAAGAAATCCCTGTCGCTGAACCTCAAATCTGCCGAAGGCATCGAGATCGTCAAGCGCCTGGCCGAGAACGCCGACGTGCTGATCGAAAACCTGCGCCCTGGCGCGCTGGAAAAACTCGGCCTGGGCTGGGACGTGCTGCACGCCTTGAATCCCAAGCTGACCCTGGTGCGCATCTCCGGCTACGGCCAGTCCGGTCCTTACCGTGATCGCCCAGGCTTTGGTGCCATCGGCGAGGCCATGGGCGGCATCCGCTACACCACCGGCACCCCCGGATCGCCACCGGCCCGGGTCGGGGTGAGCCTGGGCGATTCACTGGCCTCGATGCATGCGGTCATGGGCGCGCTGATGTCAGTGCTGCGGGTCAAGACCGGGCAGGGCGATGGCCAGGTCGTCGACGTGTCGCTGGTCGAGAGCGTCTTCAACGTCATGGAAAGCCTGGTGCCCGAGTACGACATGCTTGGCCACGTCCGCGAACGCAGCGGCGGCGCCTTGCCGGGCATTGCGCCGTCCAACACCTACCCGACCGGCGATGGCGGCTACGTGGTGATTGCCGGCAACAGCGATCCGATTTACAAGCGCCTGATGCAGACCATCGGCCGCCCCGACCTGGCTGACAACCCTGAGTTCGCCCACAACGATGGCCGCGCCGCGCAGAGCGAAATGCTCGATGCGGCGATCAGTGCCTGGTCGTCCAGCCTGCCGATCGACGAGGTATTACAGGCGCTGGAACAGGCCGAAGTGCCGGCAGGGCGCATCTACAACGTCGCCGATATCGTCGCCGATCCGCATTACCAGGCCCGCGAGATGATTCTCGATGCACAGCTGCCCGGCGGCACGACCATCAAGATGCCGGGCATCGTGCCCAAGCTTTCGGAAACACCCGGCTCGATCAACTGGCAAGGGCCGACACTGGGTCAGCACACCGACAGCGTACTCAGTGATCTGGGGCTGACTGCCGCCGATATCGCGCAACTCAAGACCGACGGGGTGGTGCAATGATTACCGACTTTTCCGAGCGCCTGATCGTCCAGGAAGTTTCGCCACGGGACGGTCTTCAGATCGAGCCGACCTGGGTTGAAACCGCTGACAAGATCGCATTGATCGACCAGCTTTCTCTCGCCGGTTTCAGCCGTATCGAAGCCGGCTCTTTTGTCTCGCCCAAAGCCATCCCGGCCCTGCGCGACGGTGACGAAGTGTTTCGTGGCATCGCCCGCCAACCCGGTGTGACCTATGTGGCGCTGATCCCCAATCTCAAGGGCGCGCAGCGGGCCATGGAGGCCGGGGCCGATGAGCTGAACCTGGTGATGTCCGCCAGCCAGACCCACAACCTGGCGAACATGCGCATGCGCTGCGAGCAATCGCTTAGCGCGTTCGCCGACGTTGTGTCACTGGTGTCGGGCAGCTCGCTGAGCCTCAATGGCTCCATCGCCACCACCTTCGGTTGCCCGTTCGAAGGCAGGATCGACGAGGACCGCGTGCTGCAGATCATCGACGCCTATCTGGAGCTGGGCATGCAGGGTATCTCCCTGGCCGACACCACCGGCATGGCCAACCCGCGTCAGGTTCACCGGCTGGTGCAACGGGTGCTGACACGCATCCCGGCGTCGGCGCTGACCCTGCACTTTCACAACACCCGGGGCCTGGGATTGAGCAACGTGCTGGCGGCCTATGAAGCTGGCGCACGGCGTTTCGATGCCTCGCTCGGCGGCCTCGGCGGCTGCCCGTTCGCGCCGGGCGCATCGGGCAACATCTGCACCGAAGACCTGGTGAATATGTGCGATGAAATGGGCATCGACACCGGCATCGATTTGCCGCACCTGCTGATGCTGTCCCGTCGTCTGCCCGCGTTGCTCGGCCACGAGATGCCCGGGCAAGTGGCCAAGGCCGGACGCAATTGCGATCTGCACCCAGCGCCTGTCAGCTAAAGCCCCACCTCTGTAGTCGTGAGCTTGCTAGCGATCCAGGTGTGTCAGGCATCACTGCCGCTACCGCCAAAGTGCATCGCGAGCAAGCGAAGGCCTACAGGGTTGAACACGTACGAACACGCCACACCGCGTGTCCGTCCAGACAACAAAAACAATAGGGCTCCCCCTGGGAAGTCCAACTGGAGTAACCGCAATGACTATCTCTGTTCTGAACCCGGACAGCAGCATCGCCGAGGTGGTAAGTGCCGAAAAGGCGCTGATCCGCAAGGTCGCCTGGCGCCTGATGCCGTTGATCATGGTCTGCTACCTGTTTGCCTTCTTCGACCGCATCAACATCAGCTTCGCCAAGTTCCAGCTGCAGGCGGACCTCAGCCTGAGCGACACGGCCTACGGGCTGGGCGCCGGTCTGTTCGTGGTCGGCTACGTGCTGTTCGAGGTACCCAGCAACATCATGCTGTACAAGGTCGGCGCGCGCCGCTGGATCGCCCGCATCATGATGTCCTGGGGTGTGGCGACGGCCCTGATGGTGTTCGTCAACGCCGAGTGGCAGTTCTATGGGCTGCGTTTCATCATTGGCGCCATGGAAGCCGGTTTCGCACCTGGCGTGTTGTATTACCTGACGCTGTGGTTCCCGCAAACCTACCGCGGCCGCATCACCTCCATTCTGTTTCTGGCCTCAGCGTTCGCCGGGCTGCTCGGGGCGCCGATCTCCGGGTTGGTGCTCAGCCACATGGACGGCGTGATGCAGATGCGCGGCTGGCACTGGCTGTTCCTGCTCGGTGGCTTGCCTTGCATCGCACTGGGGGTTGCGGTGTTGATGATCCTCAAGGACCGCATCGCCGACGCACACTGGCTGACCGACGCCGAGAAAACCTACCTGACCAGCCGCATCGCCCAGCATGAGCCCAACAAACACGGCGGCTCGCTGCTCACCGCGCTGAAAATGCCCGGCTTCCTGATGCTCGGCCTGATCTACTTCCTGATCCAGGTGGCGTCCTATGGCCTGAACTTCTGGGCGCCGCAGCTGATTCGCAGCGCAGGCGTCGAAAGCCCGGTCATCATCGGCTTGCTCACCGCCATTCCGTACATCTGCGGAGCGATCAGCATGGTGGTCATCGGCCGCCTGTCCGATGCCAGCGGCGAGCGTCGCAAGTTCGTCTGCGGCCTGGTGGTACTGGGCGCCATCGGCTTCTTCAGCGCCGGCATCTTCGCCCAGCACACCAGCATGCTGATCCTTTCCCTGGCCATGCTGGGCGGCGGCATCGTCGCCTCGATCCCGGCCTTCTGGACCTTGCCACCCAAGCTTCTCGCCGGGGCGGGCGCAGGTGCCGCCGGAGGGATCGCCCTGATCAACACCCTCGGCCAGTTCGGCGGCATCATCAGCCCGGTGATGGTCGGCAGTATCAAGGACCTCACCGGCAGCACTACCCCCGCGCTCTACGTGATCGGAGTGACCAGTGTGATCGCCGCGGGATTGTTGATGTGGGCGCTGCCCGAAAAATTGCGCACGCTGGATAAAAGCGAAGGTTAAACCCCTTCACCCGCTGCCTGCGGTGGCGCTTCCGATAGCGCCACCGTCGGCAAGCCGGGCTGCGATAACTGCCTTGATGGCTTCCATCCTCAGCCGGGTAAACAACCCCCGACGCCGCGCCTCGCCCCGATCGAACCGACGAACAACATCCTCCTTTCTTCAAGATCCCGCCGACACCCCCGATAGCCTTGAAAGCCTACCTTTTGAGTGGGTTTGTCTTTGTTCCCTTATGCGTTGAACAGCAGCCAATGATGAACGTACAGAGGTCCCGAGGCCTGAAAGTACTAATCACCATTGAATATTTTCCGGACTTCGACGCTCGATTAGATTGACCATCAAAGGGAGATAGAAAATGACCAACCAACAATACTGCCGTCTGTTCTTTTTTCTTGCCATGGCCTGGCTTTCAACCGCACTGGCGGTGGCGTCGGTGCCGCACCTCTGAATTGATCCACCGCAATCCCTTTGAGCCTGCCACCGTGCAGGCTTCTTTTTGTCCGGTGCTGCCTGTCAGATGGTTGTTCCCACGCTGCGGGTGGTAACGCATGGCCTGATGTTCTGCGTCACCGCGAAATGAACACGCCCAGGCACGATACTGGAGACAAAAAAAAACGCCCCAAATCGTTGGGGCGTTTGCTTGCGCAGCTCGGATTACACCGTGGTGACCACCTTGGCCTCAGGCTGGGTGCGGCGACCCAACATGCCTGCGCCGGCAGCGACAACGCCGGAGATAATCAGCGTGATCAGCAGCAGCCAGCTTGCCTGCGAGACTCGCTTGGCAGCGACATCGGCCGCTTCCCGCGCCTTACGCTCGGCATCGGCTTTCAGTTCCTGATACTTGGCGTACGCCTGCTGATAAGCCTGCTGAGCCTCGTCGACCATCTTGTTGGCTTCGGCATCCGTCTTGCCGGTGCGCGCCTTGATCAGATTGACCAAGGCCTGACGATCAGCGGCATCCCAGGCCTTGTCGCCCTTGGCCTTGATCCGATCCATCAGCCCGCTGAGCTGTTGATCAGCCGACTGCGGGTTCTGCGCACTGTTTTGCGCGGTATTCTTCGCATCGTCGCCGGTCGCTCGAGCTTCGTTGGCGACGTTGTCCGGATTCAGTTCAGGCTTGCCCGTCTGCCGCATCGCTGTTTCCAGCTCGCCCTTGATGTCATCCAGATTAAAGTCGATGCCCTGTTTGCGCAGTTGGTCCTGAACCGTATCGCCAAGGCGTGGCGCCATCTGCGAAATACCGCTGCCGACCGCGGACAGACCACTGCCCGCCAGGTTGAGCCCGCTGCTGACGATGCCGCTCACCGCGCTCGACACCAGATACAAGGTCACCAGCGAGGTGGTCGCCCAGACCAGCAGGCCATGCAAGGCCCCTTCACGCTGGGCCAGGCGACCGGCAATCCAGCCACCGACAAACAGCGAGATAATCCCGCTGACCACCACCCAGATCGCGGTGCCCTTGCCCAGACCATCGAGCGGGTTACCCTCCTGCAGCGGATCGATGCTGGCCGAACCAATCGCGGTACCCAGCAGGTTGAGAATCAGCGACACCACCATCGCAAGCGCGACGCCTGCAAAGATGGCGCTCCAGGAAATGCGTTTGAGCAGCGGGGCCGTGGTGACGGGGGTGTCGTGGTAAACCACTGGGCCGGTGCGTTCGTCTGTAATCATGGGTAACTCCTCGGGTATAGCTCCCTGGTTTTGCATGCCGCGCCTGACTCAGGCGCAGCTCCTTTGGATTAACAGAATCAGTCGCGCAGGTCGGCTGGAACTTGCCCGCCGTTCTCGGACACCTTTTTCAGCACGGCTTTGTGCAGCCAGACGTTCATGGTGGCTGAATCATCCGTAGAGCCGGTGTAGTTGAGTTCTTTGGCGAGGTTTTGGCGGTTGGTCAGGCTGCTGTCGATGTCCAGAACCTTGAGCAGGTCGACGATTGAAATCTTCCAGTTGGTTCCGGGATGTTTCTCGGCCATTTTCTCGAGCTTTTCATTGATATCCACCGGTGCGCCAGTCGACGGCGGCGACGACGAAACGGGCGCGGTCGATGCGCCACCGACGCCGGCATTCGCGGAGGTATCGGCTGTGGTCGGGGTGGCGGTTGTATCTGCTTTGGTCTCTCCGATCCCAAGGCCCGCTAAAATTTTGCTTAAGACGCTCATGGCAAATTCCTTTTTTTCAATCGTAGTGGTGTTCGGTTTCGCTAGCCGGAGTAGTCACACAGGCAGACGGCCGTTTGCTTACCGAGTTATCAGTCAGAGCAACAACATCAACGCGGCAAACAACGCCACAGACAGTTTCCCCAGGCTGGAAGCGTGCTCGCACACAACTTCCTCGACCCTGCGAGAAGACTTATCCAGCCAATGTTCATCGGACAATAAACACGTTCGAAAACAGAACTCGTCTTCGACGCTAATGACACCAGCAGTGCTGGTGCAGGGAGACGGTCGCAACTACTTCCAGACCTGGAATGGGATCGCCACTACCTTGTGTGCTAATGCTGTCCATAACATCGGTGACCTTGAATCAATCCGTGCCGCTACTCACTTGAGTGGCCTTCGCGCGCGACAGTTCCGAGCAATGTTGAGCAACGGCGCAAAACTGACGAGCGGTACTCACGCTGGAATTCGATGCGGCCGGGATTTCAAACCTGCTTGTCGCACAGGCAGCGGGTGCGGGAGGGAGATGGCGGGGGAGTGTGAAGATCAGCGCAGGGCATCAGCGGACAGGGGGGGGGAAGCGTTAAAGACGCCGCATGAATACGACGCCTCGGGAAGTCCTCAAGCGCAAGAGCGGCTAATCGGCGACCACCATACGTGGTGCGCCGCCGAGACCAGCAATCGAGGCCTCCACCAGTGCCTTTGCAGCATCGATCTGAAACACCACGGCCCTGGCCAACGGCCGAAACTCGGCAGGGGTGTTGTCTGCGGACTCATAAGCCGTGGCAGCTGCGCACGCCAGGTATTCGGAAACCAGCACCAAGGCATCTTCGACCTTGATGCCCTGCTGCACCGTGAACAGATTCTGGCTGCCAGTGTTGATGCCGAAGGCGATGGATTGAGTGACGGGTGTTTCGGGGGGATGCGGTGTGGAACGGATCATTGGGAACCTTCTTGATGAGTTAAGCCCCCGCCCCCAGCTGTCAAACAAGAAGGGTGGCGGCTGTACACGGGTTGACAGACCAGTCATCAAGAAACCTGGCGCACACGAGTGTGCCCCGCGACAGCCGCCATATCCCCGCCTGCAGATACAAGACCCACCAGCGGGATAGCGATTGTTGCGTCTTAATGAATACGGTCTGTCAAAACCGGTCGCTGGAATCAACGACGCGAAAGAGGGTAAGCCGTGATCCACAGAGCCGCAACGCGGTCGGGAGGATATCCCTTAATTTCAGAAGCGTCCTACAGGAACTGGTTTGTTTTGTCGGGGAATGTGTCTGTAAAACGTCGAGCCGGTCTTGAGATAGCCAAAAGCGTTATTTGGCGGATTGTCCAAACGAGGATTTTTTCGTCACGGTAAACGCCTTTGTTATTACCCGGAGCGCCATTTCATTCCGTCAACCAACGTCCCGCTCGACAATCACCCAAAAGCGCGTACGGATCTTGAACCGGAACAACACGGCGTCAGCCCTTTCGAATTCATGCGCCAGCCCTTTATCGCGATCCTCCGCGAACGCCTCGCAGCACCACAGAGACCGGTCAGATGAATGGGCGTCAAGCAAGCAACCCATCCATATCTCACGGGGCGCGATCGCCGCCATGATGGTTTCGCGCAAGGCCCGGGAGTCGCCTTGAAGCACGTCCTTCCTGAAGGCCTCCTCAGCAGACCCATAGGCTTTCTCGTCCAGGATGGACGATGAACCCTTGATCCCGGTAGATCCGTGCCCGAGGATTGAGAGGGTCAGTCCTATGGGGCCCAGCCGTGCAGCGTATTCGAATTCGAGCGTAAAGTTCTCACAACCGGTTAGTGTTATCCCTAGCCAACTGGACGTATTGCTGGTGTTCTCGGCAGACAGGTGGGCATAGTCCAGCTGAAGTATGCCCTCGCTGACCTCAAAGTAGCGCCCTAGGTGTTCGACTAGCGGCGGAGCCCAATCGGTCAGCGGGACGCTGGCAACTGCCAGCTCATTGTCGAAGCTATTCTTCACACTCAAGGCGTTCTCCCTTTCCCTGCGCCTGGCGCGTACTGGTTAGAAGTTGGGATTCTACCTATAGACCGAACGCAGCGCGTAGGGCCGCTTTGGAACGCTTCCGGCCAAAAGGAGCCACTATTAGTACTCGCTCAAGGGTGTGATTAGCTTTCTCTGTACGTCGTCAACCCTGATATTTATTGCAACAGCGCAAGCCCTACAGGGCAGTTATATGTTGAAACGCCACATGAGCCGACCTACCCCCCGAAATTGCTCCTCCAGGCTCCGGCCGACAGCTTTAAAAGTGCTGAAGTGCTGTCTGGCTAAATGCGTGACAAGGCCGTCCTCCACAAACGTATGCATAGGTAGAAAACGTGGCCAGCAAAGGAGAATTTTCGCATCTTTACCCGCGCATCCCCATGAAGGCATAATGCCATCTTCGCTCTACATATGGAGATGTAAAAAATGCTTGTGTATGCAAATAGATTTGAATTTGAGCCCGAAGAGGGTGTCGAGCAGTTAATTAAAATCATCGCGAGCTGGACGGGGCGCAAAGCAAGAGGATATGTCGATCCTGCAAAGTTGATGCGAGGAATAAATAGTCTTACGATAAAGGACTTCTCAATAAGTTCGTGGTCAACGGTGGGCGCGGATAAGCAGGCGGCTTTTCCTTTTCTATTTAGTTTCCGACTTGTGCACCAAGATGAGATCATTAAAGGTAGGCAGTGGATAACCGAAGTAGGTGTGCATCAGTCTGAAGACGGGGGAGTGGTTGATTGCTCGATTTTACTGAAGACGGATGAAGTTAGTGCAAAGGTGATTGCACCTATAAAAGTTACAAGGCCTAAGCTTGTGGCTGAGCTAGTGGAAAAGTGTAGACCAACCAATGGCACGCCCGGGCTATTTCTCAAAAATCTTACTGAGGAAAGTGCCGATGCATTTCTGCAAGAAATAGAAAAGCCCTCTCGAAAAAGCCCCATTGTTTTGATAAGTTCTAAAGATGGTGAATTCTTCACTGATCCTGAAGTGCTGAGACGGCAAGTATTAGGGCTAGCTCAGGTGGTGATTATTCCACCCAACGCTGACACATTTAGACTCGAAGAGATTGTGGGTCGAAGATTTATAGCTTTCGCTGGTGCCACTAGGCTCATATTTCCGGGGCGGCCTAATGTGAATGGCGTTTATTGCGAAACAGCCATTTTTATGCCAGATAATTTCCCCGGAAAAGGTAGAGAAGATGTAACCATTGAGTCTGAGGTGTTAGCAGCTATTACCCACAGAAGCAATATCCCCCTATCAAGAAGGCATGTTTCGCTCGAAGCAGTACGTTTCGAGGTTTTGAGATCCAAACTAAGCCATGCGGCAGCACAAGCTAAGAGTACTGAGAGCTCGGATGAAATAAAGTATTTTGCTGATTTGCTAGATGAAGCTGACAGAGAGCTGCTCGCAAAGGGCAACGAGCTTGAAACACTGAACCAACAATTAGAAGAAATGGAAGCAGAAGCACGGAAATCTCAGGCTACCATCGAAGCGTTAAAGCACAAAATATCTGGTCACCAATCTCATGAGTATGAGGAAGATGATCTAGGCGAGGTTTTTTACGGCATCAGAAATACTTTAACCGCTCTAAAATCAGGATGTGCGAAGGTTGAAGATGCATTAAGGCTTGTAAGTATTTTATACGCTGATAGGTTGGTAGTGCTGGAAACAGCTTTCTCGTCAGCCGCCGAATCCGACAAAGCTGGATTCAATCACACTACTAAAGCTTATGACTTACTTACGCGTTTAGTCTCTTCGTATTGGCAAGTTATGGCTGACGGATTAGGGGATCAACAAGCGAAGAATGTGTTCGGATCTTCGTTTACTGCGAACGAGGCGGGCATGAGTAACGAAGGAAAAAAACGTCGGACGTTTAGCTATAGGGGCCATGAAATATTGATGGAAAGACATCTTAAACATGGAGTTAAAGATAGTTTAGCGGAGACATTAAGAGTTCATTTTGATTGGGTGGCTAAAGACAGGAAAATCGTCATAGGCCACTGCGGAAAGCATCTGGATTTTTAAAGCTCCATAGCTTCTACTATTAATCCTCCGCGATATCGAGCGCGAAGGATTTTTAGAGCTTACCGAGCATTTTTTTTGCACTTAGACTAAATGGCAAGTTTAATATCATTCTGAAGTGGCTAATGATTTATACTTGTCGGATTCAAATGGTCGGAACCCATCGGGCCAGGGAGTAACTGACTCACAAAACACACGGTACTGTTCAGGAGCATTGAGGTTTACCTTGAGTACCGGGATCTGTGTGACTAACTCACTGCCAGTCACTCCTAGCAAGCGGTTCGCTCGAATTAAGTCTTCATTTAGGTAGCGGGGGTAATAACCTAGCCGTTGTCCAGATGCTGGATTAGTAACGGCAATAGCGTTCGAGTCTGCTTTGTTTTTATCTTCAATTACACAAGATAACAATGTTCGCGAATCTAGGCTGATTAGATCTCGCTTCGCTGCATCAGAGATGTAAGCAATGCCGCTGATAAAAAATTTCAATCTATATTCATTGCCTAATGTTCTTCTCGGCACCTTGATAATTCTAAAATTGTCTGTCTTTTTAGAACCTCCAGATGCACCTAAAATTTCTAGCGGGTCATGAGCGCCAGGCATCATATCGAGCCAAGAAAGCATGGTGTAATATTCGGGGCGCCGTTCTGGAATGATACGATTCTGAAAAAATGGAAATAACTCATGGGAGATATATTCTTTTTCCAGAATACTCATACGTGGAAAAGGCACAAAATTTTTGTGGAGAGCTCCACGCGTGTAGGAAAAAATATAAACGCCATGTAACTCTGTCAGTTTGGCAACTGGTTCCCACATTGTGGTTTCAGGGTCTTGCCAAATGACGAATGCACTATTCATATGTTTTAATCTGCCGCTTTCTAAATGATGGATCCAAGTTATCCCTGAAAAAAGGTACAAGTTTCATCATATTCGACCTGTTGCAAATAAGCATTTCGAGGGCAAATCTTTTAGACACATGGCTCATTATTTCCACAGGTATTGGCGCGATAATAGCTTGCATTATCTCCGCAGTCAATCCATCGAGTTGTTCAATCCAGCTCAGCGCAGCTTTCGGATTAAGTATTCCAAAGTATTCAAATGCTTTAATAGTTCTAAGCCTTTTTTCCCTGAGGTAGAAATATGATTTCGCCCTTTGAACATAAGTTGTGATCTGCTGGCCCTTATCGGTTGAATTGAGCCTGTTTGTCTTCGTTTCGTCCGATTCATTTCTACCAAGACCAGCTGCATGATCGAAAGATGGGGCAAGATGAAATCGTCCTTTCCCCGTTACGATTAAACCCCAGTTTTCGCTATGTCGGTCTTGATTTTATACAAGCGCATCGAGCATCAAATAGCCGGTAAAAAAATCAGCTGCACTTTTGATGTGGGGACGGCTATTGAAACCTAAAGGTTTGTTTCTAATTATTCTTCGAAGAATAATATAAACATGCATGATATTTTGTTTTTCAGTTTTTTTTGTGTTTTCGATATTTATCGGTGCGCTGTAGTTTTTTAGGATTTCATTACCCGTAACGAGATAAGCATTATCTCTTGTAATGAAATTATTTGTGATTACGCCTCGTGTTTCTCTATCGTGCGCTAATTCATAATCAGCACATGGAATCAATAGTGCTTTTGCAATTTCGCAAGATATTTTTTCTGACCAGTCTTCACCATCGCGTGATACCGTGTTGTTTTTAGAATCATGAGTTTCTATAGACTTAAAAAGATAGTCATTACCAAATTTATCAGAGCACCAGTATTTTGCTTTTGTTCCTAGCGGCTCAAACTCTTCATGTTTGAAGCTTGAAATGTCAAACACCTCATATTGCATAGCTTGCCCCAGTCCACGTGGATAGCCTAGTATTTCAAATACTGCAAGAGGCCTAGTAAGCGGTTACGATCAACATCGGTTACTCCTAAAAGGTGCTTCTTCATGGTGTCACTGAGTCTAGCATGCACCAAACTCATACAGGAGGGACGCTCGCCATTTCTCAGGGCAGGAATCTGCAACCGAAGCAAGTCACGCAGGAGGTTTTATGCCTGCTACGAATGTCAGGACATGGCCGTTTTCCGACCTTCGTTTAGAAGTTGAACTGCCAAGATTTCCCCAAGCGACGAGTGACTAATCGCATGGTCAGCAAATAGTAATAGCACGTCGATTGAGTGTTCTGGTTTAGGTGGTGATTCAAAAATCACGCAAGGTGTTTTCTCTGCCAAGTCTATGGGTTGGCGCGTTGCCAGTGCTCAGCGACCGCTGTTTGAATGGCCTTCGCCTGGCGCAGGTGGCGTTGGCGCGTGGTGTGCGATCCGGTTAGGACGCCTGACAGGAATAGTTCCATATCGAATACCTTGCTCATACCCGACCACCAATGTAAGCGGCCACCACGACGATACGGTTGTGTCCCAGCTCATAGCTGATTTGTACTCGGGCTTCCTGATCGAGACGTCGGTCGAGCTGATAGCAATGGCCACCGTTGATGGGGGCGGGATGGTGGGTGATTTGCTCATAGCGTTTGCACGCATAGGCTACCGGCAATTCGTGGAAGCCTTTGAGGTTGTACTGATGGAGGATGTCCCGTGCAGGACGGGCGATTCCCCGTTGGAAATCGAGGTAGCTTCCGTTCGGTGCAAGTAGGTTGCGGCTATCGTCGGGTGAGACCTGTTCGGCGAATCTCAGCGCCTCGCGAATATGATCATCCGCCCTGATCTAGCGAGGTGCCGAGGCACCTGAGCGGCCCCCTTGGTGCCATCCTGGATATTGATCTTGCCGTAATGTTTGGCTTCGCGCATGAGGCGTGGTATGTCGGCCAGAATCGCCTCGCGCAATCGCATGCCAGTGGCACGTGCCAACTGGATAACGGCTGCGGCATGGGGATTCTGTTCGCAGAGCGCGTCGATGATTCGCTTCACCTGTTCGCGGTCTTGGCCTTGCGGCACTGAGCGACGAACACTGGCCCGCTGCATTTCCAACGCCTTGCTTGGGCTCGGTACTTTCACGGACTGATCACCGCGAAGCGCGGCCATGGTTAGGTTCACGCTGGACAATCGGTTTTGCGCGGTCGCGATGCCGATAGCTCCTTGTGCACCCTGCTGGCGTAAGTGTCCTGCGTAATCCAGTAAGGTCTGCCGATCAATCTACTGCGCATCGTTAAATCCTGGTCCATCCTCCGACCGACACCACCGAACAAACGCCTGCCAGCGATCACTGTGCGCTTTGACCGTCCCGTAATGCCCACCGCCAAACAGATCTTTCAGCGCTTGCGGCCCGCATAACTCAGTTGCCGTCCATAGCCAAAATTGCGCCTATCCCGTCTACCTACCAATGCCATGATCAAACTCCTGTCGAAGCCAAATCTTTGAAACTTTCCCCACGTCATCCCGCCAAGAATGTTGAGTGTTATCAGGGATCAAGGCCCCTGCGACCTGTGGAGAATGTCCACTACGCGGGACTTGCGGCTCCTTACGTCCGGGAGCATGGGCATCTCATGATCTGGCCTCCTGAGCACCGTTACCGGTGGGCGGGTGGAGGCTGCGTTGGCTGACGAAACCAGCGCCGCGAGATCCTGAGTCGGGTGAAGGCAGCTATGTGATGACAGGGGCATGCCTGGCTGTCAGCCAGGTGCAGTCCAATCCTTGGTCTGCGGCACCATCATCTACGTCGCTGTTGCTGGTGACTTCGGTGTTTGTCACGCCGATTGTCACGAGGAGGATTGCGGCAAGGCCACGTTCTATATTGGCTGCAGCAATAGTAGGAGCGCCCGTCTCTTTCCGGAGCAAGAGACGGTCAACGGGTAGCGCAGGGAATTTCGCCAAATGAATAGGTTGCTGCTGGGCAGCCAGAAAGGGGGTTGCCGCAGCCGAAGTTTACTCATCCACATTGGTGGGCTTCGGCGCGTAGGTGAGGCGGTAGCTTGGCTTCTCGTTTCAGGCGCTTGTGCTCGCGCGAAACGATTGGGAAAAGCAAATCTTCTAAATTTGGCTAATTTCCGAGCAGTAGCTTCGTCGAGCTTGACCACGGTTCCAGTGCTGCCAGAAGCGCATCGGATGGATTTAAGGGGAATGTCTAGCGCACTCATCACGCCATCTATGTAGGGGCGCAAGTACGGTTCGCGATCGCCGAGAACTCTGCTCTCAGGCGCCGTTTGATAATCCCAGTCCACCTTGAATGTCTTACCAGTTTTGATGATTTCGATGACAGGAAGGGCCGGTAGTTTGTTCATTTGAGATGATGTCGTTTAGTTTTGTTTAATTGGCATCTTCAAAAAGCTTGCCCTCAATAGATATCAAGAGCAAGCCTGACACTTAGTTACAGCAGTTCGTCAATGCTGTCCCGCAGGAGCTCCCATGCATGTATCGCACGGGAGGCAGCCCACAGAAAGCTCAGTATGCGTAGAAATACTTTCCACATACCTTGGCCTCCGATCAGAGCGGCCAAGCCTCCAGCGTGCTTACCGGAACATGCACGCCTTCGGATACCTGTTGTCGTACCCAATGAGATGGCCAGGTTGATGACCCGCTACGCGGAATCCGGCACGGATTACTAGCCCGTGGTAGAGGGGCTGAAATCTATGCTTTAACCTGTTCACGTCATGGTCGACTTCAGGTGAGCGCGGCGATGGTAGCGCCTCCCCGTCCGTAGTGCTTCTATGTTGAGTTACTAGTTGTGTCTTATGTAAGTTTTTGTTTCAACTAGCATGCTATTGGGGATATTTGCATCCCTATGCCGTCAATATTGACATGTGCTTGTGTGGGCGCTAACTTGGCGGCTGTTGTCGTGCCCAATGAGCTGGGGCAACAGAGGCTACTAACCGCTGTTGTCGAGAAAATCCGTCTCCTTACCGAGGCGGATTTTTTTTGCCTTGGATTTGTGGATGGATCGAGGCGTGGCGGTGACGCGCAGGGGCCTCTCCGCGGGCAAGCCTTGCCCCCACACGATTGGCGGCGTCAGACCGGGGTGGGATGATCGGCGGCTGCAGACAACGCAAACAAAAAAGGCCCACCTTTCGGTGAGCCTTTTTTGTTAAGTCTTGGTGCCGGCACCAGGAGTCGAACCCGGGACCTACTGATTACAAGTCAGTTGCTCTACCAACTGAGCTATACCGGCGTGATGGGCGCTGATTATAGGGATTTGATTTGCCGAGTAAAGCCCTAATTGAAGTTTTTTTGCAGGGCTTATGTCCGTCAGCGATTAGCGTTATTCACAATTGTCGACTCGGTGCGCGGCGCAATGTCGATTTTGCGGAACTCTTCTCATTCGTTCGCAAGCTACTGTTTTTTCGGAAATTTAACACCTGTACAAAAAGTGATCAATTCGGGAAATCGTTTGCGAGGCAGGGTTTCTGGGCGTTGTCGGGAATTTCGTCAACAGAGTTATCCACAGGGCAGGACGCTCGAAGTGGAACGTTTTCGTTCACCCAGGATGAGCAGGTTGCGTGGGGTGATGTGGCTGTCGCAGAAGGTGCCGAAGCTTACGCTGTATCCGCGTTGTTGCAGGTAGAGGGCGCGGTCGAGGATGAGCCAGAGTTCGAGGGGGCGGCGGAAGAGGTTGCGCAGCAGTTCGAGGTTGCGCACCTGGGCCAGGCGTTGCCAGCCAGCGGCTTCCAGTGATGGCCAATCCTGGTGGCCGGGGGCGGGCAGTTGTTTGAGTTCGGCGAGGTCGCGGCAGTAGTCGGCGAAGGGTTTGTCGAGCCAGGCGCTGGGCAGCGAGGGGGTCGGCAGGTAGTCGTCGAGGCCGCGCAGTTGTCGTTGCAGCAGGTCGAAGGCCAGGCGGCGGGCCATGGAGGTGTCGCGCTGGCGACGCACGCGGGCGCCGGCGGTGACGGTTTCGCTGAGCGGCAGGCCGAGGTCGTCGAGGGACAGTGTGAGGGCGGACGCCCGGCCTGGGTTCGACAGCGCTTGGTAGTGGTCGCTGGCGATGCGGTTGTAGCAGCACGGGGCGATGGCCATGTGTTGGCACTGGGCGGCGCTGGCCACCTGCATGAGGCGCACGTGGAGGTCGCCGCAGGCGTGCAGGGCCACCGGGGTGTGATGGGCTTGCAGCCTTGCGGCGATGTCGTCGGCCATGACGTCTTGCTGCAGATGAGCGGCCCGGATGCCGAGTTTGTCGCTGAGCTGGCGCCCCGTGTCTACCAATGCTGCATCGTGTTCGAGGCAGGTCAGCGCTTGTCCATCGTGGGCGAGGCGGCGACCGAGGTGGCCTTTGCCGGCGCACCAATCCAGCCAGTGAGTCGGGCTGTGCTCAAAGCTCAGGCTGCTGGCGAACGCTTCTATCTGTTGCCACTTGCGGCCGGGCACGTCGACGCTCATGCGTGGGGAGATGGCAGTGAGCGGGTGGCTGGGCAGGCGGCCGACGTCACTCAGGGTTGTGGATTGCCGGGCGAGTTGGGCGAAGGGCTCCGGCGCCTGGAGCTGTTCAGGATGGTTGTGAGCGGCTTCGGCTTGTTCCAGCGAGCGTTGCCGCAGCCAGATGGAGAGCAGCGGGTTTTGCGCTTCCCAAGGCAGATGGCGCTGGGTGAAGGGTTTTGGCCGCCACAGGTCCTGGTGCGCGAGCAGGAAGGCGTCGAGCGCGAGGAAGCGGTCTTGGAGTGCGGCGGCGTGTAGAGGCATCGGGGGGTACGGCAGTTGGGGTATGCGCTGCAGCATACGGTGAATCGCGAGCAAGCTCACGCCTGCAGGGAGGCGTGGCCGGAGCAAGTCCGGCGTCGTCTATCGCCCCTGACTGGCATCCACACGCAGGTACCGCTCCAGCAGTTTGAAGCCTTGCACCAGCACGAACGACATCAGCAGGTAGATCATCCCGGCCAGAAAAAAGCTCTGTTCCGGCATGTAGGTACGGGCGTTGATGGTGCGGGCCACGCCGGTGATGTCGAGCAGGGTCACGGTGCTGGCCAGGGCGCTGGCCTTGAGCATGAGGATGACTTCGTTGCTGTATGCCGGCAGGCCGATACGCGCAGCGCGGGGCAGGATGATGTAGAGCAGCGCCTTGCCTCTGGACATGCCCAGTGCGCGAGCGGCCTCGATTTCACCCGGTGGTACGGCCTGGATCGCCCCGCGCAGGATCTCGGCGATGTAGGCGGTGGTGTGCAGAGTCATGGTCAGCGCCGCGCAGAAAAACGGCTCGCGCAAGTAAGGCCACAGCGGGCCTTTGGTGATGAGGTCGAACTGCGCCAGACCGTAATAGACCAGGAACAGCTGGACCAGCAACGGCGTGCCGCGAAAGAAGAAGATGTAGGCGTAGGGCAGGGCGCGCACATAGGCGTTGCGCGATGCCCGGGCAATGCCCAGGGGAATCGCCAGCATCAGGCCGGCGAACACGGCGATGGCCACCAGCTCCAGGGTCAGCGTCGCACCCTGCAGCAATTTGGGCAGCCATTTGAGGGCAAACTCCCAGCTCATGAAGCGCTCCTCACGAATCCTGTCGATGCGCGCCGTTCCAGCCATGCCAGGCCGATCATCGACAACGCGGTCATGCCCAGATACAGCAAGGCGGCGACCATATAAAAGGTGAACGGTTGTTTGGTGTCGGTCACGGCGATCTGCGCATGGCGCATGACTTCTTCCAGGCCGATCACCGAGACCAGTGCGGTGTCCTTCATCAGGATCATGAACAGGTTGCCCAAGCCCGGCAGGGCGATGCGCCACATCTGCGGCATCACCAGCTTGATGAAGATCCGTGAGCGCGACATGCCCAGCGCCAGCCCGGCTTCGCGATGGCCCTTGGGGATCGACAGGATGGCGCCGCGAAACACCTCCGTGGCGTAGGCACCGAAGCACAGGCCCAAGGCGATCACCCCGGCGGCAAAGGCGCTGAGCGAAAGATTGGGCAGGCCGAAAAGCTGGCCAATGGCGCGCATGGCGTTGACCGTGCCGAAGTAGATCAGCAACACCCAGAGCAATTCCGGGATGCCGCGCACCAGGGTCGAATAGGTGCCGCCCAGCCATTGCAGGGCAGGCCTGGGCGAGGTTTTCGCCAGCGCGCCGAGCAGGCCGAGGATCAGCCCCAGGCACAGGGCGGACAACGCCAGTTGGATGGTCATCAGCACACCGGCAGCCAGTGCCGGGCCGAATCCGTGGAGGTCGAGGTTCATGGCTTTGCTTGGTCAGATGAAGGACGCCGCCGCCCAGGTCTGCAAGCGGCGGCGTCGGTCAGGCGGGTCAGAGGATGCTGAACGGGAAGTACTTGTCGTTGATCTTCTTGTAGGTGCCGTCTTCGATGATTTCCTTCAGCGCGGCGTTGAGCTTCTCGCGCAGCGGGTCGTCCTTGCGCACGGCGATGCCGATCTTGTCGTCGCCAAACATCGGCTCGCCTTTGAATTCATAGTTCTTGCCGGCTTCGCTTTTCAGCCACTCGTAGCTGGCGTATTTGTCGCCAAGCACCGCGTCGAGACGGCCGGAGGTCAGGTCCAGAAAGGCGTTTTCCTGGGAGTCGTAGAGCTTGACGGTGACGTCGTCGCCCCAGTTGTCTTCCAGCCAGGTGCCGGACAGGGTCGCACGCTGTGCGCCAATGGACTTGCCGTTCAGGACTTGCTTGATGGCTGCAGCGTCGCCGCTCAGGTTGGTCGATTTCGGTGCGATGAACTGCAGCTTGTTGGAGTAGTACGGGTTGGTGAAGTCCACTGCCTGCTTGCGTTCTTCAGTGATCGACATCGACGAGATGATGAAGTCGAACTTCTGCGCGTTGAGGGCCGGGATGATGCCGTCCCAGTCGGAGGTGACGGTTTCGCAGGTGACTTTCATCTTGGCGCACAGGGCGTGGCCGATTTCGACGTCGAAGCCCACCACCTGGCCGCTGGCATCCTTGTTGTTGAAAGGCGGGTACGCACCTTCGATGCCCATTTTCAGGGTGTCGGCAGCAAAGGCGCCGGTGGTCACTGCCAGTGTGGCAACAGCGGCCAGCAGGAAATGTTTCAGGGTCTGCATCGATGTTGCTCCGTTAGCGATTGCTGGACATGAATTGTTTGCAGCGTGCCGATTGCGGGTCATCGAAGACCTGCTGCGGCGATCCTTGTTCTTCTACCAGCCCTTGATGCAGGAAGACCACTTCACTGGACACCTGCCGGGCGAAATTCATTTCATGAGTGACCATCAGCATGGTCCGGCCTTCTTCTGCCAGACCACGAATGACATTAAGCACTTCTTGCACCATCTCTGGGTCCAGCGCGGAAGTCGGCTCATCGAACAGAATGACTTTAGGTTGCATCGCCAGTGTTCGTGCGATGGCCGCGCGCTGTTGTTGGCCGCCCGACAGCTGCGCAGGATACACGTGGCGTTTATCGGCAATCCCGACCTTGGCCAACAGCGCCTCGGCGACCTCGATCGCTTCGGCCTTGCTTTGCCCCAGTACCCGGCGCGGCGCCTCGGTAAGGTTATCGAGCACGGTCATGTGCGGCCACAGGTTGAAGTTCTGAAAGACGAATCCGATCTCGCTGCGCAAGCGGTTGATCTGACGGTTGTCGGCGGCGATCAGTTCTCCCTTGCGCGTGGTTTTGAGTTTGAGCGCTTCACCGGCCACGAGGATTTCACCCTTGTGCGGATTTTCCAGCAGGTTGATGCAACGCAGCAGCGTGGATTTGCCCGAGCCGGATGAGCCCAGAATTGAAATCACGTCGCCTTCGCGCGCAGTCAGCGAGATGCCCTTGAGCACCTCCAGCTGATCGTAGCGTTTGTGCAGGTTGCGGATTTCCAGGGCGGGCGTGGCCTCGGCCATGTGCGGTCCTCATGTGTTCGGGTTGCGCATCACGCGGAGCCGTGGGCCAGCGCCTGCGCAAAAAGGGCGCGATGGTGCCAGCTTTAAACGCCGTGGGGAAGGGTGTTTCGGCCATCTGTGCGATCAAAGGTCGCCAAAGTGCGCTGATTTGGTGCCATTGCGTCGCCTGTGTGTATTTTCGGTGCGAGCAAACGTCTCTATCCTGTTGCGCTCGGTAACACCTCCTTACAGAAATGGCTAAATGCTATTTCTCTCAGGCACTTACCGAACGCCTCTGCAACGGTCGTATCCACGCACGACGTCGCTTTTGCATTATTTTGGCGTACTTCTTGCGTAAAAAATAAATAACAGGGCCGTTCTGATCTTTTTACGAAAAGCCAAAACCTGCCCTGATCCGTATAAAAAATCCTAAAGGTTGCTTCCATGAGCAGTACCCCAAATTCTTCAAACCTCAATCAGGGGCTCAAGTCGCGGCATATCACCATGCTGTCGATTGCAGGTGTGATCGGTGCCGGCCTGTTCGTCGGCTCCGGCCACGCCATCGCCGAAGCCGGCCCTGCGGTTCTGATGGCCTACGCTGCCGCCGGTACGCTGGTGGTGTTGGTGATGCGCATGCTGGCCGAGATGGCCGTCGCCTCGCCCGATACCGGTTCTTTCTCCACCTACGCCGACCGTGCGATCGGTCACTGGGCCGGGTTCACCATCGGGTGGCTGTACTGGTGGTTCTGGGTGCTGGTCATTCCGCTGGAGGCCAACGCTGCCGCCACCATCCTTCATGCCTGGTTCCCCAACGTGGCGATCTGGGCATTCACGCTGATCATCACCTTGCTGCTGACCGCGACCAACCTGTTCAGCGTCAAGAACTACGGCGAGTTCGAGTTCTGGTTCGCCTTGATCAAGGTGCTGGCGATCATTGGTTTCGTGATCCTGGGTGTTGCGGCAATGTTCGGCCTGCTGCCCAACAGCCAGGTCAGCGGCGTCAGCCATCTGTACGACACTCAGGGCTTCCTGCCTAACGGCATGGGTGCGGTGCTGGCGGCCATGCTGACCACCATGTTCTCGTTCATGGGTACCGAGATCGTCACCATCGCCGCGGCGGAATCCAAAGATCCAGGCAAGCAAATCACCAAGGCCACCAACTCGGTGATCTGGCGGATCTGCCTGTTCTATCTGGTCTCGATCTTCCTGGTGGTCGCACTGGTGCCCTGGAACGACAGCCGTCTGGCTGAAGTGGGCTCCTACCAGACCGTGCTCGATCTGATGGGTATCCCCAACGCCAAGCTGATCGTCGATCTGGTGGTTCTGGTCGCCGTGACCAGCTGCCTGAACTCGGCGCTCTACACTGCCTCGCGCATGCTTTTCTCCTTGGGCAAACGTGGCGACGCACCGGCTGTTTCCCAGCGCACCACCAAGGCCGGCACTCCTTACTGGGCCGTGTTGCTGTCCACCGCCGCAGCGTTTGCAGCAGTGTTCGCCAACTACGTCGCCCCGGCTGCGGTGTTCGACTTCCTGCTCGCCAGCTCCGGCGCCATCGCGCTGCTGGTGTACCTGGTGATTGCCATCTCGCAACTGCGCATGCGCCGCAAGCGCGAGTCCGCCGGCGAGTCGATCGACTTCCGCATGTGGCTGTTCCCGGGCCTGACCTGGGCTGTAATCGTGTTCATCGTCGCGGTGCTGACCATCATGCTGTTCCAGGAAGGCCACCGCATGGAAATCATCGCCACCGGCCTGCTGAGCATTCTAGTGGTGGCGGCAGGGCTGATCGTTTCGAATCGCCGCAAGGCGGTGAAAGCAGGAAAGGTTGTGCTTAATTGATGGGTGATTGAGCGGGCTTTGTCAGCTTAAAGAGAGCGGCTGCCATCAGGGGTGATGGTGGCCGTTTTTTTATCCCCAGCGTTTGCAGGGCGTGGCTGAAATCTGATTCTGCCCCTGCTTCGGACAGGCCCATTGCTGGTGCGCAGAGCTGACACTCAAGCCGGACTGCTACAGGGGATCGGTAGCGTCGCAGATTTCTGGCCTGCAAAAAAACGGTAGGAGTGAGCTTGCTCGCGATTTAGGCTTACGGCGCATCTTTTCTGACTTGTCGGCTCGTCGGCGATAGCGGGTAGTTCAGGGCTAGAACATCCTCCCCAATACCGACTTCCCACGCAGCGAATGCAGCACCACTGCCGCCAGGTGCAGCGCCACCAATCCCGCCAGAATCGCGCACAGCACGTGATGCAGCTCATGCAGTTGCAGTAGCGCCATTTTCGAATGAATCAGCTGAGGTAGCGGCACAAGCGCCAGCAGCGTGACCGGATGGCTCATCATCAACACGCCGGTGATCAACACACCTGACGCCGCCGCGTAGATCGCCTTGTGGGCGACGTTGGCGAGGCGTTCCTGGGGGGTGCTGCGCAGGTGGCTTGGCCAAGACTTGATCGCCAGCCACAGTCGCCAGCCGAAGAACGGGATGAACAGGCTCGTCAGCTGTGGATTGAATGATTCGACCCATTGTCGAAACGGGTCACTTGAATCCAGCAGCGCCACGCCAAAGCCGCTGAAGGTCGCCCAGAGGATCACCGCGGCGGACAACCAATGCAGGACAATTCGCGGTTTGGAGTAGGCGCTCGCTTCGTGCGCTGCAGGCGCGGACGAAGGGGAGTGGAGGTGTGTCAAAACGGTCAGCCTTTATTGAGAAAGAGTTTCATTCTCTTGATGGCGCAAAGCTACCGTCTTGACCGGTGTCATGCAAATCGAAAGCGCTGTATTACCGGCGGCCTGCGTCGCGCGCGTTTTTGCGCTGCAGGATGTCCGACGCCTCGTTGTAAGCATCCTGGAACGTATCGCTGCCCAGCCACTCGACGGTGACGTCTTCCTCTTCGTCATGGAAGATGCCGCGATAGACGATTAGCAAGGCCATCAGGAAATCGGTGGCCGGGTCCTCTTCCTCCTCGGCGATGACCAGTTCCAGCACCGGGTATTGCAGGAAGACCACGCACATCGCCAGCAGGCTGATGGACTCGGCGGCTTTCATGGCCTGGAACAGGTCGTCGTAATCGGCGGGCTCGAAGCCGTTCTCCATGATGTCGTTAAAGTCGAATTTGCTCAGGTCGAGGAAAACGTCATCGAACGGCTCATTGACGGACGGATGATTGAGCACCGGATGGACGGCGGCGGGCTTGCCCTTGCCCGAACGGTTCTGCTTGGCCTTGGCTTTGGCTCGTTGGGCGCGTTTTTGCTGTTTGTCTGGAGAGGCCATGGAGGCAGTTTCCTTTTCGGTGCAGCCATTTTCATGGCCCGGAATTATCGGGCGCACATTGTATTCAGTCTTGAGCGGGTTCGTCTGGTTTGTTGCCGGCGGTCGTGTAGGTGCGCAACACCGCTTCGTCTTCGATTTCGCCAAGTGCGTCACGAAACGCCTCGAAGAAATCCTCGTTGTCGATGCGGGCTCTGGCAGCGTGTTCGTCAAGGCCATGGGCCCACATCCAGTAAGCCCCCAGCGTGCTCATGAGAATCTCGACATAGTTGGCGAAGTCGATGTCGTAGAGGCGCGCTTCGCGCGTTTGTGTTGCTTGTTTGCGGAAGCCATGGCGGGGCTCGCTGGTTTTTTGCATGGGCCTGCAATGGTAATGAATTGCGCCCAATAAAAAAGCCCTGCGACTTCGAGGTGCAAAATAGCCACGTCGCATGCACTGGATTGATACCCGAAAAACCTTTCTGTCCCTCGCCACGCCGTGTTCGGTCGCGCATCAAAAGTATGACAAACTGCGCGCTGTCTCCTACCAACAGAGGTTCTACCATGGGAACCGTGCGTAAGACCATCACAGTGACGGACCAGCAAGACACCTGGATCAAAGCGCAAATTCAAGCAGGCGGCTACACCAACGACAGCGAATACATTCGCGACCTGATCCGCCGTGAGCAAGCGCGAAGCAGCGAAATCGAAGCGATACGCCAGGCGCTGATCGAAGGTGAAGCAAGCGGGGAGCCTCTTGCGTTCAATGCCGAGGAGTTCAAGCGCAGGATGTCGAGAGCGCATGGCTGATACCGTCTTACTCCCGCCGCCGAGCGCGACCTTGAAGCGATCTGGACCTATACCGTGCAGGAGTGGGATGAGGGGTAGGCCGATCGTTATATCGACCGTATGACAACGGCTTTCGCGGAGTTGGCGCAGTCACCCCGAACAGCACCTGCGTGCGATCACATACGGTCCGGGTATCGTCGTCGCAGCGTTGAGCGACACATCGTTTACTTTCGCATCACGGCCTACGGCATAGCGATCATTCGCGTTCTGCACGATCGAATGGATGTGCCGCGCTCCATTTGATTACAGCCACGTCGCGACTGACAGGGCCCTGAGACGAGCCCCGCTTTTCTCGGGCCCAATAAAAAACCCCCGCATCTTTCGATGCGGGGGTTTTCGGTATTTTGGTGCCCAGAGACGGAATCGAACCGCCGACACGGGGATTTTCAATCCCCTGCTCTACCGACTGAGCTATCTGGGCAACGGGGCGCATTAGACGTGTTTTTCAGGAGGTCGTCAAGCGTGTTGTTGAAAAAAATTTGAATTATTTCCTCCGCTTACGATTAACACCGTCTGCAAAGGGTTATTCGGACGGCGGCACGTAGCCTTCGGCCTGGGCGTATTCCTCGCCCGACAGGTACTTGTCCATCTCGGCCTGCAGGAATTTGCGGTCTTCGGCGTTCATCATGTTCAGGCGGCGCTCGTTGATCAGCAGCGTCTGGTGTTTCTGCCAGTCGGCCCAGGCTTTCTGCGAGACGTGGTTGTAGATGTCTTCGCCCTTGGCGCCCGGGTAGGGTGGGCGCTCCAGGCCTGGCAGTTGTTCTTTGTATTTGCGGCACATTACGGTGCGGGTCATGACGATTCTCCTGCGTTCAATACGTCGGCTGCGTTTTTCAGCAGTTTCTTCACCGGGGCGGCGAGGCCCAGGCGCGGCGGGGTGGCGAGGTTATACCAGAGCCAGTCGTCCTCGGCCACGTGATGGGCGCCGGCCTCGACCCGCACCAGCCAGGGTTCGATGGTCAGCTGAAAGTGGCTGAAGGTGTGCACCAGCCCTGGCATTGCCTGATGCTTGCCCAGTTCCAGCGCGTGCTGATCGGCCAGATGCTGCATGTCGTCGAAGTCGTCGAGTTCCGGCAGGCTCCACAGCCCGCCCCACAACCCGGTGGAGGGACGCCGATAAAGCAGAATCTCGCCCTCGTGGTTGGCGAACAGAGGCATCAGCGTGCGTTTCTGCGGCACGGTCTTGCGCGGCTTGGGAATCGGATAGCGGGTTTCCTGGCCCAGCATGTGCGCCTCGCAACCGCGCTCCAGCGGGCATAGCAGGCAACTGGGCTTGCTGCGGGTGCAGAGCGTGGCGCCCAGGTCCATCATCGCCTGAGTGTAGTGATTGACCCGGCTGTGCGGCGTGAAACGCTCTGCGGTCGCCCACATCTGCTTCGCTACCTTAGGCTCACCCGGATACCCCTCTTGGGCCGTGAAACGCGCCAGCACACGTTTGACGTTGCCATCGAGGATCGGCGCGCGCAGGCCCATGCTGATGCTGGCAATTGCGCCAGCGGTGGACAGGCCGATACCCGGCAGTTCGATGAGCTTTTCAACGTCGCGAGGAAATTCGCCGGCATAGTCGGCGACGACAATCTTCGCCGCTTTGTGCAGGTTGCGGGCGCGGGTGTAGTAGCCAAGGCCGGTCCACAGGTGCAGCACTTCGTCTTCCGGGGCATCGGCCAATGCCTGGACGGTCGGCAGGGCTTCCATGAAGCGGTCGAAATAACCCAGCACGGTGCTGACCTGAGTCTGCTGCAGCATGATTTCCGACACCCAGACGCGATAGGGCGTGATGTCGTGTTGCCAAGGGAGATCGTGCCGGCCGTGACGGTCGTACCAGTCGAGGACGGCGGAGGAAAACTGCTCAGGTTGCATCGTGGTTCCGGGGTTCAGGGAAAGGGGTTTGACGGGGTCGCCCCCGATCCTCAGATGTGTGTCGTGCTGCCGATTCTTGATCGGCAGCACGGTTATCGCTTGAACAATCCCTTGATTGCATCCTTGAGCTCGGGACTGACCTTGTCCCCCAGCTTTTCGTCGATCTTGTCGCCAATGCGATCGGTGGCGAGCTTGGCGGCGACCTTGCCCAGACCTTCGTTGTCCAGGCGGCAGGCCTTGGCGCCCAGTTCCAGCGGGCCGCGGCAGAGGATTGGCCATTCGATGCCGACGAAGCGCGGGTTCACTTCGCAGGCAGGGTCTGGCATGTCGCTCTTGTCGCCTTCGATGATCACGCCGACGCGGTAGTTCATGCCCATCACCCGCAGGTCGATGTCGCCGTCGCCGTTGACGGTCAGGCCGGGCGTGCGCACCTTCAGGTCCGGGTTGCTTGCCACGCCATTGTGAAACACCAGATTGCCGTTGAGTTGCTGGAAAGGCGTGTCCTTGCCGCGCGGGTCGCCGCTCAGGGTCTTGCGGTTGAGCGTCGAGATACCCCGGCACAGTTGCTGTTCGAGGTTGGCGTTGACCAGCACCCCGTCGTTCAAGGCGAAGCTGGCCGTGCCGTTGAGGCTTTCCACCAGCGCTTTCTCGCTGTTGCCCTTGGCGGTGACATTGCTGTTGAGGTTCAGCAGGCCCCGCAGCGGCGGCGTGGTGCCCTGGCTCTGGATGAAATGCTCGACCGGCACTTTGGCGATGCGCGTTTGCACGCTGGCCAACGGCACCTCCGGGCGCACGTCCAGGTTGCCTTTGACTTCAAAATTGCCGTTGTAGAGATCGCCACGCAGGCTGTCGAGCTTGACCACACCGTCCAGCGCAGAGGTTTTCAGGGCGGCATTCTGGATCGGCAGTTTTTCCAGGGTCAGCTTGCCGAAGCTCAGGTCGGCGTCGATGTCCAGCTTGCGCATGCGCTCCAGCGGCAACAGCCGGGCATCGCTCCATGCGCCCTGGGTGGGCTGATTGGGCAGCGGTGAGGTGCCGGATGCGGCCAGGGCATCGGCCTCCGAACCCTGCACTTCGGACTTGCGTGCGGCCCCGGCGCTTTTCGCCTGGTCGCTCTGTGGCGGGCGATAACGGTCGGCATCGAACGTGTCGGCTTTCAGCTGCACGCGCAGGGACTGTTTGGCGAAATCTTCCACCGCAACGCGGCCGGTGAAGGTGCTGTCATCGAGTTTCAACGTCAGATCATCCAGCGCTACGCTGCTGGGGCTGGCGGCGATGCGGGTGACCATCTCGAACCGGTTCAGGCTGCCGTCGCCCATCGCCGGCGCAGGCTGGGCGATGTTGTCGAGAAAATCGCGCAGGTTGAGCTGGGCAATGGACAGGCCACCGCTCAGTTGCGGGGTCTTGTCCAGATCCCGCACATGCAGCTCGCCCAGCGCCCGCAGCTGATTGGCGGACAGCTTGAGGTTGGTCCACTCGGCAACGTTGGCCGACATGTCCACCAGCAGTTGACCCTGCGCGGCGAAGGTCAGGGTCTTGCCTTGCAGCGGATCGCCCGCCGCTTCGCCCGAGAAACGCATGTCATCAAGCTGGTAACGCTTGAGCGCACGGTCGAAGCGCAGCTTGCCGGTCAGCTCGGTCTTGGTCCGCACCACGGGCTGATTGGTGCTCAGAAATGCCGTGAGTTTTATCGGGATGTCGGTGGCGTTGTGCACCGGCCCGGTGCTCAGCTGAATACTCTCGGCGGTGAACTGCCGGGCCTTGGGAATATCGTTGAACTCAACACGGGCGTTGTTCACGGTCAGGCTGTCGATGTCCAGCTTGAGCGGCTGCCAGGCTTTTTCCGGTTTGTCGGCGGCCGCAGGCGTGGCCTCGGTGGCGGCCGGTGGCTGCGCCGGGTTGCCGGCGGTGGCGGGGGCCTTGCCGATGTCTTCCCAATTGCCGTGGCCGCTTTCGTCGCGGGTCAGCATCAGGTTCAGGCCCTCGACCCGCACGTCGCTCATCTGCACTTCCTTGCGCAGCAGGGGCAGCACACGCACCGACAGGCCGAGCATCTGCAGGTCGGCGAACGGCTTGGTCGGCTCGCTCAGGGTGGCGACGCTGGCGTCATGCAGCTCCAGTCCCAGCCAGGGGAAAAGGCTCCAGCCAATATCACCGTTGAGGGTCAGTTCGACGTGGGCCCTGTCGCGGACCAGTTTACGAATCTCGTCTTTGTAGTCGTTGGGATCAAACAGATGGGTCAAGGCAAAGCCAAGAGCCACGATGATCAGCAACAGCCCGAGAATGAATAGTCCCAGGATTTTGCCGAACGCTTTCATGGGCGAGTCCTTGTAATCGAGTCGTTCAAAATTTAGCCCGCGAGTATAGCGTTCTCACACAGGCGCAGGGCCTTGGATAGCCTTACGCGCTGGCCTTGGGTATTTGCGTGGACGCCAGCCTTTCCAGTTGCACCTCAAGCTTGGTCGCCAGCGCACAGGCTGCCGGCGACGACATGAATGCCTGCAAGCGTAGCTGGCATTCGGCCGCATCAGCCAGTTTGAGCGCTTCCCTCAGCAACCGCTCGGCCACGCCGCGGCGGCGGGTGGCTTTGCGCACGCACAGGTGGGTCAGTCGCCACTGCCGGTCATCGCGGATCAGCTGCGCAGCGCCCAGCAGGCGATCGTTGAAACGCGCGGCAATCAGGGTTTTCTCGCTCAGGCCGTTTTCGATCAAGGCATGGGCATCGGCGAAGGGGACGAACAGTTCAGCAGGTGCGTCGTGATAAATCTTTGCCAGGTCTTGCCGGTCTTGAGCCGTGAATGATTGCAGTTGCTCGACGACGATGGGCATTGGGATTCCTTGGCTGATGGGTTTGGCGGGGGTGACAGCGCAAACCGTCCCACACCATGACAGACGGCACGAAAAAGGTAGTAGCAGAATGCTTTCTGTGCCGCGCCAAATGGTAATCTTTCGCCGTTCGCGGCTCATGCTGCGTCCAATTGTCGCGTAACGAGACTTTCTGCCGATAAAACTCCCGATGCTTGCGTGCATCAAGAGGGGTGGCGGAAACGATGTCGCTGTTCTTGCGGGACACAACTATAAATAGGGGCAAACATAATGACTACGAGCACTGCTCTGGGCGGATCTGTCGCTCAGCCTGCGTTCTTGTCCAAAGAACGCATTATCGCCAAGCGTGGCTTCAATCGCTGGCTGGTTCCACCTGCTGCACTGGCCATCCATCTGTGTATCGGCATGGCCTACGGCTTCTCGGTATTCTGGCTGCCGCTGTCCAAGGCCGTCGGTATCAAGAGCGCCGTTGCCTGCGCACCTGACATGGGTTTCTTCGAGCAGGTGGTTTCCTCCAGCTGCGACTGGCCGATCTCCATGCTCGGCTGGATCTACACGCTGTTCTTCATCTTCCTGGGTTGCTCGGCAGCCATCTGGGGCGGCTGGCTGGAACACGCAGGCCCACGCAAGGCCGGTGTGGTTTCGGCACTGTGCTGGTGTGGCGGTCTGCTGATTTCGGCGCTGGGCGTCTATACCCACCAGATCTGGCTGATGTGGGTGGGTTCGGGCGTGATCGGCGGTATCGGTCTTGGCCTGGGTTACATCTCGCCGGTATCGACGCTGATCAAGTGGTTCCCGGACAAGCGCGGCATGGCCACCGGCATGGCGATCATGGGTTTCGGTGGTGGTGCGATGGTCGGTGCTCCGCTGGCCACTGCGCTGATGAGCCACTTCGCCACACCTGACAGCGTTGGCGTATGGCAGAGCTTCGTGGCCATGGCCGCGATCTACTTCGTCTTCATGATCGGTGGCGCCCTGGCGTACCGCGTTCCGCCAACCGGCTGGAAACCTGAAGGCTGGACCGCGCCGGCGAAGAAAAACAACAGCGCGATGATCACCAACCGTCACGTGCACGTCAGTGTGGCATGGAAGACCCCGCAATTCCGTCTGGTCTGGCTGGTGCTGTGCCTGAACGTTTCGGCGGGTATCGGCATCCTCGGCATGGCTTCGCCGCTGCTGCAGGAAGTGTTCGGCGGCAAACTGCTGGGCAGTGACCAGGCGTTCGGCCAACTCGACGCTTCGCAACTGGCGGCCATCGCAGCCATTGCCGCAGGCTTCACCGGTCTGCTGAGCCTGTTCAACATCGGCGGTCGTTTCTTCTGGGCCTCGTTCTCCGATTACATCGGCCGTAAAGCCACCTACTTCGTGTTCTTCGCGCTGGGCTTTTTGCTCTATGCGTCGGTACCGACCCTGGGTCACCTGGGCAGTGTTGCGCTGTTCGTGGCGGCTTTCTGTGTGGTGCTGTCGATGTACGGCGGCGGTTTCGCGACCGTTCCGGCATACCTGGCCGACCTGTTCGGTACGCAGATGGTCGGCGCCATCCACGGTCGTCTGCTGACCGCCTGGGCCGCTGCTGGCGTGCTGGGTCCGGTGCTGGTGAACTACCTGCGTGAGTATCAGCTGAGCCACGGCGTTGCGCGCGCCGATGCTTACGACATCACCCTGTACATCCTCGCCGGCCTGCTGGTGCTCGGTTTTATCTGCAACATGCTGGTGCGCCCGGTGGCCGACAAGTACTTCATGACCGACGCCCAGCTCAAGGCCGAGCAGGCTATCGGTCACGATGCTGGCGCCGACCACAGCACCTCGCTGGAGTGGAAAGCCGACGCAGGCACCAAGCCTCTGGCGATCCTCGCATGGCTGGCCGTGGGCATTCCGTTGGCGTGGGGTGTGTGGATCACCCTGCAGAAGACGGCGGTGTTGTTTCACTAAACCTTGATCGACGTCGGCCTGAAAATCTCACGCCGACGCCGGTTATGCAGGAGTGAGCTTGCTCGCGATAGCGTTTTGACAGTCACCATGATGTTGAGTGTCAGGCCGTAATCGCGAGCAAGCGAAGGCCTACAGGCCATTTGTACAGACATGTACATCTTCGGCATGTGGCCTTCAGTCCGTCAGTCATATCACCCTTCATGTTTCTGTTTCCCCGCCACACGCCTATAATGGCCGCCTTTTCGCCCAATGATTTTGCGGAGCTGGTGATGGCCGAACGTAAGGCGTTCGTCGAGCGCGACACCCTGGAAACCCAGATCAAAGCCTCGATCAACCTGGATGGCACCGGAAAGGCCCGATTCGATATCGGCGTTCCTTTTCTTGAACACATGCTCGACCAGATCGCCCGTCACGGGTTGTTCGATCTGGATATCGAAAGCAAGGGCGACCTGCATATCGACGACCACCACACCGTGGAAGACGTCGGTATCACCCTCGGTCAGGCCTTCAGCAAAGCCATTGGCGACAAAAAGGGTATCCGTCGCTACGGCCACGCCTATGTCCCGCTGGATGAAGCGCTGTCGCGTGTGGTCATCGATTTCTCCGGTCGTCCCGGCCTGCAGATGCACGTGCCGTATACCCGCGCGACCGTCGGCGGCTTCGACGTGGACCTGTTCCAGGAGTTCTTCCAGGGCTTCGTCAACCACGCCAATGTCACCCTGCACATCGACAACCTGCGTGGGCACAACACCCACCACCAGATCGAGACCGTGTTCAAGGCATTCGGCCGCGCCCTGCGCATGGCCGTTGAGCTGGACGACCGCATGGCTGGCCAGATGCCGTCGACCAAGGGCGTCCTGTAATGCAGACCGTCGCCGTTATCGACTATGGCATGGGCAACCTGCACTCGGTGGCCAAGGCCCTCGAACACGTGGGCGCCGGCCGTGTGCTGATCACCAGTGACGCCGATGTGATTCGTGAAGCGGACCGCATCGTCTTCCCCGGTGTCGGCGCGATCCGCGATTGCATGGCTGAAATCCGTCGTCTGGGCTTCGACAGCCTGGTGCGTGAAGTCAGCCAGGATCGCCCGTTCCTCGGCATCTGCGTCGGCATGCAGGCGCTGATGGACCGCAGCGAAGAAAACGATGGCGTGGACTGCATCGGCGTGTTTCCAGGTCAGGTGCGGTTTTTCGGCAAGGATCTGCACGAAGACGGCCAGCACCTGAAAGTCCCGCACATGGGCTGGAACGAAGTCGCGCAGGCAGTCGACCACCCGTTGTGGCACAACATCGCCGACATGGCGCGGTTCTACTTCGTGCACAGCTACTACATCGAATCGCCGAACCCTCGGCAGATCGTCGGCCGTGGTCATTACGGTCACGATTTCGCCGCCGCGCTGGCTGACGGCTCGCGCTTTGCGGTGCAGTTCCACCCCGAGAAGAGCCACACCCATGGCCTGCAATTGCTGCAGAACTTCGCTGCGTGGGACGGTCGCTGGTAATGAGCAAGAAGAACAAGCCGCCGATCCTGACCCTCACTGCCGAACAGGAAAGCGAGGCGTGTCACAAGATCAAGCGGTTCATGGAGGACCGTTTCGAACTGGACCTGGGTTCGTTCGAGGCGGGGGAAATCCTTGAATTGTTCACCCGCGAAATTGCTCCGCACTATTACAACCGGGCGATCTTTGATGTTCAGACGCACCTGAAAGAGCGGTTCGAAAGCATCGAAAGCGACGTTTGGGCGCTCGAAAAGAATTAAAAGCAGTGACAAGCGCCAAGCTTCAAGCTGCAACAATGATTTACGCGTACCTGCTTGCAGCTTACCGCTTGCAGCTCGCAGCTCTTTGACGAAGGAAAAGCTCATGCTGATTATTCCCGCTATCGACCTCAAGGACGGCGCCTGTGTGCGTCTGCGTCAGGGTCGCATGGAAGATTCCACGGTGTTCTCCGACGATCCGGTGAGCATGGCCGCCAAGTGGGTTGAAGGCGGTTGCCGTCGTCTGCATCTGGTCGATCTGAACGGCGCGTTCGAAGGCCAGCCGGTCAACGGCGACGTAGTGACGGCCATCGCCAAACGCTATCCGAACCTGCCGATCCAGATCGGCGGCGGCATTCGTTCGCTGGAAACCATCGAGCACTACGTCAAGGCCGGTGTCAGCTACGTGATCATCGGCACCAAGGCGGTCAAGCAGCCTGAGTTCGTGGCCGAAGCCTGCCGCGCGTTTCCGGGCAAGGTGATCGTCGGCCTGGACGCCAAGGATGGCTTCGTCGCCACCGACGGCTGGGCTGAAGTCAGCTCGGTTCAGGTGATCGACCTGGCCAGGCGCTTCGAAGCAGACGGCGTCTCGGCCATCGTTTATACCGACATCGCCAAAGACGGCATGATGCAAGGCTGCAATGTGCCGTTCACCGCGGCGCTGGCTGCGGCGACGAAGATCCCGGTCATCGCGTCCGGCGGCATCCACAACCTGGGTGACATCAAGGCGCTGCTGGACGCCAAGGCGCCGGGCATCATCGGTGCCATCACCGGCCGCGCGATCTACGAAGGCACGCTGGACGTCGCCGAAGCCCAGGCGTTCTGTGATTCGTACAAAGGCTGATAGCGAACCGCCCCCTTGTAGGAGTGAGCTTGCTCGCGATAGCGGTATGCCAGTCAGCAGGTAACTGCCTGCCGTAAAGCAATCGCGAGCAAGCTCACTCCTACAGGGATCGGGTGCAAATTGAATGTTGTGTTGTTGGGCAGATTCCCAACCGTTTTCGGAGATTAGGCCCATGGCCCTCGCCAAGCGCATCATCCCTTGCCTCGACGTCGACAACGGTCGCGTGGTCAAGGGCGTGAAGTTCGAGAACATTCGCGACGCCGGAGACCCGGTGGAGATCGCCCGTCGTTATGACGAGCAGGGCGCCGACGAGATTACCTTTCTCGACATCACCGCCAGCGTCGACGGTCGCGACACCACGTTGCATACCGTCGAGCGCATGGCCAGCCAGGTCTTTATCCCGCTGACCGTGGGCGGGGGCGTGCGCACCGTACAAGACATCCGTAACCTGCTCAACGCCGGCGCCGACAAGGTGTCGATCAACACCGCAGCGGTGTTCAACCCCGAGTTCGTGGGGGAAGCGGCTGCACGCTTCGGATCGCAGTGCATCGTTGTCGCCATTGATGCCAAAAAGGTCTCGGGCCCCGGCGAGGAGCCGCGCTGGGAGATCTTCACCCATGGCGGGCGCAAGCCGACCGGCCTGGATGCCGTAATGTGGGCCAAGAAGATGGAAGGCCTGGGCGCCGGTGAGATTCTCCTGACCAGCATGGATCAGGACGGCATGAAGAACGGCTTCGATCTAGGCGTCACTCGGGCGATCAGCGATGCGCTGGGTATTCCGGTGATCGCCTCCGGCGGTGTCGGCAATCTGGAGCATCTGGCGGCCGGTGTCCTTGAAGGTCACGCCAGCGCCGTCCTGGCCGCGAGCATTTTCCACTTTGGCGAATACACCGTGCCCGAGGCCAAGGCGTATATGGCCAGCAAGGGGATTGTGGTTCGTTGAATCGCACGCCAGACCTGTACTGATCGCTCCCATGCTCTGCATGGGAGCAGCTCGCGTGACGCTCCGCGTCACTGGGACGCGGAGCGTCCGGTACTGCATTCCCACGCGGAGCGTTGGAACGATCAACGCCAGAGCTGTACTGATCGCCCCTGCATCACCTGCCGCAGACGCTTGCAGATACCTCTGTCCTGAAAACGACCCTTGCTCACTCTCGAACTGGACAACGCCCAGCGTTACCGGCACTCTCTTGCCGTCGTCAGGATCGGGTGCCAGGGATATGTTCAAAGGTGTTTTTCTTGCGCTGATCAGCGTGGTTACGTTGCTGTCAGGAACCGTCCGGGCCGATGATGCACCGGCCTATTCGATGGTGCTTCTGACCGAAAACTTCCCGCCCTACAACATGGCCACCGACGGCAAGAATTTCGCCCAGGAAAGCAATATCCAGGGCATTGCCGTCGAAATCGTGCGCGACACCTTCAAGCGTGCCGGCATCGGCTACAACATGACGCTGCGTTTCCCGTGGGACCGCATCTACAAACTCGCTCTGGAAAAACCCGGCTACGGCGTATTCGTGACGGCGCGTCTGCCCGAGCGCGAAAAGCTCTTCAAGTGGGTCGGCCCCATCGGCCCGGATGACTGGATCATGCTGGCGCGTGCCGACAGCCCGATTCAGCTCAATACCCTGGAAGAGGCTCGGCAATACCGGATCGGTGCCTACAAGGGCGATGCCATCGCCGAAGAGCTGGGACGCCAGGGCATGAACCCGATCACCGTGCTCAGTGACAAGGACAACGCCAAGAAGCTGGTCGACGGACAGATCGACCTGTGGGCCACGGGCGATCCGGCTGGCCGCTATCTGGCGCGTCAGGAAGGCGTGACCGGGCTCAAGACCGTATTGCGCTTCAACAGCGCGGAACTGTTCCTGGCGCTGAACAAAGACACCCCTGACGAGGTGGTGAAGAAGCTGCAAACCGCGCTCGATCAGTTGCGCAAGGAAGGGGTCGTCGACGGGATTCTGGGCAAGTATCTCTGACACAACTCGTTTCTGCCCGCAGGGCGTGGGAGTCCGCCGGAGTGGCGCTCCACCTTGCCGACGATCTGCCGGGCACCGGCAGCAAAGCCAGCGGGCGAGATATGGCTGGAGGAGCGGGGTGTCTGGGTTGGCGACTGCTTCGCAGCCGATCGCCGGCAAGCCAGGCTGCCACGGCCTGCGGCCAGAATCAAAACACCGCGTGCCGCAAATCTACCGATAAACCCCATTCTTGCCGTGCCCGGCCATCGCCTGATTGCCGCGGATGCTGATCATGTGGCGCAGCTCTACCCACTCGATACCCTGGGCCTTGAGCCTGGGCAGCTCGCGCTCCAGCACATCCATGGTCACTGGGTAAGGGTGGCCGATCATTACCGCCGAACCCTGCTTGTGCGCCAGCTTTATGGCTGTCTGCAACTGCCCGTTGATCGCTTCGGCGGTGCGGTCGTCATCGAGGAAGACATCCCGCGAAACGCTGGCCAGACCGATCTTCTGTGCCTCGGCCGCGGCGACGGTCCGGGCGCTGGTGCGACTGTCCACCAGAAACAGGTGCCGACGCTGCAACTCAGCCACCAGCCAGGTCATCGCCACCGGTTCGGCAGTCATGCGGCTGCCCATGTGGTTGTTGATGCCCGCGGCGTAGGGGACTTTCAGCAACGCCGCGTTCAGGCGTGATTCCAGCTCAGGCAGGGGCAACTCGGGATGCCAGGCATAAGGCCCGGTGGCTGGGTCCATCGGCATGTGCAGCATCACCGTTTTGCCGGCCTTGTGCGCCTGGCGGGCAAAGTCGGTGGCGTGCGGGGTGTCCGGCATGATCGCCAGGGTCACCGGACCCGGCAGGGCCAGCGCGCGACTGTCCTTCTCCGGGCTTTGCCCCAGATCGTCGATGATCAGGCTCAGATAAGCGACCTTCAGCGACTTGCCGTCAGTCTGCGAGGATTCGGCGGGTGCCGCGTGTGCGGCACCCGCCAGAGCCACTGTCATACCTGCAAGGGCCCAGACGAGCCCGGTCAACCAAAAGCGCATATCAGTTGCCGCGAGTCACACTCAATCCCTTGAGCAAGCTGAGGGCCTGGTTCAGCTGGTAATCGTCGTCTTGAGGACGCGCCTTGCCAGCCTTGGACTTGGTGGTCGGTTTGTCCGCGCCGCCGTTGCCGTTGCCCAGGTGGCCGAGCAGGTCGGCCTCTTTGTAGTTCTCGCCATCGGCTTCGGTGGTGACCTTGGCGCGTTTGACTTCGATGTCCGGGTTGATGCCCTGGGCCTGAATCGAGCGACCGTTCGGCGTGTAGTACAGCGCCGTGGTGATCTTCAGTGCCCGGTCGTTGGCCAGCGGCAGAACGGTCTGCACCGAGCCTTTGCCGAACGAGTCGGTGCCCATCAGGATCCCGCGTTTCTGGTCTTGCAGGGCACCTGCGACAATCTCCGACGCCGAGGCGCTGCCACCGTTGATCAGCACCACCAATGGCGCGCCTTCGCTGGCGTCGGCCGGGTCTGCCGAGAAGCGCAGTTCGGAGTTGGCGATGCGGCCTTTGGTGTAGACGATCAGGCCCTTGGTCAGGAAGTGGTCGGCTACCTCAACCGCCGATTGCAGCACGCCGCCGGGGTTGTTGCGCAGGTCGAGGATCAGGCCGCTCATCTTCTTGCCGTTGTCTTTGCGCAGTTTGGCCAGTGCCTTGCCGACTTCTTCGCCGGTCTTGACCTGAAACTGGGTGATGCGGATGTAGCCGTAGCCCGGCTCGATCATCTGCGCCTTGACGCTCTTGACCTGAATGGTCGCGCGCGCCAGCGTCACGTCGAACGGGTTGCCGCCGTCGCGCACCAGCGTCAGGGTGATCTTCTCGCCGATCTTGCCGCGCATCTTGTCGACCGCTTCCTGCATGGTCTGACCTTGCGTCGGCGTGCCGTTGATCTTGACGATCAGATCGCCTGCCTCAACCCCTGCCTTGGAGGCCGGAGTGTCGTCGATGGGCGATACCACCTTGATGAAGCCGTCTTCCACGCCCACTTCGATACCCAGACCGCCGAACTCGCCGCTGGTGCTTTCCTGCAGCTCCTGGAAGTCTTCCGGGCCCAGGTAGGCGGAGTGCGGATCGAGGTTGCTGAGCATGCCCTTGATGGCATTTTCCAGCAGCGTCTTGTCATCCACCGGCTCGACATAGGCGGCTTTGATCCGGTCCATCACCTCGGCAAAGGTGCGCAGCTCGTCGAGCGGCAGCGGAGCCTTGACGTTCGCGGCGTTGGCGGGTGCCGAAGCTGCCGGCGTCGGAGCAGGGGCGGCACCGGCGGCCAATACCTGCGGGGCGCCAATAATCACGGCGATAGTCAGGGCCAGCGAGGTGAGGCGGGACGAAAACAGCATGTCTTACGAACTCCTGAGTGAGGTGTCGACTTATCCTTGAGTGCGACACCATTGGGCCGGATCACTAGGGCGACCCTGCTGACGAATAGCGAAATACAGCGCCGGAGTGTCCTGACCGCCACCACTGTTGCCCACAGTGGAGATCGCTTCCCCGGCTTTTACAATGTCCCCAGCTTCCTTCAACAGACTCTGGTTGTGACCGTACAGACTCAAATAACCGTTGCCGTGGTCGAGAATGACCAGAAGCCCGGCTCCTCGCAACCAGTCGGCGAAGACCACCCGACCACCATGCACAGCGTGTACCTGACTGCCTGCGGCAGCGCTGATCATCACGCCATCCCACTTGGTTCGCTCGTCGTCGCCGCGGGTTTCACCGAAACGTGCCAACAATCGACCATCGACAGGCCAAGGAAGTTTTCCCTTTGCTTGCTCAAAAGGTCCGCCGTAGGACTGTCCAGCGCTGGAAACCATGGCGCCAGGGGCTTTGACCGGCCTGCGCGGGGCTTCATCGCTGTCGTCCTTGCTGCGGCTTTTGGCCAGAGCCTCTTGCTCACGTTGGCGTTTCTCGGCTTCCTGCTGGGCCAGCAGCGCTTTCTGACGCGCTTCTTCGGCTTCCCGCGCCTGACGGGCAAGGGTTTCTTCGATGGTTTTGAGGACTTTAGTCAGATCTGTCTGATCTTGCTGGCGAGCCTGTAGCTTCTGATCGCGAGCCTTGTAGTCCACGTTCAGCTTGGCGAGCGCGACCTGGCGCTCCTGGCGCACGGTATCAAGCTGGGCTTTCTGGTCATCGAGCGAGCTTTTCTGCACCAGCAATTGCGCTTGCTGCAGGTCGATGTCTTTCTCGACTTCGGCCAGCTGGCGCAGGGTTTCGTTGAAGTTGCGTAGCTGCTCCAGGCGGGCCTGGCTCAGATAGTCGTAATAGGTAAGGGTGCGGGCGAATTTTTCCGGGTTCTGCTGGTTGAGCAGCAGCTTGAGGTATTCCTGGCGGCCATTCTGGTAGGCGGCGCGGGCCTGGATCGCGATCAGTCGTTGCTGTTCAACGCGTGCGCTCTGGAGTTTTTTTTTCTCACCGTCGAGCCGTTGAAGCTCGCTTTCACTCTTTTTTAGTTCTTTTTGCAGGGCCTCCACCTGCTTTTCCAGCTTGCCCATTTGCGTTTCAGTGGAGCGCAGATCTTTCTGGACGCCGGATTTCTCTTCCTGCAACTGACCAAGCGCCTTCTTCAGCTCGGTAATGTCCTGACGCGTGGCATCCAGCTGTTTTTGGGTCTGTGCGCGCTCATCGTCGGCGAAAGCCGGATTGAGCAGACACATCAAAGCAAAGGCGATCAGGGCGCGAAGCATGGGGTTGGGCGATACCAGGAGTGAAGACGGGCTTAGTATGCCCGCCGAAGGCTGCAAAAAAAACGCTCATAGGGCGCCGCTTTCAGACATTTCATACAAAAAACCGGCCCGTCAGGCATTGGTGGGCCGGTTGTCGCGACTTATTTGGCAACCAGAATCGATTTGCCGGTCATTTCCTCCGGTACTTCCATGCCCAACAGCATCAGCATGGTCGGCGCCACGTCTGCCAGCACGCCGCCGTCGCGGACCTTCAGGTCACGCTTGCCGACGTAGACGAACGGTACCGGCTCGGTGGTGTGCGCGGTGTGCGGCTGATGGGTCTTGTCGTCAGTCATCTGCTCGACGTTGCCGTGGTCGGCGGTGATCAGGGCTTCGCCGCCGACCTTCTCCAGCGCCTGGGTGATGCGACCGACGCACACGTCCAGGCATTCAACGGCCTTGATCGCCGCTTCCATGATGCCGCTGTGGCCGACCATGTCGCCGTTGGCATAGTTGACCACGATCACGTCGAAACGCTGGTTTTCGATGGCGTCGACGATCTTGTCGGTGACTTCCGGCGCGCTCATCTCGGGCTGCAGGTCGTAGGTTGCGACCTTGGGCGATGGAATCAGGATGCGCTCCTCGCCCGGGAATGGCTCTTCGCGGCCGCCGGAGAAAAAGAAGGTCACGTGGGCGTATTTTTCGGTTTCGGCGATACGCAGCTGGGTCTTGCCGTTGTTCGACAGGTATTCGCCCAGCACGTTATTCAGGCTGCCTTTGACGAAGGCGGCGGGTGCCGGGATGCTTGCGGCGTACTGCGTCAGCATCACGAAGCCGGCCAGTTTCGGCTGGCGAGCGCGGGCGAAATCCTTGAAGTCGTCTTCGACGAACACCCGGGTCAGCTCGCGGGCACGGTCGGCGCGGAAGTTCATGAACACCACGGCGTCGCCGTCCTGGACCTGGATTTTCTCGCCAATGCTGGTGGCTTTGACGAACTCGTCGTTCTCGCCACGCTCGTAGGCGGCGTCCAGCGCGGCCTTGGCGCTGTCGGCGTGAAACTCGGACTTGCCGTCGACGATCAGGTTGTAGGCGGATTCGACGCGGTCCCAGCGGTTATCGCGGTCCATGGCGAAGTAGCGACCGACGACCGTTGCAGTGCGGCCTTTGCCCAGACGCTTGTAGGCGGTCTCCATGGTGTCGAGGTATTTGTGCGCGCTGCGTGGCGGCGTGTCGCGGCCATCGAGGAATGCGTGCAGGTAGATCTTCTCGGCGCCTTGTCTGGCGGCCAGTTCGACCATCGCCACCAGGTGATCTTCATGGCTGTGCACGCCACCGTCGGACAGCAGGCCCATGATGTGCACTGCCTTGCCGGCGCCGACAGCCTTGTCCACTGCTGCGCAGATGGTCGGGTTGGTGAAGAACTCGCCGTCGCGGATCGCCTTGGTCACGCGAGTGAAGTCCTGATACACCACGCGCCCGGCCCCCAGGTTCATGTGGCCGACTTCGGAGTTGCCCATCTGCCCGTCGGGGAGACCGACATCCATCCCGGAACCGGAGATCAGGCCGTTGGGCATGGTCTTGTACAGGCGATCGAAGACCGGCATCTTCGCTTCGTAGACCGCGTTGCCGTCGTGGCTGTCGCTGTGACCGAAGCCATCAAGGATGATCAGAACCAGAGGTTTAGGCGTGGTAGTCATGAATCCCACTCTTGGCTAATAGGTGAAGTAGAAAAAAGATCGACAGTTTAGGTACAAGTTCAAACGGCGTCACTGCCGTACGGGCTTTGGCCGACCTTGGGTGCTGTGTATACTGGCCGACATTTTAACGCCCTGGAACCTGATGATGGTTGCTCACCTGATTGAATTTGCCACGAACCACTATTTACTGGCTGGCGCTTTTGTCATCCTGCTGGCGCTGTTGATTGCAACGGAGCTTAGCAAAGGCGGCCGCAGCCTGAGCACCGGTGAGCTGACCGCACTGGTCAACCGCGATGAAGCGGTCGTCATCGACGTGCGCCCCAAGAAGGACTACGCCGGCGGCCACATCGTCGGCGCGCTGAACTTCCCCCAGGACAAGGTGATGACGCGCACGGCCGAGCTTGAAAAGTACAAGCCAAAGACCCTGATCATCGTCGATGCCGCCGGTCAGCACGCCGGTCACGTTGCCCGCGAACTGCTCAAGGCCGGCTTCACCGCCGCCAAGCTGTCCGGCGGTGTTTCGTCGTGGCGCGGTGACAACCTGCCGCTGGTGAAGTGAAATGGCCCAAGTCGTCGTCTACTCCAGCGATTATTGCCCTTATTGCTCCCGCGCCAAGTATTTGCTGGAGAGCAAGAACGTCGACTTCGAAGAGATCATCGTCGACGGCAAGCCACAGATTCGCGCTGAAATGACCAAAAAGGCCGGGCGCACGTCGGTCCCGCAGATATGGATCGGTTCGGTCCATGTCGGCGGCTGCGACGACCTCTTCGCTCTGGAGCGCGCCGGCAAGCTCGACGCGCTGCTCAAAGCCTGAATTCGAACCCTGCTAGACCTCAAAAGTAAGAAGGATCTGAGATGACCGATCAAGCGAATAACGGCGCCACTTCCAACGAAGAAGGCCCACAGTTTTCCCTGCAGCGTATCTACGTGCGCGACTTGTCCTTCGAAGCGCCAAAAAGCCCGGCGATCTTCCGTCAGGAGTGGACGCCGAGCGTTGGCCTGGACCTGAACACCCGTCAGAAGCAGTTGGAAAATGACTTCTACGAAGTCGTGCTGACCCTGTCGGTCGAAGTGAAGAACGGCGACGAAATCGCCTTCATCGCTGAAGTCCAGCAAGCCGGTATCTTCCTGATCAAGGGTCTCGACGCCGCGTCCATGAGCCACACCCTGGGCGCTTTCTGCCCGAACATCCTGTTCCCTTACGCTCGCGAAACCATCGACAGCCTGGTTGTCCGCGGCTCGTTCCCTGCGCTGATGCTGGCTCCGGTGAACTTCGATGCCCTGTACGCCCAAGAGCTGCAGCGCATGCAGGAAGCTGGCGAGACGCCAACGCCTACCGTTCAGTAAGCATGGCTGGCTGAATGAAAAAAGCGCCTGTGATGGGCGCTTTTTTTTGGACTGGCCGGCAATCCCTTGCTGGCGAATGGGCCGGGCAGTGTAGGCGTGAGCTTGCTCGCGATCGCGGTATGTCAGTCACCCTTCGGTGTCTGGTCGGACCCATCGCAGCAAGCTCACTCCTACAGGGCGGCGAGCGTCTCGGATCTACTTGAACCCCAACTGTCGCCAGCCCTCATACACGGCAACGGCGACGGTGTTCGACAGGTTCAAACTGCGGCAACCTTCGCGCATTGGCAGGCGCAGGCGTTGGTCGCTCGACAGCGAGTCCAGCACCTCGGGCGGCAGGCCGCGGCTTTCAGGGCCGAACAGGAAGGCGTCGCCTGGCTCGAAAGCGGCGTCATGAAAAACCCGTGAGCCCTTTGTGGTAAAAGCAAACAGCCGCGGATGGCCGATGCTCTCCAGGCAGCTGGCGAGGTCGGCGTGACGGTGCAGCGTGGCGTACTCGTGGTAATCCAGGCCCGCCCTGCGCAGGCGCTTGTCATCCAGCTCGAAGCCCAACGGCTCGATCAAATGCAGGTTGCAGCCACTGTTGGCGCAGAGCCTGATGATATTGCCGGTATTCGGCGGAATTTCTGGTTGAAAAAGGATGACGTGAAACATGCACGGCTCCGAACGAAAGGACGGGATGCATTCTACCCCTGAAGAGGACCCGAGACCGAAGCTGTGGCCACGGTTTTTAGGGTCTGTGGCGATTGTCGGCGTCATGGTGGGGCTGATGATCGGCCGGCTGACCACCCCGGACCCGATTGAACTGCAACAGATCGAAGTCTTGCCCGATGGCGTCGCGGTGTGGTTCAACCGGGAACCGCAGATGCATGGGGAGATGGTCGACGGCGCCGTGGCCTTGCTGTTCAATGCCCAGGGCCAGGCACAACGCGGCGAGCTGAAGCTCAACGGCAAGGATGTGCGCTGGAGGCTGCAAAGAAGCGATAGGGGGTTGTTGCTGAACCTGCTGGCGGCCCGTCCATTACACGGCGACTGGCGCGGTGCAACTCAGGACGGGCGCTGGAGACTCGAGGTGAGTCTGCGAGAGGAATAAAAGAGGGGAATCCCCGGCCTGCCTGTACCAAGGTCCCCAAAACTGGTGATATGTAAGCTATTGCAGAGCGCGTGCCAGTTTTGATCGACAGCTGCCAAATAAATCCACAACATGCTTTAAACCCGCGCTGGCCGGGACTTTCGGGCTCGCGACCTGTTTGTCTTATGAAGTTTCACCGGTTAAGTGGGCTCGGTTGGGGTTCTTGACCCTGCATTTTCGCTGCACGGTCTTTGTGCGTTTTCTGTATTAAATCGCCAAAGTGATGCACTGCCCGTTTTCAGCCGCGATGGCTGCCCTCATCATCTGTTCTGTGCCGCCGCAATCATTAAAGCTATGGTTAGGGTGGTATCTATATATTTTATCTATTATAAATCCTGACGAATTCAGGCCTTTTGGCATTAGTTATTTGAGCTTTTAGTGGGCGGCTTTCTGAATAAGCTTGATTGCCCATTCAAAGTTTCAAGGCTTTCGTCCATGTCTGCGCCACTCGTGCCTTCATTAAATTCCCTGCGTGTGCCCATCGAATCCAGCGGGCATTTCACTTCTGTCAAAAACAAGATCCCTGGCTGGCTGATCAACGCCTCGCCGGATGTCCATGGCGCCCTCCGTCGCGCGGGGGGCAAACGGCTGCCCTGGTTCGAACAGGCCCGGCGGTCTATGCCCCATGTTGCGCAAGCCTTGCAGCAGGACTGGCTGCTGCATCAGTCCAACGAGCAAAAGCTCCACGCGCTTCAGGCAGAGTTTCCGGCCCTTGAGGCGTTCGCCGAACCCTTACTGGTCGAGGCCATAAAACAGCGATTCAACCTGCAACTGGATGTGCGCAAGACATGGCTGTTCCATGCCAGCAGAGTTCATGTCGATGATTCATTTGCCGCTGCCTCCCGGGATCCGCTGGTCGAGCTTGAAAAGTCGCTCAAGGCCGCAACTCAAACCCTGTTGCACGCTGCCTTGCAGAACTTCGAGGAGTGGGAAACCGTCTCCGGCGCACTGGACCTGGGTGAGCGCCAGAAGGCCGCTGTCTATGACCGTTATCCCGTCGTCGGGGTCGGCGTGACGGGAACGGCCCTGGAGATTGCGCCCCACGCTTTCGCAACCCTGTGTCGCGAGCTGGACCTGGGCGGCAAGTACCAGCAGCGGGTCGACGCCTTCCTTGATCCGCCTTCGAGTCCCGGCGACGCCGCTGATGCCGCGACATTCAATCGCCGAGGGCTTTTCAAGCGGGTCGAACAATCGGCTTTCGCGGTCCAGGTTCATCTGGCTTATATGAAGCGCGACATCAGCGAGAGCCTATACACGGTCTTGCTGGACGTCGCGCGCAATGGCACCGACAGCAAGCTGGACGGCCAGCCCGTCACCTGTGGTTTGCTGCGCCTGTGGGAGACTGATCTGACCGGCATCGTGGCCATCGGCAAGGCGCGGGAAGCGTCGGACAGCGTGCAACGGGTCGTCGTTTACATCCCTGATGATCCGGTGTGCCCGCTCAAGGAATACGAGTCCAGCGCGGCATTCACACGGGCGCTGCGCGACAGGATGTTGATCGACGGTTATCTGGATTTTTTTCAGCGCTTCGTCCCGGCCCGCCATCGCGCCGAATTGTTCGCACGGCTGGACCAGTGCCTGCGACCCCGTGTCTGGAACAAGGACATGGGCTGGTATGAGCAGCAAGTCGACCCGCAAGCCAGACTCCACCTGCGCGAGCGCCCGCTTGCCACCGGGCTTCTGACCGCCATTACCGAGCAAAAAGCCAGCGTGCTCAGGGATGATGCGTTGTTTCATGCCGTGCCGACCGCGGATGAAAATCAGAAAACCGCTGCCGAACGAATCCACTACTTCGCAAGCCTGGCCATGCAGGCATTGAACCTGCTGGGTTTCGTTGTGCCGCAGGTAGGCGCGGTGATGATGGCCGTGACCGCCGCTCAGCTGACCACCGAGGTGTTCGAAGGGATCGACAGCTGGACCCGTGGCGAATGGGAGCAGGGCTGGGGTTACCTGATGGATGTGGTGGAGAACATGGCGCTGATGGCCGCGCTTGGCGCTGCCCATCAAAGTGGCGCAACCCCGGCGCGGGAAAAGATCAGCGTCGAAACACCTTCGTTCATCGAGGCGCTCGAAGAGGTCGAGCTGCCCGACGGAAGAACTCGCCTGTGGAAGCCCGACGTCGCGCCCTTCGCCCACGATACGGTGCTACCCGAAGGGTTGAAGCCCGATGAATTCGGCCTTTATCACTACCAGGAAAAAACCTGGATCTCGGTCGAGGGCCAGGTGTATTCGGTCATGCAGACACCTTCCGACGGCCAGTTCCGTATGCAGCACCCGACGGATGCGCTGAGCTACCAACCAGCGCTGCGCCACAATGGGGCCGGCGCCTGGCTGCATCCCGTCGATCAGCCGCTGGAGTGGGAAGGGCTCAAATTATTCCGACGCCTTGGGCACACCGCTGCCGAGTTTTCTGATGTGGCAGCGCGGCGCATCCTGCAGGTCAGTGATACCCGTGAAGCTGTCTTGCGAAAGATGCTGGTTGAAAACCAACGTCCGCCCGCGTTGCTGGACGACACCCTGCAGCGCTTTGGTCTGGATCAGCAGATCCAGCGCAACCCTCAGCCCGGTGCGACCGCCGCGGGTAATGCAGCTTTATTCGATGCGCGCTATCGCGCGGCGTCGCACATTCAGCAACCCGGCGGCATGACGATAACCCGCAGCTATCCGGGCCTGCCGACGGTGGTGGTGGATGAGCTGGTCCGCCAGGCGTCCCCGGCGCAGCTCGCGAAACTGGTTCAAGGTCGTGTGCCGTTGCCGGTGGCAGAGGAGATACGCGTGTATCAGCAGCAGGTCAGGTTGGCGCGGGCCTACGAGGGGCTGTTCCTTGATTCGGTGAACAATCCGGACACCGACCTGCTGATCCTGCACAGCCTTGAACGCCTTGCGGGTTGGCCTTCCACGCTTCGTCTGGAAGTGCGGGAGGGTTGGTTTCAAGGAGCCCTGATCGATGCGCTCGGACCTGCAGACGCCGCCGTGCGCAAGACCCTGGTCAAATACCCCGACGGCTATGAAACCCTCGACGAGCAAGGCGTCGGCTTGCATGGCCGCGACGATATCTATGCATCGGTGTTGCATGCATTGCCCGACGCGTCACGCGTTGCCCTGGGCTTTCCCGGTACCTGGGACGGCCCGAAGCTCAAACGGGCGGTGGAGGACGGTCCACTGCTGCCACGACAAACCCTGCGCACCGTGTTGAAGATGCAACCGCCTGCGCCTGGACAGAAATCGCCCATGCGTCTGGGCGATGGTCGCGCCGGTTATCCCCTGAGCGGCAGGGGAGCGATGCAGGGATTCATCGCCCGCGAGACCTTGCTGGACATGATCCGCCACGTTGGCGTGGCCCGCGCTGACATGTCGCCAGAACAGATCCTGACCACCCTTGAGGGTGCAGGTATGCATCGCCAGCAGATTCATCAGCGATTGATTCAGGTGCTGGATGAGCGCATGGCGCTGGACCACAGCATGAATGCCTGGGGTGACGACTCCGAGGCGATGATCGATCTGAACCTGCGCCTGGCCAGCCGCAACGGCATTCACGACGCCATCTGGCGACACTGGTCGGAAAACACCTTGCCCGAAATGGCCCCGACCCTGTCTCCTTTGCGCCTGCAGAACATTGTCCTGAGCGATTTTCCGCAAGCCTTGCCTGACTTTTTCCTGCAGCGTGTCAGTGGATTGGAGTTGGTTGACGTCTCCATCAGCCGATCCTCCACCACCACGCCTGCGCCCATTTCCCAGGCGGTGGAGGATCGGCTGGCCCTGGGCGAGTTCTTCACGCAATTCCCGCACATTACTTCGCTTGAGATAAACCGCACTGCTTTGTCGACCGCCGTCGTCGAGCCGTTGGTCTTTCAATTGCCTTATCTGGTGGCGCACAGCTTTCCGGCACTGCGCACCTTGCGCTTGATCAACCAACGCATCTGGATCAGCGCGCTAGAGGTGCAGTCGTTGAGCACACTCGAGCATCTGCAATGGCTGGACCTGAGCGGCAACGAGGCCAGCTTCATCACGCCCGCCAACCTGATCAACCTGCGCTTGCGCTATCTGGGTCTGGACAGCATAGGGCTTGATGCCTGGCCGTCCTGGCTTGACGGTCTGCCCTCGGCGCAGATCGAGGAGTTGTCGCTGCGGCACAATCGCATCACCGAGATACCCTGGGATATTCTGGTCAATCCGCCGACGGCCCACCCAGCGACCCGGGTATCGTTGCAGGGCAACCCGCTGTCGCGCGTGGCGCTCATCAGAATGCGCCTGAACCAAAGGCCCGACAGCCGTTTTCATTTCGATCTGGATATCGCACCCAGTCTGCAAGCCCAGATCGACCTGCTGAGGCAGGAGCACACGCAACTGCAAGAGGCCATCGACAGTTGGGCTCAAGCCTCCAGTTCATCCAGGCCGTTGAGCGAGGCGACTGTCGAGGTCAGACGGCTGATCGGCCAGACCCTTATCGATTACTGGCGCGCCTACAGCGAGGGCCAGACCTATGCGGTGCTGATGCTGGAGCGCATTTCCCTGGACGATTTTCCCCGCCAGCTGCCCGCGTTTTTCTACCTGCGCGTTCGTGGCCTGCAACTGGCTCACGTCAGGGCTGATACCGCGCAATTGAACCGGTTGCTGGCCAACTTTCGGCAACTGACCAGCCTGGAAATAGTCGGCCGAACCCAACCTATGCCGGACCTGCCGTCGGCCCTGGCGGAGCTGCCAGGTCTCACCAGCCTTGGCCTGACGGATCAGGGGCGCAACATCGATCAACAGGCGATGGATTTTTTCGCGCGGCTGCGTCACCTCGAAACATTGGACCTGACCGGCAACCGACTGATGGCCATAACGGATGTGTCGGCTATGCCAGGCACTCTGCGTTGGCTGTGCCTGAACAGCACCGGGCTGGATCACTGGCCGCAATGGGTGGAAGGTTTGATGCCACTGGAGGGGCTGATGCTGGATAACAACCAGCTGACTGAACTGCCCGAGCATATCCTGCACAATCCGCGTAATGACCACGCACAAACCGAGATTGCCGTGCGCGGCAACCCCTTGACCTACGAAACGCTGCGCCGGGCTCACCTGTCCGAGCACTACCACAGCGCCTATAGCTTCGCCCTGGATTTGCCCGACGACATCGCCGCGATGTCGCCGGAGCGCCATTACTCCGACTCTGATTCCTACGTTGATCTGTCTGACTCGGATTCTTCCGGGGCTTTGCACAGTCCGCGTGCGCCTTCCCCTCACCAGGCTGCCGACGTCGAGCCATGGCTGCTGGCCTCAGTGGAAGAAAACCAGGCGCACCGCGAGCTGTGGCAACGTCTTGAACAAGCGGCCGATGCCCCGGACCTGATGGCCTTGATAGGGCGTCTGACCCAGGCGGCGCCCTATCGCACGGAAAATACCCGTATCGATTTTGCCGAACGGGTATGGCGAGTGCTGGAAGCTGCGGATCAGAACCAGGAACGTCGCCTGCTGTACAACGGCATCGCTCAGGAGGCACTGGTGCAGCCTGATACCGGGTTTCAGACCTGTCACGACGGTGCGTGGCTGGTGTTCAACCAGATTGAAATCCAGATGTTCATCGCCCAGTCCGTCAGCGATGTTCCTGCGACCCTGCGCGGGCAAACCTTGTTGCGCTTGACCCGGCGCCTGTATCGGTTGCATGAACTGGACGCCGTTGCCCGTGAAAAGGCAGGCGGTCGCGATGAGGCGGAAGTACGCCTGGCCTATCGCTTGCGCTGGGCGTCCGAGCTGGATCTGCCGCTGCCGCCCAGCAACATGCTCTATCAGGTGCATGCCAGCATCCGCCCCGGTGAGCTGGATGCCGCCCTTGCGCGGGTGCAATTGGGTGAATACAGCGAGCCGTTCATGCGCTACGCGGCACAGCGCGACTTCTGGGTCCAGTACCTGCGCGAGGTCTATGCAGAACGCTTCGATGCACTCAAGCAAGACTATCTGGCACGCGTCGTGGCCTTGCCGGACCGCTTTCCGGGGCGGGCCATCGACGAGCTGGGTGAGGAGTACGCGACCTTGGAGCGAGCGTTCGAGGCGCAAGAGCTCAAGCTGATTCGCGAATTGACCTATATCGCAGAGTTCGAACAGGGCTGATCGTTTCGCAGACCTTGCCCGCTGGCCGGCTGTTGCTGCCGGTCAGTGGGCTGCTTTGCGAGGGGCCTTGAGTCGCGCAGGCAAATGCGCGGCGCCGATCAGAACGGCACGTCCCCCACAATCGTCGCCCGGTGCATCACCCGGCGCTGCGGCCGATAGTCATCCACGGCGTAATGCTGGGTCACGCGGTTGTCCCACATCGCCACGTCATTTTCCTGCCAGCGCCAACGGATGGTGAACTCCGGTCGCGTCGCATGGGCAAACAGCATCTTCAGAATGGCCTCACTTTCGGCAGGCTCCAGTTCATTGATGCGCGTGGTGAAACCCTCGTTGACGAACAGCGCCTTGCGCCCGCTGACCGGATGCGTGCGGATCACCGGATGCGACAGCGGCGGATTGTTGCGTCGGGTTTCCTCCCATCGGGCGAGATCTTGCGCGGTATTGCCAAAGCGCTCCAGCGGGAAGGAGAGGGTGAAATCGTGGGTGGCGCTCAAGCCATCGAGCAGGGCCTGCATGGGGCCGGACAGCGCCTCGAAGGCCGCGATGCCGCTGGCCCACAAGGTGTCGCCGCCGTACGCCGGAAGCTGTTTGGCACTGAGCACCGCGCCAAGCGCAGGAGTTGGCAGGAAGGTCACGTCGGTGTGCCAGATGGCGTTGTCGCGAACGTCGGTCACGGCGGTGTCCAGCACCAGCACTTGCGGCTGTTCCGGCACGTTGGGGTAGATCGGATGAATGTGCAGGTCGCCGAAGTTGGCAGCGAAGCGCGCCTGCTGTTGCGGCGTGACGGGCTGCTCGCGAAAGAACAGCACCTGATGCGTGAGCAGTGCCTGTTCGAGGGCATTGCGCTGATCGGCAGTCAGGTCCCGGCGCAGGTCGATACCGCTGATCTGGGCGCCCAATGCCCAACTGAGCGGGGTAATGTGAAGGCTCATGATAGTTCTCGCTGGTTCGGCGCCGAGCTGTCGGCGTAGTCAGTGTCTGTCGCGGGTTGCTGGATCAATGGTTCTGGCCATCCCAGGGCACCAGCTTGCGTTGCAGGGCGCGCAGCCCCATCTCCAGCGCGAAGGCAATCAATGCGATGACCAGAATCCCCAGCACCACGACATCGGTGACCAGAAACTGCGCGGCCGACTGCACCATGAAGCCCAGGCCGCTGGTGGCAGCGATCAGTTCGGCGGCCACCAGCGTCGACCAGCCCACCCCCAGACCGATACGCACGCCGGTGAGAATGTCCGGCAGGGCGCTGGGCAGGATCACATGGCGAATCAGCTGCCAGCGGCTGGCCCCCAACGATTGCGCGGCGCGCAGTTTGGCGCTGTCGACCGTGCGCACGCCGGTGGCGGTGGCTATCGCGATGGGTGCGAAGATCGCCAGATAAATCAGCAGCACCTTGGAGAATTCGCCGATGCCGCACCAGATGACGATCAGCGGCAGGTAGGCCAGAGGCGGAATGGGACGGTAGAACTCGATCAGCGGGTCGAAGATGCCACGGGCGATGCGGTTATGGCCGATGGCAATGCCCACCGGAATCGCGGTCAGCACCGCGAAGCCCAACGCCAGGCCAATACGCTGCAGGCTTGCACCCAGGTGTTGCCAGAGGGTGGATTCCATGTAGCCCTTGGTCATCAGCAACCAGGCCTTGTCCAGCACTGCCGAAGGCGGCGGCAGGAATAAAGGTTCGACCCATTCAAATGCCGTGACCAGCCACCACGCGGCCAGTAACGCGGCGAGCGTCAGCACGCTGATCGCGCGGGTGCTCAGGTACAGACGCTCGGTCGGCTTTGGCGATGCATTGACCGGCGCCGAAGGTTGGGCGAGCGACGCGGGAGATGTTTGAAAATGGCTCATGCCCGTTGCTCCGCAATAATCTGGCGCTGGGAAAACACCCTGGCCAGCACGTGCTCACGGGTTTCGATGAACCGCGGATCGGACTTGATCGCCCGCGCCGATTCACCTGCGCTGTAGCGTTGGCCAAAATCCAGCTTCAGGTGCTCGACGACTCGGCCCGGATTGGGCGCCAGCAAGATCAGGTCGGTGGCCAGGAAGACCGCTTCTTCGATGTCATGGGTGATCAGAAACACCGGCTTGGCGCTGCGCTGCCAGACCTGCAACAGCAGCTCCTGCATCTGTTCACGGGTAAAGGCATCCAGCGCACCGAAGGGCTCGTCCATCAGCAGTACGCGAGGGTCGGCGGCGAGGGCGCGGGCCAGTCCGACGCGCTGCTTCTGCCCGCCCGACAGCTGCCAGATACGGCGCTTTTCAAAACCGGCCAGATCCACCAGTGCCAGCATCTCCCTTGCCTTGGCTTCACGTTGTGCGCGGGGCACACCGGCCAACTCCAGGCCGAAGCCGACATTGGCCAGCACGTCCTGCCAGGGCAACAGGGCGTCGTCCTGAAAGACCACGCCACGCTCAGCGCCCGGCCCTTTGACCGGCACGTCGTCAAGGGTGATCAGGCCGGCACTGGGCTCGACGAAACCTGCGATCAGGTTCAGCAGCGAAGTCTTGCCACTGCCGGACGGGCCGAGCGCCACCAGCAACTGCTGCGGGCCCAGGCTCAGGGAAATATCCGACAGCACCGGCTCGGCCGCACCGGGATACTGTGCGCTTATACGCTCCAGCTGTAACAAGGCCATGGCGATGACTCCGCTTCTCTGTTGGATGTGCAAGGTGTGGCAAGGCCGACGCGTATTGTCGGGGCCGGCTTGCTGGCGTACCGGGGAGGGCAGCCACTCACGGAGCGCTGACCCACCGCGTTCGCCAGCAAGCCGGCGCCTGCAGGTGTGTTTCGATTATTGAGTGATGAACTTGGCGCTGACGTACGGCGTGTAGTCGGCCAGTACCGCGTCGACCTTGCCCTGCTCCTTGAGGAACGCTGCGGTCTTGCCGATCGCCTCGGTGGTCGGGGCGCCCAATTCGGTCACTTGATCGGCGGCCAGCGGGTAAACGTTGCCTTGCAGCAGACCGGGAATATCAGAGGCCTTGGCGCCTGAGAGTTTCACCAGCTTGTCGACGTTGCTGCTGTTGCTTACCCAGGCGGCCGGGTCCTTGCGGTAGTCGGCGTAAGCGTCAAGGGTGGTCTTGGCGAAGGCCTTGACGATTTCCGGGTGCTTGTCGGCGAAATCCTTGCGCACGATCCAGGCGTCGAATGTCGGCGCGCCGACTTTGGCCAGTTCGCCGGAAGTGATCAGCACCTTGCCGGTTTCCTTGGCCACGCCCAGCGCAGGGTCCCAGACATACGTCGCGTCGATGTCGCCACGCTTCCAGGCTGCAGCGATGGCCGGCGGGGCCAGATTGAGGATGGTCACCTTGGCCGGATCGATATTCCAGTGCTTGAGCGCCGCCAGCAGGCTGTAGTGGCCGGTAGAGACGAACGGCACTGCGATTTTCTTGCCGATCAAATCCTGTGGGCCGTTGATGCCCGAGCCGTTCCTTGCAACCAGTGCTTCGGCGGCGCCGATCTGGGTGGCGATCAGGAAGGTTTCCACCGGCAGCTTGCGGGTGGCCGCCGCAGTCAGCGGGCTGGAACCCAGGTAGCCGATCTGCACGTCGCCCGATGCGATGGCGGTGATGACGTCTGCGCCATTTTCAAACTTGCGCCAGGCAATCTTCGAGCCGGTGGCTTTTTCATATGCTCCATCGGCCTGTGCAACCTTCGCCGGGTCCACGGTGGTCTGGTAAGCAACGGTGAAATCAGCCGCCTGGGCTAGCAGCGCCGAGCCTGCCAGCGAAAGTGCTGCCAACAGGCGAAGAGGATTGAACAGTTTCATGGTGACGCTCCGAGTCATGGCAGGCCGAGGGCTGAATGCTGCGCAGATTAATTGATCTAAGAAACCCGAAATAAATAACCTTTTCGCATGAGCTTAGAGAGGAAAGCGCGACGGCTGATCCTGTCGTGAAGCGCAGATGTGGAAATATGGGGGCACAGGATGACCGTTCATCGAAATGTCACAAATTGTAAATAGGATGCCGAAGGTTCTCGGCCGATACAGGTTTACGCAGGGTGCATGGGCGCTGCTGCGCCGGGCAGATACCCAGCCTGTCAGGCAGTTTTTTCAGGGGGTTTCGCTGCTCGAGTGCCTATCACCAGTCAACTGATGAGCCGAGCCTGGAATTTTCAACAAAAATTGTGCTTTCACGGATGACAAGTGCACCAGTTGCGTCTAGCAGGGTGCAAAAACCTTCGATTTCAGAAGGTTAGGCTATTGATCCTCATCTTGTTTCACACCACGACCGTGACTGAGCGGTCTGGTTCCGGTCGTACGATGTGGCAAAACATAACGATCTGACGAACGGCCTGGAAATATTTTTTGGGAATTACGTGGCGAGGCCGATACACTCCGCAACGGACGGCTGAAACGGCTTGTGACATATAACTGCTTGGCATAAAAGCAGCGTTACAAAGTCTTTTTAGGTTTAAAGGATTTCCCTTACCTTGCAGCCAGCTGTAAACGCGGTCTAGTCAATTAGTCTTGGGGCCATTGACTCACTGAGTCGGGTCCAGCGCTAATCGCGCATCCGCGGTCTTGAGCCTTCGATCTCAAGGCCGGGGAACTACAAAAATTAGATTCAAGAGGAGCGATACACAATGAAGAAGTCCACCCTGGCCTTGGCCGTATCTGTAAGCGTGTTGGCCACTCAGGCTGGTGCAGCCGGTTTTTTTGACGACAGCAAAGCGACCGTCAGTTCCCGCACCATGTATTTCGAAAACGACAACCGTGAACAGTTCGGTACTGCCAAAGCATCGGATCAGCGCGAAACCGCTGAAGGCCTGTTGTTCAACTTCATCTCTGGCTACACCCCAGGTACCGTAGGTTTCGGCCTGGACGTGCAGAGCATGGTCGGTATCCACTTGGGCGGTGGTATCACTCACCACGGCACCGGCACTTCCAACACCTTCTTCCCGACTGACACCGACGGTTCTTCGGTTGACAGCTGGTCGCGTACCGGTGCCAACCTGAAAGCCAAGGTCTCCAAGACCGAAGTGAAAGTAGGTACTGCGCTGCAGCCTAACCTGCCGATCCTCGTCGCGAACGACGGTCGTCTGCTGCCACAGACTTTCCAGGGTGGGACTATCCAGTCCAAAGATCTCGATAACTTTACCTTCAACGCAGGTAAGTTCACTCAGGCGGCCAGCCGTGCATCGAGCAACTACGCCGGTATGGCGACTGCTGGCGGCACTAAAGGCTCCAACAGCTTCATGTTCGCCGGTGTCGACTACAAGGCCACCAAAGATCTGACCTTGCAGGCCTACCACTCCGAGCTTGAAGACTACTACAAGCAGAACTTCTTCGGCCTGGTGCACATCCTGCCGATCGCTGACGACCAGTCGTTCAAGACTGACCTGCGTTACTTCGACAGCAGCTCCGATGGCAAGAACGGCGAAACAGGCTACCTGTTCAACAACAACGGCGGCTATGCCAAGCACGTCGGCGAAGTTGACAACAAAACCTGGACAGCCATGTTCACCTACACCCTCGGCGGCCATGCTCTGATGCTCGGTCACCAGGACGTGGGCGACGACGGCGGTTTCGTATGGATGAGCAACGGTAACGTGGCTGACGGCCGTGGCCGTCCGGACGGTGAAGGCGGTTCCAGCTTCTACCTGTTCACTGACTCGATGATCAACCAGTTTGCCCGTGCCGGTGAAACCACCAACTTCGGTCAATACTCCTACGACTTCGCACGTCTGGGCGTTCCAGGTCTGAAAGCTGCATTCGCTTACCTGAAAGGCAGCAACATCAAATCCCAACGTGGCAATCTGGGCGACAGCTCGGAGTGGGAACGTGACATGCGTATCGACTACGTGTTCCAGGAAGGTCCTCTGAAAGGCTTCGGCGCTACCCTGCGTCGCGCCAACTACCGTGGCGACTTCTCTGGCACCAACGCGCAGAACAGCCACATTGCTGACCAGGATCAGACTCGTCTGATCTTCAACTACACCTACGCTTTCAAATAAGCCCGGGTTGTAGAGTTGAAAAAAACCCCACTTCGGCGGGGTTTTTTTATGCCTGAAAGAACGCAGGCCATGACCATTCGTTCTTTCTGTTTTCAAACGGCGGCATGCACAGTAGGGCGATAACTCAGAACCAAAGGAGCAGGACTGTATGGGCTTGAAACTCGGCGACATCGCCCCCGACTTCGAACAGCAATCCAGCCAGGGGCCGATCAGGTTTCACCAATGGCTAGGGGATAAATGGGGCGTCTTGTTCTCCCACCCTGCGGACTTCACCCCGGTGTGCACCACCGAGCTTGGCTTCACGGCGAAACTCAAGGACGAGTTCGACAAGCGCAACGTCAAGGCCATCGCACTTTCAGTGGACTCTGCCGAGTCGCACGTGAAATGGATCGAAGACATCAATTCCACGCAGAACACCATCGTGAATTTCCCGATCCTGGCGGATGCCGATCGCAAGGTGTCGGACCTGTATGACCTGATTCATCCCAACGCCAGCGAGACGTTGACGGTGCGCTCCCTGTTCGTGATCGACCCGAACAAGAAGGTGCGCCTGACCATCACCTATCCGGCCAGCACCGGCCGCAACTTTCACGAGATCCTGCGGGTCATCGACTCACTGCAGTTGACCGACAGCCACAAGGTTGCGACGCCAGCGAACTGGAAGGACGGAGATGACGTGGTGATCGTGCCGTCGATCAAGGATGAAGAAGAGATAAAACAACGCTTTCCCAAAGGCTACACCGCCGTCACGCCCTACCTGCGCCTGACGCCCCAGCCCAACCGCTGACACAGCGCTTTCAACCACGACGTTCGGGCCGATTCATCGGCCCTTTTTTTGACTCAGCCAGTCCTGATTGTAGGGCCGCGGCCAGTAGCAAAAGCAGGCGGCGTAATAAAGGTCGATCGCTTCTGCCCGGAGGGCGTGGGAGTCCGCCGGGGTGGCGCTGCGGCTTGCCGACGATCCGCGCCAGCAAACATGCGCCCACGATGTACCTGACCCACCGAGCCGCCTGATTTTGCTGCCGGTGCCCGGCAGATCGCGGGCAAGCCACGCTCCCACGGCTTGCGGCCAGAAGCACCTGGCAAGACATCCCACGGCTTGCGGCCAGAAGCACCAGGCAAGACATCCCACGACCTGCGGCCAGAAGCACCAGGCAAGACATCCCACGGCCTGCGGCCAGAAGCACCAGGTAAGCCATCGCACGGCTGGAGCGGCTCACGGCCTGCGGCTAGAAGCAAAAAGCCGGCGGTGACTGTGGCCAGCCGCGTCCAGACGCAGATCACCGAAACGCCGCAAACCCTGTAGGAGCCAGCTTGCTGGCGAACGCGGCAGGCCAGTCAACAACCCCTTGGCTGACCCACCGCAGTCGCCAGAACGCCGGCTTCTATAAAAGGGTTTGCCGTCAACTGATAGGGCACTGCCCGCCCATTAAAGCGACCCCTGTCAGGCATATTCTATTTGGTGCTAACCAAATGAATAAATATGATTTTAGAGAATAACAAAGCCCTGTTAAGGTCTCTTCGTCCCGGCGCCATAGCCGGCAATGAATCCCAAGAACACCTTACTGGTTCGCTATCGGACGAGCAGGTGCCACCTGTCAGCTACAAGCAAAGGAGCGTGCCATGCGCACTGTCATTTTGCGTCAAGGCCTGGTCGCTCTGTTTGCTGCGGCGGTGTCCTTCGGCGTTATCAGTCAAGTTCAAGCCGATACCCTGCGTATCGGTTATCAGAAATACGGCACGCTGGTGCTGCTCAAGGCCAAAGGCACGCTGGAGAAGAAACTGGCGGAGCAGGGCGTGCAGGTGCAATGGACCGAATTCCCTGGTGGCCCGCAGCTGCTTGAAGGGCTGAACGTCGGCTCTATCGACTTCGGCGTGACCGGCGAAACCCCGCCGGTGTTCGCTCAAGCCGCAGGTGCCGACCTGCTGTATGTCGCCTCCGAGCCGCCTGCGCCGACCAGTGAAGCGATCCTGGTGCCCAAGGATTCACCGATCACCTCGGTCAAGGACCTCAAGGGCAAGAAAGTCGTGCTCAACAAGGGTTCCAACGTTCATTACCTGTTGGTGCGTGCGTTGGAAGAAGCCGGCCTGAAGTACACCGATATCCAGACCGTGTTCCTGCCGCCAGCCGATGCCCGCGCGGCGTTCGAGCGCGGCAGCGTCGATGCCTGGGTGATCTGGGACCCCTACCAGGCTGCTGCCGAGCAGCAACTGCAAGCGCGCACCTTGCGTGATGGCAAGGGCATCGTCGACAACAACCAGTTCTATCTGGCGACCAAACCCTACGCACAGCAGCATCCGAAAGTGATCCAGACCCTGGTCGAGCAAGTGCGCGCAGTGGGCGAGTGGTCCAAGGCCAATCCGGAGGAGGTCACCCAACAGGTCGCCCCGCTGCTTGGGTTGCCTGAAGACATCACGCGCATTTCGGTCAAGCGCCAGGGCTACGGGGCGCTGTTCATCACCCCTGAAACCATCGCCGCGCAGCAGAAAATCGCTGACACCTTCTATCAACTCAAGTTGATCCCCAAACCGCTCAGCATCGCCGATGTGATCTGGACGCCACCTGCTGCTGTTGCCAAAGCACAGTAAGCACCGGCCTTGAGAGGAGACAACTCCATGAGCGTGGAAAAAATCACTCACAGACTGGCGCCCTGGCTGCTACCGGTCTTGTTGCTGGCGATCTGGCAACTGGCGGTCAGCGCTGGCTGGCTGTCGACGCGAATCCTGCCGGCACCCAGCGCCGTCATCGAAGCCGGTGTGACCTTGGTGCGCAGCGGCGAAATCTGGACCCACCTGGCAATCAGTGGCTGGCGCGCCGGTATCGGTTTCGCCATTGGCGGCGGCATAGGCCTGGCACTGGGTTTCATCACCGGCCTGTCGAAATGGGGCGAACGCCTGCTCGACAGTTCCGTGCAGATGATCCGCAACGTGCCGCATCTGGCGCTGATTCCGCTGGTGATCCTGTGGTTCGGCATCGACGAGAGCGCCAAGATATTCCTGGTGGCGCTGGGCACCTTGTTCCCGATTTACCTGAACACCTATCACGGCATCCGCAACATCGACCCGGCGCTGGTGGAGATGTCGCGCAGCTACGGGTTGTCCGGTTTTGCGCTGTTTCGTCACGTGATCCTGCCGGGCGCCATGCCTTCGATTCTGGTCGGCGTGCGTTTCGCGCTGGGGTTCATGTGGCTGACGCTGATCGTCGCCGAAACCATCTCGGCCAGCTCCGGCATCGGCTATCTGGCGATGAATGCCCGGGAGTTTCTGCAGACCGACGTCGTGGTGCTGGCGATCGTTCTGTACGCCGTGCTCGGCAAGCTGGCGGACCTGGCAGCACGCGGTCTGGAACGGATCTGCCTGCGTTGGCACCCGGCGTATCAAGTGGCTAAAGGTGGCGTGCAATGAGCAATCTCCAACAACCGGCAAACCTGTTGCGCGGGATCCCCCTACAAGTGCGCAAGCTGAAGAAAACCTTCGGCTCGCGGGAAGTGTTGAAAGACATCGATCTGCACATTCCGGCCGGCCAGTTCGTCGCGGTGGTGGGGCGCAGCGGTTGCGGCAAAAGCACCTTGCTGCGGCTGCTGGCCGGTCTCGACAAGCCCTCCAGCGGGCAGCTGCTGGCAGGCTCCGCAGCGCTGGCCGATGCGCGCGAAGACACCCGTCTGATGTTTCAGGAAGCACGACTGCTGCCGTGGAAAAAGATCATCGACAACGTCGGCCTGGGCCTGAGTGGCGATTGGCGCGGCAAGGCGCTGGAAGCCCTGGAAGCCGTGGGCCTGGCCGAGCGGGCCAACGAATGGCCGGCGGCGTTGTCCGGTGGGCAGAAGCAGCGCGTGGCCCTGGCCCGTGCGTTGATTCACCAGCCACGCCTGTTGTTGCTGGACGAGCCGCTGGGGGCGCTGGATGCCCTGACGCGCATCGAGATGCAGCAATTGATCGAGAGCTTGTGGCGCAAGCATGGATTTACCGTATTGCTGGTCACCCATGACGTCAGCGAAGCCGTCGCCATCGCCGACCGTGTCTTGCTGATCGAAGAGGGCCGCATCGGCCTGGATCTGCACGTCGACCTGGCCAGGCCACGTGCTCGCGGCTCGTATCGACTGGCAGCGCTGGAAACCGAAGTCCTCAACCGCGTGCTGTCGCTACCCGGCAGCCCGCCTGAACCCGAACCGTCATCACCCCTGCCCACGCAGTTGCGTTGGGCCAATTGATCCGGGCGCATGCTGCGTTCGGAACTGATCTCACACAGGAAGCCACACCATGACTATCAAAGCCATCAACGTCCGCAACCAGTTCAAAGGCACCATCAAGGAAATCGTCACCGGCGACGTGCTGTCCGAAATCGACGTCCAGACCGCCTCGGGTGTCGTCACCTCCGTCATCACCACTCGCTCGGTCAAGGAACTTGAACTGGTCGTGGGCAGCGAAGTGATTGCCTTCGTGAAATCCACCGAGGTGTCGATCGCCAAGTTGTGATCGATGCGCTGTGACCGACCCCGCAGGGTGCGAGCCCTTCGGGGTTTTTTTGTGCCCTGGGATTGGGTTCCCTTCGCTTTAATGCTGGGGATTACTTTCTGTTTCCGTTCAGATTTTCCATATTAATGGCGAGTTGCCTACTGTCATTTATGACAGTAGGCAACTCGAAAAATAGCGCCTAACCTGCATCTGTCTCGAAGCCGAAGATGAAACTTGTCTGATGCTCATGTCGGTAACGAGGAACTGAAGTTTTCCAAGTAAAGGAGATCATTGTCATGGCAGGCAAAACAGATACAGCGCAAATTAAATATCAATACAACGTTCCTTTTCCGGAACCACAAACCAAGAAGCATCATACAACGGTGACGCTCGCTCCTGCTGATCGTCGTTTTCTGGTGGACAGCGAAGCGAACGTCCTTGTTGTCGTTCGAGTAAACAGTCAGGGCGACCTTGATGAGAATTTTGGCGAGAATGGCTATCACGCGGAGTCTCTGGAAGTCGATGCAAACTCAACCGCAGCAGGTTTTCTGGTTGTGAAGGACGGAGGCGGAGTGGCGGCCCTGGCCAATGCGACGCAGTTGGGCCTGGTTGCTTTTAAAGAAGATGGACAGCTGGACACGTCATTCGGCAAAGACGGAAAGATTGTCCACCAATTCGACCCGGACGCGGACACAGTAAAGCGTTACATCCAGAGAGCCCCCGGGCTGACAGACAAAGAATTGCCGGTCCACGAAGCCGGTCAATCCGCAGCGCAGGCTATTGTAGCGACTGAGGACGGCGGGTTTTACGGCATCGTGGGTCAGCGTTTATCGGGTCCATCTGCGCTGATAAGTTGCAAGCATGACGGGCAGCTGAACAGGGAGTTCGCTGGCGGCATCGTGACGATCACTTATCCCGATCGAACAGCGCATGGCGTGGCACTGGTGTCTACCGCAGATGGCGGGGTGGTGGCTGCCGGCACGCTCAGGGGTGGCAGCACTCGCTTTGCTGGCTTCCTCGCCCGATATGATCGTAGTGGGGCGTTGGATCGGAGTTTTGGTGACAGCGGATTCAGCGTATTTGATTCAGAGTCGCCGGGTGATCCGGTTGGTGAAATGTTTCAGATGGAATTCAATCATGTAACACGCCTGGCAGGTGGCGGCTTTGCGGCGTGTGGATCTTTGTTGACTATAAAACCTACGAAGAGCCATGGCCTGGTAGCGTGTGTGGATGCCCACGGCAAGCTACTCGAATCTTTCAATAATGGAAAACCGCTGTTGTTTGAAGTTCCAGACTCAACCGAGACGGACTTTCTGTTTGGCGGCATAGCTCAACAGGCGGACGGGAAAATTGTAGTGGCAGGAGGCGTGACTTACAGGTCTTCCGGTTATACACGGGAATTATTGGTGGTTCGTTTTAATCCGGATGGATCGCTCGATAAAAGTTTCGCTCCTGAGGGTTATTTTAAATATAAGCCCTTTGGCAACGGGGTAAGTTATCTCTATAGTCTGGCTGTAACTGAAGCAGACAGCATTGTCGTGGCCGGGGATGGTGGCAACGACAACAACGTCGGTTCTCAGAGAGGGTTTGTCGTACAGCTCGCTTGAGCTTGCCGTCGTGCGCTCCTGCAATCGGTGAAGCTAAACGTTGTGTGAGCGCTTGGGCAGGTACGGCGGCAGATACAGCCCCAGATAGGCATCGAACACTCGCCTGCCTTCTTCGGCCATGCGCGGGGTGATCGCATCGTGCAGCTGGACGGAGCGCGCATAGACGCGGTCGGCGAGTTCGAGCGCCAGGGCGAACACCTCGACATCATCGGGCAGGACTGGCAGTTCAAAGTGCCGGGCGAACAGCTCATGCATCAGGTTGCCCAGTTCGACGTCATGCTGGCGGTCGGCCTGGGTCACCTCGGTGAGGCCATGTTGAGCGAGGATCAGCTGGCGGGCGGCGGCGTCTTCGCTGTAGATCGTCAGCATGCGCGTCTCGACCAGCCGCGACAGATCGTGCCATTGGTTCAGACGGGCGTGATCGATGGGCTGCTGCAGGCTTTCGCGAAAGGCTGCGTGAACGTCGGCGGTCAGCGCTTCGAGCAGGGCTGGAACGCTGGCAAAGAAGTGATAGACCGAAGACGGCGGGATCTCTGCGCGTTCTGCCACGCTGTAGATCGACAGGCTCGCCACCCCGTCGGACGCCAGCAACGTACGTGCAGCATCGAGGATCGAATCGATCCGAGCCTGGCTGCGTGCGCGGGGTTTGCGGGAGGTGGCGGGGCGGGTCATCGAAGCGTCTCGGCGTTGAAGTCTGGCGCATTGTACGCGAGGCATGGCGTTGTAGTGTCTGAGCTGATGCACACCCCCCCCTATCGCGAGCACGCTCACCCCTGCAACACCCGGCTTCAGGGCTGACACCGACCACTGTAGGAGTGAGCTCGCTCGCGATGGGGCCGGCCAGTCAGCACAAGCCCTGTCCGTCTAATATAAAAAACGCCCCCAACCGCAGGGATTGGGGGCGTTCTTTTTATTTCACACAGCCGTCAGACGGTGTGCAGATACCAGTTGTACTCAAGGTCGGAGATGGAGTGCTCGAACTCCTCCAGCTCACTTTCCTTGCAGGCGACGAAGATATCGATGTACTTGGGATCGATGTACTTGGCCATGACTTCGCTGTCGTCCAGCTCACGCAGGGCATCGCGCAAGTTGTTTGGCAGGCTCTGCTCATTCTGCTCGTAGGAGTTGCCTTCCACGGGCGGGCCAGGCTCGATCTCATTGGTCAGACCGTGGTGAATACCGGCCAGAACCGACGCCATCAACAGATACGGGTTGGCATCTGCGCCGGCAACACGGTGCTCGATACGCACCGCATCGGCGGAGCCGGTGGGCACGCGCACGGCTACTGTCCGGTTGTCCAGACCCCAGCACGGCGAGTTGGGCGTATAGAACAGCGGGCCGAAACGGCGATACGAGTTGACGTTCGGGCAAAGGAACGCCATCTGCGCCGGTAGGGTCTCGAGCACACCGCCGATCGCATGACGTAATGCGGCGTTCTGCTCGGGATCCTCACTGGTGAAGATGTTTTTGCCATCGCGATCCAGGATCGAGATGTGGACGTGCAGACCATTACCCGCCTGACCCGGATACGGCTTGGCCATGAAGGTGGTGTCCATCTCATGGTCGTAGGCGATGTTCTTGATCAATCGCTTGAGCAGAACAGCGTAGTCGCAGGCTTTCAGAGCGTCAGCGGTGTGGTGCAGGTTCACTTCGAACTGCGCCGGGGCACTTTCCTTGACGATCGCGTCGGCAGGGATGCCTTGCTCTTTGGCGCCTTCCAGAATGTCCTGGAGGCAGTCGACGTATTCGTCCAGGTCATCGATCAGGTAGACCTGTGTCGAGTGCGGACGTTTGCCGGAAATCGGCGAGCGTGGCGGTTGTGGACGACCGTTCACGTTCTCCTGATCGATCAGGTAGAACTCCAGCTCGAACGCAGCGCAGATGGTCAGGCCCATTTCATCGAACTTGGCCACCACCTGGCGCAGCACTTCACGTGGATCGGCGAAAAACGGCGCGCCTTCCAGTTCGTGCATGGTCATCAAGAGTTGTGCGGTAGGACGCTTCTGCCAGGGTTCATTGCACAGAGTGTCGGGAATTGGATAACAGATTCGGTCAGCGTCACCGATGTCCAGACCCAGGCCGGTGCTTTCCACCGTCGAGCCATTGATATCCAGTGCGAAAAGAGAAGCAGGGAGGTTGATGCCTTTTTCGTAAACCTTATGGAGGCTGGTGCGTTCGATGCGCTTGCCGCGCACCACTCCATTCATATCTGCAATCAGAAGGTCAACGTATAGAACCTCAGGATGTTCCTTAAGGAACGCGTTCGCTTCGTTGAGCTGAACGGCACGCGGGGGTACCGACATGATGCAACACCTTTGTTGTTGAAAATATCAATCATCGAGCATTACGGGTTTCAGTCAATCCGAAACCCTTGATGAAGTCAAGAGAGGCCTGTTTTGCCCTAAAAAAGCGCCATATGGCCATTTTTGCCGCACTTTAGGGCGGATTTAAGGCGTTGGAGGCGTCGAAGACTGCGATCTTGAGCGGGGCGTATTTTATTTTTTACGGCCCTGTTGTGTAAAAAAATGAACAAGGCTAAGCTCGGTCGCAACCCAAAACAGCAATAATACCGGGGGTCACATGTCTCGCCTTCCGCTGATCGGCGTCACCGCCTGCACTCAGCAAATTGGCTCGCATGCCTATCACATCAGTGGTGACAAATACGTCCGCGCAGTCGCCATTGCTGCCAAGGGCCTGCCGCTGATTCTGCCGTCACTGGCAGAGCTTATCGATCCTGCCGACATACTCTCGGTGGTCGATGGTCTGCTCTTCACCGGCTCTCCATCCAACGTCGAACCCTATCACTATAGTGGTCCTGCCAGCGCGCCGGGTACTGCTCATGATCCTGCACGCGACCACACCACCTTACCCCTTATTCGCGCCGCTGTGGCCGCGGGAGTACCGGTGCTGGGCATCTGCCGCGGGTTTCAGGAGCTCAATGTGGCGTTTGGCGGCAGTTTGCACCAGAAAGTTCACGAGACCGGAACCTTCATGGACCACCGTGAGCCGGATAACGAATCCGTTGAAATTCAATACGCTCCCAGCCACCCGATGCATATCCAGCCCGGTGGCGTTCTGGCGGGATTGGGACTGGCACAGGAAATTCGTGTCAATTCAATTCATGGTCAGGGCATCGAGCACCTGGCGCCCGGTTTGCGCGTCGAAGCCAGCGCCCCTGACGGCCTGATTGAAGCGATTTCGGTACCCTCGGGCGCGGCTTTTGCTTCATCTGATGTATTCGCACTCGGCGTTCAATGGCATCCGGAGTGGCAGGTCATGCAAAACCCCGACTATCTTTCAATCTTCCGGGCATTTGGCGATGCCTGTCGAAAACGTGCAATACAACGCGACGCACACGCGTCCAGATAACGCCTGAGCCCACCGATGGGCGCAGGACATCCAAACCCTGAGGTATTTATGAGTACCAACCTCGACCAGCTCACCGATTGGTTGAAAGAACACAGGATTACCGAAGTCGAGTGCATGATCTCCGACCTCACCGGTATCACCCGAGGCAAGATCTCTCCGACCAACAAGTTCATTGCCGAAAAAGGCATGCGCTTGCCGGAAAGCGTATTGCTGCAGACCGTGACCGGCGACTACGTCGAAGACGACATCTATTACGAGTTGCTGGACCCGGCGGACATCGACATGTTCTGCCGTCCAGACCAGAACGCGGTGTATCTGGTGCCCTGGGCCATCGAGCCCACTGCGCAGGTGATTCACGACACCTACGACAAGCAGGGCAACCCTATCGAGCTGTCGCCGCGCAACGTGCTCAAGAAAGTCCTCAAGCTCTACGCCGATCAAGGCTGGCAGCCGATCGTGGCGCCGGAGATGGAGTTCTACCTGACCAAGCGCAGCGACGACCCAGACTATCCGTTGCAACCGCCGGTTGGCCGTTCAGGGCGTCCGGAAACCGGCCGTCAGTCCTTCTCCATTGAAGCGGCCAACGAATTCGATCCGCTGTTCGAAGACGTCTACGACTGGTGCGAGCTGCAGAACCTGGACCTGGACACGCTGATCCATGAAGACGGCACCGCGCAGATGGAAATCAACTTCCGTCACGGTGACGCGCTGTCGCTGGCCGACCAGATTCTGGTGTTCAAGCGCACCATGCGTGAAGCGGCGCTCAAGCATGACGTGGCCGCGACCTTCATGGCCAAGCCCATGACCGGCGAGCCCGGCAGTGCCATGCACCTGCACCAGAGCATCATCGACATGGAGACCGGCAAGAACATCTTCTCCAATGAAGACGGGACCATGAGCCAGCTGTTTCTGCAGCACATTGGCGGCCTGCAGAAGCTGATTCCCGAGTTGTTGCCGCTGTTCGCGCCCAACGTCAACTCGTTCCGCCGCTTCCTGCCGGACACCTCGGCGCCAGTGAACGTGGAGTGGGGCGAAGAGAACCGCACCGTCGGCCTGCGTGTCCCGGATGCCGGCCCGCAGAACCGCCGCGTGGAAAACCGCCTGCCAGGGGCCGATGCCAACCCCTATCTGGCCATTGCCGCGAGCCTTTTGTGCGGTTTCATCGGCATGGTCGAGGGTCTCAACCCGAGCGCGCCGGTGGTTGGCCGTGGTTATGAGCGCCGCAACCTGCGCTTGCCGCTGACCATCGAGGACGCCCTGGAGCGGATGGAAAACAGCAAGACCGTCGAGAAATACCTCGGTGAGAAATTCATCACCGGTTACGTCGCGGTCAAGCGCGCCGAGCACGAAAACTTCAAGCGTGTGATCAGTTCGTGGGAGCGCGAATTCCTGCTCTTTGCCGTCTGACGAATCCGCGCGCGGCTCGGCCCGATCCGGCCAGCAGCGCCCGACACGCGATACCAGCCAATGGAGTGATTCATGAGTTCCAACAATCCACAGACCCGCGAATGGCAGGCCCTCAGCAGAGAGCATCACCTGGCGCCATTCAGCGACTTCAAGCAGCTCAAAGAGAAAGGCCCGCGCATCATCACCAACGCCAAGGGCGTTTACCTGTGGGACAGCGAAGGCAACAAGATCCTCGACGGCATGGCCGGCCTGTGGTGCGTCGCGGTGGGTTACGGCCGTGACGAACTGGCCGATGCCGCCAGCAAGCAGATGCGCGAGCTGCCTTATTACAATCTATTCTTCCAGACCGCTCACCCGCCGGCGTTGCAGCTGGCCAAGGCGATTTCCGAAATCGCGCCGCAAGGCATGGACCATGTGTTCTTCACCGGCTCAGGTTCCGAAGGCAACGACACCGTGCTGCGCATGGTCCGTCATTACTGGGCGGTCAAAGGCCAGCCGAACAAGAAAGTCATCATCAGCCGCATCAACGGCTATCACGGTTCGACCGTTGCGGGCGCCAGCCTGGGCGGCATGACCTATATGCATGAGCAGGGCGACTTGCCGATTCCGGGCATCGTGCATATCCCGCAGCCTTACTGGTTCGGTGAAGGCGGCGACATGACCCCGGATGAGTTCGGTGTCTGGGCTGCCGAGCAACTGGAAAAGAAAATCCTCGAAGTGGGTGAGGACAATGTCGGCGCATTCATCGCCGAGCCTATCCAGGGTGCAGGCGGCGTAATCGTTCCGCCGGACACCTACTGGCCGAAGATCAAGGAAATCCTCGCCCGATACGACATCCTGTTCGTGGCCGATGAGGTGATTTGTGGCTTCGGCCGGACCGGTGAGTGGTTCGGTAGCGATTTCTACGACCTCAAGCCTGACCTGATGACCATCGCCAAGGGCCTGACGTCGGGCTACATCCCCATGGGCGGCGTGATCGTACGTGACGAAGTAGTCAAGGTGCTCAACGACGGCGGTGATTTCAACCACGGCTTCACCTATTCCGGTCACCCGGTTGCCGCCGCCGTAGGCCTTGAAAACATCCGCATCCTGCGTGACGAGAAGATTGTCGAGCGGGTGAAATCGGAAACGGCACCATATTTGCAAAAGCGTTTGCGTGAGTTGAACGATCATCCGTTGGTGGGTGAAGTTCGCGGCGTCGGCATGCTCGGCGCTATCGAACTGGTGAAGGACAAGGCAACTCGCGAGCGTTATACCGGTCTGGGTGTAGGCATGATCTGCCGCACGTTCTGCTTCGACAACGGGCTGATCATGCGCGCAGTGGGCGACACGATGATCATCTCGCCGCCGCTGGTTATCAGCTTCGCCGAGATCGATGAGTTGGTGGAAAAAGCACGTAAATGCCTGGACCTGACCCTTGAGGCGTTGCAGAACTAGAGGTTGGGGTGATCGTGGGATAAACCATCATCCCTGTAGGAGTGAGCTTGCTCGCGATGGCGTTGTGGCGGTCACCCATGTGGTGGATGTACCGATGCCATCGCGAGCAAGCTCACTCCTACAAAAGGCGAGGGCATTTGCGTGCAGATGAAATCTTTGAAAGTTATGCAACATGGCAGGCCGCTCTGCTTGTAAGCCAGCCCAGGAAATTGCCAGACTAACGGTTGTTTTAGTCGCCGCTAACATAAAACATTGGAGCTGTACGAATGAAGAAATTTGGCAAAACCCTCCTCGCCTTGTCCCTGATGGGCGCAGTGGCTGCAGCTGCACACGCTGATGACAAAGTTCTGCACGTGTACAACTGGTCCGATTACATCGCACCCAACACCATTGCCGACTTCGAAAAAGAGTCGGGCATCAAAGTGGTGTACGACGTCTTCGACAGCAACGAGACGCTGGAAGCCAAGCTGCTGGCTGGCAAGTCGGGCTATGACATCGTCGTACCGTCCAACAACTTCCTGGCCAAACAGATCAAGGCCGGTGTCTATCAGGAGCTGGACAAGTCCAAGCTGTCCAATTACAAAAACCTCGACCCTGCCTTGCTCAAGGCGGTGTCGATCAGCGACCCGGACAACAAGCACGCATTCCCGTACATGTGGGGTTCGATCGGTATCGGTTTCAACGCCGAGAAAGTCAAGGCAGCCCTGGGCGCCGACGCTCCGGTCAATTCCTGGGATCTGCTGTTCAAGCCTGAAAACGCTGCCAAGCTGAAGTCCTGCGGTATCAGCTTCCTTGATTCGCCGACCGAGATGCTGCCGGTTGCGCTGCATTACCTGGGCCTGCCAACCGACAGCCAGAAGAAAGAAGACATCCAGAAAGCCGAAGATCTGTTCAAGAAGATTCGTCCTTCGGTCACCTACTTCCACTCTTCCAAGTACATTTCGGACCTGGCCAACGGCAACATCTGCGTAGCCGTGGGTTATTCGGGTGACGTCTACCAGGCCAAGGCGCGCGCTGAAGAAGCAGGCGGCAAGATCAAGGTCAGCTACAACATTCCCAAAGAAGGTGCCGGCAGCTTCTATGACATGGTCGCCATCCCTAAAGACGCCGAAAACGTCGAAGGCGCCTACAAGTTCATGAACTTCATCCTGCAACCTAAAGTCATGGCCGAAATCACCAACTCCGTTCACTTCCCGAACGGCAACAAGGCTGCAACCGAGTTCGTCGACAAGGACATCACGTCCGACCCAGGTGTTTATCCGCCTGCAGACGTCCTGGCCAAGTTGTACGCGATTGCCGACTTGCCGTCAGCGACTCAGCGCCTCATGACCCGCAGCTGGACCAACATCAAATCGGGCAAATAAGCCTGGCTGGGTGGGGCGTTGCCCTTACCCGAACTGTAGGGGTGAGCTTGCTCGCGATAGCGGTCTTTCAAACGAATAGGTCGACTGACACACCGCAATCGCGAGCAAGCTCACTTCTACAAAATCGGGGGCTGGCGGATGTCGATTGATGTCCCGGCATCCTGTGTCAGCAGTCAGGACGCACCCGTAATACAAAGTTTTTTTGCGAGAAGGGTTTATCGAAGGTAAGTTGCGCGCCGGATTTGTCATAGGCAGTCGTTACTGTCGTCGGCACAGGCAACTGGCCCACCTACTAAAAAGGACTGCAATTGTGTCTATTTCTTTATTTTCCAAAGGCTTGCTGCTCGGAGCCGGCCTGACGTTCGCCGTCGGTGCCTTCGCGGAGTCCACCGTCCGCATTTATAACTGGTCCGATTACATCGGCACCACGACGTTGGCCGACTTTGAGTCCACCACCGGGATCAAGACCAAATACGACGTGTTCGATTCCAACGAGACCCTGGAAGGCAAGCTGCTGGCCGGTCACACCGGTTATGACGTGGTAGTGCCTTCCAACCACTTCCTTGGTAAACAGATCAAGGCCGGTGCGTTTCAGAAACTCGACAAGTCGCAACTCCCCAACTACTCCAACCTCGATCCCGAACTGATGAAGCGCCTGGATAAAAACGACCCGGGCAATCAGTACGCCGTGCCGTATCTGTGGGGCACCAACGGCATCGGCTACAACGTCGACAAGATCAAGCAAGTGCTGGGCGTCGATACCATCGATTCCTGGGCCGTGCTGTTCGAGCCCGAGAACATCAAAAAGCTGCAGAAGTGCGGTGTCGCCTTCCTCGATTCGGCTGACGAAATGCTCCCGGCGGTGCTGAACTACATGGGCCTGAGCCCGAACAGCACCAATCCGGAAGACTACAAAAAGGCTGAAGCGAAGCTGCTGAAGGTCCGCCCTTACGTGACCTACTTCAACTCCTCGAAATACATCACGGACCTGGCCAACGGCGACATCTGCATCGCGGCCGGCTTCTCCGGTGATGTGTTCCAGGCCAAGGCGCGTGCCGAAGAAGCCGGCAAGGGCGTGAACATCGCCTACTCGATTCCCAAGGAAGGCGGCAACCTGTGGTTCGACATGCTGGCGATTCCGGCTGACGCACCGGACACCAAGGCCGCCCACGCCTTCATCAACTACATCCTCAAGCCCGACGTGATCGCCAAGGTCAGTGACCAGGTGGGTTATGCGAACCCGAACCCCGGTTCGGACAAACTTATGGATAAGGACATTCGCAACGACGAGTCGGTTTATCCGCCCAAGGACGTCCAGGACCGCCTGTACGTCAACTCCGAGTTGCCACCGAAGATTCAGCGCGTGATGACGCGCAGCTGGACCAAGATCAAAACCGGTAAATAAAGACCTTGGCGCCCGGCCGTATTGGCCGGGCGCAAAAACAGTTGGGAGTTTCACCCATGGCAGTTGCCTCCGGCGCCTACAAAAAAGCCCTTGAGGGTGGTCAGCAACCTAAACAGGTGCTGGTCAAAATCGATCGGGTCACGAAAAAGTTCGACGAGACGGTTGCTGTGGACGATGTGTCTCTGCAGATCAACAAGGGCGAGATCTTCGCCTTGCTCGGCGGTTCCGGCTCAGGCAAGTCCACGCTGCTGCGCATGCTTGCCGGTTTCGAGCGACCGACCGAGGGCCGTATTTTCCTCGATGGCGTCGACATCACCGACATGCCGCCGTACGAACGTCCGATCAACATGATGTTCCAGTCCTACGCGTTGTTTCCGCACATGACCGTGGCGCAAAACATTGCCTTCGGTTTGCAGCAGGACAAATTGGCCAAGTCTGAGGTCGAGGCTCGCGTAGCCGAGATGCTCAAGCTGGTGCAGATGACTCAGTACGCCAAGCGCAAGCCGCATCAGTTATCCGGCGGCCAGCGCCAGCGTGTGGCCCTGGCCCGTTCGTTGGCCAAGAAGCCGAAGCTGTTGCTGCTCGATGAGCCGATGGGTGCACTGGACAAGAAGCTACGCTCGCAAATGCAGCTGGAACTGGTGGAGATCATCGAGCGCGTGGGCGTGACCTGCGTGATGGTGACCCACGACCAGGAAGAGGCCATGACCATGGCCCAGCGCATCGCGATCATGCACCTGGGCTGGATCGCCCAGATCGGCAGCCCGGTGGATATCTACGAGACGCCCACCAGCCGCCTGGTGTGCGAGTTCATTGGCAACGTCAACCTGTTCGACGGTGAAGTCATCGAAGACATGGAAGGCCACGCGCTGATCCGCAGCCCCGAGCTTGAACGCAATATCTACGTCGGCCACGGCATCAGTACCTCGGTGGAAGACAAGCACATCACCTACGCCATCCGCCCGGAAAAGCTTTTGATCACCACCGAGCAGCCGGCTCAGGAATACAACTGGTCGCGCGGCAAGGTGCATGACATCGCGTATCTGGGTGGTCACTCGGTGTTCTACGTGCAACTGGCCTGCGGCAAGCTGGTGCAGTCGTTCGTGGCCAACGCCGAACGCCGCGGTGCGCGGCCTACCTGGGACGATGAAGTCTTCGTCTGGTGGGAAGACGACAGCGGCGTGGTATTGCGCTCATGAAAATCCGCAAAATCAAACGTGCGCTCAATCGAATAACGCCCAATGGCCGTCAGGCGGTCATCGGGGTTCCCTTCCTCTGGCTGTTTCTGTTCTTCGCGCTGCCGTTTCTGATCGTCATCAAGATCAGTTTCGCTGAAGCGGACGTCGCGATTCCGCCGTACACCGAGATCTTCACTTACGCCGAGCAGAAGCTCGACATCGTGCTCAACTTCGCCAACTACGCGTTGTTGACCGGGGACGACCTGTATATCTCGGCGTACCTGGGCTCATTGAAGATGGCCTTCTTCAGCACCCTGCTGTGTCTGCTGATCGGCTATCCGATGGCTTACGGCATCTCCATCGCCCGCAAGGAGATGCAGACGGTGCTGTTGCTGCTGATCATGATGCCGACCTGGACCGCGATCCTGATCCGGGTCTATGCCTGGATGGGTATTCTCAGCAACAACGGCCTGCTCAATGCCTTCCTGATGTGGCTGGGGGTGATCAATGAGCCGTTGCAGATCCTCAACACCAACCTGGCGGTTTATATCGGGGTCGTGTACTCGTATCTGCCGTTCATGATCCTGCCGCTGTACGCCAACCTGGTGAAGCATGACCAGAGCCTGCTGGAAGCGGCGTCGGACCTGGGTTCCAGCACCTTCAACAGCTTCTGGAAAATCACCGTGCCGCTGTCCAAGAACGGCGTCATCGCCGGCTGCATGCTGGTGTTCATTCCGGTGGTCGGCGAGTTCGTCATTCCTGAACTGCTGGGCGGCCCGGAGACGCTGATGATCGGTAAGGTCCTGTGGCAAGAGTTCTTCAACAACCGCGACTGGCCGGTGGCGTCCGCGCTGGCGGTGGTGATGCTGCTGATCCTCATCGTGCCGATCATTCTGTTCAACCGCAGTCAGTCCAAAGAACTGGAGGGCAAGGCATGAGAGGCTTCCGATTCTCGAACCTGATGTTGGTACTGGGCCTGGTTTTCATCTACGCGCCCATGGTCATCCTGGTGATCTATTCGTTCAACGCCTCCAAGCTTGTGACCGTCTGGGGCGGCTGGTCGGTGAAGTGGTACGTCGGCCTGCTCGACAACACGCAACTGATGAGCGCCGTCATGCGCTCGCTGGAAATCGCCCTGTACACCTCGGTCGCCGCAGTGGCGCTGGGCACCATGGCGGCCTTTGTGCTGACCCGCATCACGCGTTTCAATGGCAAGACCTTCTTCGGCGGCCTGGTGACGGCGCCGCTGGTCATGCCTGAGGTGATCACCGGTCTGTCGCTGTTGCTGCTGTTCGTGGCCATGGCACAGCTGATCGGCTGGCCGCAGGAGCGTGGCATCGTCACCATCTGGATCGCCCACACGACGTTCTGTGCGGCCTATGTGGCGGTGGTGGTGTCGGCACGCCTGCGCGAGCTGGACATGTCTATCGAGGAAGCTGCGATGGACCTGGGTGCGCGACCGTGGAAGGTGTTTTTCCTGATCACCATTCCGATGATCGCGCCATCATTGGCAGCGGGCGCGATGATGTCCTTCGCCCTGTCGCTGGATGACCTGGTGCTGGCGAGCTTCGTGTCTGGCCCAGGTTCCACGACCTTGCCGATGGAAGTGTTCTCGGCGGTGCGTCTGGGCGTGAAGCCTGAGATCAACGCGATTGCCAGCCTGATCCTGCTGGCGGTCTCGATCGCGACCTTCCTGGTCTGGTTCTTCAGCCGCCGCGCCGAAAACAATCGCAAAAAGGCCATTCAACTGGCCATCGAAGAAGCGGCAGCCGATGGCTGGAAACAGCCGGATGTACGCCGTGCGAAGGTGGTTGAGTCGGTTTGATTTCCCGCTGACTGCATCTGATCGCGCCCACCACTCTGATCGTTCCCGCGCTCTGCGTGGGAACGCATACGCCGACGCTCTGCGTCGCGACAAATCGGACGCTGAGCGTCCCGGGCGGCATCCCCACGCGGAGCGTGGGGACGATCAGCATTCTGTAGGCCCAATCGTTTCGCTTCTGCCCGAATGGCGTAGGAGTCCGGCCTGCCGACGCTCTGCCGGGAACCGGCAGTGAATCCAGTTATCTGGTCCTGTCTGACAGAGCCGGGTCGTCTGTTTCTACCGCCGGTTCCCGGCAGATCGCGGACAAGTCGCGCTCCCACGGCCTTCGGCCAGAATCAACAGCGAGTTGTCCTGCGCTCCCAGGCCTTCGGCCAGAACCAAAAGCAGATCGCAATCCGGCGCTCAACTGCCTGGCACCAACCTCAATGTCTCCTTGCTGTGCTCCGCTACATCCCCCTCACTGAACCGCTCTGGCAGGTACTGGCCGTTGATGTAGCGCTGCGCCTGATCGGCGTAGTGTTCGTCGAACAGCACACCGCTCTGCCCGACCGGGTTTATGCCAAGCGCATGGGCAGGGTCGGCGAAGTCGATCAGGCGTCGTGTGGAGGGGCCATAGCTCACCGGCCACGGCGCAGTGCCGATGCCTGCCGACAGGTTATTCGGCACTTCGTGGGTGCCGGGCGCGGCGAAGGAGCCGACATTGAACAGCATGTCCAACGGCGGCTGGCGGCCCAGCGGGTGCTCGTGGGTGAGGGTGTGGGCCTTGCCCCAGAGCCATTCATCCGGGTTAAGCCCATACAGCGACTTCAAGTGCGAGACCGTGGCATGCCAGGCGACCTTGACCGTGTTGTCGCGGCTTTCGGGTTCTGGAGAGTTACGGTTGTTCCACCAGGGCGACGCTGCATCGGCGGCCAGGCGGGGCAGGGCCATGTCGATCTCCCGCGTGGACAACAAGGTGGCGAACAGTCCGTCGCCCAGTTCATCACGGAAGGTTTGCACGGTCAGGTTGTAGAGGAACTGGTTGAACAACGTCGCGCCGACTGAATTGACGGGGTAGTCACCTTTCCAGGCGGCCAGGCGTTCGATCAGATCATGTTCTTCAGGGTCGCTGATGACCCGGCGCAACACCGGGATCAGCGGCTTGAGAATCTGCGCAGCGTAGTCAGTCTGTGTCCCCAGTTGCAGCGCCTTGCTGTTCTCCAGGTTCCATTTCACGCTGTTGTCGCTCAGTTGCCTGTTGAGCTGGCGACCGCGCTCAGCGAGGTTGTAATAACCGGGAATCTCCATCCCGGTGGGCGACACCGGCTGGAAGTTGGCCGAAACAATGTACCCGCGTGCCGGGTTTTCTTCCTGCGGGTTGGCGCTGAACGGGTAAAACCCCTGCTTGTCCGCCTGCTCGGTACTGCCATCGAGGATAAAGGCCGGATTCACCCCGGCCGGGCGTTTGGGCAATTGCGCAGCGGCCCACCAGCCGATGTCACCCTTGGCATTGGCGTACACCAGGTTCAGGCCGGGCGACTGGATCTTCTCGGCGGCGCTGCGCATCTTGTCCAGCGTGTTGGCACGGTTGGCCTCATAAAAGCCCTGCAGAATGGGGTTCTCCGACTCCAGAAACGACCACCACATGGCAATGGGTGTGCTGCCCGCGTTGTCTCCAAGCGCATCGTTGACGATGGGGCCGTGAGGCGATTGGCGCAGGGTGAAGGTGATCGGTGGCTCGCCTTTGACCTTGATCTGTTCGGGGCGTGAGGTCATGTCGGTCCAGGCGCCGTGGTACCAGACCTGATTGGGGTTCTCGGGGTTGGTCTTTTCGGCGATCAGGTCCAGGTCGTCGTTCTGGAACATGGTCAGGCTCCAGCCGAAATCCAGGTTATGGCCAAGCAGGGCGAAGGGATTGAGCGCCTGAAAGTGCCCATACAGTTCGAAACCGGGCGCTGACAGCTGGGCTTCGTACCAGACCGCTGGCACCGAGAAGCGTATGTGCGGATCACCGGCGAGCAACGGTTTGCCACTCTGCGTGCGACTGCCCGAGACCGCCCAGGCGTTGCTGCCTTCGAACTGCGGCAGGCCAGCGTCTTGCAGCGCCTGCTGGCTGAGCAATGCCAGGTCGTTGAGGCCTTTCCAGTCGCGGCTGCTCAGGGTCGGTGTCTGCGCCAACGCACCTTGCGCTTGCCAGTCCAGATCAAACACCTTCAGATAATCGGCGCCCAGTTGATCGCGCACATAGGTCAGCAGCGGTTCGGTGCGAAACGCGGCGGCGAAACTGTAGGCCAGATAGCCGCCGATACTCAGTGTGTCCTGGGCGGTGAACGGGCGCTTGTCGATGCCCAGCACGTCGAATTCGACTGGCTTGGGATGAGACGCCTGAAACTGGTTCACGCCATCCAGATAAGCTTGCAGGGCCTTCCACGCCGGAGTGTTCTTGTCCTGGCGCGCCACGTACTGGTCGGCGTGTTCACGAATGCGCAGGCTGCGGAACAGCTTGTCGGTGTTCGCAAGCTTGGGTCCGAGAATTTCGGCCAGCTCGCCACGGGCCAGCCTGCGCAGTATTTCCATCTGGAACAGCCGGTCCTGAGCATGCACATAGCCCAGGGCGCGATACAGATCGTCCTGATTCTCGGCCTTGATATGCGGCACACCGCGCTCGTCATAACGCACGCTGACGGGGGCCTGCAGGTTCGCCAGGCTCATTTCGCCATTGCGTAGCGGTTGTTTACTGTGGACATACCAGGTGCCGCCGCCTGCGATCAGGATGATCAGGAGGGCAATGACGCAAAGGCTGCGTTTCATCCGGGGGGCTCAAAACGGTAGAGAAGCGGCAAGGCTACAGATTTGTCCCATGGCTGGGTAGAAGGGCCAGTGGACTGAATGAGAGTGCGCTTCCATGCCTTGGGCAGAAGCGGATCATTTCGATTACGCTGCTATCCACGCCTCCCTGAGTTGAAAATCATGCGAATTCAATCCTGCGCCCTGACCTTGCTGCTGGCGCTGCTCTGCACTCAGGCGCTCGCCTTCACCGGTCCCAAGGCGGGTGACGTCGTCGAAGTCAGCCTCGAACAGCTTCACCCGACCCAGGCCGTCATCGGCTTCGACCAGGTGTATTACAAGCTCGAGCGCTTTGCCAGAAATCGGCAAAAGCTGTTCGATGAGATCTGTGAGAGCAATGGCCAGGATCAAGCGAAGCCGGTCGAGGGCAGCGCCGACCCGCTCAAACCTGAGAGCTTCAGCTGCAAGGATCAGCCGAACGAGCATCCGCAGGAGATGAAGACCGTGGTGGCAGGCCCCGGGGGGCAGCTTTACCTCACCGATGGGCATCACACCTTCAGCACCCTGTGGGAACAACCCGGCGCCGGGCCGCAGATGAAGATGAAAGTTCGCGTTACCGATGATTTCAGCGACAGCGCCGACATGGCGACGTTCTGGAAACGTATGCAAACCGCGCACAAGGTCTGGCTCAAGGACGGCAACGGGCAGGGCATCTCGCCTGATCAATTGCCCGCTCACGTCGGCCTGCAATCGATGCACAACGACATCATGCGCAGCATCGTGTATTTCGTCCGCGGTGCGGCGTACGACAAGCCAGACGCAGGAGAGGTGTCGCCGGAGTTCCTGGAGTTCTATTGGGCCGACTGGCTGCGAGCACGCATGAAGCTGGCCGATTACAACCTCAGCGAGCGCAGCGGGTATCACCGGGCGCTGCAGGCGGCCAGCGATCTGATGGTCAAGCCGCCATCGAGCAAAGCAGTGGGCGGCGGGCTGACGGCCAGAGAGCTGGGCGGCTTCAAATCGGTCAAGCGCAAGGCCCTGACCAAAGTGGCCGACGAGAAGCTGCCATACGTGCTCGACTACAAGGCCACTCACTGAACAGATTGCAGCCCTGTAGCAGCACGGCGTGTCGGCGGTCGCGGTTTCGAGGGCAGCGCCGTGCAGCCGCACTGCTGCAAGGATTTCTCAGTCAGCGCCCGCCCAGGGGCAATAGCAACCGACCGCCATGGTGCGCGTGACGCTGACCGAGCGATCGGCCTTCAGTGCTTGCAGGATCGGTTCGATGAAACTGTTTTGTGAATTGCACACCAGCCCTTCGCTGTATGGCCCGAAGTAGGCCAGCTTGCCTTGCCTATCCCAGATCGCCACAGCCGGGCTCACCGTGATGCGCTCGGCACCGGGCAGGCTGCTCAAGGGTTTGATGGCGCTGAGCGTGGAGGGGAGCGGTGCATGGCTGCCTGGTCGTTGCACGGCGTAAAAGTCCACGCCATTGTCCCCGGCAAAATGCGCGACCAATTCACTCAGATGCTGTTGATTGCCTACGTTGCAGGGGCAGGCCGGGTCCCAGAAGTGCACCACCCGGATACGCCCAGGCCCTGCCAGCTCGGTTGGCAGGCTCAGCACGTCGCCTGCAAATAGCGCGGTCTGATCACTGAACGCTCGCACGTAACGCCCCTCAAACCACTTGTAGCCGAGCCACAGGCCTGCCGCGCAGAGCAAAGCGATCAGCGCTAACACAGCAGTGCGATTTCCAGCGCGTGAATGAGCAGTCATGGGGCGGCTTCGATTTGGGTGACGTAGCTTGCCACGCCTGAGAGGACAGAAGAAACTCGCAGGCATGCGTCACGTTTTGAATTCTTATTGGCCTGATGTGGAACACCGATGTCCAACACGTTCGACCCTGATCACCTGCGCGCCGGTCTGCAACCGCTGAGTGTCGGGCTGGCACTCTCCGATGACGCACAGGCCTACCAGCGTTTCTACAGCCTGGCAGGGCTGGGACGTGACGGTCTGGTGAGCAGCCGGCTCGGGCGGTTCGAGGTCGGCGGTTTCGAGATCGTCACTCAGTTGTGGACGCCTGAGCAGCCCGTGGCGACGCTGGTGCTGGTGCATGGCTTCTACGATCACATGGGGCTGTATCGCCACGTCATCGAGTGGGCGCTGGAACTGGGCTTCGCGGTGATTTCCTGTGACTTGCCGGGGCATGGCCTGTCCAGTGGCACACGGGCGAGCATTACCGATTTCGCCGAGTATCAAGTGGTGCTTGAGCGACTGTTCGTCGAGGCCCGGATCCTGCAATTGCCCGAACCCTGGCATCTGTGCGGGCAAAGTACCGGCGGGGCGATCGTTATCGATCATCTGCTCAATCATGGCGAAGAAAGCCCGGCGCAGGGGCAGTCGATTCTGTTGGCGCCTCTGGTGCGACCGCGTGGCTGGGCCTGGTCGAAATTCAGCTATTACCTGCTGCGGACCTTCGTCAAAGGCATCGACCGGCGTTTCAGCGAAAACTCCAACGCGCCTGCCTTTCTACCCTTTCTGATGGCCGACCCATTGCAGCCCCGGCGGCTGCCAACCGTCTGGGTCGGCGCGCTGGCCAAGTGGATCGAGCGCATAGAAAGCGCGCCACGCAGCCGGCGCAGTCCTTTGGTGGTGCAGGGCGAGTCCGACATGACGGTGGACTGGAGCCACAATCTGGCGGTGCTCAACGACAAGTTCGACCGGCCACAGATTTTCATGATGCACGAGGCGCGGCATCACCTGGCCAACGAGCTGCCGGAATTACGCGAGCGGTTTTTTGCGTTTTTGACGCAGCGGATGGGGTAGGTCGCACCGTGCGCCACCTGTAGGAGTGAGCCTGCTCGCGATTGCAGGTAGCAGTCACCCCTTATGTGTCCGACATTCCGCCATCGCAAGCAAGCTTCACTCCTACAGTATGTGGCGAGGCGAATACGCCGGGCCGCCGCTACTTTACGCTTTGCCCCACCGCCAACCCGGCACGAATCGCCGCCAGGGCCGCCTGGTAGTACGCCTTGCCCTCGGTGGACTCGGCAAAGGTGGCGAACTCATCCAGTTCCGCATCGGACAGGTCGCGGTAGACATACAGCAGCGTGTTGCTCATATCGTTCGCGATCTGCGCCATCAGGCGTTGGCGCTGGCCATCGAGCATGCCTTGCGTCGACCCACCGGCCATCAACCCCGGAATCATCGAGCTCAGGCTGTCGGCGGCGACCCCGGCAATCGCCAGGCTGACCTCTGCGCCGGCTTCCTTGGCGGGCAAGGCGTTGGTCAGATGACCAATGATCAGCTGGCGGTTATCGCTGGCCTGTATCTTCGGCAAGCCTTGAGCGTTTTTGGCCAGTTGATCGGGGCGGGTGGCAGTCAGTTCGGCATTGACGATCTTGCGGCCCAGCGGCGACTGGAAGAATTGCAGCGCCGGCGCTGGGTCTTGCAGGGTCTGGCGCAGTTTCTGTTCGGCGCGTTGATCCATCGCCTGCGGGGCGAAGCGCTGGTTGCTGTTGTTGACCAGCGCGTCGAACACCGCTGGAGGCAGGCTGTTCTTGTAGCGCTGTTGGGCAGCTTTGAGGGCGTCGTTGAAATGTGCGCGTTGTTCTGGCCAGCCGGTGACCTTGTACAGCTGGTCGTGGCCGTCTGCCCAGGCGGGCATGGTGCAGAACATCAACAGCAGGAAAAACAGACGGCGCATTAGAGACTCCTGTCGGCAGGCCGCTATTCTCGGCGGGGCGGCGGGGATTTGTCGAGTTAACAGTTGCCAGACCCCCAGAAAACCCATGGGTTCGGCGATCCTGCGAGGAAAACCCGCGGGCCTGTACTCCACCGAAAAAATATTCCCTGACCGCCAGACCGCGGGCTCTGTTGGATTGCTCGGCGTATGGATACTATGCGCGCCATGCGCATAGCCTCTGATCACCCTCTGCTGTTACGAATCGTCGACGATCTGGCCGCGCGCGGCTGGTCGCAGCAGAATATCTTCCTGCCCGACAGCCTCACCCGAGAGCTGGCGCTTGAGTGTCGCCAGCGCGCGGCCCAGGGCGAGCTGGCGCCAGCGGCGGTCGGGCGCGGGCCTGCCCAGGAAGTTCGCGAGGGCATACGCGGCGATCATATCCAATGGCTGGAGCCAGGACAGGCCGAGCCCTGCGACCGTTACATGGACTTGATGGACAGCTTGCGCCAGGCGCTCAACCGCGGGCTGTTCATGGGCCTGGAGGACTTTGAAAGCCACTTCGCCCTGTATCCGCCCGGCGCCTTCTATCGCAAGCATGTCGACCGCTTTCGTGATGACGACAAGCGCATGGTGTCTGCGGTGATCTACCTCAATGACGCTTGGTTGCCCGAGCACGGGGGGCAGCTGCGCATGTTCCTCAAAGATGGCGTGGAGTATGACGTGCAGCCCACGGGCGGCTGTCTGGTGGTGTTTCTTTCCGGCGACATGCCCCATGAAGTGCTGCCATCGACCCGCGAGCGCCTGTCGCTGACCGGTTGGTTTCGCCGGCGCGGCAATGAGCCCTTCGAGTTGTAGCGGCCAGCGCCCGACGGCCGCTGTTTTGACCAAGATGAAATCTTCTACATATACCGGTTGTCCCAAGCACCGCAGCCCCAAGCGAGGCTAAGGTAAAGGGCGTTCATGCGCGTTGGTCCGAGTCATGTGCTGAGCAGCTCGTACGATGGCGGGACGCGGACGACCCATAACAGGAGAGATCATGAAGACCCTATTTGCAAGAACTGCCCTGGCCAGCCTGCTGTTGGGCTCGGCCTTTATGGTTCAGGCCGCCGATGTGCCGCGTACCGCCTCGCCTGCTGGCGCCGAGGTGTACATCATCTCGCCCAAGGATGGCGCCACGATCAACGGCACGTTCAAGGTGCAGTTCGGCCTCAAGGGCATGGGCGTTGCGCCTGCGGGCGTCGATGTGCCGGATACCGGCCATCATCACCTGTTGATCGACGTCAAGGATCAACCGGACATGAACGCACCACTGCCGACCACCGACAACATCCGCCACTTCGGCAAGGGTCAGACCGAAACCGAGCTAAACCTGACCCCCGGCCAGCACACCCTGCAACTGCTGGTAGGCGACAAGAACCACGTGCCGCTGAATCCTCCGGTCGAATCGCAGAAGATCACCATTACCGTGAAGTGATCCATCAAAATCCCTGTAGGAGTGAGCTCGCTCGCGATTGCGGCATTTCAGGCACGCCAATGTTGGCTGACAAACCGCTATCGCGAGCAAGCTCACTGCTACTGGTCGTGGCGCGTTTTAGCGCACAAAAAAAGGAGACCCGAAGGTCTCCTTTTTCATGGCCCTGACAAGCGGCTTAGAACAGTACGCGGCTGCGGATGGTGCCTTTGATGTGTTGCAGCTTCTCTTGCGCCAGGTCCGAGTACTCGGCGTCGACGTCGATGACCACGTAGCCGACCTTCTCGTTGGTCTGCAGGAACTGACCGGAGATGTTGATGCCGTTTTCCGCGAACACCTTGTTGATTTCGCTGAGCACGCCCGGAATGTTCTGGTGGATGTGCAGCAGGCGGTGTTTGCCAGGGTGAGCCGGCAAGGCCACTTCCGGGAAGTTGACCGAGGACACCGAAGTACCGTTGTCGCTGTACTTGACCAGCTTCTCTGCCACTTCCAGACCGATGTTGGCCTGCGCTTCGGCAGTCGAGCCGCCGATGTGCGGGGTCAGGATCACGTTATCCAGGCCACGCAGCGGGCTTTCGAACTCGTCATCGTTGGAGCGCGGCTCGACCGGGAACACGTCGATGGCGGCGCCGATCAGGTGCTTGTCCTTGATCGCGTCGGCCAGAGCGTTGAGCTCGACCACGGTGCCACGCGCGGCGTTGATCAGGATCGCGCCTTTCTTCATGGCACGGATTTCTTTCTCGCCGATCATCCATTGCGTGGATGGCAGCTCAGGCACGTGCAACGAAACGATGTCGGCCAGCCCCAGCAGCTCGTTCAGGCTGGAGACCTGGGTAGCGTTGCCCAGTGGCAGCTTGGTCAGCGGATCAAAGAAGAAAACCTGCATGCCCAGGCTTTCGGCGAGAACCGACAGTTGAGTGCCGATCGAGCCGTAGCCGATGATGCCCAGCTTCTTGCCACGAATCTCGAAAGAGTTGGCCGCGCTCTTGATCCAGCCGCCACGATGGCAGGAGGCGTTTTTTTCCGGGATGCCGCGCAGCAGCAGGATGGCCTCGGCCAGCACCAGTTCGGCCACCGAACGGGTATTGGAGTATGGCGCGTTGAACACCGCGATACCGCGCTCGCGGGCGGCGTTCAGGTCAACCTGGTTGGTACCGATGCAGAAGCAGCCCACTGCAACCAGTTTCTTGGCGCAGTCGAACAGCTCTTCGGTCAGTTGCGTGCGGGAACGAATACCGATGAAGTGAGCGTCGGCAATCTTTTCCTTCAGTTCGGCTTCCGGCAGAGACTTGGTGTGGTACTCGATGCTGGTATAACCGGCGGCCTTGAGGACGTCGACTGCCGATTGATGGACGCCTTCGAGAAGAAGGAACTTGATCTTGCTCTTGTCGAGGGAAGTCTTGCTCATCTGCGTAAACCTGTATCCCGGAGAGAAATGGCAGTAAGTGAAGCTCACGCATATCGGCCAGAAGCTCGATTAGCGGGGGGCGTATGCTAGCATATGCACCCCGCGAAACACCCCACTCCTGGACGTGAGCCGTTCTCAGGATGACCATGAATTGTTCGAGAGTTCTGTTGATGACCCATCCTGCGCTGATAGATGAGCTGAAGACCCTGGTTGAGCCTGGCAAGGTCCTGATCGATGCCGACTCCCTTGAAGCCTATGGCAAGGACTGGACCAAGCACTTCGCTCCGGCGCCGCTGGCCATTGTTTTCCCCAAGACCACCGAGCAGGTGCAGGCGATCGTGCGCTGGGCCAATGAGCGCAAGGTTGCACTGGTCCCCTCGGGCGGCCGTACCGGGTTGTCCGCCGCCGCGGTTGCCGCCAACGGCGAAGTGGTGGTCTCGTTCGACTACATGAACCAGGTGCTGGACCTCAACCTGACCGACCGCACTGCGGTCTGCCAGCCAGGGGTGGTGACCAAGCAACTGCAGAACCTCGCCGAAGAAAACGGTCTGTACTACCCGGTGGACTTCGCATCGTCCGGTTCCAGCCAGATTGGCGGCAACATCGGCACCAATGCCGGCGGGATCAAGGTCATTCGCTACGGCATGACCCGCAACTGGGTGGCCGGCCTCAAAGTCGTCACCGGCAAGGGTGATCTGCTGGAGCTGAACAAGGACCTGATCAAGAACGCTACCGGTTATGACATGCGTCAGCTGTTCATCGGTGCCGAAGGTACCCTGGGCTTTGTCGTCGAAGCGACCATGCGTCTGGACCGTGCGCCGAAGAACCTCACCGCGATGGTCCTGGGCACCACCGATTTCAACGCGATCATGCCGGTGCTGCATGCGTTCCAGAGCAAGCTCGACCTGACCGCGTTCGAATTCTTCTCGGACAAGGCGCTGGCCAAGGTCATGGCCCGTGGGGATGTGCCGTCGCCGTTCGAGACCGATTGCCCGTTCTACGCGCTGCTGGAATTCGAAGCGACCACCGAAGAAGTGGCCAACCATGCGCTGGAAACCTTCGAGCATTGCGTCGAGCAGGGCTGGGTGCTGGACGGCGTGATGAGCCAGAGCGAGCAACAACTGCACAATCTGTGGAAGTTGCGCGAATACATCTCCGAAACCATCTCGCACTTCACCCCGTACAAGAACGACATCTCGGTCACCGTCTCCAAAGTGCCCGCGTTTCTGGCCGAAGTCGATGCGATCGTTGGCCAGCATTACCCGGATTTCGAGATCGTCTGGTTCGGCCACATCGGCGACGGCAACCTGCACCTGAACATCCTCAAGCCTGAAAACCTGAGCAAGGACGAGTTCTTCGCCAAGTGCGCTACCGTCAACAAATGGGTGTTCGAGATCGTGCAGAAGTACAACGGCTCGATTTCCGCCGAGCACGGTGTGGGCATGACCAAGCGTGATTATCTGGAGTACAGCCGTTCGCCAGTGGAAATCGAATACATGAAAGCTCTAAAGGCCGTCTTCGACCCCAATGGCATCATGAACCCGGGCAAGATCTTCGCGGTGTAAGCTGCGATCTGCCGGTAAACAGTACAGCCCGACCCCGTATCCAGGAGCGCTCATGAGCTATCAGCACAAGTATGTCGACGGCACCAAGGTTCACTTTCCGCTGGGCAAGGTCGTGTGCATCGGCCGTAACTATGCCGAGCACGCCAAGGAGCTGGACAACCCGGTACCCACCGAGCCATTGCTGTTCATCAAGCCGGGTAGCTGCGTAGTGGAGATCGAAGGCGGCTTCAGTATCCCGCAGGACCGTGGGTCGGTGCACTACGAAGCCGAAATCGTCGTGCTGATCGGCAAGCCTCTGAGCAAGAACCCAAGCCGCGAGGAAGTGCTCGACGCCATTTACGGCTTCGCGCCGGGGCTGGATCTGACTTTGCGTGACGTGCAGTCCAAGCTCAAGGAGAAAGGCCTGCCGTGGGAAATCGCCAAGTCGTTCGATGGCGCAGCGGTGATTGCGCCATTCGTTTCGCCAGACGTCTACCCCGATCTGGCTGATATCGCGATTCGCCTGACCGTCAACGGTGAAGTGCGCCAGGACGGCAACAGCAGCCAGATGCTCAACCCGATCGTGCCGATGATTCAGCACATGGCGTCGCAGTTCTCGCTGCACGCAGGCGATCTGATCATGACGGGCACGCCGGCAGGGGTCGGCCCGTTCAATGTCGGCGATGAAATCATCCTGGAGCTGCCGGGACACAGCCGTTTCGAAAGCGACGTGCGCTGACCCTGATACATCCGGTTGATCAAGGCTGCCTGTGACACCTCACAGGCAGCCTTTTTTGTATCGCGTGTCACCGTGTTATCGGGAGATGCGGATTGCCGTTTTTTTCACACGCAATCTGGATAATCCCTCGCCGACCGCAGCGCCTTGCCGCTGTGCCAATGGATTTTTTCTCAGGATCGCCCCCATGGACTCCAACGCCCAGTCACTGAACAAGCGCCGCCGTCGACCGAGCTTTTCCTGGCTACTGATCGCCCTGGTGGTGATTCTTGTCGGCCTTTCCTATGCATGGCATTGGGACGACCGCGGTCTGCTGTGGCTGCACGAGCAGACCGCCTCTTCGGCTGAGCGATCGGCCAGCGTCTGGCTGCCTGACTACAAGGTCGATGTCGACGGCAAGTCGATGGTAGGCCTTGAGAAGGATGAAGCGTCGGACCTGTCCTATGACCCCGTAAGCAAGACCCTGTACTCGGTCATGGGCAAGAATGCCTTTCTGGCAGAGCTGAGCCTGACCGGCGACGTGCTGCGCAAGATCCCGTTGGTGGGCTGGAGCAACCCGGAAGGCGTCATGGTGCTGGGCAACGGGGTTATCGCCATCGTCGATGAGCGGCAACACCTGATGACCATGGTCACCGTGACCCCGGATACCACAACGTTGAATATCGCTGACTTCCCCAAATACGATCTGGGTCCCTCGGTCGATCAGAACAAGGCGTTCGAGGGCGTGACCTGGGATGCGCGCAATCAGCAGATCCTGCTTGGCGAGGAGCGCCCGCCTGCGCTGTTCAGCTGGAAGTCTGACGGCAGTGCCGTGCTCAAGGGCGACAAGCAGAAGCTGGTGAATGACAACCTGATCATGCGCAACCTGTCGGCGTTGTATGCCGAGCAGAAAACCGGGCACCTGCTGGTGCTGTCTGCCGAATCGCACCTGCTGCTGGAGCTGGACGGGAAGGGTAATGAAGTCAGCTTCATGGCGCTGGTAAGCGGCCTGCACGGGCTGGCCCACACCATTCCCCGTGCCGAAGGGGTGACCATGGATGAGCACGGCACGATCTACATGGTCAGCGAGCCTAACCTGTTTTATTCGTTCAAGAAGCAGTGACGTACCCTTGTGTAGCAGTCCGGCTCGCCGGCGGTGGCGTCTGTAATATCGCCACCGCCGGCCAGCCGGGCTGCTTCAGATAGATGGCCAGCATTGCAGTGTCTGATGCAATGCATCGCGAGCGAGCTCACTCCTACAGGGCCCTGATCAGCGCTTCAGGGTTTTCACGCCTTCCTGAGTGCCCAGCAGCAGCAGATCCGCCGAACGCGCCGCGAACAGGCCGTTGGTAACCACGCCGACGATGGCGTTGATCCGGGCTTCAAGCTCGACCGGGTTGGTGATGCTCATGTTGTGCACATCGAGAATGATGTTGCCGTTATCGGTCAGTACACCTTCGCGATACACCGGGTCGCCGCCCAGCTTCACCAGCTGACGCGCAACGTGGCTGCGAGCCATCGGAATGACTTCCACCGGCAACGGAAATGCGCCAAGCACGGGCACCAGCTTGCTGCCGTCGGCGATGCAGATGAAGGTCTTGGCGACGGCCGCAACGATTTTCTCGCGGGTCAGCGCGGCGCCGCCGCCTTTGATCAGGTTCAGGTGTTCGTCGCTTTCGTCGGCACCGTCGATGTAGAACTCCAGATCGCTGACTGTGTTGAGCTCATACACCGCAATGCCATGGCCTTTGAGGCGGGCGGCGGTGGCTTCGGAGCTGGCGACCGCGCCGTCGAACGCGCCTTTGTGCCGGGCCAGGGCATCGATGAAGCAATTGGCGGTGGAGCCGGTGCCGACGCCCACGATGCTTTTGTCGTCGAGTTTCGGAAGGATGAAGTCGACGGCGGCCTGGGCAACGGCCTGTTTGAGTTGATCCTGGGTCATGCGGGGCTCCACGGGGGCCAAAGGATACAAAAAGGGTCGGCATTATAGCGGCATGCCGCCGTTAAAGCCTGACTCTTGGTGTGGTCGTGCGTCGGGGCGCGGGGTAGACTTGCCGGTCTTGCCCCTTTCGCCAGTGATGCTTTCCCGATGCTCGAACAGTACGTCAAGAAAATCCTCACCTCGCGCGTCTACGACGTCGCCGTGGAAACCCCGCTGCAAGGCGCCCGTCAGTTGTCCGAGCGCCTTGGCAATCA
>NZ_JBJDOA010000008.1:0-65566 GCF_044900785.1 Pseudomonas sp. NPDC087358
GAAAGCCGTCGTCGCCATCGAGGTAGGCCTTGATGGCGGTGATTTTGAATTGAATCGAATACTTGCCCATGCTGAACACCCAAAAAGTCAGGATTAATGTCCAACTTTTTGAGGTCAGTTCAGCCCGTAGGAGCGGGCTTGCCTCTGGGCCGCATCCGGACGAGCTGCCGGGTACCGGCCGTAGGATCAGACACTCGGTGGGTCAGGTGCATACCATTCACAAGATTTGCTGGCGCTTCGCGCCAGATCGTCGGCAGGCCGGACTCCCACGCCCTCCGGGAGGAAGCGGTCGGCATCTGTCGCCCGCCGGCCAGAATCGACAGCCTGCCCCCGACACGCCCTCCACAGGTTTGTTTCCCAGCTGCCCATCTGATCTGCTGTTTATCGCAAAACCTGCATCTGTACTGAAACCTGTTTGCCGCGCATAGTCGGCTCTTCCGTGACCGCAGGCACGTGCCTGCTCCCGCAACTGGCGAGCCCTCCATGAAGCGTTACGAAAAGTTTGCCGAGGACATCGCCGAGCTGATCCGTTCCGGCGTGCTCGCTGCCGGGCAGCGGGTGCCGTCGGTGCGCTACGCCAGCCAGACCCACGGCATCAGCCCCTCCACCGTGTTTCAAGCCTATTACCTTCTGGAGCGCCGTGGGCTGATTCGGGCCCGGCCGCGCTCGGGGTACTTCGTCAATGACAGCCTTGGCAACCAGAGCCTGGCCAGCCAGCGGTTCGATCCAGCGCCCGCCCAGGACATGCCCGACCCACCGCAGGTCAGTGAAACCACCGAGGTCGATGTCAGTGAGCTGGTGTTTTCGGTACTGGAATCGATCAAGGACCCGAACACCGTGCCCTTCGGTTCGGCATTCCCCAGCGCGGCGCTGTTTCCGTTGCAGCGCCTGGCGCGGTCGTTGGCCAGTGCCACGCGGGACATGGACCCGCGCATGGTGGTCAGCGACCTGTCACCAGGAAACCCGGTCCTGCGTCGGCAGATCGCGCTGCGCTACATGGTCGCCGGACAGATGTTGCCCATGGAAGAACTGCTGATCACCAACGGCGCGCTGGAAGCCCTGAACCTGTGCCTGCAGGCGGTGACCGAGCCTGGGGATCTGGTGGCGATTGAAGCTCCGGCGTTTTATGCCTGCCTGCAGGTGCTCGAACGCCTGAAACTCAAGGCCGTCGAGATTCCGGTGCACCCACAGACCGGGATCGATCTGGGCGTGCTCGAACACACCCTGGAACGTTATCCGATCAAGGCCTGCTGGAGCATGACCAGCTTTCAGAACCCTACCGGTGCGACCGTTTCGCAATCGCGCAAGCGCGAGCTGGTGGAGCTTTTGCGCAAGCATCAGGTGCCATTGATCGAGGACGATGTCTACGCCGAGCTGTACTACGGCCAGCACGCACCTAAACCGGCCAAGGCGTTCGACACCGAAGGGCTGGTGCTGCATTGCGGATCGTTTGCCAAGAGCCTTGCGCCGGGTTACCGGGTTGGCTGGGTCGCGGCCGGTCGCTATGCGCAAAAGGTCGAGCGGCTCAAACTGATGACGTCCCTGTGCGCGTCAATGCCCGCCCAGGCTGCCATCGCCGATTACCTGCAGCACGGCGGTTATGATCGCCATCTGCGCAAACTGCGCAACAGCCTGGAAGACCAGTTGCGCGCCATGCTCGGCGCGGTCGCCCGCTATTTCCCGGCACAGACCAGGGTCAGCCAGCCTGCCGGAGGTTATTTTCTGTGGCTTGAATTGCCGGAGCAGATCGATTCGCTGAAAGTGTTTCAGGTGGCGCTGGCCCAAGGCATCAGCATCGCCCCGGGGCCGATGTTTTCGCCAACCCGGCGCTTTGGCAATTGCATTCGCTTGAACTACGGCAGCCCGTGGGGCGAGACATCCGAGCGGGCGATGGAGACGCTGGGCAAGATCATCCGGTCAATGCTGGGGACAGCGCCTGGGGCCGCCCTGGCGCCCACCCAGTAGCACGTCGCGCCGTTTGGCAACGCCTTCACAAAACCCTGCAGCAGTCCGGCTTGCCGGCGGCAGCGTCCTTCATATCGCTGACCGCCGGCAACCCTGACTGCAGGCTCTGCAGCTGCGGTGCGGCTTACCGACCACCCGCCAGGTCGATGAACGCGCCGGTCGAATACGAGGCCTTGTCCGACAGCAACCACAGAATCGCCTCGGCCACCTCGTCGGCCAGCCCGCCACGGCCCATGGGAATGGTCGGTTCCAGTTTGCTGACCCGCTGCGCATCGCCGCTCAGGGCGTGGAACTCGGTGAAGATATAGCCCGGGCGCACGGCGTTGACGCGGATACCCTCGCCCGCCACTTCCTTGGCAAGACCGATGGTGAAGGTGTCCAGCGCACCCTTTGAGGCGGCGTAGTCGACGTATTCGCCCGGCGAGCCAAGGCGTGCGGCCGCCGACGACACGTTGACGATGCTGCCGCCATGCCCGCCGTGGCGCGGCAACATACGCAGCAGCGCGTGCTTGCTGCACAGCATCGGCCCGACCACATTGCTCATCATGATCTTGAGCATGCGAAATTCGGACATGGTCTCGACCCGTGAGGCTTCGCCCACCGTGCCGGCGTTATTGACCAACGCGCTCAAGCGCCCCAATTCGGAGTCCACCCGGGAAAACAGGCGGATGATTTCGTCTTCGTTGCTGACGTCGGCCTGGATCGCAATGGCGTGCCCGCCCGCCTCGCGAATCTGCCCGCAGACGCGTTCTGCCGCGCCGTGGTCAGACAGATAATTGATGCACACGCGATAACCCTGCGAGGCCGCCAGAATAGCCGTGGCAGCACCAATACCTCTGGAGCCGCCAGTGATGAGGAGATTTTTATCCATGGAGAGTCCGAATCGATGCGTGCTTTTTAGTGTTGTGCAACGTGTTGAACGTCAAAGGGTGTCCTCGGATACGCGTTTGTGCGCCGCGACAATATCCGCCATGAAGCGGTCTGCTGGCAATGGATGACCCAGCAGATAGCCTTGCAACGAATCGCACCCCAGCCGGGTCAGGAAGTTCTGCTGGCTGCTGGTCTCCACGCCTTCGGCGACGATGCGCAGGTTCAGCGCCTGCCCGAGCGCGACGATCGCCGAGACAATCGCCGCGTCGTCACTGTCATGTTCCAGATCACGGACGAAGCCACGGTCGATTTTCAACTCGTTGGCCGGCAGGCGCTTGAGATACATCAGGCTGGAATAGCCCGTGCCGAAATCGTCGATGGACAAGTCCACCCCCATGTCCGAGAGCTTCTGCAGGACCGTCATGCTCGCGTCGGCATCGCTCATGGCCGTGGTTTCGGTGATTTCCAGTGTCAGGCAGTTGGCGGGCAGTCCATGGGCGGCCAGCGAGTTGGCCACGGTCTTGACCAGCGCCGCGTGGCAGAACTGCAAGGCCGACAGGTTCACCGCAATACGCCAATGGGTGTAACCGGCGTCGTACCAGACGCGCATCTGACGACAGGCCTCGTTGAGCACCCAATCACCGATGTTGATGATCAGACCGGTCTTCTCCGCCAGGCCGATGAACTTGTCAGGCATCAGCAGACCCTGCTGCGGATGATTCCAGCGCACCAGGGCCTCGGCGCCCACCGGTTCACCGGTTCCGGCAGCGAACTTGGGCTGGTAGTGCAGGCAGAACTGGCCTTCGCGCAGGCCGACGCGCAGATCCTGCAACAGCTGCAACTGGTTGCGCGCATTGGTATTCATCGACGCATCGAAAAAACTGTAGCCGTTCTTGCCTGCGCTCTTGGCGTGATACATCGCCGCATCGGCATTCATCAGCAGCTCCTGCTGAGTGCGGCCGTTGCCCGGGTACAGGCTGATGCCGATGCTCACTGTTATCTGCAGGTCGTGGTCCTGGACGTTGAAGGGCTTGCCGACCAATGCCACCTGGCGGGACGCCACGGTGGTCGCGTCGTCGATTTCCTCCAGTTCCACCAGCAGCACGAACTCATCGCCACCGATGCGCGCCAGCGTGTCATGGCGGTGGAAGTTGTCACGCATGCGCAGCGCCACCTCACGCAGCAGCTGGTCGCCCACGTGATGGCCGAAGGCGTCGTTGACCGGCTTGAATCCGTCCAGGTCCATGAACATCAGGGCAAACAGGCCGCCCTGGGAGTCGACCTTGCCCATGGCCTGCTCGATACGGTCGGCCAGCAATACCCGATTGGGCAGCCCGGTCAGCGTGTCGTGCAGTGCCAGTTGGGTCAGCTCGCGATTGGCCTCGCTCAACGACTGCGCCAACTGCGCGGTACGGGCTTCCAGACGGGCATCGAGAATCGACGTCAGCAAGGTGATGGTCAGCACCGCCAGGCTGGTGATCAGCACCAGTTTGTCCAGACCGTCAGTGCGCAGCCCCGTCACCGCGGCGCCACAGAAACTGCCCTCGGGAAAATTGGCCGCGGCCATGCCGGTGTAATGCATGCCGACGATGGCAAAACCCATCACCACCGCTGCGCCAAAGCGCATCAGGTGCACGTAGGGGGTCTGCCGGCGCAGGCGCAGGGCGATGCACAATGCCGCGGCGGAGGCGGTGACCGCGATCAGCAGGGAGGCTGCGAACAGCGTCGGGTCGTAATCGATCCCCGGCTGCATGTGCAGCGCCGCCATGCCCGTGTAATGCATGGTGCTGATGCCGGCCCCCATGGCCAGCGCGCCGAGCAGGATCTGCAGCGGCGGCACATGCCTGTGACTGATCAGCCACAGGGCGAAGCCTGATGACAGAACCGCCACCAGCAGCGAAAGCAAAGTCAGGGAAAGGTCGAAGCCCAGGTCGATCGGCAGCTTGAACGCCAGCATGCCAATGAAGTGCATCGACCAGATGCCGATGCCCATCGACAGCGCTCCGCCGCAGATCCACATGACCATTGCCCGGCCCTTGGCGGTGGCAATGCGTCCGGCAAGATCGAGCGCGGTATAGGACGCCAGAATGGCCACGAGAATGGAAACCAGGACCAGCGACAACGTGTAGTGTCCAATCAGCATGGGGCGTAACTCATGACTCAACCAGATAAGGCTTTACAGCCATGGAATACGGCGGCGATTGTACCGAAATCCGGGAAAATGTCGCGGCAGTCCGTCGTAATCATGGCATTAAGCCATTTAAGCATGGCTAACGTCTGGACAACTCGGGCTCACGCGTCAGACCGGTCTCGGCATTCCAGCCCCCACCCAGTGCCGCGATCAACTGAACGCTGGCAATCAGGCGGCTTTGCAGCAGTGTCAGCACACTGCGTTCGTTACTCAAGGCCGTGGTCTGTACGTTCACCACATCAAGATAGCCAATCAAACCGGCCTTGTATTGGTTACTGGTCAGACGCAGCGAATCGCGCGCCGCCGCCAGGGCTTCGTCGCGGACCCCGGCTTCCTGCTCGTAGACGCGCAACTGCGCCATGTAATCCTCGACTTCCTTGAAGCCGTCGAGCACGGCCTGACGATATTGCGCCACGGTCTGGTCGTACACCGCTTCGGTGCGGTCCACCTCGGCAGAGCGCTGGCCACCGTCGAACAGGGTCATGGCCAGTTGCGGGCCGACTGACCAGAAACGGTTCGGCAGTGTGATCCAGTTGCTGAAGGTACTGCTGCTGTAACCGCCGTTCATGCTCAGGGTCAGATCGGGATAGTACGCAGCCTTGGCCACCCCGATATTGGCATTGGCGGCCATCACCGAGCGTTCCGCGGCGGCGATGTCGGGGCGCCGCTCCAGCAGCTGCGAAGGCAATTGCACCGGAATCTGCGGCAAGCCGGGGACGCTGGTGGTCGCTGCCAGGCTGAAATCGGCAGGCGCCTGCCCCATCAGTACCGCAATGGCATTCTCGAACTGCGCGCGCTGCCAGGCCAGATCGATCAGGTCGGCCTGGGTCGACTTGAGCTGGGTCTGTGCCTGCGCCACCGCGTCGCGCCCGGAAATCCCGGCGCGGTACTGATTCTGGGTCAAGGTCAGGGAGCGCTGGTAGGTCTCGACCGTCGATTCGAGCAGGCGCTTCTGCTCGTCGATGACCCGCAGTTGCAGGTAGTTCTGCACCAGTTGCGATTGCAGGCTCAGTTGCATCGAGGCCAGATCGGCGAGACTGGCCTGGGCACTGGCCTTGTCGGCCTCAAGGCCGCGGCGCAACTTGCCCCAGACGTCAGCCTCCCAGCTCACCCCCAGCTGCGCGTTGTAGGTGTCGCGAATCCCACTGCTGGAGCTGCTCAGGCTGGAGTTGCTGCTGCCGGTACCCTGGCTTGATCGATTCTTGCTGGTGGTCAGATCCACCGTGGGGAAAAACGCGCCACGAGCGCTGCGAACCAGCGCGGCCGCCTGACGGTATTGCGCCTCATACTGGGCCACGGTCTGGTTGGAGCTGTTGAGCTTTTCCACCAGGGCGTTGAGCTGCGCATCGTTGTAGACCTCCCACCAGGCGCCGCGGGCCATTGCATCGCCGGGGTTGGCCTGGGTCCAGCCCTGGGCCTGCTTGAAGTGCGCAGGCGTCGGCATGTCCGGCGTCTTGTAGTCCGGACCGACCGCGCAACCACCGAGCAGCAGCGCACACAGGGTCACCGCCAGGGGCGTGGCCAGGGTGCGCCGCGATGGCAAATTCCGCTGGTTGGCAAAAGCGTTGAGGCGATGAGTCATAGCGGCGTTTCCAGGGCAACATCGGTCTGCACACCACGCCAGGTATTGAAGCGATGGCGCAGACGGTCGAGGTAAAGGTAAACCACAGGCGTGGTGTACAGCGTGAGGATCTGGCTGAGGATCAGCCCGCCGATGATGGTCAGGCCCAACGGGCGACGCATCTCGGCCCCTTCGGCACTGCTGAGCAGCAATGGCACGGCACCGAGGATCGCCGCCAGGGTGGTCATCAGGATCGGTCGCAGGCGCTGCAGACAGGCATTGCGGATCGATTCGAGCGGCGTCATGCCACTGCCCCGCTCCAGCTGCAGGGCAAGGTCGATCATCAGGATGGCGTTCTTTTTCACCACCCCGATCAGCAGAAACAGCCCCAGCAACGAGATCAGGCTGAACTGGCCACCGGTCAGGTAAATGCTCAGGAGCGCGCCAACGCCGGCCGACGGCAGCGTCGACAGAATGGTCAGTGGGTGGATATAGCTCTCGTAGAGAATCCCCAGCACCAGATACACCGCCACCAGCGCGCCCAGGATCATCCATGGCTGGCTTTTCTGGGTGGCGGCAAAGGCATCGGCGGTGCCGGCCATCTTGGCAATCACGTCTTCGGGCAGGCCCACCGCTGCCACGGCGCGCTCGATGGCCACGGTGGCCTGGTCCAGCGTCACGCCGTCGGCAAGGTCAAAGGACACACTGTCGGAGGCGAACTGACCGTCGTGGGCCACACGGTCGTCTTCCAGGCTGCGCTCGTAGCGGGCGATGGTCGACAACGGCACCCGCGCGCCATCGGCGGTGATCACTTGCACCTGCTCCAGGGTGATCGGGTCCAGGGCGTACTTGGGATTGACCTCCATCACCACCTGATACTGGTTCAGCGGGTCATAGATAGTCGACACCTGACGCTGGCTGTAGGCGTTGTTGAGGACCGTGGTGACCATGTTCATGTCGATGCCCAGCCGTTTGGCCGCATCACGGTCGACGATCAGCGTCACCTGCTGGGTGCCGCCGCCATCATGGGCGTCGATGGCGGTCAGCTGCGGCAGCGACTTGAGCGCTGCGACCACTTTCGGATACCACAGGCGCAGGGTTTCCAGATCGCCGCTTTGCAGGATGTACTGGTATTGCGAGCTGGTCTGTTCACGCCCCCCGCCCAGTTGCAGGTCTTGATCGGGTTGCAGGAACAAGCGCCCGCCCGGCACCTTGGGCATTTCCTTGCGCAGTCGCTCGACCACTTGTTCAGCGCCGATCCCGCGCTCCTGGATCGGTTTCAGACGCACGATGATGAAGGCGTTGCCGGTGCCGCCGTTGCCGCCGATGAAACCGGCCACGCTTTCAACGGCAGGGTCCTTGAGGATGGCATTGCGGAACACGTCCATCTTCGGCTGCATGACCGAGAACGACAGGCCATCGTCACCGCGCACGAAGCCCATCAACTGGCCGGTGTCCTGCTGCGGCAGAAAGGTCTTGGGCACCACCACATACAGGGCGACGTTGACGCCGATGGTGATCAACAGCGTCAGCAGGGTCAGGCGGCGGTGGCGCAGCGCCCAGCCGAGGCTGCGGTCGTAGCCGACGACCATGCGATCGTTGATGCGCTGGCTCCAGCGTTGCAGGCGATTCTCCTGGCCTGGCACATGAGGTTTGATCCAGCGCGCGCAGAGCATCGGGGTGAGCGTCAGTGAGACCACCAGCGACACCACGATGGAGGCCGACAAGGTGATGGAAAACTCGCGAAACAGGCTCTCCACCAAGCCGCCCATGAACAGTATCGAAATGAACACCGCGACCAACGACACGTTCATCGACAGCAAGGTAAACCCGACCTCTTCGGCCCCGCGGTAAGCGGCCTGCATCGGCGGCACGCCCTCGTCGATGTGCCGCGAGATGTTTTCCAACACGACGATGGCGTCGTCCACCACCAGACCGGTGGCCAGAATCAGTGCCATCAGCGACAGATTGTTCAGTGAGAAACCGCACAGATACATGATGGCGAACGTGCCCACCAGCGATACCGGCACCGCCAGGGTGGGGATCAGCGAGGCGCGGAAATTGCCGAGAAACAGGAACACCACCAGGATGACCAGCATCACGGCGATGAGCAGGGTCATTTCCGCTTCGTGCAGGGTGGCCTTGATCACGGGCGAGCGATCCATGGCCAGATCCAGGGTGACGCTGGCCGGCAACACCGCCTGCAGGGCCGGCAACTGCGCCTTGATCGCCGCCACGGTCTCGATGATGTTGGCGCCCGCCTGGCGGTTGATCACCAGCAGCACGGCTGACTTCTTGTTGAAGAAGCCGCTGTTGTAGCGGTCCTCGACCGAGTCCCTGACCCTGGCCACGTCCTTGAGGCGCAACGCGGCGCCGTCCTGGTAGCGAATGATCAGTGATTCGTAATCCTTGGCCTTTTCCAGCTGATCGTTGGCCTGCACTTGCCAGTTGTGCTCGGCATTCTCCACCGAGCCTTTGGGTCGACGCACGTTGGAACCGGAGATTGTGGTACGCACCTCATCCAGCGACACGCCGTACTGATCCAGCAGTTTGGGCTCAAGCTCGACCCGCACCGCCGGCAGCGAGCTGCCGCCGATCTGCACCTCGCCCACGCCGTTCACTTGGGACAGGCTCTGGGACAGGATCGTCGAGGCCAGGTCGTACAGCTGGCCTTTTTCCAGCACATCGGAGGTCAGCGACAACACCATGATCGGCGCCTGGGACGGATTGACCTTCTTGTAGGTCGGCATGCTGCGCATCCCGCTGGGCAGCAGATTGCGCGAGGCGTTGATGGCCGCCTGCACTTCGCGCGCGGCGCCGTTGATGTCGCGGTCCATGTCGAATTGCAGAATGATCCGCGTCGAGCCTTGGCTGGAGCGGCTGCTCATGGTGTTGACCCCGGCGATCGTGCCCAGCGATCGCTCCAGCGGCGTGGCCACGCTGGACGCCATGATTTCCGGGCTGGCACCGGGCAGCGAGGCACTGACCACGATCACCGGAAAATCCATGTTCGGCAACGGCGACACGGGCAGCAGGCCAAAGCTCATGCCGCCCAGCAGCATGATCGCCAGGCTCAGCAGCATGGTCGCCACTGGCCTGCGGATGAAAGGCGCCGAGAGGTTCACCGGGACCACTTCCAGGCTGTATGCAGCAAGCTGCAAGGAGCTGTGGCGGCGTAAACCCGCTTGCAGCGTGTGGCTTGTGGCGTGTAGCGGCTGCCACTCATAGCGCCACCTCGGTCTTGCCTGTGCGACGGAACCTGCGTCCCATCCGGTCGAAATACAGATAGATGACCGGCGTGGTGAACAGCGTCAGCACCTGGCTGACCAACAAGCCACCTACCATCACCAGACCCAAGGGTTGGCGCAGCTCGGCGCCGGAACCGGTGGCGAACATCAGCGGGATGGCGCCGAACAATGCCGCCAGGGTGGTCATCAGGATCGGCCGGAAGCGCAGCAGCGCCGCTTCGTAGATCGCCGTTTGTGGGTCGATGCCACGGTTGCGCTCGGCGTCCAGGGCGAAATCGATCATCATGATCGCGTTCTTCTTGACGATGCCGATCAACAGAATGATGCCGATGATGGCGATCATCCCCAGATCGTTGCCGCTGAGGATCAGCGCCAGTAACGCGCCGATGGCCGCCGAAGGCAGTGTCGAAAGAATGGTGATCGGGTGGATGTAACTCTCGTACAGCACGCCAAGCACGATGTACATGGTCACCACCGCTGCCAGCACCAGCAACAGCGTGCTGGACAGCGAGGCCTGGAAGGCTTGTGCCGCGCCCTGGAACTGGGTCTGCACGCCGATCGGCATGCCGATGTCCTTCTGCACCTGCTCGATCACTTCCACCGCCTGCCCCAAGGCAACGCCGGGGGCCAGGTTGAACGACATCATCACCGCCGGGAACTGGCCCATATGGGCAATCGCCAGTTGCGCCTGACGCTGTTCGATCCTGGCCAGGCTGGACAACTTGACCTGCCCGCCATCGGTGGTCTTGACGTGAATCTGCTCCAGCGCCTGCGGCCCGAGATCATTGCCGGCCGCGGCCTGCAACACCACGCGGTACTGGCTGGCCTGGGTATAGATGGTGGAAATCTGCCGCTGGCCGAAGGCGTCATACAGCGCGTCAGTGATGTTGGAAACGGTCACGCCCAGGCGGCTGGCGGCGTCGCGATCGATATTCAGGTACACCTGCAGGCCCTTGTCCTGCAAGTCGCTGGCGACATCGGTCAGCTCCGGGCGCTCGGCCAGGGCCTGGACCAGCTTGCCGCTCCACAGGCTCAGCAATTCGGCGTCCGGCGAGGACATGCTGAACTGGTATTGAGTGCGGCTGACCCGGTCTTCGATGGTCAGGTCCTGCACCGGCTGCATGAACAGGCGAATTTCCGAGAGCTGATCGACTTCCGGCTGCAGACGCTGGATCACCTGACTGGCCGAGACATCGCGCAGGTTATGCGGTTTGAGGTTGATCAGCATGCGCCCGCTGTTGAGCGTGGCGTTGTCGCCATCGACGCCAATGTAGGACGAAAGGCTGGCCACCGCCGGATCTTGCAGGATGATTTTCGCCAACGCTTGCTGCCGCTCGCTCATGGAGGCAAACGACACCGATTGCGGCGCCTCGGAGATGCCCTGGATCACGCCGGTATCCTGTACCGGGAAGAAGCCTTTGGGCACCACCAGATACAGCAACACGGTGATGCCCAGCGTGGCGACTGCCACCAGCAGGGTCAGCGGCTGATGCCTGAGCACCCATTGCAGCTTGCGCCCGTAGGCGGCGATCAGCCAGTCGATCCAGACGCCGCTGGCACGATAGAAGCGGCCCTGCTCTTCGGGCTTGGGTTCGCGCTTGAGCAGGCGCGCGCACATCATCGGCGTCAGGGTCAGGGAGACCACCAGGGAAATCAGGATCGCCACGGCCAGGGTGATGGCGAACTCGCGGAACAGCCGCCCCACCACATCGGCCATGAACAGCAGAGGAATGAGCACTGCGATCAGCGAGACGGTCAGCGAAATGAGCGTGAAGCCGATCTGCCGGGCACCCTTGAGGGCCGCTTGCAGCGGTGTCTGGCCCTCCTCCAGATGCCGGGAAATGTTCTCCAGCATGACGATCGCATCGTCCACCACGAAGCCGGTGGCAATGGTCATGGCCATCAGGGTCAGGTTGTTCACCGAGAAACCGGCCAGGTACATGACGCCGAACGTGCCCACCAGCGACAGCGGCACGGCAACCGATGGAATGATCGTGGCACTGAAGCGGCGCAGAAACAGGAAGGTGACCAGCACCACCAGCACGATGGAGATCAGCAATTCATGTTGCACGTCGCTGACGGAGGCGCGGATCGTCTGGGTGCGGTCGGTCAGCACCACCACGTCGAGCCCGGCAGGCAGGTTGTCGGTAATGCTCGGCAGCAAGGCCTTGATCCGGTCGACCACTTCGATGACATTGGCACCGGGCTGGCGCTGGATGTTCAGCAGCACCGCCTGATTTTTATTGGCCCAGGCCGCCAGGCGCTCGTTTTCCGCGCCATCGACAATCTGCGCGACATCCTTGAGTCGCAGCGGGCCGCCGTTTTTGTAGGCCAGGATCAGGTTTGCGTATTCCTCGGGCGACTTGAGCTGATCGTTGGCGTCGAGCATCGACACCCGGGTCGGACCATCGAAGTTGCCCTTGGGTGTATTGACGTTGGAGGCGCTGACCAGTGTGCGCACGTCCGACAGGTTCAGACCGTTGGCGGCCAAGGCGTCAGGGTTGACCTTGATCCGCACCGCCTGACGCTGGCCGCCGGCGATGCTGACCATGCCGACGCCGCTGATCTGGGCGATCTTCTGCGCCATGCGCGTGTCGACCAGGTCATTGAGCTTGGGCAGCAGCATGGTTTTGGAGGTAATGGCCAGGGTCAGCACCGGCGTGTCGGCCGGGTTGACCTTGTTATAGGTCGGCGGCGCCGGCAGGTCGCTGGGCAACAGGTTGGTGGCGCCATTGATGGCCGCCTGCACCTGCTGCTCGGCCACGTCCATGTTGATGTCCAGGCTGAAGCGCAAGGTAATCACCGAGGCGCCGCCGGAGCTGGTCGAGGCCATTTGCGTCAGGCCCGGCATCTGGCCGAACTGGCGCTCCAGCGGCGCGGTCACTGCGCTGGTCATCACTTGCGGGCTGGCACCGGGATACAGGGTCATCACCCGGATGGTCGGGTAGTCGACCTGCGGTAACGCGGACACCGGCAGCAAGCCGTAGGCAATCAGCCCGGCCAGCACGATGGCCAGCATGCTCAGGGTGGTCGCCACCGGCCTCAGGATGAACAGCCGCGAGAGGTTCATACGTTGCCTTTTTTCGCGCTGGCGACGTCGGCAGACTCACCGGACTCCTTGTCTTTGGACGGCTTGCCCTGCAGTTTCTGACCGGGGGTGGCGGGTACATCCTTACTGTCGTTGACCACCTCCACGTCGCTGCCGTCTTTCAGACGGTCGGTGCCTTCCAGGACCACGCGGTCGCCGGCTGCCAGTCCTTCGGTGATGACCGTCGAGTTTTCATCGCTCGCGCCGGTCTTGAGCTGACGAATGCGCACCTTTTTGTCGCCATCCATCACGTAGACGAACGTGCCGTTGACGCCGAACTGAACCGACGCCGATGGCACGAGCACCACGTTTTTCAGGGTTGTGGCCAGCAGCCGCGCATTGACGAACTGGTTGGGGAACAGGGTTTCGCTCTGGTTATCGAAGCGCGCCTTGAATTTCAGGGTGCCGGTGGTGATATCGATCTGGTTGTCGATGCTGGCCAGTACCCCGCGCGCCTGCAGCTTCACATCGCCACGGTCCCAGGCTTCCACCGGCAGCTTTTCCCCGCTGCGGTAGTGGCTGATGACATCGGCCAGGTCTTTTTCCGGCAGGGTGAAGTTGACCGTGATCGGTTTGGTCTGGGTGATCACCGCCAGTGCGGTGGTGTCATTGGCGGCGACCAGATTACCCACGTCCAGTTGGCGCAAACCAACGCGCCCGGCAATCGGCGCGCGGATCTGGGTGAAATCCAGATTGAGCCTGGCGTCGCCCACTGCCGCCTGATTGGTCTTGATCGTGCCCTGATACTGGCCCACCAGGGATTCGGCGGTGTCCAGCGTCTGCTTGGCAATGCTGTCCTCTTTGTACAGGCCCCGATAGCGCTGTACATCGAGTTGCGCATTTTTCAGCAGCGCCTGGTTCTGCATCAGGGTGCCTTCAGCCTGCTGCAGAGCGATCTGATAGCTGCGCGGGTCGATCACTGCCAGCAGGTCACCGGCCTTGACCTGCTGCCCTTCCTCGAAGCTGATCTTGACCAGCTCGCCTGCCACCCGGCTACGCACGTTGATGGTGTTCATCGCCGTGACGGTACCCAGTGCCTTGTAGTAGATCGGGAAATCGCCGGTGGATGCCGCCGCCACGCGCACTGGCACCGGCCCGGTCGAGCCACCAAAACCGGGGCGCTGCCCCCCCGCCTTGCCTGCCCCACCGCTGCGGCTGGCACTCTTGTGTGCCTGGCCGCTGTCGGCGGTGGCGTCGGTTTTTTGCGCCGAACCCGGCCAGAATCGCCAGCAGGCGCCTGCGACAATCAGCAGAACCAAGAGGCTGAACAGCCAGCGACGGGAGTTACGTGGAGCAGACGATTGCATGAATTAAGTCAACCAGTGTGCGCGTGAGCGTCTTCGGGAGGCTGAACAATAAGCATAGTTACCTGCCAAGCAAAGAGCCTTTACCGGCAATTTACCTAGTGCCTACTTGGGTAAGGTGCTGAAGTGCAAATAAAAACGGCCTGATCGAGTCAGGCCGTTTTGTGTTGCCATGTATTGCAGCGTGATGTCTGACAATACGCAACGGCCAACTTAGTTGAGCACTGCCAGAGCAGCTTCGTAGTTCGGCTCCTGGCCGATCTCCGGAACCAGTTCGCTGTGCAGGACGTTATTGTTTTCGTCCAGGACCACGACTGCGCGGGTAGTCAGACCGACCATGGGGCCGTCAGCGATGGCCACGCCGTAGTCTTGCATGAACTCTGCGCCGCGCATGGTGGACAGGTTCTTGACGTTTTCCAGGCCTTCGGCGCCACAGAAACGCGCCTGGGCGAACGGCAGGTCGGCGGAGATGCACAACACCACGGCGTTGTTCAGGTCGTTGGCCTGGGCATTGAATTTGCGCACCGAGGTGGCGCAGGTCGGGGTGTCGACGCTCGGGAAAATGTTCAGCACCTTGCGCTTGCCGGCGAAGGTTTCCAGCGTTACATCAGCCAGATCACCGCCGACCAGTTTGAAGGCCGGAGCCTGACTGCCGACCTTTGGCAATTCGCCGCTGATTTGTACCGGGGAGCCTCTACGAGTCACTTGAGCCATGAGCTGAATCCTTATTCTGAAGATGCGGGGTTCTGGTTGACTGCAAACCCGCAAGTTAACCACGAAACCAATGGCCGACCTACGGGGCGAAACGAATTTGTTGTCAGGCTGGGTGCGCCGCAGGCGGTTTTTCCAGCAGCCCGGGGCGTGCGCACAAATCCACCAGCCAGTCGACGAACACCCTCACCCGCCGCGACATCTGCCGATGCGCCGGGTACAGCGCGGTCAATGGCAGTCTGGGCTGCGGGCAGTCGCCGAGCACTTCGATCAACTCGCCCCGGCGCAGCAGCTCGGCGACATGGTAGTACGGTGTCTGCACCAGGCCATACCCGGCACTGCACGCCGCAAGATAGCCATCGGCGCTGTTGGTCGCCAGCGTCTTGGGCAGGTTCAGTTCCTGCGTGGTGCCGTCGATGACGAATTCCAGCCCGTAGCGTTTATTGGAGCTTGAGGAAAAATACTCGATGACTTTGTGTCGCGCCAGATCAGCAACCGTCAGCGGCGTGCCGTGCAGCTCCAGATAGCTACGGCTGGCGCAGACCACCTGGCGCATCTGCGCCAGCGGCCGCGCGACCAGCGAGTGATCCAGGGGCTGGCCGCCGCGGATGACGCAGTCGAACCCTTCACGAATCAGGTCAACCGGCCGGTCAGTCATGCCCACCTCCATCTCCAGTCGCGGATAACGCCCGGTGAACTCCGGCAGCGACGGCATGATGATCAAACGACCGAACCCGGACGGCATGTCGATACGCAGCATGCCTTCGGGGTCCTTGGCCACCGAGGAAAACGCCGACTCGGTATCGTCCAGTTCGTTGAGCAGGCTGACGCAACGCTGATAGTAGGCCTGCCCGTCCAGTGTCGGTGTGACATGCCGCGTGGTGCGCAGCAACAATTGCGTGCCCAGATGCGCTTCCAGCTGTTTGATCAGCACCGTCACCGAGGCCCGAGGCATGTGCAGGCTGTCAGCGGCCTTGCCGAAACCGCCCAGTTCGACAATCCGAGCGAAGGCGCGCATGGCGTTGAATCGATCCATCGGGGCTCCAGAGCAGGTGGATTATTCAGAATAAACGAATAGTGAAAGTACTTTTAGCCGGTTTATCGCGATTGTGTCGAGAGGCAACAATGGGCGGGTCTTAATTCCAAGAAGGAAGCCATCATGCAAACGCGACAACTGGGCAACAACGGTCCTCAGGTTTCGGCAATGGGCCTTGGCTGCATGGGCATGACCGATTTCTACACCACAGGCGGCGATCCGCAGGAAGCCATCGCCACGGTGCATCGTGCGCTGGAGATGGGTGTCACCTTGTTCGATACCGCTGACATGTACGGTCCTCACACCAATGAAGAGCTGCTGGGCAAGGCCTTGTCCGGCAAGCGCGAGCAGGCTTTCATCGCCAGCAAGTTCGGCATTGTGCGAACACCCGGGGATGCGGCTGCCCGTGGCGTGAACGGCAGCCCGCAATACATTCGGACAGCCATCGAGGGTACGTTGAAGCGGTTGAAGATCGACACCCTGGACCTGTATTACCAGCACCGCATCGATCCGAACATCGCCATTGAAGAGTCCGTTGGCGCGATGGCTGAGCTGGTCAAGGCGGGCAAGGTGCGCTATCTGGGACTTAGCGAGGCATCGGCAGCAACGCTGGAGCGCGCGCACAAGGTTCATCCGATCGCGGCCTTGCAGACCGAGTACTCGCTATGGAGTCGTGAGCCTGAAGAAAACGGCGTGCTGCAGACGTGTCGCCGTCTGGGCATCGCGTTTGTGCCCTACAGTCCGCTGGGGCGAGGCTTTCTGACCGGCACGCTGAAAAGCCCTGAAGATTTCGCCGCAGACGACTACCGCCGCAGCAGCCCGCGTTTTCAGGGCGAAAACTTTGCAAAGAACCTGCTGTTGGTGGAAAAGGTCCAGCAACTGGCGGCGGACAAAGGCGTCACGGCCGGGCAACTGGCATTGGCCTGGGTGTTGGCGCAGGGCGATGACGTGATTCCGATTCCCGGTACCAAACAGCGCAAGTATCTGCAGGAGAACGTGGCGGCGCTGGATGTGCAGCTCAGCGCGGGCGAACTGCAGGCGCTCAAGGACCTGTTTCCGGTGGCAGCAGTGGCCGGGGGACGGTATACCGAAGCGGCGATGAAGCTGGTCAACGGCTGACATCGCCACCGCTTCTGCCCGAAGGGCGTGGGAGCGGAGCTTGTCTCTGGGGCGCATCCGGACGATCTGGAACGAAGCGCCAGCCAAACCTGTGTATGCGGTCTGCCTGATGCTCCGCGTCGCCCGATTGTACGACTGCTGCGCAGCCGATCGCCGACAAGTCGGGCTCCCACGCCCTTCGGACAGAATCAAAAGCGCTGAGGCAGCCGACGTCGGCCCGTTGCTGCTCGGAGGGCGTGGGGCATTAGCACCGACCCGCTTCTGCCCGAAGGGCGTGGGGCATTAGCATCGACCCGCTTCTGCCCGGAGGGCGTGGGAGCGTGTCTTGTCCCGCGATCTGGCGCGAAGCGGCAGCCAAACCTGTGTACGCGGTCTGCCTGATGCTCCGCGTCGCCCGATTGTACGACTGCTGCGCAGCCGATCGCCGACAAGTCAGGCTCCCACGCCCTTCGGACAGAATCAAAAGCGGTGAGGCAGCCGACGTCGGCCCGCTGCTGCCCGGAGGGCGTGGGGCATTAGCACCGACCCGCTTTTGCCCGAAGGGCGTGGGAGCGGGGCTTGTCTCTGGGGCGCATCCGGACGATCTGGAACGAAGCGCCAGCAGGCCCCGCGGCGTATCTGACACGCCCCGGGGCATTCCCTCAAAAGTCGCGCTTGTAGAATATATCCAGCGAACTGGCCACTCCGCCCGCCGCCTCCAGGTACACCTTTTTGCTCAGCAGGTAGCGCAAGGCGATGGTGTTGGCTGGCTCGAACACTCCCACGCCGTAGCGCAGGCTCAGTTTGTCGGTGATCTTGCCGCTGGCCACCACGGCGGTCTTGTCGCCGCTGCCCGAGGTGTCCAGGTCGAAATCCTTGATGCCCAGGCCCGAGGCCAGTTTGCCTGCGGTTGACGACCCACCTGCCAGCCCCAATGCCAGCGCCGCCTGAGCCACCATGTTGTTGTCTTCACCATTGGTGCTCAAGGGGCGGCCCAACACCAGATAGGAGAGTGCTTGCTCCTGGCTCATGGCAGGCTCCGAAAACACCGTGGTGGTCGGCTGCTCGGCGCTGCCGCTCAGGCGGATCCCGGCAATCACGTCGTCGGTCTGGCGGATGGCTTCAATGTCCAGATACGGCTGATCCACGGGACCTGCGAACAACAGCCGCGCCTTGCGGATCGTCAGGCGCTGGCCGTAGGCCCGGTAGCGACCATCGTTGAGATTCAACTCGCCGCGAGTGTCGAGGTTGTCGCCGATGTGGACATGACCGGCCAGATTGGCGCTCAGACCAAAGCCGGTGAAACTGAGTTTTTCCTGCCCGACTTCGACGTCGACGTCCATGGCAATCGCCATAGGCGCTTTGCCCGCCTTGGTCTGCGCGCCGATGATGATGGTGTCGTCGGACACCTTGACCGTCGACGGTGGCAGCTCCCGCACAGTGATTTCACCTTTTGGAATCAGCACTTTGCCCGATACCGCCAGGCGCTCACCTTGCAAGGTGATCTTCAGGTCGGGGGCGGCTTCAAGTTTGGCGTAGGGCTCCACCGTGATCGGCAGGCGAGCGCCGCGCAGGCTGAGGTCCACGTCGAGCGCCTGCGCCCAGCCGATATGCCCGGCGAGGCTACCCTGCCCCGCAGGACCGCTGCTCCAGTCGCCTTTGAGCTGGACGTTCTCGCCGGCAATCATGGCTTGCACGTTGAGTTTTTCCAGGCTCACCGGTAGTTCCGGCCCGGATACCTCACCATCGCTCAACACCACGTTGCCGTTGACTTGCGGTGCCAGCAGGTCACCGGAGATGCGTCCGTTGCCGTTGAGTTTGCCGTTGAGTTTCTCGACCATGGGCAAGAACGGGCGGGCCACGGAAACATCCAGGCCGCTGAGGCTGAACTCACCGTTGACCGGTTTGTTCCTGCCCATGGGGTCAATGCTCAGTCGAGCCAGCAGCTGGCCCAGCTTCCCACCCCGAAAATCAAGGCTGGTGTCGACTTTCTTCGGCGTCAGGCTGCTGGTCATCTTCAGCGTCTGGTACGGGAAGTCCAGCCACTGGTTCTTGTCCCTGACCCTCAAGGTGCCGCCGCTGGCGTCGATCACCACTTGGCCGTTGGGGCCCGCCGCAGGCAGATCCAGCTGCACGTCGGCGTTGAGCATTCCCTTCCAGGCGAAATCCTTGGGCAGCCACTGCGCCAGGCTGTCCAGCGGGAACTGCTTGAGGTGATAGCGCAGGCGCGGGTCAGGCATCAGACGCTGGTCCTCGCCGCACAGGCTGGCCGGTCCGGACATCCAGCAATGGGCGCCGAAGTTGATCTTGCCGTCGGCCAGGCGTTCCAGCCGGGCGGGCTGCTGCAGCTTCCAGTCCTGGCCGCCGGTCTGGATATCGCCGCTGGCCAGACGGCCGCGCCAGTTACCCTTGTCCAGATTGCCATCCAGTGCCAGCGCAAGTTTGAGCAGAGGCCCCTGCAGGTCAAGCTTGACCTGCTGGCCCTTGATGTCACCTTGGCCATTGACGCTCAGCGTGCCCAGCGCCGTATCGCCGGCCTGAATCCCGCTGGCCTTGAGGTCTACGCTGGCACGTTGGGCGCTGTCCAGTCTGGCGGCCAGATTCAGGCTTTGCAGCCTGTTGCTGTCGTACGCCAGTTGTCCCCCTTGCAGGGTCAGTTGTCCTTGCGGCGCTTGCAGCGTACCGGCCAGATCCAGGCGCCCTTTGGCCTGACCTTGCAGGCGCGGCCACAGCTGACCAAGCCGCGGCAGATCGAGCTGCAGTTGCCCGGCCAGCTTTTGCTGCAGGCTGCCGCTTCCCTGTACGCGGTTATCGCCCAGGCGCACATCCAGCGTGTTCAGTGTCCATTTGTCTCCCACACCGTCGGCTTTGGCCTGCAGGACCGCTGGCTGACCGCGCAAGCGGCCCTTGAGATCCAGATCGGCACTGAGGTTCAGCTGCTGGTTCTTGAACGCGCCTTTGCTGCGCAAGGGCCCGGCCAATGAGCCCGGAAGCTCGGCGACCCAGAACGCGGGGTCGATGGCGCTCAGGTCCAGCGCGGTGTCCCAGGCGATGCCATCGGCAAACTGCAGATTCAAGTGTCCGCTGGCCTTGCCCTGCCCGGCAGCCAACTCCAGCTGAGGCAGAAAGACCTGCTGCAGATCGCCACTGAACGGACTTTGCAGGCTGAATGGCCCGGCCGGGCCTTTGAAGTCGCCGGCGAAATTACCCAGGTACTTGCCGTCGGTGTAGGAAACCTCAGCTTTGAAGGTATGAATGCTGACCTGGGGTTCATCCACCTGCGGATAAAGACGGTGCCAAGGGAAGTCCAGCCAGTCGATTTTCGCCTCGGCGGTCAAGCCCTTCTGCCAGTTTACCTGGCCGTTGAGTTTCAGCCGCTGCGCATCGTTGGCGGTCAGGTCCAGCGCAGAGACCTGTGCGCCGTTGGCATCCACTCGGCCCTTCAGGGCAAGCGCCACCGGACCCTGTTCGGCAGGCAGGGTGGCGTTGCCGGCAATGGCATAACCCTGCGCAAGGTCGCCCCTGGCATCGAGGGTCAGCTGATTGAGTTGCAAGGTGTCGGGCAGATCGACGCTGGGCCTGAATTGCTCGCTGGTCATCGTCACCTGCGCGGGCAGGTTCGGCGCAAGGGGCTGCAGCTGACCCACCAGCTTCGCCTCGAGGTAGCCACTGGTCTGCGCGCTGAGGTTGAGGGTCTTGAGCAGGTCGCCATCGACGTTCAGCGCCAGCGACAACGGCTGACCGCTTATATCGGGCAGCTTGATCTTGCCCTGAGCCGTCAGCGGCCAGTCGTCAACCGGTTTGAGCAGGCCGTCGAGATCGAGCACGATGTCATCGCGCCGGGCGTGAACCGAATCGATTTTCAGGCCGTCCGCCGTCCAGTGCGCCGCCAGCTGCAAGTCGCGCAGTTGCTCGGTCCCCTGCAGATGCAGGCTGGCAACCTGCACCCGGCCCAGTTCGATGGCCAAGGGCAGCTTGAGGTTGGGCAGCGTGATCGGTCCGCTGCTTTGCTCGCCGTCAGACGGCGCAAGCTGCAAACGGATGTCGCCGCTTTGCAAGGTGTCGATACACAGGGTCATCCGGGTCAGGCATGACGGCGACCAGGCGAAGACCGGGGCATCCACTTCAACCCTGGTTTGCCCCTGCTGCCAGATCAGCGAGTCAGCCTGCCATTGACCGCCCAGGTGGCCGGAGAAGTTCAGCACCTGCAACCCTGGCACGCGCGCCAGCGCCCAGCGGCTGCCTGACTCGGTGCCCAGCAGCGAACCCAGTGCGACGACGATCAGAACCACCAGCGTCAACAGGGTAATGGCCACAATGGCCGAAATACGTTTTGCCACTGCCATACCCGTCACAGTTCAGGCCCCATCGAGAAGTGCAGACGAATACCGCCATCGTCATCCAGGGCGTGAGCCAGATCCAGGCGCAACGGTCCCACGGGTGAAACCCAGCGAATGCCGATACCGACACCGGTTTTCAGGCTCGGCAGCTCCAGGGAATTGAATGAGTTGCCCTGATCGACGAACGCCGCCACGCGCCACTTCTCGGCGATCGAGTACTGGTATTCGGCACTGCCGGCAACCATGTAGCGGCCGCCGATCTTGTCGCCATCGGAGTTTTCCGGGGACAGCGACTGATAGTCATAACCGCGCACGCTCTGGTCGCCCCCGGCAAAGAAGCGCAGCGATGGCGGAATCGACTTGTATCCATTGGTGGCGCTGCCGCCAACCTGCACCCGCCCCAGGAACCGATGGTTCTGCGCCACGGTGGTCAGACCCTTGAGCAGAACGGTGCCATGCACCAGGTTGGCGTCCGAGCCCAGGCCCTCTTTGGCCACCTGGGTATCGAACTGCAGGCGATAGCCATGGTGCGGGTCGATCCGGTTGTCGCTGCGCAAATAGGAATAACTGACACCCGGCATCAACAAGGTACTCAAACCGGCGTCGTTACCCAGCCGGTACTCTTCGCGTTGCCATTTCAGGGAAATCACTCGCTCCCAGCCACTGGGCAGCTTGCTGTGCCATTCGGGCCCGACGGTCAACAGCTTGCTGAGGCTGTCGGTGTCGGCGATTTCTTCGTACTGGTAGCCGCCGGCAAAGCGCAGCTTGTCGGTCAAGGGTGGGTCCAGCGGGATGTCGTAGAACAGGCCAACGTTTTGCCGTGGCGCGGACACTTCGGCTTCCGCGCCATAACTGTGGCCTTGTGGGTTGACCCAGTGACGGGTCCAGTTGGCCTTGACCCGCGGGCCGACGTCGGTCGAATAGCCGACCCCCAGGCCCATGGTGCGGGGCTTGCGGGTTTGCAGCTGGACCACGACGGGGATGATCTGCGCTTGCGCCGAGGTCGGTGACGCATCGACCCGTACACCTTCGAAATAGCCACTGGACTGCATCGCCTGATTGAGTTCGGCGATCAGCTCGGAGTCATAGGGGGTGTCCTCCTTGAAGGGCACCATGCGCCGCAGCAGGTCCTCGTCAAACGGCGCGTCGCCACTGAACGTTACTTTGCCTAGCGAATAACGCGGCCCGCTGTCGTAGACCAGCTCGATGTCGGCAACACCGGCGCGCGGATCGATGGAAAGACGTTGGGTGACGAAGCGGCCATTGAAAAAGCCGTAGCGCGCGGCCTGGTTCTGGATCAGTCGCTTGGCATCCTCGTAATGGCCATGGTTGAGCACGGCGCCGGACTTGAGGGCGTCGCCCTTGGGCACGCGGAATGCCTTGAGCTGACTGGCGGGTCCCTCGACGCGCACCACCACGTTGCGCAAGTGCACAGGTTCTCCCGCCTGCACCTTGAGGATCAGGTGCAGATCCTTGTCGGTGCGCTTGACCTCACTGTCGATCTGCGCCTGGTAGTAGCCCAGGGCCTGGGCGGCCTTCTGCGCCTGCTCGATGGCGCCCACGCTGAATCGCTCCAGCGCCTGTTCGTCGCGCTCGCCAAGACTGCCCACGTACCCTTCAATGTTGGATTTGAGCGCTGAGTTGGAAGGTTTGATCCGTACATCCAGCTGCGCATCGGCGAACGCTGCACAGCTGGAGAACATCAGGAGAAAACCACTGGTAAATCGACCGGGAAACTTCATAGGCGCGGATGCTAACACGAGCGGCGGGTACGGCTGGAACCCGCAAGAATGGAGAAGTTTTCCGCGGTCAAGCCATGGAAGCCAATGAAACCTGGGGATTGGGATGAAAAAACACATGCTCCCGGACAGGCCCTACAGCCACCTCGCCGATTTCCTCATAGCCCTGTCGTCTGTAGAACGCCAGGTAGTGGTCATTGCCGGTGTCCAGCACGATGCCCTGGGAATGCTCATCCACCGCGCACCAGTCGTGCAGCGCCTGCAACAGTTGTTCACCGTAGTGCTGGCCCTGAAATTCAGGGTGAACACCAAAAAGCGGCAGCACGTGAACGGCGTCGGACGGCAGACAGGCGAGGACCGCCTGGTAATACTCCAGATAGCGCTGGGTGCAGCGCAGGCCCGTGCTCATGACCATGCGCAACCGCCATGCCCAGCTTTCGGTGATGCCCAGTCGGCGCTGCGGCGGTGCGATCAGGGCCACACCCACCAGACGGTCCTCGACGAACAGCCCCAGCGCTGGCAGATCCTGCAGGAAATGCTGTTTGACCAGCTCGCGAATCGTTGCTCTGACCCGTTGTTCATACCCGGAACGGCCAGACTCGAACAGATAGGCAAAGCTTGGTTCGTGGCGATAGGCGTGGTACAGCAAAGAGCGTGCTTCGCGGGAATAGCCACTGTCCAGCTGACGGATGTCGGCCGATGCATGGGTGGGTTCAGACATGTGATCGTATCCCTTTCGATGACGACCCGACGCAGTCGGACGGGTTCGCGGTGTCAAGCGTTCGAGTAGCAGCGCTCAAGACAGTTCCGGCGAAGTTTCAGGCACTTCTGACAGCGTAGCAGGCACTTCGGCTACCGAGATCGGGCCATGGCGCTGGCCGTCGCCAGACAGGTCAGCTAGCATCGCGGTTTGTTTTTTGCCAGGACTGCCGTCTATGAAAATTGTGTCTTTCAACATCAACGGCCTGCGCGCCCGCCCGCATCAACTGGCGGCGCTGATTGAAAAGCACCAGCCCGACGTCATCGGCTTGCAGGAAACCAAGGTGTCGGACGAGCAGTTTCCCCAGGCCGAGATCGAGGCGCTGGGTTACCACGTCCACTTCCATGGTCAGAAAGGTCACTACGGCGTCGCGCTGCTGTCACGCCAGCCGCCTCTGGACCTGCACAAGGGTTTCGACAGCGACGATGAAGAAGCCCAGAAGCGCTTCATCTGGGGCACGTTCGCCGATCGCAATGGCCTGCCGGTGACGATCATGAACGGCTATTTCCCACAGGGTGAAAGCCGTGATCACCCCACCAAGTTCCCGGCCAAAACCAAGTTCTATGCCGACCTTCAACAGTTGCTGGAAACCCGCTTCAGCAACGACCAGGCGCTGGTGGTCATGGGCGATGTGAACATCTCCCCGGAGGACAGCGACATCGGCATCGGCCCGGACAACGCCAAGCGCTGGCTGAAAACCGGCAAGTGCAGCTTCCTGCCGGAAGAACGCGAATGGCTGGCAAAGCTCAAGAACTGGGGGCTTGTCGACAGCTTCCGCCACCTGTACCCGGAAGTGATCGATCAGTTCAGCTGGTTCGATTATCGCAGCCGTGGTTTCGAAGATGCGCCCAAGCGTGGGCTGCGAATCGATCTGATCATGGCCTCCCATGGCCTGCAACCACGCATCAAGGCAGCAGGTGTGGATTACGATCTGCGCGCGATGGAAAAGCCTTCGGATCACGCGCCGATCTGGCTGGAGTTGAGCTGAACAGCGCTGATACCCGACCCTGTTCAGCAGTCCGGCCTGGCGGCGTTAGCAACCTGACCACCGGCAAGCCGGATCGCTAGAGGCTCATACGCGTCCCGAATCAGTGATGCTCGCTGCGCAGCATCTCCTTGGGGATGTACTTGCCCACCTCGAATTTGCCGATCGCCGCGCGGTGCACTTCGTCCGGGCCATCGGCCAGGCGCAATGTACGCTGCATGGCGTACATGTAAGCCAGCGGGAAATCCCCGGACACCCCCGCTCCGCCGTGAATCTGGATTGCCCGGTCGATGACCCGCAGTGCAACGTTTGGCGCAACCACCTTGATCTGGGCGATTTCGCTTCTGGCGACCTTGTTGCCCACGGTGTCCATCATGTACGCCGCCTTGAGTGTGAGCAGGCGGGCCATGTCGATTTCCATGCGCGAGTCGGCGATCTTGTCGATATTGCCGCCCAGACGCGCCAGTGGCCGGCCAAAGGCGGTGCGCTGCACCGAGCGCTTGCACATCAACTCCAGCGCACGCTCGGCCATGCCGATCGAACGCATGCAATGATGGATGCGCCCAGGCCCCAGACGACCCTGCGCAATTTCAAAGCCGCGCCCTTCTCCCAGCAGCACGTTCTCGTACGGCACCCGCACGTTTTCAAACAGCACTTCGGCATGGCCATGGGGCGCATCGTCATAGCCGAACACCGGCAGTGGACGCACGATCTTCACGCCGGGTGCGTCGGTGGGCACCAGAATCATCGAGTGCTGCTGATGACGGGGCCCGTCCGGATTGCTCAGGCCCATGAAGATCATGATCTTGCAGCGCGGATCGCAGGCACCGGACGTCCACCATTTGCGCCCGTTGATGACCCATTGATCCCCGTCACGTTCGGCACGGGCCGCCATATTGGTCGCGTCCGAAGACGCCACGTCCGGTTCGGTCATGGCGAACGCCGAGCGGATCTCACCGCGCAGCAAGGGTTCGAGCCACTGTTGCTTCTGGCTTTCGCTGGCATACCTGACCAACACCTCCATGTTGCCGGTGTCAGGCGCCGAGCAGTTGAAAGGCTCCGGGCCCAGCAATGAACGGCCCATGATTTCCGCCAGCGGCGCGTATTCCAGGTTGGTCAGGCCGGCGCCCAGTTCGGACTCTGGCAGGAACAGGTTCCACAGGCCTTGCGCCTTGGCCTGAGCCTTGAGCTGCTCCATGATCGCCGTCGGCTGCCAGCGGTCCCCTTCGGCCACCTGGCGTTCGAACACCGGCTCTGCCGGGTACACATAAGTGTCCATGAACGCGGTTACACGCTCGCGCAGTTCCTGGACTTTGGGGGAGTAAGCGAAATCCATGGTCAGCTACCTTCTGATGAGGTTGTTCAGGTCATGGGGCGATGCTAGATGAGCCATCACCATTTATCTAACCTATTCTCGGCGTGTATTAACATTCATAACCGATATATCATCGGCGAATCTCCAAACAACAAGAACAGCACGAGGCGCACAGCAATGAACCTGAGCAAGGTCGATCTCAATCTCTTTATTGTGTTTGACGCCATCTACACCGAAGCCAACTTGACCCGCGCCGGTCAGATCGTCGGCATCACCCAGCCTGCGGTGTCCAATGCCCTTGCCCGGTTGCGCGAAACCTTCAATGATCCGTTGTTCGTGCGCACAGCCCAAGGCATGGTGCCCACGCCCATGGCACAGAACATCATCGGTCCGGTACGCAACGCGCTTTCCCTGCTGCGGGTCTCGGTTCAGGAAAGCCGGATCTTCAACCCGCTGCAGGCGAACAAGAACTACCGTATCAGCATGACCGACCTCACCGAGGCGATCATCCTGCCTGCGTTGTTCCAGCGTCTGCGGCGCCTGGCACCGGCGGTAACCATCGAGAGCTTTTTGTCCAAACGTCGGGAAACCACCAAGGAACTGGCGGCTGGACGGCTGGACTTTGCCGTCGACGCGCCGCTGAACACCGACCCGCAAGTGCGTCATGTCAAGTTGATGGAAGACAAGTACGTGTGTGCCATGCGCAAAGGCCACCCGCTGGCGAGCCGGCAGGCGCTGAGCCTGGATGACTACCTGTCGGTGGCCCATATCCACATCTCCAGTCGTCGCAGTGGCTTGGGCTATGTCGACCTGGCACTGGGCAAGATGGGCATCCAGCGCAAGGTTGCCCTGCGCTCGCAGCACTATCTGATGGCCTCTCAGGTGCTGCACCAGACCGACATGGTCATGACGGTGCCCGAGCGCTTTGCCCGTCGCAACGACCTGCATTTCGTTCACTTGCCGGTCAACGATGTACCGACGGTTGAAACGCACCTGTATTGGCACGAGAGCACCGATCAGGATCCGGCCAACCGCTGGATGCGCGAGCAGATCATCGAGTTGTGTCAGCTGGTAGCGGCGCAGGAACGCAAACTCGGCAAAGAACTTGAAGACGCAGTTAAATAGTTAATAATCAAATGGTTACGCTATACATCTCGTGCTAATTCAAGATGGTCTTGATGTCATTTCTAGAACAGGTTTCTGCTGTCACAGCCTGGCCTGCTGGCGCCTGCACCTTATAAATCACCGATGCCAGCGAGCCGAAACCTTGCGGCTTTGGCCTCGCATCAATACCCGCTGATGCCGCAACCACCTTGACGTTTACGTCAAGGTCGCCGTACGTTAGCGCGACGCTTACCTCGTTCGAGCCCTCCATGAGCAATCTGACCTACAGCATTTCCGATCTGGCCCGCGAGCTGGATATCACCACGCGCACCATCCGTTTTTATGAAGAACAAGGCATGATCAGCCCTGAGCGGCGAGGCCTTGAGCGCATTTATACGGCCCGGGACAAGGTGACGCTGAAGCTGATTCTGCGCGGCAAACGCATCGGTTTCTCCCTGGCCGAATGCCGCGATCTGATTGGCCTTTACGACTCGTCCGGGGACAATCAGAAGCAGCTCACCACGATGCTGGCGAAGATTACCGAACGCCGTGCGCAGCTGGATCAGCAGTTACTGGACATCCAGCAAATGCAGCTGGAGCTGGACACCGCCGAAGAGCGTTGCCGAGCGGCGTTGGTTCATGCTGATAAATAACAATAGGTTACGACAACAACTCAAAGTCAATTCTTCAAGGAAGCACCTGCCATGCCCCTCCCGCAACGTGTACGTCTGGTAGAAGTCGGCCCCCGCGATGGCCTGCAGAACGAAGCCCGGCCGATCAGCGTGGCCGACAAGGTTCGCCTGGTAGACGATTTGACCGGCGCAGGCCTTGATTACATCGAAGTCGGAAGTTTCGTATCGCCAAAGTGGGTTCCGCAAATGGCAGGCTCGGCTGAGGTCTTCGCCGGGATCCAGCGCGCGACGGATGTCACCTACGCGGCGCTTGCGCCGAACCTGCGCGGGTTTGAAGACGCTTTGGCGGCGGGTGTAAAGGAGGTCGCGGTTTTCGCCTCTGCCTCCGAGGCGTTTTCCCAGCGCAATATCAATTGCTCGATCAGCGAGAGCCTGGACCGCTTTCTGCCAATCATGGAGGCGGCGCGCTTGCACGGCATCAAGGTGCGCGGGTACGTGTCCTGCGTGCTGGGTTGCCCGTATGAAGGGGTCGTTGCGCCAAAGCAAGTGGCCGAGGTGGCCAATGAGTTGATTGCCTTGGGCTGTTACGAAGTGTCTCTGGGCGACACCATCGGCACCGGCACGCCGGGAGCGACGCGCGAGTTGTTCGACATCGTCGCCGGGCAAATCCCGCGAAGCAAACTCGCCGGCCACTTCCACGACACCTACGGCCAGGCGCTGGCCAACATTTATGCCAGCCTGCTGGAAGGCATTCAGGTGTTCGACAGCTCGGTCGCAGGCCTGGGTGGCTGCCCTTACGCGAAGGGCGCCACCGGCAATGTCGCCACCGAGGACGTGCTGTACATGCTCAACGGCCTGGGCATTGATACCGGTATTGACCTGGACAAGTTGATCGCCGCCGGGCAACGGATCAGTGACGTGGTGGGCCGTGCCAACGGTTCGCGTGTGGCCAAGGCACGTCTGTCGGGCTGATGTGCGACAACTTGTCACACAGTGTTACCCTGCCGGGCATTGAAGCGATGGAAACGGGTAACACGGAAACACCTGGTCACCCTTTCAGCGACAGGCTGACCGCAGGTTTCTCCACAAACCCCCGGATTTCGGGGGTTTCGCAAAGTTGGCATGGCTTCTGCTATCTCTTACGTACAACAAAAATAACAAATTGCAGCAAACCAATAAAAACAAGACGTATCGGCTCTGACATAACAAGAACAACACGCACAGAGGCGTAGCTAACAGATTTTTTTGGAGTGGATCGCTTTGTGAGGCGCAGGCCTCTCGACCGGGCAGAGAACAATAAAACTACCCTCAGGTAGCTCCCGACCAGGTTGGATCGCAAGATCGAAGCAGCATCAGCGCTCAAAAAAATACGTTTGCTCTTGACCCCGGATGGGGGTCGCTCAAAACAGCATGAAAAGGTATGGCTACCAAAAACAACAACAGGCCACCTCAAAATAAAAAAGAGCATGCAACTGAAAAACTTGGAGGGGAGCCTTGGCTCCCCTTCGTGCTGTCTGGCGTCTGGAAAAACTCCCTTCTATTGAATCCCCCGCTGCCCCAAGGCCCCGGGAACCCGGCTGGCCGCCCATCTGGCGGGCACCGCCGGTAAATCCTGTCGATGGAGCCAGACGGCTGCAATCCAGTCGTCGTGGCTGGCTGCCGGTCCCCGGCGGATCGCCGGCAAGCTCGCCCCACTGCCTGCGGGCAGAATCTCCATCCCCTCCCTTATCACCGTTGACATTCCTACCTATGCAGGTTTACGTTAACGTAAAGGTGATGCAAGATATTGCCATCCGACCGCCCTCCAAAAACAATAAGGGAACGCAGGCTCATGAACTATCCCACCCTCAATTTCGGTCTCGGCGAGACTATCGACATGCTGCGCGATCAGGTGCAGGCGTTTGTCGCGGCAGAGATCGCGCCACGGGCTGCACAGATCGATCAGGACAACCTGTTCCCCGCCGACATGTGGCGCAAATTCGGTGAAATGGGCCTGCTGGGAATCACCGTCGATGAGCAGTACGGCGGCGCCGGGATGGGTTATCTGGCGCACGTGGTGGCGATGGAAGAAATCAGCCGCGGCTCGGCCTCCGTGGCGTTGTCCTACGGTGCGCACTCCAACCTGTGCGTCAACCAGATCAATCGCAATGGCAACGCCGAGCAGAAAGCCCGCTACCTGCCAAGGCTGATCAGCGGCGAGCACATCGGCGCGCTGGCCATGAGCGAACCCAATGCCGGTTCCGATGTGGTGTCGATGAAGCTGCGCGCCGACAGACGCGGCGACCGCTACGTGCTCAACGGCAGCAAGACCTGGATCACCAACGGTCCGGACGCCCATACCTATGTGATCTACGCCAAGACCGATCTGGAAAAGGGCGCTCACGGCATCAGCGCCTTCATTGTCGAGCGTGACTGGAAGGGTTTTTCCCGTGGCAGCAAGTTCGACAAGCTGGGCATGCGCGGCTCAAACACCTGCGAGCTGTTTTTCGACGACGTCGAAGTCCCGCAAGAGAACCTGCTCGGCGCGCTCAATGGCGGCGTGAAGGTGCTGATGAGCGGGCTGGATTACGAGCGGGTCGTGCTCTCCGGCGGGCCCACCGGGATCATGCAGGCCTGTCTGGACGTCGTGCTGCCTTACATCCACGACCGCAAGCAGTTCGGTCAGAGCATCGGCGAGTTCCAGTTGATCCAGGGCAAGGTTGCCGACATGTACACCCAACTCAATGCCAGCCGCGCCTACCTGTACGCCGTGGCACAGGCCTGCGAGCGCGGCGAAACCACGCGCAAGGATGCTGCGGGGGTGATCCTCTACAGCGCCGAGCGCGCGACCCAGATGGCACTCGACGCCATTCAGATTCTCGGCGGCAACGGCTACATCAACGAATTTCCCGCAGGCCGCCTGTTGCGTGACGCCAAGCTCTATGAAATCGGCGCCGGAACCAGTGAGATCCGTCGCATGCTGATCGGTCGCGAGCTGTTCAATGAAACCAGGTGAAGCAGCGGCAAGCGTCAAACGACAAGCCGCACGTAACGACACAGCATCCGGGCCACAGTCTGGTTGCCTTGCGACTGATGGAGTAGGTTTTCATGGCCATTCTGCACACTAAGCTCAACACTCGCGCAGCCGACTTCCTGGGTAACAGCGAAGCCTTGCGCAGACAGGTCGACGACTTGCACACCCTGCTGGCCAAGGTTCATCAGGGTGGCGGCGCCAAAGCGCAGGAGCGCCACACCTCACGGGGCAAGCTGCTGCCCCGCGAGCGCATCAACTGCCTGCTCGACAGCGGCTCCCCCTTTCTTGAAATCAGCCAGCTGGCCGCCCACCAGGTATACGGCGAAGACGTCCCGGCTGCCGGCATGATCGCCGGTATCGGCCGGGTCGAAGGCGTGGAATGCATGATCATCGCCAACGATGCCACGGTCAAAGGCGGCTCGTACTATCCGTTGACGGTCAAGAAACACCTGCGCGCCCAGACCATCGCCCAGCAGAATCGTCTGCCGTGTATTTATCTGGTGGACTCGGGCGGCGCCAACCTGCCGCGCCAGGATGAAGTGTTCCCGGATCGCGAGCATTTCGGACGCATCTTCTTTAATCAGGCGAACATGAGCGCCGAGGGCATCCCGCAGATCGCCGTGGTCATGGGCTCTTGCACCGCTGGCGGCGCCTATGTGCCGGCCATGGCCGACGAGGCGATCATGGTCCGTCAGCAAGCGACGATCTTTCTCGCCGGCCCGCCGCTGGTGAAAGCGGCAACCGGCGAGGTGGTCAGCGCCGAAGACCTGGGCGGTGCCGATGTGCACTGCAAGATCTCCGGCGTGGCGGATCACTACGCCGACAGCGACGATCATGCGCTGGCACTGGCGCGACGCAGCGTCGCCAATCTCAACTGGCGCAAACAGGGTCAGTTGCAGACTCGCCAGCCGGTGGCGCCGCTATATCCCGGTGAAGAGCTGTACGGCGTGATCTGCGCCGATCCCAAGCAGCCTTTCGACGTACGCGAGGTCATTGCACGGCTGGTCGACGGCTCGGTATTCGATGAATTCAAGGCGTTGTTCGGCACCACGCTGGTGTGCGGTTTCGCACACTTGAATGGCTATCCGATCGCGATCCTGGCCAATAACGGCATCCTCTTCGCCGAGGCCGCGCAAAAAGGCGCGCACTTCATCGAACTGGCGTGCCAGCGCGGGATACCGCTGCTGTTCTTGCAGAACATCACCGGTTTCATGGTCGGCCAGAAATATGAGGCCGGCGGCATCGCCAAACATGGCGCCAAGCTGGTGACCGCGGTTGCCTGCGCCAGGGTGCCGAAGTTTACCGTGATCATCGGCGGCAGCTTCGGTGCCGGCAACTACGGCATGTGCGGGCGCGCCTACGATCCGCGGTTCCTGTGGATGTGGCCCAACGCGCGGATTGGCGTGATGGGTGGCGAGCAAGCCGCCGGCGTCCTGGCTCAGGTCAAGCGCGAGCAGGCAGAGCGCAGCGGCCAGGTGTTCAGCGCCGAGCAGGAAAGCGCGCTCAAGCAGCCGATTCTCGACCAGTACGAACACCAGGGTCACCCCTACTACTCCAGCGCCCGGCTGTGGGATGACGGTGTGATCGACCCGGCACAGACCCGCGACATCCTCGCCCTGGCGATCAGCGCTGCGCTCAATGCCCCTATCGAACAGACCCGCTTCGGCGTGTTCCGGATGTGACCGAGGATTGACCATGACCGATTTCGACACCCTTGAGCTTGAACGTGACCCCCGCGGGTTTGCCACGCTGTGGCTCAATCGTCCGGAAAAGAACAACGCCTTCAATGCGCGGATGATTCGTGAGCTGATCATCGCCCTGCAGCAGGTCCAGAGCGATACAGGCCTGCGGTTCCTGCTGCTGCGGGCACGGGGCAAGCACTTCAGTGCCGGCGCCGACCTGGCCTGGATGCAAGAGTCGGCCAATCTGGACTACCAGACCAATCTGGGCGACGCCCACGAACTGGGCGAGCTGATGTACACCCTGGCCAGGCTCAAACTGCCATCGCTGGCGGTGGTGCAAGGCGCAGCCTATGGCGGTGCGCTTGGCCTGATCAGTTGCTGCGACATGGCGCTCGGCACCGATGACGCACAGTTCTGCCTTTCGGAGGTCAGGATTGGCCTGGCGCCAGCGGTAATCAGCCCGTTCGTGATCCAGGCCATCGGTATCCGTCACACCCGTCGCTATGCCCTGACGGCTGAACGCTTCGACGGCCTGCGGGCCCGGGAAATCGGTCTGCTGGCCGAATCCTGCCCGGCCTCCGAGCTGGAGCGCCGGGTGCAGCACTGGGTCGACAACCTGTTGCTCAATAGCCCCCAGGCCATGCGCGTGAGCAAGGATCTGCTGAGGGAGGTCGCAGATGGCGAGCTGACCCCTGCCGTGCGCCGCTATTGCGAAAACGCGATCGCCCGGATCCGCGTCAGCCCCGAGGGTCAGGAAGGCCTGCGCGCCTTCCTCGAAAAACGCGAGCCGAGCTGGCGCGACGATAACAACAAGAATGGAGAATCACGTTGATGAGCGGCCCGAACAACACCGCCTTGCGTTCCGTGCTCGTCGCCAACCGTGGCGAGATCGCCTGTCGGGTGATGCGCACGGCCAAGGCCATGGGATTGACCACGATTGCCGTCCACAGCGCGACCGATCACAACGCCCGCCACGTGCGCGAGGCCGACATTGCGGTTGATCTGGGTGGCAGCAAGGCTGCGGACAGCTATCTGCAGATCGACAAGCTGATCGCCGCGGCCATAAGCAGCGGCGCCGACGCGATTCATCCGGGCTACGGTTTTCTCTCGGAAAACGCAGGTTTTGCCCGTGCAGTGGCGCAGGCGGGGCTGATTTTCCTCGGACCGCCCGCCTCGGCCATTGACGCCATGGGTAGCAAGTCAGCCGCCAAGTCGCTGATGGAAACCGCCGGGGTGCCGCTGGTGCCGGGGTATCACGGCGAGGCCCAGGACGCGGCGACCTTCCGGGAGGCCGCTGCGCGCATCGGCTATCCGGTCCTGCTCAAGGCAGCAGCGGGTGGCGGCGGCAAGGGCATGAAGGTGGTCGAACGCGACGAGGACCTGGCGCAATCGCTGGCCTCGGCGCAACGCGAGGCACAGTCGTCCTTCGGCGACTCACGCATGTTGGTCGAGAAATACGTTCTTGAGCCGCGCCATGTCGAGATCCAGGTGTTCGCCGACCAGCACGGTCACTGCCTGTATCTGAACGAACGTGACTGCTCGATTCAGCGCCGCCACCAGAAAGTGGTCGAGGAAGCCCCGGCCCCTGGCTTGAGTCTGGAGCTGCGACGGGCCATGGGCGAAGCGGCCGTGCGGGCAGCTCAGGCAATCGGTTACGTCGGTGCCGGCACCGTCGAGTTTCTCCTCGACGCCCGTGGCGAGTTCTTTTTCATGGAAATGAATACGCGCCTGCAGGTCGAGCATCCGGTCACCGAGGCAATCACCGGGCTGGATCTGGTGGCCTGGCAGATTCGCGTGGCTCAGGGCCAGGCGTTGCCGATCACCCAGGAGCAAGTGCCGCTCAACGGCCATGCGATCGAGGTGCGGCTGTACGCCGAGGATCCGGCCAACGAATTTCTGCCCGCCACCGGCACGCTCGAGGTCTATCGCGAGTCAGCGCCAGGTCCGGGACGCCGCGTCGACAGCGGCGTGACCGAGGGCGACGAGGTATCGCCGTTCTACGACCCGATGCTGGGCAAGCTGATCGCCTGGGGCGAAGACCGTGAACAGGCGCGTCTGCGGCTGCTGGCCATGCTCGATGAATTTGCCATCGGCGGCGTGCGCACCAACCTTGCTTTCCTGCGCCGGATCATCGCCCATCCGGCATTTGCCGACGCCCGGCTGGATACCGGCTTCATTGGCCGCCATCAGGCCGACCTGTTGCCGCCTGTCGAGGCGTTGTCCGAGGCATTCTGGCAAGTGGCAGGGCAAGGCTTCTGGCAGAGCACCCCGACGATGGTGCGCGACGACGACTCACAATCGCCGTGGTCAAGCGCGGGCGGGCTGCGTCTGGGGTTGCCGAGCGAGGTGGATCTGCAGCTTACCTGTGCCGGTGAAAGTCGCACTGTTCGTCTGCGCGGCGCCGAGCAGCCGGACATCCGACTGCACGGTGAACAGCTTCTGATCGAGGAAGCCGGAGTGCGGCGTCAGACCGTGGCGATTCGGCGCGACCAGACCCTGTACCTGCGTTGGGCGGGCGACCTGCATTCGGTCAAGCGCGTTGATCCGATCGCTGCGGTGCAGACCAGCCACGCCCATCAGGGCGGCCTCAGCGCCCCCATGAACGGCAGCATCGTGCGGGTATTGGTCGAGGTTGGCCAGCCAGTGGAAGCCGGCACGCCGCTGGTGGTGCTTGAAGCGATGAAGATGGAGCACAGCATCCGCGCCAACCATGCAGGTACGGTTGCAGCGCTGTATTGCGCCGAAGGCGAGATGGTCAGTGAGGGAATGGTATTGGTGGAGTTGAAGGAATGACGCCACCGGTAGGAGTGAGCTTGCTCGCGATTTGCAGTGTCAGACAGTGTTGCGCCGGCTGACCAGGCGCAATCGCGAGCGAGCTCACGGCTACAGTGGATTTACGTTAGCTACATGGAAACCCCAACAAGAAGGGTGTGAGGATCAAGCATCCCCACACCCTTCTTCATTTAAGCCGCCACCTCGTACAACTTCGGCAGCTCCACTTCCCCGCTGACCAGGCTCTGACGCATCCGCCCAGCCTGCAGCGCCGCCGCTTTCATCGCGCTTTCCTTCACATGGCCGTAACCGCGAATGCGCTCCGGCAAGCGCGCCAGACTCAGCGCCGTGTGGCGATTACCGGCAGTCAGGTGCGACATGATCAGCTCGATGTCGGCCACATAACTGTCGATCAGCTCCCGCTCCTGACGACGCTCCAGGCTGCGACCGAACGGATCGAATGGCGTGCCGCGCAGGAATTTGAACTTCGCCAGCACATCGAACGCCTTGAGCATCCACGGGCCGAAACTGCGTTTGCGCGGGACACCGCTGTTGGGGTCGCGCTTGGCCAGCCAGGACGGTGCCAGGTGGAACTGCAACCGGTAATCGCCTTCGAACTGCGCTTGCAACTGGCGGCTGAACTCGCCATTGCTGTACAGCCGAGCGACTTCGTACTCATCCTTGTAGGCCAGCAGCTTGAAGTAGTTGAACGCCACCGCTTCGGTCAATGCCAACGGCTGACCGGGGAATAAACGGGTTTCGGCGTCGCGAACCTTGTACACCAGCGCCAGATAACGCTCGCCGTAAGCGGCGTTCTGGTACTCGCCCAGGGTCTTCACATGCGTGGCCAGGCGCTGTTCCAGAGTCAGCTCCTGCGGTTGCGCAGCCACTGCCTGAGGATTGGCTGCCGCTTGCACAGCCGCCAGATCGAACGCCGCGCGGCGTCCCCAGAGAAAGGCCTGCTGATTCAGATTGACCGCGACGCCGTTGAGCTCGATGGCCTTTTCAATGGCCGCCGAGGTCAATGGGATCAAGCCCATCTGGAACGCATAGCCGAGCATGAACAGGTTGCTGGCAATGCTGTCACCCATCAGGCGGGTCGCCAGGTCAGTGGCCTGGATGAAATGCGTCTTGTGATCGCCGACCGCCTCGCGAATGGTCTGCATCATCGCCTCGGCCGGGAATTCCGCGTCCGGATTGCGGGTGAACTCGGCCGTCGGGGTTTGCTGGCTGTTGACCACGGCATACGAGCGGGCGCTGTTGAGCTTGGCAATCGCATCGGGGCCGGAAGACACCAGCAGGTCGCAGCCCAGCAACAGGTGCGCCTCACCGGCGGCAATACGCACCGCGAACAGATCCTGCTGGCGAGCAGCGATGCGAATGTGGCTGACCACGGGGCCGAATTTCTGCGCCAGACCGGCTTGATCAAGCACGCTGCAGCCCTTGCCTTCAAGATTCGCCGCGTAGCCCAGCATGGCGCCAACGGTGGTCACGCCGGTACCGCCCACACCGGGTAGCAGGATGTTGTATGGCTGATCCAGGCCGGGCAAGGTTGGCTCTGGCAACAGGGCAAATGTCTGGTTCTGCTTGGGCAGCTGTGGCTTGCGCAGTTTGCCGCCATGCACTGTGACGAAGCTTGGACAGAAGCCCTCGACACAGCTGAAGTCCTTGTTGCAGGCGTTCTGGTCGATTTCACGCTTGCGCCCTTCTGCGGTTTCCTTGGGCAGAATCGACAGGCAGCCGGACTTCACCCCGCAATCGCCGCAACCTTCACACACGGCCGGGTTGATGATCGCGCGTTGATCCAGGTCCAGCAGGGTCCCGCGTTTGCGCCGGCGGCGCTTTTCGGTGGCGCAGGTCTGATCGTAGATGATCACCGACACGCCTTTGAACTCGCGCAGTTCGCGCTGCACGCTGTCCAGGTCGCGACGGTGATGGAAGGTGGTGATCGGCGCGAACTGCTCGCGGCTCGGATATTTCTCAGGCTCGTCGGAAACCAGCGCAATGCGCATCACGCCTTCGTTGAACACCTGGCGGCTGAGCTGATCGACCCGCAGGATGCCGTCGATAGGCTGCCCGCCGGTCATGGCCACCGCATCGTTGTAGAGGATCTTGTAGGTGATGTTGACCTTGGACGCCACTGCAGCGCGCAGCGCCAAGTGCCCCGAGTGAAAATAGGTACCGTCGCCCAGATTCTGGAACACGTGAGGGGTTTGGGTGAACGGCGCCTGACCGATCCAGGTCACGCCCTCGCCGCCCATCTGGGTAAAGGTCTCGGTTTCGCGGTCCATCCAGATGGTCATGTAGTGACAGCCGATACCGGCCAGCGCGCGACTGCCTTCGGGCACTCGGGTCGAGGTGTTGTGCGGGCAGCCGGAACAGAAATGCGGGGTGCGCTGGGTGTTGAACAGCGGGGCCGCCAGGGCCTGTTCCTTGTCTTGCAGGAACTGCAGGCGGGCGTCGATCCTGGCGCTGCTGTAGATCGGGGCCAGGCGTTTGGCGATGACGCGGGCAATCATCGCCGGGGTCAACTCTGCCAAGTTCGGCAGCAAAGAGCGGCCTTCCTCGTCGAACTCACCGACTACCCGTGGCCGTCGTTCCACCGGCCAGTTGTACAGTTGGCCGGTCAGCTGATCCTCGATCACGCTGCGTTTTTCCTCGACCACCAGAATCTCGTCCAGGCCTTCGGCGAAGTCATGCACCGACACCGGCTCCAGCGGCCAGCTCATGCCGACCTTGAGCACCCGGATGCCGACCGATGCGCACAGTTGCTCGTCGATTCCCAGTTCTTCCAGGGCCTGGCGCACGTCCAGATACGATTTACCGGTGGTGATGATGCCCAGGCGCGGCTGGGGCGAGTCGATCACCACCTTGTTCAGTTGGTTGGCGCGGGCAAAGGCGCGCGCGGCGTAGATCTTGTAGGTGTTCAGGCGTGCTTCCTGGGCCAGCGGCGGATCCGGCCAGCGAATGTGCAGGCCGTCCTCGGGCAGCTGGAAGTCGTCAGGGATTTGCGTCTTGATACGCAGCGGATCGACTTCGACCACGGCTGAGGAGTCGACGTTTTCGGCAATGGTTTTCATCGCCACCCAGCAACCGCTGTAGCGCGACAGCTCCCAGCCGATGATGCCGTAGTCGAGCAATTCCTGGACGTTGCTGGGGTTGAGCACCGGGATCATCGAGGCGATGAAGGCGTGCTCGCTCTGATGGGCGATGGTCGAAGATTTGCAGCCATGATCGTCGCCCGCCAGGATCAATACGCCGCCGTTCTCAGCCACGCCTGCCGAGTTGCCGTGCTTGAACACGTCCCCGCAGCGATCCACGCCCGGCCCCTTGCCGTACCAAAGGGCGAACACCCCGTCGTATTTGCCGTGGGGAAACAGGTTGACCTGCTGACTGCCCCAGACCGCGGTGGCCGCCAACTCTTCGTTGACCCCGGGCTGAAAATGAATGGCGTTCTGCTGGAGGTAATCCTTGGCGTCCCACAGGCTCTTGTCCAGATTGCCCAGGGGCGAGCCACGGTAACCGGAGATGAAACCGGCGGTATTGAGGCCGCGCGCTTCATCGCGCTGTTTCTGCAGCATCGGCAGGCGGGTCAACGCCTGAGTGCCGGTGAGATACAGGTTGCCGGTTGCGAGTCGGTATTTATCGTCCAGACGAATATCAGCCAAAGACATTCAGGCACTCCTTTGTTTTTATTAGTGCGTTTTGAATGTGGCGAGCAGCAACCTCGCAGGCCTCATGAGCCATCGGCCGGCTGCTCGGTGGCCGGGACGGTGGACCCGGCGCTCACAGGCCAAATAGTGCCTGTACGGCGCAGGCTTTTTCTTTCTAAATGTGCGCGAATCTGCTCATATCGTGCATGCCTGTTTCATTTAGATAATAAAAAAGGGTCAATTCATGCAGGTCAAGCTTAGCCCCATCGATCGCAAAATCCTTCGCCTGCTGCAACACGATGCCGACCTCTCGGCCGCCGAGATCGCCGAGCGGGTGGAGCTGTCGCAATCGCCATGCTGGCGCCGGATCAATCGGCTGCAAGAGGAAGGCGTGATCGAGCGCAAGGTCGCCCTGCTCAACCCGGCCAAGCTGGGGCTGACCATGACGGTGTTCGTCGACGTCAAGCTGTCCGGCCATGGTCGGCGCTACCTGGCCGAATTCGAAGAGGCGATCATCGGCTACCCCGAAGTGCTGGAGTGCTACACGATGGCCGGCGACATGGACTTCATGCTCAAGGTGGTGGTGCAGGACATCGCCAGTTACGAGCGGTTTCTGCGTGACCAACTGCTGCAGAGCCCGCACGTCCAGGAAGCGCATTCGAACATTGCCATGAGCGTGGTCAAGCGTACGACCGAGTTGCCTATTGAATAGCAAATGCTCGGCGCTCGTGTCGCCGTCCGGCTTGCTGGCGCTTGCGCAATGTCTGCACTGAATGCGTTGCTGACACACCCCTGCCGCCGGCGTTCCGGGCTGCTACAGGGATGGGCGTGGATTGAGGATGTTTCGGTCACGCGGACATTATTTTCAGCAGAATGCGAAAAAACATTTGACGTGCAAATGATAATGATTATTATTGAGCGCAACCGGTCGAGAGACCGGTTGGTAACCCCGCAAGCCTTAGGTCGGCTTCGGGATTATCTCCTCATCAGGCTAATCACGGTTTTTGACCCGGCTTTTTGCCGGGTCTTTTTTTTTTGCCCTTTAAGGGTCTGGTTCGGTCGGGTGTTGCTTCTTCAGGCTAATGAAGAGGGGTCGAATCGTGGTCCCGATTCGCAATGGCGCGCATGATAGCAAAACAGAACCGACCGCTGAACCGCCGACGTGGTCAAAAACGACATATTTGCTAAAAAAGCCGAATAAAACGACGCCACGCTTGAGAATAGTTCTCATAAGCACTAGCATCGAGCGGCATCACGGACGATGCCCCCACTCCTTCCCAGAGGACGACCACGGATGACCAGCGAGTGAACCGTCATGACCCGCTCACCTCGACCCTTGTGCTGCCGACAGGGCAGCCACATCTCCCCGTCAGCCAGGAAACCGATGCCTACCGTCGGCGCATCCAGAAACTGCCGCGCAGGACACAACAGGTTTTCCTGCTAAGCCGCCTTGACCGACTCACCTACAACGACATCGCCCGACTCCTGGATCTGGACATCGACACGGTCGAGCGCTGCATGGTCCGCCTGCTGGATCAATGCAGTGATGAAACGGCCCAGGGTCCGTCCCTCGATGCCACCAGCCTGCAAGCGCGGCGCTGGTACGTACATCTGCAGAGCCCCCAGGCCACCGCCAGTCAACGCATCGAATTTCGTCACTGGCTCGATGCAGACCACCAGCATCTGAGCGCCTTCGAAGACACCGAGCGGCTGTGGCGTCAGCTGCAAGCGCCGGCCGCCATTCTTGGCGCCAGCGGCTGGCACCGCCGCAAGCGCCGGGTCTATATGGGCTGGTTGCTGTTGACCGCGTTGCTGTGCAGCCTGCTGGTCACCGCAGAAGCGTTTTCCTGAAAACCCCTGGCGCGCCACGGCGTCTGGATCGAGGGCGCCGGGATGACCCAAAGACAGAACAATCTGTCGCTGCCAGCCATGCCGATCGGTGTAAAGTACCTGCCATAACAGCCCAGCGTGATCGTCCGGCCCGCCGCGATTGTCACCCGATGGCGTCGAGTTGGCACTAACGTACCCAGGACTTTTCCGTGATTCAGACCGCCCTTAGCATCTCCTCTGATTTCGACAGCGGCAATATTGTCGTGCTCGATGCAAGCAACCCGCAGAACGTGCAACTGGCAATCCGCCCGGACACCCGCAGCCCGCACTTTCAGTGGTTTCATTTCAAGGTGGAGGGCATGCAGGTCGGCCAGCCCCACGCGTTCAGCCTTGGCAACGCCAGCGAGTCGAGCTACAACCGCGCCTGGACCGGCTACAACGCCGCCGCCTCCTACGATCAGAAAACCTGGTTCCGCGTTCCGAGCGACTTCGATGGCAAGGCGCTGAACTTCAAACTCTCGCCGCAACAGCCGCAGATCTGGTTCGCCTATTTCGAGCCCTACAGCCGCGAGCGTCATGAGCAATTGATCGAACAGGCGCTGAACCAGGGCGGCACCGAGCTGCTGGCCACCGGCAAAAGTGTCGAAGGCCGCGACATCCCGTTGCTGCGCAAGGGTGATGGCGCACCGGGCAAGCGCAAGATCTGGATCATCGCCCAGCAGCACCCCGGCGAGCACATGGCCGAATGGTTCATGGAGGGGGTGATCGAACGCCTGCAGGAAAACGATCCGCAGTTGCAAGCCCTGCTCGCCGCTGCCGACCTGTACCTGGTGCCGCACATGAACCCGGACGGCTCCTTTCACGGCCACCTGCGCACCAACGCACAGGGCAAGGACCTGAACCGCGCATGGCAGGACGCGACACCGGAGTTGAGCCCGGAAGTGTTCTTCGTCAAGCAGCAGATGGAAAAATACGGCGTAGACCTGTTTCTCGACGTCCACGGAGACGAAGAAATTCCCTATGTGTTCACCGCCGCCTGTGAAGGCAATCCCGGCTACAGCGACAAGCAAAAAGAGCTGGAAGCTGATTTCCGTGCACGCCTGAGCGGTCTGACCCGTGACTTCCAGACGCGCTACGGGTATCCCCGGTCCGCGCCGGGCAAAGCCAACATGAACCTGGCCTGCAACAGCGTCGGCGAACGCTACCAGTGCCTGTCGCTGACCCTGGAAATGCCGTTCAAGGACAACGACGACGCTCCGGATGTCGTCACCGGCTGGTCTGGCAAGCGTTCCATGCAGCTGGCGCGGGACGTGTTGACGGTCATGGGGCAGATGGTCGCGGTACTGCGCTGAGCAGCAGCCCAGACCTCCCTGTAGCAGTCCGGCTTGCCAGCGGTAGCAAGTTTGATTACCCCGCCGCCGGTCAGCCGGTCAGCCGGTCAGCCGGTCAGCCGGTCAGCCGGACCGCTACAGACAGCCCGACGTCAGCCCCTGGGTTCATTTGCCCCGCAACATGCTGTCGAGCACCTCATCGCGCCTCACCCATCCGTGGAACAACGCCGCCGCCAGGTGCATGAGGATGGTCAGGAAAAACAGATACGCCAGATAACGATGGGCCTTGCGCAAAAAAGCGAAGGTCTCGGCGTGTGCCGCGACGATCGAAGGCAGACGTATCGAGCTGCCGAGCATGACCGGGTCCCCCGCAGCTGAAATCATCGCCCAGCCAATCAGTGGCATGGCCAGCATCAGCGCGTACAACAGGTAATGCGATAGCTTCGCGGCCAGCTTCTGTACTTCCGGCAGATCGGCGGGTAGCGGCGGCGTGCGGGTGGTCAAGCGCACGATCAAACGCACGATGACCAGCAGCAGGATGGCGATGCCCAAGGGTTTGTGCAGGTTGAGCAGCCATTCGTGGCGTTCGGACACCGAAGCCACCATGCCGGCGCCGATAAACAACATGGCAATGATCATCAGTGCCATCAGCCAATGCAGCGCGCGGGCCAATGGAGCGAAATGCCGAGTGGGTGCAGTCATGGCTGTTTCTCCTGGGAAGGCGCGGCGGTCAGTTGATCGACTTCGCTGGTGCGACGCATGTATGACGCCGCATAGGCTGCCGAACGTGCAGCCAGCAGCGGGTCGTCGGAGCCTTCGATGCCGCTGGGCAATATCAGCGGGTCGTAATTGATGTCGCGGCAGTCGCCATTGAGTTGCGAGCTGTCGCTGTCCACCACAAGGGTCCCGGCATTGATCGTCTTGTGCTCGCCGGTCCAGGCTTTGGACGCATCATTGGTCGGGTCCTGGGCGTTGGCCAGGGTCAGCAGCAGGCTCCAGCGCTGCGGGCCGCTGGCGAGTTTTTCGTTCAAGTCCTGTTGCAGGTAATCCTTGCTGTCCGGTGCCCAGGCTTGTCCTGTCGCTGCGGGTACCAGGCTCCAGCGCACGGCCTGGCGCTTGCCGTCGGCGTTGACCAGCACGAAGGCGTTGATGCTGTTGTAGGTTTCAGTGACGAAGCTGGCAGACGGTCTGGCGGTCTTGACCCAGGCCAGGAACGGCTGGGTTTCAGGGTGCGCGGCGAAGAATGCAGGCGGCTTGGCCGGATCAGGCTTGCCGGTGTTCGGGTCTGGCGCGGTAGCCTTTTGCAGGTCGATGAACGCCTGTGGAGTGCCGACCGGGAACACCGGCATGCTGTTCATCCCGCTGCGCCACTGTTGGCCGTTGGGCTGAGTGAACTGCACGGCGAAACTGCGGATCGGCGCCGCACTGTCCGGGGAGTACGGGTTGCCGGTGGGCAGCGCCAGTCGGCCGATCACAGGGGTGCGGCCGCTGCCGAAGACCTGCGCCCTGGAAAGCGCCGATGCCGCGCCATTGCTTTCGAAATACCCCGCCACGCAGATGCCCTTGGGGTGATTGCGGCGATAGCCGGGGTGTACACCGTTGCTGCGCTCGAACACGTCGACTACCCGCGCCGGCGTCAGACGCTGCGGGTCGAATGTGCCATTGACGTAGGCAAAAGCGCTGGCGGCAATCACCACCACCAGGCCGATACCGGCCAGGCGCAGCAATGTTGCCGAAGTGCTCAGTGGCGGTTTACGCGGGTATGGCGGCTCACGGTCAATCATCGGTCACTCTCCGGGCCTTGGGCCTCTATGAACAGGTGCTGATAAGCAAGTGGTACGGTGGGACGCGTGCGCTGCCGGTTTATTCCACAGCCCATGTTTATTTGGATTGCGATGGAATAACTTGCATCGACGTGCGTCTCTCTGGTCACACGATCTGAAGCGATCCCGCTGATCGACCTGGAATCCCTGCGATGAATGATGTCGACGATCAATTACGAGAGTTGCTGCCGCGGATGCGTCGGTTCGCCGTGTCGCTGACCCGCGACCCCAGCAGTGCCGATGATCTGGTGCAGGCGAGCCTGGAGAAAGCCTTGTCTGCCTGGAGCCGCAAACGGCCCGAGGGTGACCTGCGCGCCTGGTTGTTCTCCATTCTTTATAGGCAATTTCTCGACGCCCATCGACGTTCGCGCCGATACAGCCGCATGCTTGAGCTGTTCACCGGCGGCAAGGAAGACCATTACGAGCCCTCGGTGGAACGCACCGTCGTGGCCCAGACCACCCTGCAAGCGTTCGAAAGGCTGAACACCGAACAGCGCGCCTTGCTACTGATGGTGTCGGTCGAAGGCTTGAGTTACAACGAAGTGGCGCAGATCCTCGAGGTCCCCATGGGCACTGTCATGTCCCGCCTGTCGCGCGCCCGTCAAGCCTTGCGCCTGCTCAGCGAAGGCGAAATCACCACCCCTGCCCTGCGGATACTGAAATGATCACCTTGCCCCCCAGTGAACGTGACTTGCACGCCTACGTCGACGGTCAGCTCAGCGATGCCGATCGGCAGACCCTGGAAACCTGTCTTGCGACCAACCCGGAACTGTCCAGGCAGGTGCTGGCCTGGCAGCTGGATGCGCAGAACCTGCGCGCAGGCCTCAGCGGTGAGCTGCACCGCCCGGTGAATCCGCAGCTGGATCCGGCGTTCATTCGCCAGCGCCTGCGCGGTAGCCGCACCCGCCATTATGCAACCGCAGCAGTCCTGCTGATTGCCGTGAGTGTCGGCGGCCTGAGCGGCTGGCAGGCTCGGGAGATGACCCTCACCGGCAACGCCGCGCCTATGGCCGACGCGGTGCAGGCGTATCGCATGTTTGCGGTCAACGACAGCATGGCCAGCGACTGGAACACCGATCAACCGAGCAATGTGCAGGTCTGGCTGGACAAGAACTTTGCCCAGGCCAATCGCCTGCCGGATCTGCAATCAGCCGGATTCAAGCCGGTCAGCGGTCGCCTGAGCAGTACCGAACAGGGCGCAGCGGCGATGGTGGTGTACAAGGATGCCGACGGGCGCACGTTGAGTTTCTACATCCGTCCACCGGCCGAACGTAATCACCCGCTGCCCCGCGGCAGCCGCCGTGACGGCGAGCTGCAAGCCGATTACTGGTCCGGCGGTGGCTACAACTATGCGGTGGTCGGTCCGGCGGACGACCCTGCGGCCAAAGCGGCGCGCCAGGCGCTGTAGCTGCCTGAAAAAGCCTGCTGCCCCGCCCCGGCCAGGCCTGACGGCCAGCGGCTTGGCTTCAACCGTTGAGCCGCGCCGGATCACTCTGCAGCAGCACCTTGGCCTGAAGACCGGCCAGGGTTTGCTTGAGCCGTGAGCTGCCTCGGCCCTGGCTGGCCTCCTTGTCCTGCTGCAAGGCCTGGTGCAGCGCGCCGAGCAGGTTCTGCGTCTTCGAGGATTTGACCGGTGTGGTCTTGTCGTCCTCCAGATGGCCCATCACGTAGCGGGAAATTCGCGTGGACTGACTTGCCGACTGAGCGACGGTGGCGTTGACCAGTGCGCCCTTGTCATAACCGATGCTGGTCTTGCTGCTCGCCTGATCGTTGATCTGGTAATACAGATAGTTCTGCGACTTGGCATCGCGCCCCAGGTCCAGTTTCTGCCCGGCATACAGGGGCTTGTGGTAGTTGGCGGTCAGATGCGACTGCTGATCCTGAACGATGGTCCGGTTGAGCTGGTCATGGCCTTTGGATTGCGTGGCCTGTGACAGGTCATAGGCGAAGCTGTCCAGCTCATTGAGCCGCGCAGGGTTACTGGCCGTGGTCTTCTCGGTCACCGAGGCACTGAAGTCGGCCAGGCCCGTCAGCAGGCTGTGATCGGTGTCGGTCAGTTCGATGGAATTGACCGTTTGCGGTGCGCTGGCCGCGCGCGTGTCGGGATAGTGGCTGTGCAACGTGGTGAAGGCGTCCTCGAACATCGACAACAATTGCGGATCACCGTCGCCACGTTTGCGCGCTGCCTCGATCTGGCTGATGTAGCCCTTGAGCGCCTTGGCCTGCTGGTTGCTGTCGCCCAGGACTGCCGCATTCCTGAGGTCCACGGACATGTTCAGGTCGCCCGCCGCGCCATTCATGCGGACCGAGCGCTGATCGGCATCGGCATGCAGCTCCAGGGTCTGGGTGCTGTCGTCATCGAGCTTGAAACGGGTGCTCAGGTCGACCGATGAAAACGCCTTGGCATCGAACTGGGTCAGCGCATCGAGCTTGAGTTGGGGTGGCCTGGCGGTCAGTCCGTCGATCGCCGACTGAAAACCATCGGCCATCTTGCCCAGCGCCGCGAGTTCGTCATCGGTGAGCTCGCCGCCACTGACATCGGCCTGCACCGCCAGCCCGTTGTCCTGGCTGGACAGGGTCAATTGCACGGTTTTGCCACTGGCGGTCTTGAGCGTCAGGCTGATGCTGTTGTCCGCCGCACTGCTGTGCAGTTTGGCTTGCGCGGCGGACAGTTGCGCAGGTTCAAGGGCCTTGCCGGTAGAGGAGCGGATCACCGACTGGGAGATACCCTTGTTGGTTTCTGCCAGCTGGGCCAGCAGCGACGCGCCCAGCCCCTGGAACCGGCTGCTGCCCGAAGAGCTGCTGAAATTGCCCATCATGGCCAGCGACACCTTGTCCTGGCGGGTGTATTCCCAGGCAGGGGCAACCTCCGGATCGGCTATCACCCCGCGGGCGTTATAGGTCTGTGCATCGACGACGCTGGTGTCTTGCCCCAGGATCACAATCGACGAGGGTGAGGACGTGACGGCGGCGGCCACACTCGGGCTGCCTGCTACAGGCACGCTGACCGCGGCACTGGCGATGATCAGCGGCTGCGCGGTCGAAAGGGAAGAAATCGAAGTCATTGCACGTCCATGTTCAAGTGAGTAAGGAGTTTCCTACCCACTCTGTCGGCAGCGGCAATTGTAACTTTAGTGATACAAAGCCAGGCGCGCTGCACCCACGCCTGACGCTGAGCCAACTGCCGTTCAGCTCAGGGCCTGGGCGATTTCTGCAAGGATTGCCGGGTCGTCGATGGTTGCCGGGACGCAATAGTCCTCCCCGTCCGCCATTTTGCGCAGCACCGCGCGCAGGGTTTTACCCGAGCGCGTTTTGGGCAGGCGCTTGACCACCACGACCCGATTGAAACAGGCCAGGGCACCAATGCGTTCGCGCACCAGCGCCACCAGTTCACGCTGTACCTGGGCGGGCTCCTGAAGCCCGCCGTCCTTGAGCACCACAAGCGCCAGCGGGACCTGGCCCTTTATCGGGTCATGCACGCCAATTACCGCGCTTTCGGCTACGGCGCGGTGCTGGCCGACCAGATCCTCCATTTCACCGGTAGACAGCCGATGACCGGAAACATTGATCACGTCATCGGTGCGCCCCATGATGTAAACGAAACCCTGCGCGTCGATGTAACCGCCGTCGCCGGTGTTGTAGTAGCCGGGGAACGCTTGCAGGTACGCCTGCAAGTAGCGCGAATGATCCCCCCACAAAGTCTGGCTGCATCCCGGCGGCAGCGGCAGCGCAATGACGATCGAACCCTGCTCGCCTGGATCGAGCAGGCGCCCTTCTTCGTCCATGACCTGCACCGCGTATCCCGGAACCGCCCGGTTGCTGGACCCCGGCGCCGGGTCATGTCCGGCGAGGCCCAGGCACGGCGCGGTCACCGGCCAGCCGGTTTCCGTCTGCCACCAGTGGTCCAGCACCGGTTTACCGGTCAACTGCTGCAGCCACTGATGGGTGCTGGAGTCGAGCTTTTCGCCGGCCAGAAACAGTTGCCTGATCGAGCTCAGGTCGCGGCCTTCAAGGAGTCGCCCGTCCGGGTCCTCCTTGCGAATCGCACGCATGGCCGTGGGCGCACAAAACAGCGCGTTGACCCGATACTGCTCGATGATGCGCCAATAGGCCCCGGCGTCCGGGGTACGAATCGGCTTGCCTTCGTAAAACACCGTGGTGCAACCGGCCATCAGCGGGCCGTAGACAATCAGCGTGTGGCCGACCACCCAACCGACATCGGAAATCCCCCACCAGACATCCCCGGCGTGCATGCCATACACCTGGGCCATGGTGTAGAGCATGGCCACCGCATGCCCGCCGTTTTCGCGAACGATCCCCTTGGGTTTACCGGTGGTACCCGAGGTGTAGAGAATGTACAGCGGGTCAAGGCTGGCGACCGGCACCGGGTCCACAGGCTCGACGCCTTGCAGCGCAGCGCGCCAGTCCAGGTCGCGACCCGGTTGAAGATCCGCCAGCGACGGCTCGCGCTGCCAGAGCAACACGTGATCGGGCTTGTAGGTCGCCAGCTGCAGCGCTTTGTCCACCAGGGGTTTGTAGGCAATGACCCTGTCGAATTCCAGGCCGCAGGAGGCCGTCAGCAGCAGCCTGGGTTTCAGGTCGTCGATGCGCAATGCCAGCTCATGAGGTGCGAAACCACCGAAGACCACCGAATGCATGGCGCCGATCCGCGCACAGGCCAGCATGGCCATGGCCGCCTGCGGCACCATGGGCATATAGATGATGACGCCATCGCCCTTGCGCACGCCCAGCTTGCGCAGCAGACCAGCCAGGCGCGCTACCTCATCGCAGAGCTGGCTGTAGCTGTAGCTCGCTTGCTGGCCGGTGACGGGAGAATCGTAGATCAGCGCCAGTTGATCACCCCGGCCAAGCTCGACCTGCCGATCCAGCGCCAGGTAACAGCTGTTCAGCTGCCCATCGGCAAACCAGCGGTGCGTCCCGTCAGGCATCGTCTGCAGGGTCTGTTGCGGTGCGCGGTACCAGGCCACCTGCCGAGCCTGCTCAGCCCAGTACTCCTCCGGGCTGGCAATGGAACGCTGATGATGGTGGGCATGCTGAGCGCTTGCCGGTGCGCCGTTGCGGTCATTCATCCGTGTATCCCTGTGATTGTTTTTATGAGGGGGCGACAACACAGGAATCAACTTAGCAGAAGCTCAAGGGCTTGCCATCTGGTCGTTATCCATGGCGCTGACAGAGGCGCTACCGCCGGCGAGTCGGACTGCTACAGGGGCTGTGTCGGTGGTGCAACTTACGCCGTGCGGCTGCCGGCGACTCGTTGCGCCAGTAGCCCGGCCAACGCCAGTAACGCCAGTACGATCACCACCGATCCGTAGACATTGGTGGTGACGATCAAACCCTGGGTCTTTATCGCCAGCCCGGCAACCAGCGCCGGCACGCAGAACGCCAGGTAACTGAGGGCCAGAAACGCGGACATCAGGCCGGCACGTTCATGGGCGTGGGCCAAAGGCAACAGCAAGCGCAAAGCTCCGAGAAAACTGGCGCCGAAACCAATGCCCGCGATCACCGCCCCCGTGAAGAACAGCCACAGCCAGCCCAGATTGACCGCCAGCAGCACCACTGACACCCCCACGGCGAGGAAACTGCAGCCCACCAACAACGCCAACTGCGGCGCCTTGAGGCGCAGGCTCATGATCGAGATCGCGCCGCTGATGGTCAGCGCTGCGACTGCCAGCCCGCCATTGAGGACCGACTTCGAACCGGTGGCGGCGGCCAGCAGCGAGGGTGCCAGCGACAGAAAAAAGCCGCCCAGCGCCCAGGCGGCGATATCCGCTGGCAATACCAATAACAGGGTGCTGCGGGCTCGTTGCGGCACATATAAGGTGGGTCTGAGGGTCTTGAGGACGCCGGCTTGCGGGGTCACCGTCTCCTGAATACGACACAGGTACAGCGCCTGGCAGGCGAACGCCGCCAGCAGCAGCCCGTACACGAGCAGCAGCGGCAACGGCGCAAACTCGACCAAGATGCTGGTGCCCAGCGCGCCCACGGCCATCCCCAGCATGGGTGTGACGCTGTTGATCAGCGGACCCTGGGACACCGACGTATCGAGCATGGCCGCGCCCAGCGCGCTGGTGGCGATGGCGGTGGCGATTCCCTGCAGTACCCGCGCGGCAATCAGCCAGCCGACGTCACTGGCGCTGATGAACAGCAGCATGGAGAGCATCTCCAGCACCAGCGCGGCAAGGATCACCGGGCGTCGGCCCAGATAGTCGGACAGCGAGCCGAACACCAGCAGCGTCGCCAGCAGGCTCAAGGCATACACCGCAAAAATGAGCGTCAGCGACGCCGAGGAAAATCCCCATGCCTGCTGGTACACATGATAAAGCGGCGTGGGCGCGCTGGATGCGGCAAAAAAGCCCAACATCACCAACGCCAGGTATCCCAGGTGACCTCGGCCCCGACCATCTACTTGCGGGTTCTGCAAAGAATCAGACACGAGTACACTCTCCCAAAAAAGCACGCTATAAAAGCTATGAATTTGCGTTAGCGAGTGTGCGAGCAGAATCCGCTTAAAGCAAATACTTTGTGTTAAGGTCCGCCCCATGGCTATCAAAGAAGGCATTCGTACCGGCGGCCGCAGTGCCCGGGTGCAGACATCGATTCACGCGGCAGTGCGCGATCTGCTGCTGGAACAAGAGCGCTCGGCCCTCAGCGTGCCGATGATCGCCGCACGCGCCGGCGTCACCCCCTCGACCATCTATCGCCGCTGGGGCGACCTGACCGCGCTGCTGGCCGACGCTGCGGTCGAGCGCCTGCGGCCCGACGAGCCGGTCGATTGCGGCAACCTGCGCGACGACTTGCGTACCTGGGTGGAGGTGTATCTGGAGGAAACCAGTTCGGCCCCCGGTCGCGAGATGATGCGCGACGTCGTGGCCAGCAGCGCGACCCTGTGCTCCGGCAAGTGCCTGAACATGGTCCGCGATCAGCTGCAGATCATCATCGACCGCGCCCAGGCCCGCGGTGAACGCAGCCCGGGCGCCGATGAGCTGGTCGACGCCGTGGTCGCGCCGATGGTCTATCGCATCCTTTATGCCGAATCGCCGCCCACCCTGGAGCGCATGCACCAATTGCTCGACCGCTGCCTGGGATGAGCAAGGTGCCCCTCAACTGGGTATGATGGCCGGCCCTGGACCACCGGTGTCTCTCTCCCATGCATACCCTCGCAGACCTGCGCGCCGGCAAGCTGGCGGGCATCAAGCGGCTGGATCTCAGCTGCGGCCTCACGCAATTTCCCGACGAAATCTTCAGCCTCAGCGACACTCTGGAAACGCTGAATCTGAGCGGCAATCAGTTGAGCGAGCTGCCCGACGATCTGCACCGACTCAAGCACCTGAAAGTCCTGTTCTGCTCGGACAACCTGTTCACCCGTTTACCGGAAGCACTGGGACGCTGCGAACAGCTGTTTTTTGTCGGCTTCAAGGCCTGCAGGATCAGCGAAGTTTCCCCCCGCGCCCTGCCCCCGGCCTTGCGCTCGCTGGTGCTGACCGACAATCGCATCGAGTCGTTGCCGCAAGCGCTGGGCCAGTGCCAGTACCTGAAAAAGCTGATGATGGCCGGCAATCGCTTGCACAGCCTGCCCGAATCCCTGGCCGCGTGCCGACGCCTGGAACTGGTGCGCATTGCCGCCAACAACATTCGCCAGCTGCCCGAATGGCTGCTGAAAATGCCTGCGCTGGCGTGGCTGGCGTTTGCTGGCAACCCACTGAACGACATCCACGTCGAGTCGCCCATCGGGCAGATTCCCTGGCAGCAACTGGCGCTGCAGCAAGTGCTGGGCGAAGGCGCCTCAGGGGTGATTCAACAGGGAGTATGGCTGGATGACGACGGGGTTTCGCACGCAGTGGCGGTCAAGCTCTACAAGGGCGAGCTGACCAGCGACGGTTCGCCGCTCAATGAGATGGCGGCCTGCATTGCCGCAGGCTTGCACGGCAACCTGATCCCGGTCCTGGGGCAGGTCTGTGCTCATCCGCAAAACGCCCATGGGCTGGTGATGGAGCTGATTTCCCCACGCTTCACCACACTGGCCCGGCCGCCGAGCCTGGAGTCCTGCACACGCGATGTCTATCAGGGCACACGCCTGAGCTTGCCGACGATCCGGCGCATTGCTGCGGGCATCGCCTCAGCTTGCCACCATCTGCACGCCCGCGGCATCAACCACGGCGACCTGTATGCCCACAACATTCTCTGGGAAGAAAGCGGCGATAGCCTGCTGGGGGATTTTGGCGCCGCCGCGTTTTATCCGGATGCAGAAACCGGGCGGGCATTGGAGCGCATCGAAGTGCGGGCGTTGGGGATATTGCTGGGGGAGCTGCTGACGTGCTGCGATGCCAGCGAGACCGAAACCGCCGGGCTGAGGGATTTGCAGCGGCGTTGCGTGCAGGTCGACATCCTGAAGCGCCCGAGTCTTATGCAACTGCAGCAGGCGCTCAGCAGCCTGTAGCCGCACGCTTGCCGGCGGCGGCTTTGCCATCGCTACCGCCGGCGAGCCGGATTGCTACAGGGGTTTGTGTATGCGCCAATTTTGAAGATGCCGCAGCCAGCATCCGTAGCAGCATGCCGAGAACCCGGCACCGCCCAGGACAGAACAGGCGCAGTGCCACACAAAGGGTATTTACCCTGCCAGCCCTACGTAGACGTTCTGCACGTCATCGTGGCTGTCGATCGCTTCCAGAAAGGCTTCGACCTCGGCCATCTGCTCGTCGCTCAGGCCATCCACCGGGTTTTTCGGGCGATAACCGATCTTCGCCGACTCGACCGTGAAACCGAATTCCGGCAGCGCCTTGCACACGGCGTCCAGATCGATGATCTCGGTGTAGAACATCGTCGCGCCTTCATCACCGGCTTCAACCTCTTGAGCGCCCGCTTCGATGGCGGCTTCGTCGGCGTCCACATCGGAGCTGGCCGCTACCGCTTCGATCATGCCCAGGTGATCGAAGTCCCAGGTAATCGAACCCTCGGCGCCCAGTTGCCCCTTGCGGAACAGCACGCGGATCTCGGAGACGGTGCGATTGATGTTGTCGGTCAGGCATTCGACGATCACCGGAACCTTGTGCGGGGCGAAGCCTTCGTAGGTCAGTTTCTCAAAATGCACGTGCTCGCCCAGCAGCCCGGCGCCTTTCTTGATCGCCCGTTCCAGGGTTTCACGGGGCATCGAGGCCTTTTTTGCCTGCTCGACCACCAGACGCAAACGCGCATTCATGTCCGGATCGGCGCCGGAGCGCGCAGCAATCATGATTTCCTTGGACAGCTTGCCAAAAATACGCCCCTTGGCGTTGGCTGCTGCTTCTTTGTGTTTGACCTTCCACTGTGCGCCCATGATTGCTCTCTTGTTCCGGTGGCGATAAACCGTCCATGCCGGCCCGGCGTGGCGCGCCGGACCGATGACGGTGAATGCTGAAAAATGGTGACCGATGATGACACGCCCATGCAGATCCATGGCGCCCGGCGCATTTTATACGCGATGACGACAGATGAAACCCCCGGCGTGCTGCCATCGATCAAACGGTGGTCGAGAAGTTTCGCGGAAAACATCACCACGACGCCTGGGATTTCTAAGCGAAGCCTGTAGTCCCCTTCCGAAAATTCAGCAGTCGCCCTTTTGGTCTGTAGCTTTTCGTACCCTCTGCACCCCGAATTTTCATGGTGAAACAGCAGATGCGCGAAGACCCGCACGTGACAATGTCCCTGGACATCGCCGGTAGCCCGGGCGATATGCAGGTCATCGGCGTCAACGGTCAGGACCGGCTGAATGCGCCCTTCTGCTTTGATGTGGATATCGTGACCTGGGATGCAACATTCGATGGCAACAGCCTGTTGCAACGCGAGGCCTGGCTGACCTTCGGTGTGGACACAGACAACGACTGTGGCGTGCATGGCCAGGTATACAGCGTCAGACGGCTGCACCGTGGGGTCGATCTGACCCTGTACCGAGTGCGCCTGATGCCGGCCCTGCAGCGACTTGGCGCAAGCGTTCGCCGGCGCAGTCACAACGGCCTGACGGTGCCGCAAATCATCGCCCGCCTGCTCGACCACCACGGCGTTGCGCAACAGGCGTTCCGCTTCGACCCGCTGATCGGCGTCTATCCCGCCCGCGAACACTGTGTGCAGTACGACGAAAGCGACCTGCAGCTGCTCTGCCGCTTGTGCGAGGAGGAAGGCATCAGCTTTCGCTTCGAGCAGCAGCGGGACGGCCACTGCCTGGTGTTCTCCGATGATCCGGCAGCTTTCCCTGAACGTCCCACAGCGCTGCACCCCGAGCATCTGGTCGAGCGACTGTCGGTGCAGACCTGCCACAGCAGCCATGCCGGTGAGCGCTACGCCCCTGACGGCGTGGCCGCGCCTGCGGGCCACGATGGCGCGGACAATCAGCCGTCCTGGCCCGGCAATGATGCGCGCGAGAACCACCGGCACTGTCAGCAGCGCAGCGGCCGCAACCTGGAGCGTTTGCGCTGCGAGCGTCGGGATATCCGCGGACGCAGCGATCAGGGCTGGCTGCGCAGCGGGCAGGTGATACGCGTGGAGGGACAACCCGACGCACTGTTGAACGATCACTGGCTGCTGACGCACGTGCGCCACTGCGCCAAGCAACTGGCACCGCTGAAGGATTGCCCCTCCAGCGATGCCATCGGCATTCTGCAGGCGATCAGCGTCGCCAATCGCGACTGGCCGCAAGCCGCAAGCGAACTGCCGCTCCTGGCCAGCTACAGCAACCACTTTCGAGTCATCCCATGGACGATGCCGTTCCGTCCTTCGGTGAAGCACCACCGGCCGGTGGTTCTAGAGACTCTGCTCGCCACGCAGACCGCTGAACTCGCCGACCCGCTGGGGCGAGTGAAGATTCGCTATGACTGGCAACCGCAGAGCCCTGTGGACCACGAGCTGGACAGCTGGGCAAGCGTCGTCGGCAGCCTGGGCCAGCATCGCGCCGGAACGCGCTTGCGCATCAGGTTTTTCGAGGGCGACCCCGATCAGCCTCTGGCGTGCGGCACGCTCGGCGATGGTCAAGACACGGCACGGGTGATCCGCGTGCTACAAGCCGACAGCGCGGCATACGAGCCAGCCGCGCCGTCCGTGCAGCTGGGCGTCGATGAACAGTTGCGCGTCGACAGCGCTGCGCCTCTGCTGCTGCGCAGTGCACGAGCCACCCTGCGCATCACCGAAGACGGGATTCTCTGCGCACTGCGCAAGCGCCCCTGACCTGTTCAGGGGCGTGCTCCTGCGCATCAGCGATGCTTGAACGCCGGCTCACGCTTTTCGATGAACGCCGCCATGCCTTCCTTCTGATCGTCGCTGGCGAACGCAGAATGAAACACCCGGCGCTCGAAACGAATGCCTTCGGCCAGGCTGACTTCAAAGGCGCGATTGACGCTTTCCTTGACCATCATGGCGATTGGCAATGACTTGGCAGCGATTGACTGGGCGACCTTCAAGGCCTCCTCGAGCAACTGCTCCTGCGGCACGATGCGCGCGACCAGTCCGGCACGTTCAGCTTCGACGGCATCGATCATGCGTCCGGTCAGGCACATTTCCATGGCCTTGGCCTTGCCCACCGCACGGGTCAGACGCTGCGTGCCCCCCATACCCGGCAGCACCCCGAGCTTGATTTCCGGCTGACCAAAACGGGCGTTCTCAGCGGCCAGGATGAAGTCGCACATCAGTGCCAGCTCACAGCCCCCGCCCAAGGCGAAACCGGCGACCGCCGCGATGATCGGTTTGCGCCGGTTGGCCACCCGGTCGCTGTCACTGAACAGGTCATCCAGATAAATCTGCGGGTATTTAAGCTCGGCCATCTCCTTGATATCGGCGCCGGCGGCAAACGCCTTGGCTGAGCCGGTGAGTACGATACAGCCGATGTCGCGGTTGCTTTCCAGCTCGTCGAGGGCGTGGTTGAGTTCGCTGATCAGCTGCGAATTCAGTGCGTTCAGTGCCTCTGGACGGTTGAGGGTGATGAGGGCGACCCGACCTTGAACTTCTGTGAGAATCGTTGAGTAACTCATTGTTCTATATCCGTTTTATTATTCGACCAGGTAGGCTATAAACGACGTTAACCCGCTTTAAGTATTGTCCATAAATGATTGATAAATAACGATTAAATCAACTCAACCGCCATCGCGGTCGCTTCGCCGCCACCGATGCAGATCGCCGCGACGCCGCGCTGCAATCCGCGTTGCTTCAGAGCCGACAACAGGGTGACCAGAATGCGCGCCCCGGAGGCTCCGATCGGGTGCCCCAGTGCGCAAGCCCCGCCGTTGACGTTGACCCTGTCATGAGGCAACTCCAGCTTGCTCATAGTGACCAGCGTCACCACCGCGAACGCTTCATTGATCTCGAACAGGTCCACCTCGCCCAGCGCCCAACCGGTCTTGCCCATGAGCTTTTCAATGGCACCCACAGGCGCCGTAGGAAACAGCCCTGGCTGATTGGCGTACGCCGCATGGCCATGAATCACCGCCAAAGGCTTGAGCCCTCGCCGCTGAGCTTCGGACCTGCGCATCAGGGTCAGTGCGGCAGCGCCGTCGGAAATCGAGCTGGAGTTGGCTGCTGTGACCGTGCCGCCTTCACGAAAGGCCGGTTTGAGACCGGCAATCTTGTCCAGCCTGGCCTTGGGCGGTTGCTCGTCCTGGCGGATGAGTTTTTGCTCTTTGCCCGCGGTGACCTGTACCGGAACGATCTCGGCGTCGAACCAGCCCTGCCGCATCGCGTCCTGGGCGCGGGTCAGCGAGGCAATGGCGAATGCGTCCTGGGTTTCACGACTGAAGCCTTCGAACGAGGCGCACTCCTCGGCAAAGGTCCCCATTAATCGGCCGCGCTCATAGGCGTCCTCAAGACCGTCGCAAAACATGTGATCAATCACCTGACCGTGGCCCATGCGGTAACCGCTGCGGGCTTTGTCCAGCAGATACGGCGCGTTGGACATGCTCTCCATGCCGCCGGCGACCACCACCTCGGCAGTGCCGGCCAGCAGCAGGTCATGAGCCATGATCGCCGCCTGCATGCCCGAGCCACACATTTTGTTCAGCGTCGTGCACAGCGTGGCGTTACTCAGTCCTGCGCCCAGCGCCGCCTGACGCGCCGGTGCCTGGCCCAGGCCTGCGGGCAGCACACAACCAAAAAGCACCTGCTCGACATCCGCGCTGTCGAGCCCGGCACGCTCCACCGCGGCGCGGATCGCGGCCGACCCGAGCTGTGGCGCGGTGAGGCTTTTCAGATCGCCCTGAAAACCGCCCATGGGGGTGCGCACGGCGCTGACGATGACCACAGGGTCCTCATTGAGCAGCTGGCGTTTGTTCAGTGACATGACAAGATCTCCTCGATTCGATTAGCGCGCAGCCATGCGCAAGGCGCCGTCGAGACGGATCACCTCACCGTTGAGCATGCTGTTTTCAATGATGTGGCGGGCAAGCGCTGCATATTCTTCGGGCTTGCCCAGTCTTGGCGGAAACGGCACCCCGGCGGCCAGGCTTTCGCGCACCTGCGCGGTCATGCCGGCCATCATTGGGGTCTCGAAGATTCCCGGCGCGATGGTCATCACCCGGATCCCGAAGCGCGCCAGCTCCCGGGCCGCGGGCAACGTCAGACTGACGATCGCGCCCTTGGAGGCTGCGTAGGCCGCCTGGCCTATCTGGCCATCATAGGCAGCCGCTGAAGCGGTGTTGATGATGACGCCGCGCTCGCCGTTTGCATCCGCAGCGCCTTCGGCCATCGCGGCTGCCGCCAGACGCAACAGGTTGAAACTGCCCATCAGGTTGACGTTGATGACCCGGCTGAAACTGTCCAGACCATGCGGGCCCTCTTTGCCGAGAATCTTTTCGGCGCCGACGATGCCTGCGCAGTTGACCAGGCCATTGACCTGACCGAACTCGACCAGCGCCTTGTCCACCGCGGCCTTGGCGGCGCTCTGATCGGTGATGTCGGTGACACTGGCGCGCGCATTGGCGCCGAGGGTGTGCAGCTGAGTCTCGAGCGCCTGCTGGTTGACGTCGACCAGCATGACCCTGGCGCCTGCGTCGATGAGCATCTGCGCCGTGGCGGCTCCCAGGCCGGATGCGCCGCCACTGACCAGAAATACCTTGCCTTCGATCTGCATGATGGTGTCTTCCTTACACTTTTATTATTGGAGGGTCGTATCAGACCTTGGGAAATACTCCGCCCTGCAGGACAGATGAGCAATAGTCAAAGCGTGCACGGAGGGTGGTGGTTTTAGACAGGTGACGGCGCGCAGTCAGTGCTTGCGTTGCAATACCGCCTCACCGGCCTGAGCCGGCAGACGCCGGTTATCCAGCAAGGCCAGCAGCGCAATCAGCGCCACCCAGACGAATGTCAGCTGAAAGTCCGCCGTCAGCGCCTGCCCCTGATTGCCATGCAGGTACATCGAGCCGCGCAGCAACAATGCAGCGATCGCCACGCCCAGGCCCATGCTCAGCTGGAAAAACATGCTGAACATGGTCGAGGCATCGCTCATCTGCGCCTTGGGCACATCGGCAAAGCCCAGGGTATTGAACGCGGTGAACTGCATCGAGCGCGACAGCCCGCCGACAAACAGAATCAGCAGGATCAGCGGCCAGCCCATGCGCTCGTCGAGCAGCCCACAGGCAGCGATGGCCACCACGCCGATCACACCGTTGACCATCAGCACCGGGCGAAAGCCCCAGCGCTGCATGATGGCGCTGGTAAAAGGCTTCATCGCCAGGTTGCCGGCGAACACGCCCAGCACCAGCAAACCTGCATCGAACGCCGACAGACCGAAACCCAGCTGGAACATCAAGGGCAGCAGAAACGGCAAGGTGCTGATCGCGATACGGAACACCGAACCGCCGAGCAGGCTGACACTGAAGGTGCGGATGCCGATCACCTGGACATTCATCAGCGGCTCTGCACGTTTGCGCATGTGCGCCCAGGCCAAGGCGCCGCAGACCAACCCTACCCCGGTCAACAGCAGGCCTGGCCAGTGGCGGTCGCGGCCCTGCCCCAGCACTTCCATGCCATACAGCAGTGCCGTACAGGCCACGGCCAGCAGGACGAAGCCGGGGAAATCGAAGGCGCGCTGGCTGACCTCGTTACGTCGCGGGATCAGCACCCAGGTGGCAATCAGCGCCAATATGCCCAGCGGCAGATTGAGGTAGAAGATCCAGGGCCATGAGGCGTGAGTGACGATAAAACCGCCCAGTGGCGGGCCCAGCACCGGCGCCACCAATCCAGGCCAGGTGATCAGGGAAATCACCCGCACCAGGTCTTTTTTCTCGGTGGCGCGCATGACCGCCAGCCGCCCGACCGGCACCATCATCGCGCCGCTGATGCCTTGCAATACCCGCGCGGCGACGAAAGTTTCCAGGCTGGTGCTGATGCCACACAGCAGTGACGACAGGGTGAACAGCACGATAGCAGCGCCAAACACCAGGCGTGAGCCAAGGCGGTCCGCCAGCCAGCCACTGATCGGGATGAAGGCCGCAATCGCCAGCATGTAAGCGCTCATGCCGATATTCAGGTCCACCGCGGCAACGCCAAAGGTCTTCGCCATCTCGGGCAAGGCGGTAGCGATCACGGTCGCGTCGAGGTTCTCCATGAAAAAGGTGACCGCCACCAGCAAAGCGATCAGCGTCGATTGGCGTTGCGACATCAGCGTGCATCCTTCATCAAGCAGGGCAGAAAGCGCTCTAGAGTACCCGCTCGGGCCTATGCCGCGCAGATCGAAATCACCTCAGCCGGGGCGTGCCTTCGGAATCGGGCGATTACCGAACGGATTGCAGCGCCCACCGTTAGTCGAGACTTCTGCAAAATTAACTATCTGGTACATTTTGCTGTCAGGGCTTCCCTTTTGCAGGGTGGCTCAATAACAAGAGTCCATAGACATGACTGCAAAGCTTGCCCCACCCTCCATTCTTGCCGGCCTGATCGGCGCCGGCATCCAGGCCTCGCGCACGCCTTCGCTGCACGAACACGAGGGCGACGCCCAAGGCATGCGCTATCTGTATCGGATCATTGATCTGGATGCCCTCAAGCTTGACAACACCGCCCTCCCGCACTTGCTCGACAGCGCCGAGCACTGTGGTTTCACTGGCCTGAACATCACCTTCCCATGCAAGCAGGCGGTGATGCCGTTGCTCGACGAGCTGTCCAGCGAAGCGCGCAGCATCGGCGCGGTCAATACCGTGGTATTGCGGGACGGCAAACGCATCGGTCACAACACCGATTGCCTGGGATTTGCCGAGGGTTTTCGCCGGGGTCTGGACGCTGCGGCTCGCGCGCGCGTAGTGCAGATGGGCGCAGGAGGCGCCGGTGCGGCGGTTGCCCATGCACTGCTCAGTGAAGGTGTCGAGCAGCTGAGTATTTTCGACGTCGATGCCGGTCGCGCACAAAGCCTGGTCGACAACCTCAACGCGCATTTCGGCGCGGCCCGCGCCCGTGTCGGCCATGACTTGCCGGCGGCCATGGCTCTGGCCGATGGCCTGGTCAACACCACACCGGTGGGCATGAGCAAACTGCCAGGCACTCCGCTGCCGCTCGCGCTGCTGCGCACTGAGCTGTGGGTTGCAGAAATCATCTACCTCCCGTTGCAGACCGAACTGCTGGCCCACGCCCGCTCCTTGGGCTGCCGCACGCTGGACGGCAGCACCATGGCGGTATTTCAGGCGGTGAAGGCGTTCGAGCTATTCACCGGCGAGCGGGCCGATGCCGAGCGGATGCAGGGTTTTTTCAGCTCGCTGGACGGCTGATCGATCGCTCAGGGCAGCAGATAACGGGTGACCGAATCCTTGATCATCGCCTTGTGCCGCGCCTTCACGGCCTGATCCTCAAGGTCGATCTGGAAGATTTCGGAGAAGGTGTGGCGGTTGGACACCCGATAGAAACAGAACGAGCTGATCAGCATGTGCAGGTCCACTGCCTGCACACCCGGCCGGAACAGCCCTTGCTGCTCGCCCCGGCGCAACGTCTCGTCCAGCGCCTGCAGCACATGCTGGCTCAGGGCGCGAATGGTGGGTGACTGCTTGACGTTGTCACCGTTATGGATGTTCTCGATGCACACGATACGCACGAAGTCGACATTGCGATCATGGTGATCGAAGGTGAACTCGACCAGCCGCTCGATCGCCTCCATGGGCGCCAGGACGTCGAGTTTCAGGCTGGTCTCGGTGTGCCGGATATCGCCGTACAGCTTCTCCAGCACCTCGGTGTAGAGCTGCTCCTTGCTGTTGAAGTAGTAATAGATCATGCGCTTGGAGGTTTGCGTGCGTTCGGCGATGGCATCGACGCGCGCGCCTGACAGCCCCTGGGCGACGAACTCGGCGACGGCAGCCTGAAGGATGCCGTCACGGGTCTTTTCCGGATTGTTCTTGCGGCTCTTGCGTGGCGCCTCTACGGGCGCATCGGCAAGGGTGTCGTCGACGGTTTTCATGCTTGGCTCACGACCACGGTGGAATCGTCCGATTATGAGCCGCGCCGTCGCGTTACGGAAGCGGCATATGCCAGCATGCCATCAGTGCGTCAGAGCCGGGTCTGTCGCGTCGCACCGCTGCGCGACTTGGCCATGGCCGCCAGCCGCACCGGTACGTTGGCTGCACCATAGCCGACGTAGCCGTTCTTGCGCTGCAGGATCTCGAAGAAAAACCGCTCATCAAAGGCCTCGGTGTAGACGTGAAACAACTCGCCACCGTTGGCGTCGCGGTCGTACAGCACGTTGTAATACGCCAGTTCGCTGAGGAACTCGTCATCGAAATCGAAGCGCGCGGCCAGATCGTCGTAGTAGTTGAGCGCAATATCCAGCAACTGCACGCCCGCCTCCTTGGCCTTGGCCACCTGCGCAAAAATGTCGTCGCAGGCGAATGCGATGTGATGCACGCCTGAGCCGCGATAGCTCGACAAGGCGTGGGAAATGGCCGTATTGCGATTCTCCGAGATGTTCAGCGGCAGGCGTACGGTGCTGCAGCGGCTGCGCAATGCCCGGCTCTTCACCAGCCCGTACGGGTCGGGCAGAACCACCTCGTCGTCGGCCTCGAAGTCCAGCAGGCTTTTGTAGAACAGCACCCAGCTGTCCAGGCTGTCGGCGGGCAGCGCCATGGCCATGTGGTCAATGCGCTGCAGACCGCCTGAAACGGCGGCTGGCTGGCGGATGTTGAAGTCGCTGTCGTAGATCGACTGTCCGGGCGCGGCGGGCTCGACCAGATAAATCAGACTGCCATCGGGCGCGCGTACGGCGGGAATTTCCCGTTCGTTGGGCCCGACCAGGCCGCGATAGGGCTGGCCTTTGTAAAGCCGCGCGCGCTCCAGCGCAGCGTTGCCGCTTTCGACGCGCAGTGCCGTGGCGCACAGCGAGGGGCCATGGGACTCGAAGAAACTGTGGGCGAATGAATAGGGTTCGGCGTTGAGCACGATCTTGATGTCGCCCTGCCCGAGCAAGCGGACCGCTTTGGAGCGGTGCTGACCGAGCCTGGCGAAACCGAGGTTTTCCAGCCAGCCTGCCAGGCGCGCGCCTTGCGTATCGTCGACCGCGAATTCAAGGAACTCGACACCGTCGTAGGCGCCAGCCGCAGGTGGGCTGAACAGCAACTGCGGTTCGACCGGCTGTTTTTCCTGCTCCAGCAACAAGCGGGTCTTCTCTTCCAGATACAACAAGGAGCGCAGACCGTCAGCCGCGTTGGCCCGCGCCGGCGCCGCGCGGAAACCGTCGTTGAAGATCTCCAGCGACAGCGGACCGGTATAGCCGCTGCGCAGGATCGGCGCGAGAAAGCCCGGCAAATTGAACTCCCCCTGACCCGGGAAGCAGCGGAAATGCCGACTCCACTCCAGCACGTCCATGGCCAGAATGGGCGCATCGGCCATTTGCACGAAGAAGATCTTGTCGCCGGGAATATCGGCAATGGCGCTCGGATCGCCCTTGAGCGACAGGGTGTGAAAGCTGTCCAGCAACACCCCCAGGGATGGATGATCGATCTGCCGCACCAGATTCCACACTTGCTGCCAGGTATTGACGTGGCGGCCCCAGGCCAGCGCTTCATAGCCGACCCGCAGCTTGCGCGCACCGGCACGTTCGGCCAGCAGGGAGAGGTCGTCGAGCAGAATGCTCTGCTCACCCAACGAGTCGCTGGCAGTATTGCTGCAGACCAACACCAGGTCGGTGCCCAGTTCCTGCATCAGGTCGAACTTGCGCTCGGCGCGATCGATGTTGCGTTGCAGGCGATCACGGCGGCAGCCTTCAAAATCCCGGAAGGGCTGGAACAGGGTGATCGCAATCCCCAGGTCGGCACACATCTGGCGCACGTTGCGCGGGCTGCCGTCGTAGTACAGCAAATCGTTTTCAAAGATTTCCACGCCATCGAAACCGGCGGCGGCAATGGCTTCAAGCTTCTCCGGCAACGTGCCGCTCAAGGAAACGGTGGCAATCGAGCGCTGCATGATCTGACTCCTGAGTAATGACACCTGATGGACAGTCCGGCTGCGGCTCAGGCGTGAAGCGATTATTCTCCGGGTAAATTGCCACGGCAAATTAAATGTACGGACTGGTTAGTTTTGTGTTCGATAATCGCCCAAAAGCGTTTTATGTCAATTGACGCTGGGATGTCCGGTGCCCACCATTCTCAGCACATTGTCGAACAAGGCACCCCCACAGCTTGGAACCGATGCTGCCTCCCATCGGTAAACGCGATACCAGACACAACCATAACAATTCCAAGACAGGTTAAATGCTCATGCGCTCATACCCTGCTTCCCCTGCGTCCGACGCAGCCACGCCGGTGCACCCTCATGCCGGGTTCGGTGAAAAAATCCGCGGCGCCCTCGCCGTCGGCAAAACCCGCTGGGGCATGCTGGCCCTGGTGTTCTTCGCCACCACCCTGAACTACATCGACCGCGCCGCCCTGGGCGTCATGCAGCCTCTGCTGGCCAAGCAGATGAGCTGGACGGCGATGGACTACGCCAACATCAACTTCTGGTTCCAGGTCGGTTACGCCATAGGCTTCCTGCTGCAAGGCCGGTTCATCGACCGGGTCGGGGTCAAGCGCGGCTTCTTCCTCGCGGTATTGCTGTGGAGCTTCGTCACCGGCGCCCACGGCCTGGCCACGTCGGCCGCCGGCTTCATGGTCTGCCGTTTTATCCTGGGACTCACCGAAGCTGCCAACTACCCGGCCTGCGTGAAGACCACGCGTTTGTGGTTCCCGTCGGGTGAGCGCGCCGTGGCCACAGGCATCTTCAATGCCGGCACCAACGTCGGCGCCATGGTCACGCCGGCGTTGCTGCCGCTGATCCTCAGCGTCTGGGGCTGGCAGGCTGCTTTCCTGTGCATGAGCGTCCTGGGGCTGACCTGGGTGGTCATCTGGCGCTTGAAGTATTTCAACCCTGAGGACCACCCCACCGTGCGTCGCAGCGAGCTGGACTACATCAATGACGCGAGCGAACCCGAGCCTGCGCAGGTCAAGGTGCCATTTTCCAGCATCCTGAAGATGCGCGGCACCTGGGCCTTCGCCCTCGCCTATGCACTGACCGCGCCGGTGTTCTGGTTCTACCTGTACTGGTTGCCGCCGTTCCTCAACCAGCAATACGGCCTGGGCATCAGCGTCACCCAGATGGGCATCCCGCTGATGCTGATCTGGCTGACCGCAGACTTCGGCAGCATCGGTGGCGGCGTACTGTCATCGTGGCTGATTGGCCGGGGCATGCGCCCGACGACCTCACGGCTGGTGTCGATGCTGATCTTCGCCCTGACCATTATCTGTGTCGTCTTCGCCGCCAACGCCAGCGGCTTGTGGATGGCGGTCCTGGCAATCGCCCTGGCGGTCGGCGCGCACCAGGCGTGGACGGCGAACATCTGGAGCCTGGTCATGGACTACACGCCCAAGCACATGATGAGCACGGTATTCGGCTTCGGCGGCATGTGCGCCTCCATCGGCGGGATGTTCATGACCCAGATCGTCGGCGCCGTCCTGACCGCCACCCACAACAACTACAACGTGTTGTTCACCATGATCCCGGCGATGTACTTCCTCGCCCTGGTCTGGCTGTACTTCATGGCCCCGCGCCAGGTGGAAACGGCCCGCGACTGAGGCGACATGGGCGCAGACACAGGGCTGCACGAGTGATCGTGCAGCCCTTTTTTATGCAAAGCGTTGCTGACGAATGCGTACTTGCACATGATTCTGACCGCAGGCCGCCTTGCTGACGAATGCGTAATTGCTCTTGATTCTGGCCGAAGGCCGTGGGAGCCAGCTTGCTCGCGATCTGGTGCGAAGCGCCAGCAAGGCCTGCAACTGCGGTGTGTCTGATACAACCAGGCGTCTGGATTCACTGCCGGTGCCCGGCAGATCGTCGGCAAGCCTGACTCCCACGCCCTCCGGGCAGAAGCAGCACGCGCCTTTGATTCTGACCGCAGGCCGCCTTGCTGACGAATGCGTACTTGCTCTTGATTCTGGCCGAAGGCCGTGGGAGCCAGCTTGCTCGCGATCTGGTGCGAAGCGCCAGCAAGTCCTGCAACTGCGGTGTGTCTGATACAACCCAGGCGTCTGGATTCA